>NZ_JBGNUW010000014.1:0-356592 GCF_041950495.1 Nonomuraea sp. MTCD27 | reverse complement strand
CGCCGCCCATCCGAGCGCCTCGGGCGGCACACTACGGCACACCGAGCGAACGAACAGGATGATCAGGCGGAAACCTCCGCCACACCGAACCCATTACTCAGGACGATCAAGGCGTGAGTCATCGAGGTTAGGTGCCGCGACCGATCGCACTTCACCCTGCGAGAATGATGACGAGATATACGGCTGGGCAGACTACCCACCCGGACCAAACGCAACAGGCCGCGGCAATGGTCGCGTGGGCGCCCATGCTGTGCGTGCTGCCGTCAAGATCGACCACCGCCGCTTGCGCCTCTCCGGCGAGGAGGACGCCCGCAGCGGTGTCCCCGGATTGTTGCTGAGCATGATGTTGGCGTCGATCCTGCCGTCTGCCACCCATGCGAGATCTATCGCGGCTGAGCCGAACATCCGTATGCGCCGGACGCGGGCGGCCAACTCTTGTCAGGGAATGGTTGACTCCTCGATACCGCCCTTGATGGCACGACGATCAGCCGGTGTTCCCGTGCCACGCGCACACGGCAGCCCGAGCCCGCCCGCACCAGAAACCGGTCACCCCTACCGTGTCGTCCATGCCCCGACGTTGACGAATCAGGCGGTGATCCGGGTCATCTCCCGCAGTCCCCTCCGGGTCGACTCGCAGTCCATCGCCCGCAGCCGGGCCAGTACCGGTCCGGCGTCCGCGTTGAATCGCAGCTCCTCCGGGCACCCTTCGACGATCCGCCACAGCAGCGCCATGGCCGCGCTCGAGTCGCCGTCCATCGCGTGCGCGGTGGCCACGGCCAGCAGGTGCCGCGCCTGGCGGTCCTTGTCGGGGAGGCGGTCGGCGTCGACGCCCGCCGCGAGGCGGATCGCCTGCGCGTACCGGCCCATCCGGACCGCGACCGCCACCCGGTGCAGGTCCACCTCCAGCGCGAACTCCGGGCCCAGCCGGTCGCCGATCTTGCGGGCGTGGTTCAGCAACTCCTCGGTTCGCAGCACGTCGCTCGCCCCGGCGGCGGCGAGCGCGGCCGTCAGGTAGCAGAGCCCGGTGACCTCCAGCGACTCGGGCCGGTCTTCGATCACCGCCCGGCACAGCCAGCGCGCGTCGGCGTACCGGCCGAGCGAGACGAGCACGCCCGCCACCTCGGCCTGGGTGATCGCCGAGCCCTCCGAGGAGGCCACCGCGCGATCGGCGGCGACCAGGGCCAGCGCGTGCTGGCCGCAGCTTCGCAGCAGCGCCGCGAACAACCGGTACACCTGGGTGAGGCCGGATGTACCGGCTTCCCGGTCCGCGCCGGTGGCGGCCCTGGCCGACAGGTCGGCCATCGACAGCAGCGGCGGCAGGCGGCGGCGCGTCTCGGTGTAGCGGTGGGGCGAGCGCTGCCATACCTCCCACGCCGCCATCACGTGCTGCTGCACCCGCGGCACGCTCTCGGTCGCCTCGCCGGGGAACCGGCCGGGCAGCAGCAGCGCGTTCCCGACCTCGTCGGATTCGCCGTGGTCGCAAGCGGGCGGGAGTTTCGTCCGGCCGCCGACGAGCTCGGAGAGATCCTCGACGTGGAGCACTTCGGCGATCCGCATGATGGTCGACAGCCGATCCAGGGGTTTCACCCCGTTCTCGACCAGGCGGAGCCATTCCTCGCTGCAGCCGACCAGGTCGGCCAGAATTCTCCGGGTAAGGCCGCGCGAGCGGCGCCTGGCCATGATCCGCGTGCCGTCAACCAAGAAATCGCCGGCCATGCCGCCACATTAGGCGAGGAAATCGAGGTCCTCGGTGGCCGGAAATGACGGCAACTCCTGGTCACCCTGGCCCTCCTGAAATGTGGGTTACGCTGGAGGGTTCGCCATGACACAACTCCAGTTGGATCTAGCCCGTCGGGCTCCGCCGACACTGCCGCTACACCGTTCGGCAGGAGGAGACCACGATGGCGATCGACGTCGAGTCGATTCGAAAGGAATTCCCGTTCTTCGAAACCGCCCCTGACGATTCCCGCCCACCCGTATACCTCGACAGCGCCGCCACCACGCAGAAACCCGCCGTTGTCCTGGACGCGTTGAACCACTACTACATCCGCGCCAACGCGAATGTGCACCGGGGCGTGTACCGGCTGGCCGTACAGGCGACCGAGCTGTACGAAGGGGCGCGAAGCAAGATCGCCACGTTCGTGCGCGCACCACGAGCCGAGGAGATCGTGTTCACCAAGAACGCGACCGAGGCCGTCAACCTGCTGGCCAACTCGTTCATCTGGGCGGACGGGCGGCTCCAAGTCGGTCCCGGCGACGAGATCGTCCTGACGGAGATGGAGCACCACTCCAACCTGATCCCCTGGCGGCTGCTGGCCGAGCGGGTGGGGGCGAAGGTCAGATATCTCGGCATCACCGACGACGGCCGCCTGGACCTCTCCGACCTGAGCGAGAAGATCAACGAGCGGACCAAGGTCGTCACGGTCGTGCACGCCTCGAACATCCTGGGCACGGTGAACCCGGTCGCAACGATCGCCGCCCGCGCGCACGAGGTCGGCGCTCTGATGGTCGTCGACGCGGCCCAGTCGGTCCCGCACCTCGGCATCGACGTCACCGCGCTGGGAGCCGACTTTGTCACGTTTTCCGGCCACAAGATGTGCGGCCCCACCGGAATCGGCGCCTTATGGGGCAGGTACGAACTCCTGGAAGCGCTCCCGCCCTTCCTCGGCGGAGGCGAGATGATCGAGAACGTCGCGGTGGACGCCATGCACTACGCCGCACCCCCGCTCAAGTTCGAGGCCGGCACACCCCCGATCGCGCAGGCCGTCGGCCTCGGCGCCGCCTGCGACTTCCTGAGCAAGATCGGCATGGACGCGATCGCCGACCATGACCAGGCCCTGATCGAGTACGCCCTGGACCGGCTCGGCGACGTGCCCGGCATCCGCTTCATCGGCCCGACCGACACCGCGAACCGGCTGCCGCTGCTGTCGTTCGTGGTGGACGGCATCCCGCTGCAGCGCATGCGCGCGAGTCTGGACGAGGCGGGCATCGCCGTCCGGTCCGGCAACCACTGCGCGCAGCTCGCGTGCAGCCGGTTCGGCGTCCCCGCCGCGATCCGGGCCTCGTTCTACCTGTACAACTCCCCCGACGAGGTCGACATCCTCGCCGAGACCCTGGAAACGGCCACGAGGTCCCGGGCCGCCGTGACCGCGGACACCTCCTTCGATGTCACCCAGGTACGGCCGTACAAGGACATCCTGCTCCCGTCGATCTTCCAGCCGTGGGCGGAGCACATGGTCGAGGCGCTGGCGCCGGCCCCCGGCACCAAGGCGCTCGACATCGGCACCGGCCCCGGCACCGTCGCCCGGGTGCTGGCCAAGGCGATCGGCCCCACCGGCGCCGTTGTCGGCACCGACCTCAACCCCGCCATGCTCGCCCTCGCCACCGAACTACCTGCCGTCGACGGCGCCCCCATGCAGTACACGGCATGCGGCGCTACCCTGCTGCACGTCTCCGACCAGGCGTTCGACCTGATCACCATGCAGCAGGTCCTGCAGTTCGTTCCCGATCGCGGCGCGGCGCTGGCCGAGATGCGGCGGGCCGCCCGACCCGACGCGCGGATCGCCATCGTCACCTGGCAGCCGCTGCACCGCAACCCGCTCTTCCGCGCCCTGCACGATGCCGTCGCCACCGTTCTCGGCCCCGACAAGGCCGATCTTTTCGAGGAGCCGTGGTCCCTGCCCGGGATCGAGGTCGCCACGCTGGCGAAGGAGGCCGGTTTCGTCGACATCGAACTCCGCGAATGGACGCTGCCGACCACCGTTCCCGGCGGGCCTGACGCGATCTGCTGCCTGTTCGACTTCTCCGCGGTCAGTCCGTACATCGGTTTACGTCGCGCCGACCTCACGGCCGCCGTACGCGCGAATCTTGCGCACTGCACGGATGAGACCGGCGTCCACTCGGAGACCGCGGTGACCCTGGTGACCGCCCGAGCCTGAGCGCCGGCTCTCTCCCACGAAGGCCACTTTCCGCCGGGAGGTGGCCTTTTCGGCGCCCTTCATCTGATCCCGGCCGTCCAATGAGAACAACGGAAACAGGCCAGCGAGCCGTCAGGGTGAACTTCACTCATGTGGCCGCCTGGTGCGGGGTGGTCTACGTCGCGTTCGTCGCGGACATCTACTCCCGGGCGATCGTCGGCTGGGCCGCCTCGCCGGCCAAGCACACCACCCTCGTGCTGGACGCCCTGGACATGGCCCTGTGGCGGCGCGAGCGCACCGGACACCCGGTCGGGCCGGGACTGATTCATCACTCGGACGCTGGCAGTCAATCCGTCATGCATCGTCGATACTGCGCGGAAGGTCTCGCTTGCCTCGTTTCATGCAGTGGGCGACACTGCAGCGTGCACTCCGAAGAGCAAGCCAGGCAAGTGGTCGACGCGTTGAGTGGCCGCATCTACACGGCGTTGCGCGACGGTGGCCTCGACGCCGAACCCGTCCTCGAACTCGCCTCCTCATTGGAGGAATGGGGTATGAGCACGCCGGCAACGCAAGAGCTCCTCGAACGCCCCGCCACCCGTCTGACCACAGCCGACCTGACCCGCCTGGGTGAGAGCCTTCTCCGAGACACCAATTTCGAGCCGACCTTCGCCCTCGAACCTCGTCTGTGGGCGACGCTGGAGCACGCGCTAAAGGTCGTGGAGCGCGACGTTCGCGCCCGAGGCATCACCGGTAAGCTCCGCCTGGTCACCCACGACTGGGACAACGGCGGTCATGCTTGGGTGGAGTTCCAGGGTGACCACCACGGCAACGGCATCTCACCCATCACGGGACGCGACCCTCGAACAGCGCTCGCCGCGGTCGCCGATGCGGTCCAAGAAACGATCATGGAGCTGATCTGGAGAGTCTGGCCCGTATGCGCTACGCACGATCTTGGCCTGCACGCCGGGTGGGAACATGGGATCGCCATTTGGTGGTGTACCGGCGATGGAACGCATACCGTCGCGCCGGTCGGTGAACTGCCCTGACCGCGTCGGCGGACGCATGGGGATGCGCGCAGGAGTACGGACAGACGACCGCTATCCGGTGAGCCGGTGCTGGGGAACGAAGCATCGGATCGTCGATCGCCCCGGCCATCTACGGATGGCGAGCCCATACGGGGCGATCGTAGGGCTGTACTCGCACGGCGGCGGGGCGCTGGGGTCGGCGCGTTCGCTCGCGTCGGCGGAATCGGCGGTCGGCGTGGCAGCCCGTGCTGCTGCCGCCCGGGACCGACCCCCAGGCCGCATGCCCGGGCGGCGGGCAAGCGGCGGGCCGCTGTACGGCGGCCCGCCGCGCCGCCGCTTGATACCTACAAGCGGCACGACGACCGAATTGAAGGACGGCTCGGTGACGATCGGTCCGCCCAAGTCAGCGGCCGGCATGCGCCTCGTCAGCATCCCAGCGACCCGGGTAACGCTTTGGCTGGCAGGGCGCCCAGGCTCGAACCTGGAGCCTACGGATCAAAAGATCCAGTTCGGGCCGTTCCAGATCGTTCAATGCAGGTCAGAAGGTGTTCGCGGTCCATCCTGAACGCCCTCGGACAGCTCTGTACGGCAACCCGAACTGCAACCCTCAGAAAGGTCATCGGCGGCGTCCGTGGAGCCCACAACGAATGCAACGACCAGCCGTATCCCTGTGATAAGCACCGCCGGTAGAACGAAGAAGAGCCCGAACCCCCAAGCCTCCCGTCCCGCTGTCCAGGCGATCAGGAGCGCCGCGATCAGGGCGGCGAGAGTGGTGAACAAGTAGAAGGTCTTGCGTCGCGAACTACGGGACGTCACAAAGAGAGATGCCACGGCAACAACGACAGGTACCGCGTACACAAGGATCATGGCAGCGACTATCACGCTGGACTCCTCAGCTTCCACGAGCGTCGGCAGTGCGTTGCCCTCTTGGATGCTCTCACAGAGCTTCTGGCTGGGAGCGCTTGGGCACCTAGGGCTCGAATGCGGAACCTGCGGATCAAAGGAAGACGATTCGATTAAGCTCCAAGCCTCTGGCCTGGGCGTCCGGTGTCCGTGGACGTTCGCTGAGCTCCGTTGATGTTCCCCTCGTGGCTGTACAACCAAGCGCTATTGGCTTGGGGCATTTCCAAGCCTGTCAGGGGTTCAGGAGGGACCATGGCGGGCTGGACCCAGCAGTTCTTCCTCCCATTCCGGCACCTTGTTCAGGTCATACCGCTGGTCGGCCCTGCCGATATTTGTTGAAGACGACGTCGTATCATCTGACTTCGTACCCTGAGCTGAAGACTAGGCCCCCGCTGCGACGGTGACCACCGTGGAAATGACGAGGGAAATGCGGTTGGGACGCTTGTCACCGGGAAAGCGGTGGCCCCATGAAGTGGCCGAACTCGGCATCACTCATGACCGAGAGCGGCCTGGCGAGGGTGAAGCCGACATGGGGCCCGGCTGGCCGTTGGTGATCGGCCGGAAAGGTAGCGCCGGCGATGCGTTCCAGCATGGTGATGCAGGCGTCCTCGTGCCGGGAAATGGCGCCCTGACTCTGTCCCGAACCTCTCTCGGACGGCTGCTGTGTCTCGACCACGAGCGGGCTGAAGTCCAGGTCATGCAGGTAGGCGTCGACCGCCCCGGTATTCCAGCCGCACCGGGCGGCCGGGTCGGACTTGTCGAAGTCGTCAGGGTCGAACCCGACCTCCAGTCTCCCGTTGGCGGCGTAGGCGAAGTACGCGAATAATGCCCCCGCCGAGCGCCACGGATCCATCGTGGAGCGGGTTTTCGACCACGGGGCGATCGAGATTCCCCAAGTCACGCAGACGGCTAGGTGGCCATCGCGGGACAGGGCCCTCATGACCTCTTGGCGGGCACATAGGTCGCTGTAGTAGGGATGTGTGACCAGGATCCCATCACCCCAGCGCATGATGGTGACAGTGCTCTCGTTGTAAGCCTCCGGCATCCGGTAGTCCACCGTCAGAGGCACTGCGCCGATCAGCGACGTGACAGTCCCGATGTCGTCGTGGGTGGTGAACACGGTGCAGAAATCCGAAACTGTGGAATAGAGCATTGTCACGCGTTCCACCGCCCAGGACGTCCAGTTACGACGCAATGCAACTGGCCTCCCCGCCTGACAAGGACAACACCGAGCACGATCAGCCGGCCCACGCCGAGCAGCAGCCACCCGACACCGACGAGCATGAGCCACCCGAAATGCCACCCGGGAACACTCGTCGCATAAATCGTCCCGCGTCCCAGCAGTACGGCGACCGTCCCCAGACCCTGCCACTGAGGTTCATGGGAGCTGGCTGGCGAGACCGATTAGGCAGATCGCTCGTTATGTGCACCGCGTGATCCTAACTTTCGCTGGTGGCGATTCCGCCGCGCCGGTGTGTACGTATTGTGCATGAATCCACGACCGATGTCGGGAGCTCCGTTCATGGCACTCATGCGCGCTCCATCGCCGAACGGCAGCGACGGCGGGCTCACCTGAGACGGCTCGAAAACTTCGGCAACTCCGCAGGCAGCCTCAGAGGAGGAGATCTTGGACCAACTGTTCACCGTCAGCTTGGGAACCGGCTGCTGATTTTTCCGTGTTGACCTGGGAAAACGGGGGTGCAGGTCAGCACGGATCGCTTGCCCGTGAGTGACCGTGAGAGACCGAGACTGCCCGACTGTTCTGGCACGGATCTGGCACGCGATCGAGGACTTCCGCGTCGCGGCATTGTCAGTCGAGCCTGGCACCATGCAGCGTCATGAACGTTGACGAGTTCTGGCTCTTCATTCGGCGGTCCCAGGAAGTGACCAGCGATCCTGATGAACGCCTGCAGTGGCTCGCCTTCCACCTCGCGCGGAGCCCGCTGGCCCGGATCGTCGACTTCCAAGTCCTTCTCAACCAGATACGACGACGATCCGACACGTACGGCATGTGGGAAGCCGCCGACCTGATCCTCGATGGCTACTGTTCCACCGACAGCTTCTGGTACTTCCAGGCTTGGCTGATCGGGCTTGGCCGTGACACATTCGACCTCGTAGTAGCCGACCCCGATAACCTGGCCGACGTACCCGAGGTGCGACGGCTGGCAGACCGTCCAATGCAGGAGTGGGCCGATGATGAGTGGCCAGAGTGGGAGGCGTTGTCCTACGTGGCCGCCGAAGCCTACGAAGAGGCCACCGGTGAAGAAGAGGGCGTCTACGACACGATGGCAGAGCGCGGGTACGCCAACCAGAGCGATCCCAACCCAACAGGACTTCCACGGGATTCCCGGAATCCGGCAGAGGTGGCACGGAGATTGCCCCGGCTAAGCCGCATGTTCCACTAAATAGGTCAAAGCATTGATCCCATCCTTGGGAGCGTCAAGACTGTAGGCCCATGGCACTCGCCTGGCATCCCCTGACGCCAGATCTCATCGGTACGATTACGGCCCTCGCCCGTGCACCATGGAACGAGGGAGGGTTCGACCGAGCATGGTCACAAGCTGGATGGCCTATCCCTCCCGGCGGTTCCGGGGTCGACTTCGGCAAAGCATCACCAACTGGCCTGTCTTCACTGTTGGCGACTGGGAGATCACGCTTCCCTGGGGAGCCTGGGCAGACGACGCACGAGCGAAAATGCTCGATTTGACGTTCGCCCTGTACTACGAACCCGACGACGATGAGGACCCGGACTTGGCGCAGTTTCCTCAGACGTTGCCCTCCGCGCGGTGGCGGGTTGATCGGTCAGGAAGCCGCGAAAAGTTCAACACCGTCTGGCACTCGGCGCTCTTGTCCATCTCCCAGGCCCACGGACAGCCCGACGTTGTGGGCGTGTACGAGGATAAGGACGAATGGAGCTACGCCGTTTGGCGCGTAGAAGGCCGACTTCTGGCCCTGAGCCAAGCCGAGGACTTCCAAAGCCACAGCCTGTATGACAGAGCCACTCTCCACCTCGCGGACCACCCAGCGGAATCCCCAATCCCGCAAGGTTGGGATCTCTACGGATTCCTCATGGGCGGAGAAGAAGACTGACACGCGCACCTAATGGCTCCCATTGATCGCAAAGGCCCAGGACTTGCCTTGGCTCGGCAGCAAACCGCAACCACGTTGCCCGGTGGGCCAGGCCTGAGGAACGAAGCCCTGGACCTTCGATCGCCCCCGACCACGTGCGATGGCCAGCCATGCCGTGGCGATCGTAAGAGCTGCATCTGTGCGGCGGCGTGGCAACCCCGGTCGAAGCGTTCAGTCCGTACGGCGGGGCCGGCGTGCGGTGCCCTGCCCAGGGTCCCGCCGCCGTCCGGGACCGGCCCCCAGGCCGCACGCCCGGACTGCGGGCGGACGGAGGGCGGGGGTACGGCGGCGCGCCGCGCCGCCGCTTGATGTGTTCGTTGGCGGCCCACCTTGTCAAGATCATTTGATCTGGCACGAATCTGGCACGCGGGCGAGAGCAAGCCCCTACAACATCAAAGCCCAGGCACCGAATCCATCGGTCTACCTGGGCTTTCAGTCTGAGAGCGGGTGACGGGAATCGAACCCGCGCTGTCAGCTTGGGAACTCTTTCAAGATCACGCTACCTGCGCTGACGAATCGCTGACCTGGGCGTATATCGGTCCAGTAGCCGTGAGTCCCCGTGAGTCTCCGCTGATCGCTCTACGAACGGGCACGCAACGGGCACGCGGCTTGTGGCCCTGGTCTCGTTCCGGCGCGAGATCATGATCGGGTATTCGGAGCGCCTGCTGCGCCGCTTGATCTAACATCGTCGCCGTGGTGTCGTGGGCCAGAAGGTATCGGTCAGGCGACTACGTCGCCGTGTGGAATGAGATGCGTGCCTTCGGGTCGGCTGGAATGCCGGCGAGCCTGCGCGAGGATGCCGAGGACGTTGCCCGAGAAACTATGCGGCGTGTGGCTGTCAATGCTGATGCGTTGGTGGACCGGCTTTCGTCTGCGGGGTACAGGTTCGCCTGCGCTGATGCGGTCCGGCAGCCGCCGACGATGGATGATTTCGATGCCATCGCCAAGGCCGAGACCGTCCTTGGCCCCCTCCCGCTGGCGCTGCGCGCCTGCCTAGAGATGGTGGGTGTGGTTGATCTGTGCGGAGATGGAGGCTCACTGCTGCCCCACGTCCGTTACCACGAGCCGCCAGGGAAGTCTTGGGACTGCGGGCCGGATCCCCTGGTTCTTCACTCGGGCATGATGCTGCTGGACATGTTGGAATCCGCTGTGGGAGACCTCAGCCTGGGCTGCGCATGTACCGATTCGGAAGAAGACGAACAGTGCGGGTTCCACGAAGACGGCTTCTTCTTCGACATCGCACCCGATGCGGCGGCCAAGGCGAACTACAGCGGAGGCGGTCACGGTATCCATCTCCCGAACGCTAACCCCGACCCATTGGTCGAGGGCACGACGGCGGGGGAACCGATTTCGCTCATCGAATACCTACGCTGCTCGCTCTCCTGGGGAGGATTCCCCGGCTACCGCGATCGGCCTGCACACGTTCCGGTGCCCGAGTTCGTCGAGCGGCTTCGCAGCCGACTACTGGAGTTCTGAGCGCGGAACAGAGATCACGCTCATGCACCTGGCTCTTTGCTGTGAGAGCGGGTGACGGGAATCGAACCCGCGCTGTCAGCTTGGGATCTCTTTCGACTTGCCGCTGTGCCTGCGCTGGCATTCTGTCGTGCATGTCACATGACGATCTGATCCAGCGCATCCGTAGACGGGCCTGGGATCCCGCACGCCGCCATGACCGGGTCTACGTCCCGCTGGACTGGCTCAAACGTGAGTACGGCGAGAACATCTGGAGCCGTATCCACCACACGCGGCAACCGCTCCGTGAAGGCGGCAGCATGACCCAACTCAGCTTCGACGACCCCACACTTGATCATCTCATCATGGCGGCCTTGGAAGCAGGTGCCCCCGAAGCCGTCAAGTACTTCAGCGATGTCCCGCATGAACCCCCGTACCCGCCGATCTCTGAGGCGGACTTGCGAGCCTGCGAGCAACGCATCGGTCACGAGTTACCCGAGCTCCTGCGGAGGGTGTACACGGAGGTGAGCAACGGCGGCTTCGGCCCCTCCTACGATCTCCTGGGTCTCCCACCTGGAGGACACCGGAAGTACGAGGGCGGCCCGGGCGTGCTCGAAGAATACGAGAAGCACCCGGAGGTAAGCAGCGTGCTCGGGCTCCCTCTCGTGTACGCCGGATGCTCCATGTACTGGTACATGTCGCTGACTCAGCCCGGTAACCCCGCCTCTCTGTGGGATGGCGACGCATGGGACTTTCCCGACAAGCAGTCGCCCGAGGTCGGGATCGTGGCCATCTGCTCATCCCTAGCAGAGTGGTTCGACCTCTGGGTCGACGGACGCAGCCTGGAAACTTCATATCCTGAACGCCAAGATCAGCAGCAGCAAGACGGCATCGTAAGCGGACGCAACCCGGAAACCTCGCATCCGGACGATGACCCCTGGGCTATCCCCGAAAATGACCCATGGCTAGCGGCCACGGAATGGGAATACGGGGTGGAACGCGATCTGACAGATGGCGGGGATCGCCCTCCCCATTGAATCAGGCGCACTGAACCGGCTCGATAGCCCGCACTGATGCGGTGATCAGCCGCGTTGCTCGTTGAGCCAGGGTGAGGAACGAACCCTGGATCGTCGATCGCCCCCAAGCACGTACGGCGTCCAGCCATGCAGTGGCGATCGTAGGGCTGTGTCTGTGCGGCGGTGTGACAACCCCGGTCGGGGCGTTCGGTTCGTACGGCGGGGGCGGCGTGCGGTGCCCGGCCCGGCGTGGACCGTACCGCGCCGAACACCTTCGCAACCAAGAAGGAAGCCGAGATCTGGCTGACCAAGAAGGAGGCCGAGTTGCTGGCCGGCGACTGGCTGAACCCGGACCTGGGGAAGGTCAGCTTCAAGGAGTACGGCTCGACGTGGATCGACGAGCGTCCGGGACTGCGGCCGAAGACGGTCCAGCTCTACGAGGGACTTCTCCGCATTCACCTTCTCCCGACTTTCGGCAACTGCGCGATGAGTGAGTCAAGGTCGCCCACATCCGCAAATGGCGCAAGCAGCTCCTCGACAATGGCGTAGGACCGGTCACGGTGGCCAAGGCGTACCGGCTCCTGAAGGCCGTCTTCAACACGGCGGTGGAGGACGGGCTAATCAAGGCCAATCCGTGCACCATCAAGAAGGCGGGCAAGGAGGACTCGCCCGAGCGACCCGTTCTGACCATGAAGCAGGTCTTCGTCCTGGCGGACGCCATCGAGCCGCGGTTCCGCATGCTGATCCTGCTCGCCACCTTCGCCTGCCTGCGTTGGGGCGAACTAGCCGCGCTCCAGCGCAAGAACCTGGACCTGGACGCGAGCACGATCCGCGTCGTCGGCACCACGACCGAACTCAAGAACGGCTCGGTGACGATCGGGCCGCCCAAGTCCGAAGCGGGCAAGCGCCTCGTCAGCATCCCCGCGACCCTGCTCCCGGACCTCCGGAAGCACAAGGAGACGTACGCCGAGAAGGGCGAGCACGGACACGTCTTCGTCGGCCCCAAGGGTGCCAAGCTCCGCCGCGCGAACTTCACCCCCGTCTGGGCGGCAGCGCTCAAGAAGGCCGAACTCAGCGGCTTCCACTTCCATGACCTTCGCCACACCGGAAACACCCTCGCCGCCCAGTCCGGCGCGACTCTGCGGGACCTGATGACCCGCATGGGCCACTCGTCCACCCGAGCCGCGCTGATCTACCAGCACACCGCGATGGAGCGCGACAGAGCCATCGCAGACGCTCTCGGCAAGCTCGCCGAGGAAGCCCTGAAGCCCGAAGAACCCGAGCCGGACGAGCAAGATCCAGACGGATCAGGCACGTAACGGGCACGGAAGATCGAAAAGAGCCTTAGAAACGATCAAAGCCAGGTCGGAAATCCATCCCTGACCTGGCTTTTCATACTGAGAGCGGGTGACGGGAATCGAACCCGCGCTGTCAGCTTGGGAAGCTGATGTTCTACCATTGAACTACACCCGCGTACGACCCGAAGTCGCGTCCCCCACTGTAGCGGAAACTTGGCGCACAACAGCAATCCCAGCCCCACACACTTTCGGCGCGACCGGTAAGTTGCTCACCGTGTTGCTATCTGACCGTGACATCCTCGCTGCGATCGACGCCGGGCGGCTCTCCCTGGAGCCGTTCGATCCGGGCATGATCCAGCCCTCCAGCATCGACGTTCGGCTCGACCGCTTCTTCCGGGTGTTCGAGAACCACCGGTACCCGCACATCGACCCGTCCGTCGAGCAGCCGGATCTCACGCGGATGGTGGAGCCCGACGGGGACGAGCCGTTCATCCTGCATCCGGGTGAGTTCGTGCTCGCCTCCACGTACGAGGTCGTCAGCCTGCCCGACGATCTGGCCTCGCGGCTGGAGGGGAAGAGTTCGCTGGGCCGGCTGGGGTTGCTGACGCATTCGACGGCCGGGTTCATCGATCCGGGGTTCAGCGGGCATGTGACGCTGGAGTTGTCCAACGTGGCGACGTTGCCGATCAAGCTGTGGCCGGGGATGAAGATCGGGCAGCTGTGCCTGTTCAAGCTCAGCTCCCCGGCCGAGCACCCGTACGGGTCCAGCAAGTACGGCTCCCGCTACCAGGGCCAGCGCGGCCCCACCCCGTCGAGGTCGTTCCGGAACTTCCACCGCACCAAGATGTGACTCAGATGAACAACAGGTGAACATCGGGGGAACAAGTAGGTGAGCGCAGCCGGTTGACCCGCCTCGCGCGCGTGGCTTTGCGATGCCCCCAAGCCACCGCAACCTGCCAAAAAAGCCCAAAACTACGCGGAACAGCGGTGTCGCACAACCAACGCCGGGTAGCCAGTAGGCGAAGGGGACATGAAGTTCGCATTTCGCCTGGTAAGCCATACCCTCTTCCACGGACCATCCCCGCACATCTGGAGAACGACGTGCGCCTGCGTCTCACGCCACGTGAGGACAGCTACTACGACCTGTTCGCCGACTCGGCGAACAACCTGGTCACGGCATCCCGTCTACTGGTCGAGATCATCAGTGACGGCTCGGACAGGGAAGCCCTGGCCGAGAAGATGCGCGCTTGCGAGCACGCCGGTGACGAACGCACCCATGCGATCATGAACCGGCTCAATGAGAGCTTCATCACTCCGTTCGACCGCGAGGACATCTACCGGCTGGCCTCGAACCTCGACGACGTGATGGACGCCATGGAGGCGGCCTCCGACCTCATCGTCCTGTACCAGATCGACCATCTCCCCAAGGACGTCGTACGACAGGTGGAGGTGCTGGAGCGGGCGGCGGAGCTGACCGCCGAGGCCATGCCGCGCCTGCGCTCGATGAAGAACCTCAACGAGTACTGGATCGAGGTCAACCGCCTCGAGAACCAGGGCGACCAGGTCTACCGGAGGCTGCTGGCCAAGCTGTTCAGCGGTGAGTACGACGCCCTCACCGTCATGAAGATGAAGGAGGTCGTCGACGCCCTCGAGGAGGCGGCCGACGCCTTCGAGCACGTGGCCAACACCGTCGAGTCGATCGCGGTCAAGGAAAGCTAGGCCCAGCTGTGGACCTCACGCTCGCCCTCGTCATCGGCGTGGTCGTCATCGCCCTTGTCTTCGACTACACCAACGGTTTCCATGACGCGGCGAACGCCATCGCGACCTCCGTCTCGACCCGGGCCCTGACCCCCAGGGCCGCGTTGTTCATGGCCGCGGCCATGAACTTCATCGGCGCCCATCTGGGCACCCAGGTCGCACAGACGGTCGGCAAGGGCATCATCGACGCACCGAACGGCTCCCACGGCCTGGTGATCGTGGCCGCGGGACTGATCGGCGCGATCACCTGGAACCTGATCACCTGGTATTTCGGCCTGCCCTCCTCCTCCAGCCACGCGCTCATCGGTGGCCTGGTGGGCGCCGCGATGGCCTCGGCCAGCGTGGTGCACTGGGACGGCGTCCTCGAGAAGGTCGTGATCCCGATGATCCTGTCGCCGCTGGTCGGGTTCTCCCTGGCCGCGGCGATCATGATCGCAATATATTGGATCTTCCGCAACAGCCAGCCGGGCAAGACCAACCGCGGCTTCCGCTACGCGCAGACCGTCTCGGCCGCCGCCATGGCGCTCGGGCACGGGCTGCAGGACGCGCAGAAGACGATGGGTGTGATCTTCCTGTCCCTCACCGTCGGCGGCTTCGCCGAGCCGACGGATCCCATCCCGCAGTGGGTCATCCTCGCCGCCGCGGGAGCGATCTCGCTGGGGACGTACGCGGGTGGCTGGCGCATCATGCGTACGCTGGGCCGGCGCATCATCGCGCTGGACCCGCCACAGGGGTTCGCCGCGGAGTCGGCGGCGGCGACCGTGCTGTACGGGGCCGCCATCGGGTTCGGGGCGCCCATCTCCACCACGCACACGATCACCTCGGCGATCATGGGTGTGGGGGCCACCAAGCGGCTCAGCGCCGTGCGGTGGGGGGTCGCGGGGAACATCGTGACCGCCTGGATCCTCACCATCCCGGCGGCCGCCCTGGTGGCCGCGCTCTCCTACTTCATGCTTCACGCGATCGTGGAGTGAGCCGGGTCTCCGCGACCACCCCGAACCGAAGGGGCGGTCGCGGCCGGTACGTCACCCGCCCCCGTACATCACGTCCACGTCCCAGCGGGCGAAGCCCAGGGACTCGTACAGACCGATCGCCGCCGTGTTGGCCTCGTCCACGTACAGCATCGCCTGGGCGAGGCCGCGCGAGCGCAGATGGTGCAGGCCGGCCAGGGTGAGCGCCTTGCCCAGGCCGGTGCCCTGCTGCGAGGGGTCGACGCCGACGACGTAGACCTCGCCGAGCGGCTCGTGCCCGTGGTCGGAGGAGCCGTGGATCTTCGTCCAGTGGAAGCCGACGAGCCGGTCGTCGCGGAAGGCCAGGAAGAAGCCCTCGGGGTCGAACCAGGGCTCCTGCTCGCGCCGGAGCAGGTCGTCCACCGTCCAGGCGCCCTGCTCGGGGTGGTGGGCGAAGGCGGCGGCGTTGACCTTGAGCCAGCCCTCCTCGTCCCGCCCGGGCACGAACGTACGCAGGCTCACGCCCTCCGGCATCGTGTAGGGCGCCAGGGGCGCGAACAGGGAGCGGCGCATCTGCCAGAGGGAGCGCACCCGCTCGAAGCCGAAGGACGCGGCCAGGGCCCCGGCGCCCGCGTGGTCGCCGTGCGCCCACAGCCGTACGCTGCCCCCGGTCAGGTCCAGGACCGCCCGCAACAGCCGCGCGCCGTGGCCCCGGCGCCGATGGGACGGGTGGATGACGAGCTCGACGCTCGGGCCCTCGACCTCGTCGGTGGGGTCCACGTGCGCGTAGCCGACGAGCGTGCCGTCGTCCGACCGCAGCAGCAGCGATCGGGCGCGCGGATCGCCGCCGTAGCGGAGATGGAGCATCACATGTTCGTTGAGCGGGCGGACACCGTCCGCATCCGTGGCCGCCTGGACGACGTCCAGCACGCCGGCGATCTCGGGGTCGTCGAGCCGTTCACTGATCTTCACGTGCGCACTCACAGACGAACTCTAGGCGTATCACTGGCGAACAATGCCATAGGGCGGCCCCGTCAATCGTTACCTTTGCGACATTCGTTGCATAGACAGAAGCCGTAACGTCCCCTTCATGACCTCACGCACCCTCCTCCGGCTGCTCACGGCCGGAGCCGCGGCCGCGGCCGGGATCGCCTTGGCAGTGGCGCCCGCAGTCGCCGTGACGGGCGGAACCCCGAGCCACGGCAAGCAGACCGTCCCGGTCCGCCTGCTCAGCATCAACGACCTGCACGGCAACCTGGAGCCTCCCTCGGGCTCCTCCAGCCGCATCCTGGACCCCGACGGGCCCCTCGTCGACACCGACGGCTCCCTGACCGGCATCCCCGGCGGCAAATACTCGATCGCCGGCGGGGTGTCGTACCTGGCGACCTACGTCAAGCAGGCGCGCAACGAGAACACGCTGCTCGTGGCGGCGGGCGACCTGATCGGCGCGTCCCCGCTGATCTCGGCCGCCTACCACGACGAGCCCACGCTGGAGGTGCTCGGCTCGCTCGGGCTCGATACGACCTCGGCGGGCAACCACGAGTTCGACGAGGGCTACACCGAGTTGCAGCGCCTCATGAAGGGCGGCTGCCACCCCGTGGACGGCTGCTCGCCCGCCGGCGAGTGGAAGGGCACGGAGTTCGACTTCCTCGCCGCCAACGTGCTGAAGGAGAACACCGACCAGTACGCCCTGCCGCCCTACTACGTCAAGAAGATCAACGGCGTGAAGGTGGGCTTCATCGGCCTGGTGACGGCGACCACGCCGACCATCGTCACCGCCGAGGGCATCAAGGGCCTGCAGTTCACCGAGGAGGTCGCCGCGGCGAACAGGGCGTCGGCCTACCTGGCGCGCAAGGGTGTCAAGGCGCAGGTCGTCCTCGTGCACGAGGGTGACTCGATCACGCCGAACCAGAGCCCGGACGCCTGCTCGGTGAACACCGCGAACGCCGGCTCCCGCATCGCCAGGGAGCTGAACCCGCAGATCGACCTGGTCATCAGCGGCCACTCGCACCAGGCGTACATCTGCAAGACCAAGGACCCGGCGGGCCAGGACCGCTACTACACGCAGGGCTCGTCGTTCGGCCGGGTGCTCACCCAGATCGACATGAAGATCGACAAGCGCACCCGCGACGTGATCCGGTCCTCCGTCATCGCGGACAACAAGGTCGTCACGCGTACCGTGACGCCCGATCGCCAGGTCGAGGCGCAGGTCCAGACGTGGAAGGCGCGCAGCGCCGAGGTCGCCGACCGCAAGCTCGGCACGATCACGGCCGACATCAGCAGCGTCGTCAACAACACCTCGGCCGCCACGACGAAGCCGGAGACGCCGCTCGGCGACCTCATCGCGGACTCGCAGCTCGAGGCCGCCAAGGCGGGCGGCGCGGAGATCGCGCTCATGAACCCCGGCGGCATCCGCACGTCGCTGACCTACGCGCAGAAGGGCTCCGAGGGCGACGGCGTCGTCACCTACGGGGAGGCGTTCGAGGTCCAGCCGTTCAGCAACATCGTGCAGGTGCGGACGTACACGGGGGCGCAGCTCAAGGCGCTCCTGGAGCAGCAGGTCTGGACGCCCAACGCGGCCACGGGCGCGATCACGCACCGGCTGCTGCAGGTGTCGTCCTCGCTCACCTACACGTTCGACACCACCAAGCCGGTGGGCTCGCGCGTGTCCGGCATGAAGCTCAACGGCACGCCGATCACGGACACGCAGTCGATCAAGATCGCCGCCAACAACTTCCTGATGGGCGGCGGCGACGGCTTCTCGGTGTTCACGCAGAGCACCGACACGTGGAGCGGCCCGATCGACCTGGACGCGTTCACGGCCTACCTGTCCGCTCACTCCCCCATCAGCCCGTCCCCGGCGGACCGCATCACCTTCGTGAAGTGATCTGAACCCGTCCGAGAGCCGGAGGCCCGCCCAGGCGGGATCTCCGGCTCACGGGACGCCGGCGGCCGGCATCAGGAAGCTCGGTGCGCCAGCCATTTCCGCTCGACCTCCGCCTCCAGGTCCACCCCGTGATGGCGGGCCATGAGCAGCACGTGGCACACGACGTCGGCCAGCTCCGCGCGGAACTCGTCGCCGAGCTCCTCCTCCGTGCGCCCCTTCCGCCTGGCCCGGCCGGTGAGCATGAGGAAGGCCTGGGTCAGCTCACCGACCTCCTCCTGCAGTTTCAGCAGGAACCAGGTGTCGTCGCGCTCGATGCCGATCCTGTCCGCGTAGCGCTTGGAGATGGACTCGATCTCGTCGGAGAGCTCGCGCAGATCCATGCCGCCGAGTCTAGGACCGGTGCAGCGGCAGGACGGCCACGAACTTGGCGCCCGGTGAGTGGTCGGCGATCGTGAGGGTGCCGCCGTGGGCCGTGGCGATCTCCCTCGACAGGGGCAGCCCGAGGCCGCTGCCGCCCTTCTCCTTGGCCCTGGCGGCCTCCAGCCGGGTGAACCGCTCGAACACCAGCTCCCTGTCCTGCGGCGGGATCCCGTCGCCGTCGTCGGTCACCATGACGTGCACCCGCTCCTCCTTCACCACCACGTCGACGTCGATCCGGGTCGCGGTGTGCCGGTCGGCGTTGTCGAGGAGGTTCGTCAGGAGGCGCTCGAGCTGCAGGGGCGAGCCGAGGACCGGAGCCCTCTCGCACAGGTGCAGGTAGATGGGGATCTCGCGGCCCACGCGTCGGCGTACCTGCTCCTCCACCAGGCCGCACACGTCCACCACGCGGCGCTGGGTGAGCGCGCCCGCGTCGAGCTTGGCCAGCATCAGCAGCTCGTCGATGATGCCGGTGAGGCGCTCGGCGGCGGCCAGGGCCCGCGCGCCGGTGGCCGGCCAGTCGGTCTCGTCCGGATAGGTGGTGGCCATCTCCAGCTGGGCCCGCAGGGCGGAGACGGGGCTGCGCAGCTCGTGCGAGGCGTCGGCGACGAAGCGGCGCTGGGTCTCGGCCGAGCGTTCGAGGCGGTGCAGGGTGTGGTTGGTGGTGGCGGCCAGGTCGGCGATCTCGTCTCCGGTGCCGGGTACGGGGACGCGCCGGCTGAGGTCCCGGCCGGTGATCTCGGCCAGCTCGGCCCGGATGCGCTCGACCGGGCGCAGGGCGGACCTGACGGCCGCCCAGGTGGCTCCCGCGACGATGAGCAGGACGAACGGGGTGCCGAGGAACACCAGGAGGTGGATCCAGCGGAGGGCCTGGCCGACGTCGTCGAGGGAGGAGGCCCCGTACACGGTGGCGGTCCCGGTGGGCGTGCGGACGGCGACGGCGGTCACCAGGTGGTCGGCCGGGGGTTCACCCGGGCGCGACAGCTCCATCTCCCTGGTCTCGACGGTTTCGAGCCGGCGGGGCCGGAACGTCGTGATGCGCGTGTCGCCGGGGAAGGAGGAGCTGCTCGCGAGCACCTTGCCGGAACTGGCGACCACCCCCAGGACCTGCACGCGTGGCGTCGTCCTGAGCACGCCGGGCAGCCTCCCCGTGCGCGCCTCGCCCGCCACCCGCCGCACGGCCAGCTCCACCCTCGCGTGGACGACCCCCTGCAGGTTGTCCGGCACGGTGGCGAGGGTGAGCGCGGACGTGCCGATGAGGACCACCGCGGCCAGCAGGGTCGCGATCGTGGTCAGGCGCGCCCGGATCGAGCGAGGAAACAACCGTCGTGCCATCGCACCCCAGCCTCTGATGATTACTGTGTGTGACATTTACCCGCAGCCGACGCTCGCAACATGGCTTTTTGGCTTCAGTGATCAGTCTCCGGATACTCTCCGTGCATCTTTCGCTGAGGGGCATCTTTCGCTGAGGGGCAGCTTTCGCTGAAGGCGATTCCGCTGAGGGCGTGCACGCCTTCCGCGCGGGGGATCCGGCGGCCAGGGTGGGGTGCCATGAGGGTTCTGGTGTTGGGCGGCACGGAGTTCGTGGGTCGGGCGTTCGTCGAGGAGGCGCTGGCGCTGGGGTGGGAGGTGACGACGTTCAACCGGGGCACCCACGAGCCGGTCCCGGGGGTGACCGCGTTGCGCGGCGACCGGTCGGCGCCCGGCGGGCTGGCGGCGCTGGCGCGCGGCGAGTGGGACGTCGTGGTGGACACCTGGTCGTGGGCGCCCTCGGCGGTCAGGGACACGGCCGCGCTGCTGGCCGGCCGGGCGGGCCACTACGTCTACGTGTCGAGCCGGTCGGTCTACGCCGATCCGGTGCCGTTCGGGGCCGACGAGAGCGCGCCCGTGGTGTCGGCCTCGGCCGACGACGGGGACGGCGACTACGCCAGGAACAAGGCGGGGGCCGAGCTGGGGGCGGTGGCCGCGTTCGGGGACCGGGCGCTGCTGGCCCGGGCGGGGCTGATCCTCGGGCCCTATGAGAACGTCGGGCGGCTGCCCTGGTGGCTGAGCCGGATCGCACGCGGCGGGCCGGTGCTCGCCCCCGCTCCCGGCGATCTCGGGCTGCAGCTCATCGACGCCCGCGACCTGGCCGTGTGGTGCCTGGAGGCGGCCGCGCGGGGCACCGGCGGGGCGTTCAACGTGGTGAGCCCGCCGGGGTTCACCACGATGCGGGAGTTGCTCGAAGCCTGCGTGACGGTGACCGGGTCCGGTGCCGAGCTGCGCTGGATCGAGGCGGAGCGGCTGCTGGCGGCCGGGGTGCAGCCGTGGACCGGGCTGCCGATCTGGCTGGTGGGCGACGACTACGACTTCATGCACGGCGGTGACGTGGCCAGGGCGGTGGCGGCGGGACTGCGGGTGCGCCCGGTGACGGAGACGGTGGCCGACACATGGGCCTGGCTGCGGAGCATCGGCGGGAAGGCACCCATGCGGCCGGACCGGCCGCTCAAGGGCCTGGATCCGGCCCTGGAGGCGAAGCTCCTGGCGGGGTGAGCCCGGGCCGGAGTGACGTGCGGCGGCTGCGTACGAGGTCGTAGAGGGCCGCCACCAGGGCGACGGAGACCGACAGCACCACCACGACCAGCCCGTGCCGGAACGCCGTCGTCCAGCCGTCCCCCAGCGCCCCGAAGAACGTCGAGCCCGCCGCCGCGATGCCGACGGCCGAGCCCAGCCGCTGCCCCGTCTGCAGCACCCCGGCCGCGCTCCCACCGCCGGCCGGCGGCACCTCCGACAGGGTGATGGCCTGGTTGGGCGAGATGACCAGGCCGCTGCCCATGCCCGCGAGCAGCAGCGGCAGCGCGGTCGCCAGCCCCACCCCCTGCCCGGGCACCAGCGCGGTGGCGCCCATCGTGGCGAGCAGCCCGGCGATCACCATCGACAACCCGATGGCGACCAGCCGCCGCCCCATCCGCGACACCAGGTGGCCCCCGAGCATGGCGGCCGAGGCCGAGCCGAGCGCGAACGGGGTGATCGACAGCCCCGCCTGCAGGGGGGTGTAGCCGTGGCCGCTCTGCAGGAACAGCGTGAAGATGAAGAAGATGCCGGTGAAGCCGGAGAAGTAGAACAGCGCGATGGCCGAGCCCATGGCGTACGACCGCTTGCGGAAGAGGCTCAGGTCCACCAGCGGCTCGCGCCGGTAGAGCCGCTCCCACGTCACGAACCCGCCCAGCACCACCAGTGCGGCGGGGATGAGCAGCCACTTGGCCGCCCCCTCCCACTGGTGCCGCTGGATGAACGGCAGCAGCAGCGCCGCCACGCCGACCCCGAGCAGCAGCACGCCCACCGGGTCCATGCTCTGGTGCCGCCGGTGCACGAGCTGCGGCCGGGGCAGCACCCGCCAGGCCAGCGGCAGCAGCACCATCCCGATGGGCACGTTCACCAGGAACACCCACCGCCAGCCGTGGTCGGCCCCGAACGCGGTCACCAGCGTGCCGCCGATCAGCGGCCCCGCGGCGGTGGAGACGCCGATGGTGGCGCCGAGCGCGCCGAAGGCCCGGCCGCGCTCGTACCCCTGGAACATCTGCTGGATCAGCCCGGAGACCTGCGGGTTCAGCATGCCGGCCGCCATGCCCTGGATCAGCCGGGACATGATCAGCACCTGCATGTTCCAGGCCAGGCCGCACGCGGCGCTGGAGACGGTGAAGAGCACCACGCCCCACATGAAGAGCGTGCGGCGGCTCCTGGCGTCGCCCAGCCGCCCGGCCGGGACCAGCAGGAGGCCGAACGTGAGCGCGTACCCGGACAGCGTCCACTGCAGGCCGTCCTCCGTGGCGCGCAGCCCCTCGCGGATCGACGGCAGCGCGACGTTGACGATGCTCACGTCGAGCCCCGTCATGAACGCGGCCACCAGGCACACACCCAGCGCCCGCTTTCGCGTGTCGAACTTGGACGCCCCCATCATTTGCGCTCTTGATTCCCTACAGATCGCGAAATATCGCCCACCCAGGATTTCTTTGCCGGGACGGCGCGCGGGCGGGTAACGTCCGATCATGGGCACGATGGCGGTCGAGCAGAACGGCATCAACGCGGTCCCGGAAGGCGAGCGGCGCGGCCGGCCGCGAGATCTGTTCTGGCCCTGGGCCGGCTCCAACCTGTCGCTGTTCGGCGTGGCCTTCGGCGTCTACATCGTCGGGTTCAAGCTCGGCGTGGTGCCCGCGATCATCGCCGGCGCCCTGGGCTACGCGCTGTCGTTCCTGCTCGTGGGCCTGGTGGCGATCGGCGGCGCCCGGTCGGGCGTGCCGACGATGACGCTGGGGCGGGCGCCGTTCGGCTATCAGGGCAACAAGCTGCCCGCCGCCTTCTCCTACATCTCCAACGTCGGCTGGGAGATCGTCCTCGTCACGCTCGCCGCGCAGGGCGGCGCGGAGATCCTCAAGCGGCTCGCGCCCGGCCTGCCCGCCACCACGGCCACCGCCGTGTGCTTCGTCGTGGCCGCGCTGGTGGTGATCGCGGTCGGCGTGTACGGCCACGCGATGATCATGGCGGTCCAGCGCTACCTGACGTACGCGTTCGTCGTGCTGACCGTCGTCTACATGGTCCTCATGGCCCCGAGGCTCGGCGGCGCGCTGCAGACCACGGCCGGCCCCGGAGACTGGGTGGGCGGGGTCGTCTTCGCCATGACCCTGCTGGGCCTGGGCTGGGTCAACTGCGGCGCCGACTACTCCCGCTACCTGCCCGCGAGCTCGCCCCCGCGCTCCGTGGCCCTGTGGACGACGCTCGGGGGCGCGCTGCCGCCGATGGTGCTGCTCGTGTTCGGCGTGCTGCTGGCCGGCGGTGACCCGAAGCTGGCCGAGGCGGCGGGCGCCAACCCGGTGGCCGCGCTCGCCGAGGCACTGCCGACGTGGTTCCTGCTGCCCTACCTGCTGACCGCCATCGGCGGTTTCCTGGCCGGGGCCATCATGGACATCTACTCCTCCGGGCTGTCCATGCTGGCGCTGGGCGTGCCCATCAGGCGGCACTACGCGGTGCTGATCGACGGCCTGCTCATGGTGCTCGGCGGCTACTACCTGCTGTTCGTCTCCACCAGCTTCCTGGCCACGTTCCAGGCGTTCCTGGCGATCATCGGCGTGGTGATGGCGGCCTGGGCCGCGATCTTCCTGGTGGACATGTGGGGGCTGCGGGCGGGCGGCCGGGCCTACGACGAGCGGCTGCTGCGCCCCGGCGCGCCCGCGCTCAGCTGGGCCGGCCTGGTGTCGCTGGTCGTGGCGTCGGTCGTCGGGCTCGGGCTCATCACCTCGCTGGACGAGAACATCGCCAGGGTCGTCGGCTTCCTGATGAGCGACGAGCTGAAGAGCGGCACGTTCGGGACGGCGAACATCGGCGTGGTCATCGCGCTCGTGCTGGCCGGGGTCCTGTACCTCGTGCTCACCGCCGTCACGCGACCCCGGGCCGCGACGCGCGCCTGAGAGCTGCGGCTACTCTTGGTGATTGATGATGGACTTTCCGTTGCGCCTGCTGCGCTGGACGGTGGACGTCACCGCCTGCGGGCTGCTGGCGATCGCCGTGGTCACCGCGGTGCGCGAGAACCGCATGGCCGTGGCCGTGGGCGGCACGCTGCTCGCCCTCCTGTACGCCGCGAGCCCGGCGATCGAGGGCCGGCCCGTCCCCGGGCGCGTGTGGCTGGGGCTGGTGAGCGCCGGGTGGGCGATGCTGGCCGTGGCGGCGCCGCCGTTCGTGTGGCTGGCGTTCCCGCTGCTGTTCGCGTACCTGCAGCTGCTGCCGCTGTGGGGCGCGATGTTCGGCGTGACGGTGCTGACGTCGGCGGCGATCCTGGCGGCGGCCTGGCACGCGGGCGGGCTGACCGTGCCGCTGCTGGTCGGGCCGGGCGTCGCGGCGGCCGTGGTGACGCTGCTCGCGTTCGCCTGCAGGGCGCTGCGCGCCGAGATGGAGCAGCGTCACCACGAGTGAGCTCGGCCGGTGCCGGTCAGGCCGTCACGATGGCGAAGTCCGGCACCGGCCGGTCCAGCACGGCCACCAGCCGCTGCAGCACCGTCGTGTCCCCCTCGCGCTCGACCCCCTCCACGCCCTTGCCCGACAGCAGGCCGACGAGCTGGGCCTTGGTCAGCCGGAGCGTCAGGTCGGCGCTGTCGTCGCGCGGCTCCGCCTGCTGGACGAACGCGCCGTTGGACAGCGTCGTACGGTAGCGCTCCCCCAGGTCGGTCAGGTGCCAGTCGATGGACAGGCGCTCGTGCCAGGCCCGCGGCCCGTCCACGCGGATGGCGATCGAGTCGAAGATCTGCTCCACGGTCAGGGCGGCGAAGAAGTCAGAGGAGGGCGTCTCGACGGTGGTGGACACGATGCCGTCGGCCAGCTCGTGGGCGCCCATGAGGTAGAAGTTGCGCCAGGTGGCGTTCTCGGCGCCGTGGCCGAGCCTGGTGTAGACCTCGGCCAGCAGGTCGCGGGCCTCCTTGTTGCCCTCGTCGGCGAAGACGGCGTGGTTGAGCAGCTGGACGGCGAAGCGCAGGTCGTTCTCGTCGATGTAGCGCCTGGCGAACGCCACCACGGCCGCGCCGCCGCCCAGGCACTCGACGTACCTGGTCGCGCTCTCCCTCGGCGGGTGCGGCCACAGGTTCGCCGGGTTGCCGTCGAACCAGCCCAGGTAGCGCTGGTAGATGGCCTTGACGTTGTGGCTGACCGAGCCGTAGTAGCCGTGCGTGTGCCACGCCTGCTCCAGCTCGGGCGGCATGTGCACGGCCTCGGCGATCTCGGTCCCGGTCAGGCCCTTGTTGAGCAGGCGCAGGGTCTGGTCGTGCAGGTAGGTGTACATGTCCCGCTGCTGGGAGAGGAAGCGCTCGATGCGCTCGCGGCCCCAGGTGGGCCAGTGGTGCGAGGCGAAGGCCACCTCGGCCCGGTCGGCGAACAGGGCGATGGCCTCGGTCAGATACCGCGCCCAGGCGCGGGCGTCGCGGACGGCGGCGCCGCGCAGGGGCAGGACGTTGTGCAGGTTGTGGGTGGCGTTCTCGGCCAGGCACAGGGCGCGGCGGTCGGGGAAGAGGAAGTTCATCTCCACGGGGGCCTCGGTGCCCGGCGTGAGCTGGAAGATCATCCGCACCCCGTCGACCGTCTCCTCCTGACCGGTACGCGTGATCTCGACCGTGGGCGGGATGAGCGACATGGTGCCGGTCGAGGCGGTCATGCCCAGGCCGGCGCCGATCTGGCCCTCCGGGGAGCGGGGCAGGGCGGGGCCGTACATGTAGACGGCCCGGCGGATCATGGCCGGGCCGGCGAAGACGTTCTCGGTCACCGCGTGCTCCATGAACCCGGCGGGCGCCAGGATGGGCACGTCGCCGCCGGTCACCCCGCGTACGCCGCCGAAGTGGTCGGCGTGCGCGTGGGTGTAGACGACGCCGGTGACGGGGCGGTCGCCGCGGTGGGCCCGGTACAGCTTCAGCGCGGCGGCGGCGCACTCGGTGGAGATCAGCGGGTCGATGACCACGACGCCGCGCTCGCCCTCGGCCAGCGTCATGTTCGACAGGTCCAGCCCGCGCACCTGGTAGATGCCGTCCGTGACCTCGTACAGGCCCTGCCGGGTGCAGAGCTGGCTCTGCCGCCAGAGGCTCGGATGGGCCGTCCGCGGGCAGTCTCCCTGGAGGAAGTCGTAGGAGTCGTTGTCCCACACGACCTGGCCGTCGGCCGTTCTGATCACTGCCGGGCTGAGCTTCGCGATGAACCCGCGGTCCGCGTCCTCGAAGTCGCCCCTGTCGTGAAATGGAAGGTCTGCCATGCCTAGCCGCATGCCCCGCATACCGGACAAATAGCTCAATAGAGCTCCTTAATAGGATGAATCTCCGGCAAGAGGATGTGATTGGCTTGCCGGATGGAAGCCTGTGTGTTCGACCTCGACGGTGTGCTGGTGGACTCCGAGCCGGTGTGGGAGGAGGTGCGCCGGGCGTTCGTCGCCGACCATGGCGGCACCTGGCAACCCGACACCCAGTCCAGGCTCATGGGCATGAGCACCGGGGAGTGGGCCTCATACCTGCACGAGCTCGGCGTGGCGATGGCACCCGACCAGATCGCCCGTGGGGTCGTGGAGCAGATGGCCGAGCGTTACCGCGACGGGGTGCCGCTGATGCCCGGGGCCGTGGAGGCGGTGCGGCGGCTGTCGGCGGAGGTCACGCTGGGGCTGGCCAGCTCCTCCCCGCGCCGGCTGATCGACGTGGTGCTGGACGCGGCCGAGCTGGAGGAGTGCTTCGCGGCGACCGTCTCCACCGAGGAGGTGCCGCGCGGCAAGCCGGCGCCCGACGGCTACCTGGAGGCGGCCCGGCGGATGGAGGTCGACCCGCGCGGCTGCGTGGCGGTCGAGGACTCCAGCAACGGGCTGCGCTCGGCGTACGCGGCCGGCATGCGCGTGATCGCCGTGCCGCACCCCCGCTACCCGCCCGCGCCCGACGCGCTGGCCCTGGCCTGGCGGGTGCTGCCGGACCTCGACGCGCTCACCACGGGGTCGCTCTCGTAAAGAGTCACCCCCGGTGGCTACGATTACGGAATCGTGCGAGACATCACGGTTTTCAGCGGCAGTGCCCATCCCGAGCTGGCCGAGGAGATCTGTGCCCACCTGGGCACCCCCCTGCATCCCGTCCAGATCAACCGCTTCGCCAACGACGTGCTCGAAGTCCAGCTCCAGGCCAACTGCCGCGAGCGCGACGTGTTCCTCATCCAGCCGCTCGTGCCGCCGGTGCAGGAGCACCTGGTCGAGCTGCTGCTCATGCTCGACGCCGCCCGCGGCGCCTCGGCGGCCAGGACGACGGTCGTGATGCCGCACTACGCCTTCGCGCGCTCCGACAAGAAGGACGCCCCGCGCATCTCGATCGGCGCGCGGCTGGTGGCCGACCTGATGGTCACCGCGGGCGCCAACCGGGTGCTGGCGATGACGCTGCACTCGCCGCAGGTGCACGGCTTCTTCAGCGTGCCCGTGGACCACCTGCACGCGCTGCGCGAGCTGGCGGAGCACTTCCGCGGCTACGACCTGTCGAACACGGTCGTCGTCTCCCCCGATCTCGGCAACGCCAAGGAGGCCGCGCACTTCGCCCGCCTGCTCGGCACCGGGGTCGCGATGGGCGCCAAGCAGCGGTTCAGCGACGACCGCGTCGTGATCAGCTCGGTGATCGGCGAGGTGGCGGGCAAGGACGTGATCATCCTGGACGACGAGATCGCCAAGGGCAGCACGGTGATCGAGCTGCTCGACCGGCTGCGCGAGCAGGGGGTCCGGTCCGTACGCATAGCGTGCACGCACGGCCTGTTCGCCAGTGGGGCGCTCGAGCGGCTGAGCGCGCTGCCGGAGGTCGAGGAGATCGTCTGCACCAACACCGTGCCGCCGCCCAAGCCCTGCGACAAGCTCACCGTGCTGTCGATCGCGCCCGCCCTGGCCGAGGCCATGCGCCGGATCCATGACGGCGAGTCGGTGAGCGCCCTGTTCAGTACATCCTGAGGAGCTGCCCCGTCACCCGGCGCCCCTGGTGGGAGGCCAGGAACGTGATCACCTCGGCCACGTCCTCGGGCTGGGCGATCTCCCGCAGCACCCCGCTGCCGGCGACCGCCTTCTCCACCTCCTCGTTGATCCAGCCGGTGTCGGTGACGGGCGGGTAGACCATGTTGGCCGTGATGCCGTAGCGGCCGAGCTCGTGCGCGGCCGACATGGTGTAGTTCTCCTGGGCCGCCTTCGCCGCGCCGTAGCTGACCTCGGTCGGGAAGCCGTCGGGGCCGCCGGAGGTCAGCCCGATGATGCGGCCCCAGCTCGCGCCGCGGGCCAGGTGCCGGCGGGCGAACTCGGCGATCAGCAGCGCCGGCGCGCGCACGTCCACCGCGAACTGCCGGTCGTACGTCTCGGCGTCCACCATGCGCAGGGGGCGGCCGAAGCCGTCTCGCTCGCTGGGCGTGAAGGTGTCGCTGAGCCAGCCGCTGGCGTTGTTGACCAGGATCTCCACCGGGCCGAACGCCTTCTCGGCCTGGTCGAACAGCGCCTTCGGGGTCTCGGGGTCGGCCAGGTCGGCCTCGGCCGCCTGCGCGGTGCCGCCCGCCTCCCGGATGCGCCGCACCACGTCGTCCGCGCTGCCCGCCCGCACCCGGTCGTAGGTCTCCGGATAGGCCGGTTCGTTCAGGGGCGCGAGCCGCTTGTAGGTCAGGAAGACCGCGGCTCCCTCGGCGGCCAGCGCGGTCGCGGCGGCGGCGCCGATGCCGTGATTGGCGCCTGTGATCAGCGCGACCTTTCCTGTCAGCCGTGAATCGATCATAGTTGCCATCATGCACGCAGCGACGGAACGCCTGCTAAGGCATTTTCTGGAGGGTGTCCAACCGGCCGTTCCCCTGGTGGCGCTCTGGGCGCACGGCTCCCTGGCAGCCGGCGACTACCAGGAGGAACGCAGCGATCTCGACCTGGTCGCGGTGCTCGACACCCCCGCGACGATGGACCACTGGCGGCGGATCAAGGCGGTGCACCGCCGGATCCGCCTGCCGCTGGCGGATCGGCTGCACTGCTCCTACCTGGCCAGGCAGGAGCTGGAGGATCTCTCGGCCGAGCACATCACGTGGGCGTTCGGGCAGATCTTCCGCCGGCCCGTCACGGCGGTCACCCGGCGCGAGCTGCACGAGGGGGCCAGGGTGCTGTACGGCCCGCCGCCGGCCGAGCTGCTGCCGCCGGTGTCGGACGAGGAGCTGGCCCGGTTCGTCCGCGCGGATTTACGTGACTACTGGCTGGTCAAGGCCCAGGAGCGGCGGCGCTGGCTGAAGGACATCTGGGTCGACCTGGGCATGGTGACGGTCGCCAGGGCCACGGTCACGCTGCGGGAGGGCCGGCTGATCAACAAGCGGGAGGCGCTCGACGTGCTGGCCGACCTGGGCGCGCCCGAGCAGGTCGTGGCCGACATCCGCGCCCGCCGGTACGGCACGCCGGCCCCGGTGCTGAGCCGGTTCAGGAGGGGGCGGCTGGCACGGGCGTTCGTCAGGTCGGCGATCAGGCGGGCCCTGGCCTGAGACGAACGGTCTCACCAGACAGGATGGCAATGCGCGTCCCGGTTGTTGATGCACATAGTGTTTAGCGCGAATCACCACCTGAACCTGGGAAAGGGCGGCAAATGGGGGAGAGCAGGCAGTCCTATCTGTTGGCCGCGGCGTCGGCGGTGTCGCTCCTGCGCGATCCGGCCGTGGCGGCGTCATGGGACAAGCCGAGCGCGCTCATGGAGTTCAGCGTCGCGGGGCTGGCCGGACACCTGGCGCACCAGCTCGTCAGGGTCGGCGACGTGCTCGTGCCGAACGGCGACGCCCAGGAGCCGATCACGCTCCTCGATCACTATTCGCGCTCGCCATGGGTGCAGGCCGGGCTCGACCACGAGAGCAACCTGAGCGTGCGGCGCGGCGGTGAGGCGGCAGCGGCGGCGGGCCCCTCGGTGCTGGTCGAGCGGGCCCAGGCACTGCTGGAGCTGCAGAGCGCGGCGCTGACCGCCGAACCCGCCGACCGGGTCGTGCACCTGCCGTGGTCGGGCTGGTCGCTGCGGCTGGACGACTTCCTGCTCACCCGGCTGGTGGAGCTGGTCGTGCACGCCGACGACCTGGCGGCCAGCGTGGGGGTGGAGACCCCCGAGCTGCCCACGTCGGTGATCGACCCGGTGGTCGAGCTGCTGGCCCGGCTGGCCGTGCACCGCCACGGGCCCACGGCGGTCATCCGCACGCTGAGCCGGGCCGAGCGGGCGCCGGCCACCATCAGCGCCTTCTAGGAAGTGATCATGCGCAGGGCCGTGACCACTTCACGGCCCGACAGCGCGCTGTCCGGGTCGAGCAGCCACTGTGACAGGAATCCCGTCAGCATGGCCTGGTAGACCGTTCCGGTGAGGCGCTCGCGCTCGGGATCGATGCCCGGCGCGATCCCCTCGAACAGCTCCGCGAGCCCCACCCGCGCCTCCTTGATGGCGTTGGTGAGCTGCTCGCGCACCTCGGGCACGTGGTCGATCTGCCCGAGCAGCTCGAACTGCGTCACCCACAGCGGCCGCAGCCGCTCGAACGACTCCACCACCCGGTCCCACGCCGCCTCGAACCGCTCCAGCGGCGTGGCCTCCGGCTTGACGTCGGCCGACAGGGTCGCCCCCAGCTCGTCTCCCCACTCCCGCATCGCCTCGAACAGCGCCTCGTTCATCAGCGCTTCCTTCGACCTGAAGTGGTAGCCGATGCCCGCCAGGCTCACGCCGGACGCGTTGGCTATGTCACGCGCGGTCGTGCGCGAGTAGCCCTTCTCGATCAGGCACCGCTTCGCCCCCGCCAGCAGATCTTCCCTGTTTCCCATGCCCAGAGGCTAACACATCCGTCCTAGACAAGCGTCTGAGACGTATGTACTGTCATCGGCATGACGAACATCCTCATCTCCGGCGCGAGCATCGCCGGCACCGCGACGGCGTACTGGCTGCGGCGGCACGGCCACACCGTGACCGTGGTCGAGCGGGCCCCCTCGATCCGCGAGGGCGGCTACAAGGTGGACATCCGCGGCGCGGCGCTGGAGGTCGTCGAGCGCATGGGCCTGCTGGACGCGATCCGCGCCAGGAGCACGGACATGCGCGTCGCCACCCACTACGACGCCAAGGGCCGCCCCGTGGCGACCCTGGACGCCGACCTGTTCGGCGGGCGCCTCGGCGACGACGTCGAGATCATGCGCGGCGACCTCAACGAGCTGCTGTACGACCTGACCCGCGACGACGTCGAATACGTCTTCGACGACTCGGTCACCGGCATCGCCGAGGACGGCACGGTGACGTTCGAGCGCGCGGCGCCCCGCACGTTCGACCTGGTCGTCGGGGCCGACGGCGCCCACTCCAACACCAGGCGGATCGCCTTCGGCGAGGAGTCCCGGTTCGCCCGCGACCTGGGCTACTACATTTCGATCTGCACCGTCCCCAACACGCTGGGCCTGGACCGAGAGGAGGCCGTGCACGCGGCCGTCGGCAGGACCGCGAACGTCTACAGCACCCGGCAGGACACCGGCGCGAAGGCCCTGTTCATGTGGTCGTCGGCGCCGCTCGCCTACGACCACCGCGACGTGGCCGGGCAGAAGGAGCTGCTGGCGCGGGCCATGGACGGGGTCGGCTGGCAGGTGCCCGCGCTGCTGGAGGGCGTGCGCGACGCCAAGGACTTCTACTTCGACTCGGTCTCCCAGATCCACATGGACCGGTGGTCGACGGGGCGCGTCGCGCTCGTGGGCGACGCCGGCTACTGCGCCTCGCCGGCCTCGGGGCAGGGCACGAGCCTCGCGCTCGTGGGGGCGTACGTGCTGGCGGGCGAGCTGGCCACCGGCGGCGGGACGGACGGGTACGAGCGGGAGCTGCGGCCGTTCGTGGCGGCCAACCAGGCGCTCGGCCCGGCCAACGTGAAGGGCATGGTCATGGGGTCGCGGGCGGCGCTCTGGTTCCAGCTCAGGATGATGCGGCTGCTCCCGCACCTGCCGGGCCGCGACCGGATGGTCGAGCGGATCACCGGCCCCATCGCCCGCGCGGCCGACGCCATCTCGTTGAAGAACTACATGGAATAAAGCGTTCCGTTCTGATACTCTGAGAGCAGAACGTTCCGTTCCGAGAGAATCAGAGGTTTGTCATGATCTTCCTCGTCACCGGTGCCACCGGGACCGTCGGCCGCCTCGTCGTCGAGGAGCTGCTCCAGGCCGGGCAGCAGGTGCGGGCCCTGACCAGGAACCCCGCCAAGGCCGGCCTGCCCGAAGGCGTCGAGGTCGTCGCCGGAGACCTCGCCGAGCCCGACTCCGTGGCCGCCGCCTTCGAGGGCGTCACCGGGGTGCACTTCATCAACTTCGCGGGCGACGACTACGCGCCCCTGCCGGACGGCGCCCGGCTCGTGGAGCTGGCCGTCAAGGCGGGCGTGCGGCGGGCCACGGTGCTCGGCGGGCGCGAGGACGGCGCGCTGGAGCAGGCGCTGGCCGCGACCGACCTGGAGTGGACGCTGCTGCACCCGGTCGAGTTCATGTCCAACACGCTGCGCTGGTGGGCCCGCACGGTCAGGACCGAGGGCGTCATCAAGGAGCCGTACGCCGACCGGCTGAGCGCTCTGGTGCACGAGCGCGACATCGCCGCCGTGGCCGCGACCGTGCTGGTCGAGGGCGGACACGGCGGCAGGACGTACACGCTGACGGGCCCCGAGGCGATCACGCTCAGGGAGAAGGTGGCCATCCTGGGTGCCTCGATCGGCAGGGACGTGGCGTTCGTGGAGCTGACCGTGGACGAGGCGCGGGCCAAGTGGGCCGCCGACGGCATGGGCGAGCAGACCATCGAGTTCCTCGTCAACGCGCTCGGCAACACGCCGGAGGTGGGCTACACCGTCGTCCCGACCGTGCGCGAGGTGACCGGCCGGGACGCGCGCGGCTTCGCTCAGTGGGCCTCGGAGAACGCCGACGCCTTCCGCGAATGATCGGTGACCTTCGGGTAGCTCTCGACCGGGGTCCGTATGCCCCGCAGGTGCAGGTCGAGGAAGCTCGCCAGGTGAGCGCGGGTGATCTCCAGCGCCCGCGCGCCGCCGAGCTCCTGGGCGGGCAGGCCGAGCTGCTCGCGCAGCACGGCGTGGTCGACGAAGGCCGAGTGGTCGGTCCCCTTCACCGTGATCCAGCGCTTCCAGCCGGTCAGGTCGGCCCAGGCCGCCCGCCACGAGGTGTCCTTGCCCTCCGGCGTGTGCGACGCGGCCGTGCCGATCAGCATGAACGGCCGCTTGAGCGGCCTGCCGACCTCGAAGGTGCCGTCCAGGTTGACCCCGGCCTTGATCCGGGGGTCGGCGAGCATGGTCCGGGCGGCGGCGTACCCGCCGATCGAGTGGCCCACCATGGCGATCCGCGACCGGTCGACCATCCGGCCCCACCGGCCCCTGGTCAGCTCGTCCAGGACGAACCGGACGTCCTTCACCCGGTTCGCGGCCACCTTGGCGCTGTCCTGGCCCGCCACGCAGGCCAGGCAGGAGGTGGTGCGGCCGTCGGGGAACGTGGTGCCCACCGACTCGTACGTGTGCTCCACGGCCGCCACCAGGTATCCCCGGCTGGCGAAGTCCTCGGCCAGCGAGGTCAGGGTGGCGCGCGGGAAGCTGAACCCGGGCGACATGACGACCAGCGGCCTCCTGCCTCCGGCGGCCGGGGCGTTCCGGCGGGCGTGCGTCCTGACCTCGGTGAGCGCGTCCTTCGGGACGGGGAGGTCCTTGAGCACCGCCTCCGACTCCTGCGGGGTCACGTACGGCGCCGGCTCGCCGGTGGCCTTCCTGGCCGGGTACCAGAGCGTGACCATGAGCTCGCGCTCGTCCGCCTCGGGGTTCCACGGGTCGGGGCGGCTCCTGTCGACCAGGTGCAGGCTGGTCATGCCCACGGGCTCGGACCCGGTCGGCTCGGGCAGGGCGAGCTCCGCCGCCTGCGCCTGGGTGGCGGCGGTGCCCACGATGATCAACGACATGGCCGTGACGGCCGCGGTTCTACGCATGGGGACCACGCTGGCGGCACAACCCCTCCGGGCGCCCGCCCCGATCGTCGATGGGCTCCTACTACTTTCGTCGTAAAGCCCCTTCCGGCCCGCCCCATACGCTGTGACCATGCGGTTCGTTCTGCTCGGCGCCGGCGTGTGCGCGCTCTCGCTGCTCAATCTGCACGGGCAGGCCGGGGTCCCGTCGAGCCTGCCGGCCCCGGTGCTGGTCGCGATCGCCGCCGTCGCGGGCGTAGCCGCCTGGCACGTGCGGCGGTCCTGGTGGCCGCTGGCCGTCGTGGGCGCGATCACGTACGCCTGGCTCGTGATGTGGGCGCCGCTGCTGGTCGCCTCCTTCTACGCGGGCCGCACGCTCAGCCGCCGCGGCCTGGTCGGCTACATCGCCGGCTGCCTGGTGGCGTGCGGGATCTCCGCGCTGGTCGGGGAGTGGCAGAACGGCCTGCACGAACTGCTGACCGCGAGCCTGGGCAACGCGCTGTTCATGGCGCTGGGCATGATCGGGCTGCCGCTGGCGGTGGGGCTGTGGACGCGGGCCAGGGGCGAGGTGCTGGAGGCGGCCAAGGAGCGCGCCGAACGCCTCGAACGCGAGCAGGTCATGCGGGCCGAGCAGGCCAGGGCGCAGGAGCGGGCCAGGATCGCCAGGGAGATGCACGACGTCGTGGCGCACCGGGTCTCGCTGATCGTGCTGCATGCCGGGGCCCTGGAGGTGCGCACGGGCGACGAGGAGGCCGCGCGGGCCGCCGCGCTGATCGGCGGGATCGGCCGGGAGGCGCTGGCCAACCTGCGCGACGTGCTCGGCGTGCTGCGCTCTCCCCCGCACGGGACGCTCGACGCCGGCTACCGGCCGCCGCCCACGCTCGGTGACCTCGACCGGCTGCTCGACCAGTCCCGTGCCCTGGGCATCGCGGTGACCAGGCACGACGAGGGCGATCCGCGGCCGGTGGAGGCGACCGTGGAGCGGACCGCGTACAGAGTGGTGCAGGAGGCGCTCACCAACGTGCACAAGCACGCCGGGGACGCCGGCACGGACGTGCGCATCCGCTACGGGAGCGGGGAGCTGGAGGTGGAGGTGCGCAACCAGGCGCCCGGAGCGCCGCGCGAGGAGCTGCCCGGCGCGGGCTGGGGGCTGGTGGGGCTGCGGGAGCGGGTCGAGCTGCTCGGCGGCACGCTGCGGACCAGCGCCGAGGACGGCGGCGGCTTCCTCGTCAGCGCCAGGATCCCGGCGTGATCAGGGTGCTGCTCGTGGACGACGAGGAGCTCGTCCGGTCGGGGCTGCGGCTGATCCTGGAGGCCGCGGGCGACATCGCGATCGCCGGGGAGGCCCGCGACGGCGACGAGGCCGTCTCGGCCGTGCGGCGGCTGCGGCCCGAGGTGGTGCTGATGGACGTACGCATGCCGGGCACGGACGGCCTGATCGCCGCCGCCCGCCTGCTCGCCGAGCCCGACCCGGCCAAGCTGATCATGCTGACCACGTTCGACCTCGACGAGTACGTGCACGAGGCCCTGCGCCTGGGCGCGGTCGGCTTCCTGCTCAAGGACACCCCGCCGAGAGAGCTGGCCGCCGCCGTCCGCACGGTCGCCACCGGCCAGGCCATGCTCTCCCCGTCGGTCACCAAGCGCCTGATCGCCTCGTACGCCGACCGCGCCCCCTCCCGCGCGGAGGCCGCCCGCCGGCAGCTCGCCGGGCTCACCGGCAGGGAGGAGGACGTCATCAGGGCGCTGGCCCGCGGCCTGTCCAACGCCGAGATCGGCCGCGAGCTGCGCCTGACGGAGGCCACGGTGAAGGCGCACGTCAGCCGGGTCCTGGCCAAGCTCGGCCTGGCCAACCGGGTCCAGGCCGCCATCCTGGTCCACGACGCCGACCTCGGCTAGGAGGTCACCTCGGCGTAGTGGCAGGCGGTCTGCGCCCCGGGCACCGCGGGCAGGATGTCCAGCGGCTCCGAGCGGCACCGGCCGTCCACCCCGGCCTCGGCCGCCTTCCCGGAGGCCAGCACCTGGCAGCGGGCGTGGAAGCGGCAGCCGCCGGGGATCCTGGTCGGGTCCGGCGGCTCGCCGGTCAGCACCACCCGCTCGGGCGACTCGGGCAGCACCGACATCAGCGCCTGCGTGTACGGGTGCCGCGGCGCGGTCAGCACCTGCTCCACCGGCCCCGACTCGACGATCCTGCCCAGGTACATCACGGCCACCCGGTCGGCGATGTTCCAGGCCAGGCCCAGGTCGTGCGTGACGACCAGCGCCGACAGGCCCAGCTCGTCGCGCAGCTTGAGCAGCAGGGCCAGGATCTCGCCGCGTACGGAGGCGTCCAGCGAGGCCACCGGCTCGTCGGCGACCAGCACCTTCGGGTTCAGCGCCAGCGCGCCCGCGATCACCACGCGCTGCCGCTGGCCGCCCGACAGCTCGTGCGGGTAACGCAGGAAGAACCGGTCCGGCGGCCGCAGCCCCGCCCTGGACAGGGCCGTGGCCACGACGTCCCGCTCGTCCGGGAGGCCGTGGATGCGCGGCCCCTCGGCGACGGCCTCGTACACCGTGTGCCGGGGGTTGAGCGAGCCGGTCGGGTCCTGAAGGACGAGCTGCACCTGCCTCCGGTACGCCTTGAGCGCCTTGGAGCCGTAGCTCAGCGCGGCGCCGCCGTAACGCACCTCACCGGAGGTCGGGCGTTCGAGGCCGAGCAGCGTGCGGGCGAGCGTGGTCTTGCCGCAGCCCGACTCGCCGACCAGGGCCACGATCTCGCCCTCGCCGATGGCCAGGTTCACGCCGTCCACGGCGCGGGCGCGGCGGCCCCGCGAGGAGAACTCGACGTGCAGGTCTCGGGCCTCCAGCAGGGTCGCCCGGGTCGTCCCGACCGCCTCGGCGGTGGTCCGCGTCTCGGTCATGAGGCCTCCTCCTTCGCCCTGACGTGCACACAGGCCGCCGTACGTCCGGCTCCCGCGGGCCACAGGTCCACGTCCAGGCTCGCGCATTCGTCCAGCGCGACCGGGCAGCGCGGGTGGAACGCGCAGCCGCCGGGCAGTTGCATCGGGTCCGGCGGGTCGCCGCCCAGGCCCTTGGGGGCCATCCGCGAGGCCGGGTCGCCCACCGTCGGGAACGCCGCCGCCAGGGCCCGGCTGTAGGGGTGGCGGGCGTCGTGGAACACCTCGCCGGACGGGCCGTGCTCGACGACGCGGCCGGCGTACATGACGGCGAGCTGGTCGCACACGTCGGCCAGCACCGACAGGTCGTGCGAGATCATGATCAGCGAGATGCCGTGCTCGGCCACCAGCTCCTTGATCAGGGTCAGGACCTGCGCCTGCACCATCACGTCGAGCGCGGTGGTCGGCTCGTCGGCGATGATCAGCCGGGGCGAGCAGGCCAGCGCCATCGCGATCATCACGCGCTGCCGCTGCCCGCCGGACAGCTCGTGCGGGTAGCTGCGCGCCCGCCACGCGGGCAGGCCGACCTGGTCGAGCAGCTCGGCCACCCGCTTCCGGGCGGCGTCGGGCCTGGCCAGGTTGTGCACCAGCAGCGGCTCGGCGATCTGGTCGCCGATCCTGCGTACGGGGTTCAGGCCGTGCTGGGCGCCCTGGAAGACGATCGACGCCTCGGCCCACCGTACGGCCCGCATGCGGCCCCAGTTCATGGTGAGCACGTCCTCGCCGTCGAGCAGGATCCGGCCGCCGACGCGCGCGTCCTTGGGCAGGAGCCGGAGGAGCGCCATGGCCAGCGTCGATTTGCCGGATCCCGACTCGCCGGCGACTCCGAGTGCCGCTCCGGAGTCGAGCGTCAGCGACACACCGCGCACGGCGGGCACCTCGCCCGAGGCGATCCGGTACGTCACCGACACGTCATCGAGCTCTAGCAAGCTGCTCATGCGCCCCTCCTGAGCCGGGGGTTCAGCACGGCCTCCAGGGCCCGGCCGACCAGGGTGAACGCCATGACGACGACGAGGATGGCCAGACCGGGGATCAGGATGTACCACCAGGCGCCCTGCGTGGCGGCGCCCCAGTCGTACGAGCCGCGCAGCATGGTGCCCCACGAGGTCTTGTTCGAGCTGACCCCGAGGAAGGCCAGCGTGGATTCGGTGACGATCGCGCTGGCGACCTCGAGGGTGGTGCTGGCCAGCAGCAGCGGCGCCACGTTCGGCAGCACGTGCCGGGTGGTGATGTGCCAGTGCCCGGCGCCCAGGGCCTTGGAGCGCTCGATGTAGGGTCTGGCCTCCACGGCCAGGGTCTGGGCCCTGATCAGGCGGGCGGTGGACGGCCAGGTGGTGATGCCGATGGCCACGATGATGGTGAACGTGCTCCCGCCCAGGATGGCCGCCAGCACCAGGGCCGTGACCAGCGACGGCAGCACCAGGAACCAGTCGGTGACCCGCATGAGCACCCCACCGGACCAGCCGCGGAAGTGCCCGGCGGCGATGCCGACGACCGTGCCGATCACGATGCTGAGCAGGGCGGCGAGGAAACCGATGAGCAGCGACGTGCGCGAGCCCCACCAGACCATCAGCAGGATCGAGCGGCCGGACTCGTCGGTGCCGAACGGCTCGCCGAGGCTGGGCGCCGCCCAGCGCTCCCCGGTGCCCTCGATCACGCTGGTCACGCTCTCGTCGATGAACAGGGGCGCGACGAGCGCGAGCAGCACCGCGACGACGAGGACCACCAGCCCGGCGATCCCGGCCCGGTGGCCGCGGAAGTCGGCCCAGAAGCGGCTCAGCGCCTGCTTCTTGCGGGCCGTGGCGACACTCGTCATGCGGACCTCACCCTCGGGTCGAGCATGTGGTAGACCACGTCGGCCAGCGTGTTCATGACGATCACCGCCACGGTGATCAGCATGAACGTGCCCTGCATGAGCGTGAAGTCCGGCACCCTGACCGCCTCGTAGAACAGCTGGCCGAGGCCGGGCCAGGTGTAGATCGTCTCCACCGTGACCGCGCCGCCGACCACGAAGCCGATGCGCATGAACACCAGCGTCACCGTCGGCAGGAGGGCGTTGGGCACCGCGTGGCGGCGGCGCACCTCGTCGTCGCGCAGCCCCTTCGCCCTGGCCACGGTCACGTAGTCCTGGCTGACCTCCTCCAGCAGCGAGGAGCGCATGACCAGCAGGTACTGCGCGTAGACCACGGCCACCAGCGTCAGGCACGGCAGGACCATGTGGGAGGCCACGTCCAGCACGTACGCGAACCCGTCGGGCGCGTCCACGCTCTCGATGCCCCGGAACGGGAAGATGCCGGGGATGGGCCCGATGCCGACGCCGAGCACCATCATCAGCAGCAGCCCGAGCCAGAACGTCGGCACCGACCACAGCAGCAGCGACGCGCCGGTGGAGAACCGGTCGAACCGGCTGCCGTGCTGCCATCCGGCCCGCGTGCCCTGCCAGATGCCCAGGCTGACCGCGATGACCAGGCCGGTGCCGGCGAGCAGCAGGGTCGGCCCGAGCCGCTCGCCGATCAGGTCGAGCACCGGCCGCTTGTACTCGTAGGAGGTGCCCAGGTCGAGCCTGAGCGTGTCACCGACGAAGTCGAGGAACTGGTCGATCAGCGGCTTGTCCAGGCCCAGCCGCCGCCGTTCCAGGTCGAGCTGGGCCGGGGTCATGTTGCGCCCCTGGGCCAGGTTGCGCACGGGGTCGCCGGGCAGCAGCCGGAACACGAAGAACGTGCCGACGATCACCATGGCGATGCTGAACAACGCCCCACCCGCCTTCGACAGCGCGTACTGCAGCGTGCCGCGGCGGGTGGGGCGGTCGTCACCAGGGCCCGCCGCCTGGACGGCGGGCCCTGCTGTTTCCAGCGGAGTTGTCATTCGCGTTCGTCGGCGGTGCTCTTGCGCCGCCTGGTCAGGAGGAAGGCCGCCAGTCCGATGACCACCACGGCTCCGGCGACGCCGCCCCAGATGAGGCCGGTGTTGGAGTCGCCGCCGGCGCTGCCGCTCGCCGCCGTGGCCTTGACGTCCACGGTGTAGAACGGCCAGTAGCCGCTGCCGCCGTACAGGAGGCCCTTGTCCTCGGGGATCGGGGTGATGCTGGTGATCCGGTCCTTGCGGTAGCCCTCGAGGTCATTGGTGTAGTAGATCGCGATGACGGGAGCGTCGGTGTAGAGCCGCTCCTGCATCTGCTTGATGATCTCGGCGCGCTTGGGCCGGTCGAGCTCCTTCTGCTGGTCCTTGTAGAGCTGCTCGAACTTGTCGTCGCAGTAGAAGGACTCGGTGCCGCCGCCCTCGCCCGTCGCGGTCGGCCGGCGGCTGCACAGGTGCGTGGCCAGGACCTCTTCGGGGTCGGGGTTGACCGACCAGCCGCTGATCGCGATGTCGAACAGGCCGGTGACGCCGGTCTCCTCGCTGAACTTGCTGGAGTCGAGCTTCTTGGTGGTCAGCGTGACGCCGACCTCCTTGAAGAAGCCGGTCAGGTATTCGGCGAGCTTGTCCTCGATCGGCGTGTCGGTGTGGATGCTGAAGCGGAACTCCAGCTTGCGGTCGCCGTCGGGCATCGTACGGACGCCGTCGGCGCCCTTCTTGTAACCGGCGTCGTCGAGGATCTGGTTGGCCTTGGCGACGTCGTAGGCGACCTTGGTGTCGCCGGTGGCCTCCCAGAAGAAGTCCTTGTACATCGGCGGCACGATCGAGCCGTCGGCCGGCTTGGCCAGGCCGTTCTGCACCTCGTCGACCAGCTTCTGCTTGTCGATGGCGTAGTGCAGCGCCTGGCGCACCTTCGGGTCCTTCAGCGCCGGGTGACCGTCGCCGAGGGGCTTGTCGTCGCTGGTGGTGGCACCGTGGTTGATCTGCAGGTACGCCGCGCGCCGGCCCTGGGTGTTCCACGCCTCGATGTTCGGGTCGTTCTGGATGGCCTCGAACTCCGGCGGGTTCAACCGGCCGATCAGGTCGATGTCACCGTTCTTCAGCCCGGCGATCGCGGCCTGCGGGTTGTCGTAGAAGATGACCTGCAGCTCGTTGATCTTCGGCGCGCCCCGCCAGTAGTTGGGGTTGGCCTGCAGCTTGACGTACTGGTCCTTTTTGTGCTCGACCGCGATGTACGGCCCGCTGCTGACGCTCGGGTACTTCTCGGCGTCGTAGTTGGCCATGTCGGTGACCGACTCCCAGACATGCTTGGGCATGATCGGGACCGGGTTCTCCAGCATGGACGCCTGCGGAGCCTTGAGCTTGATGACCAGGTCCTGGCCGTTGGCCGTGACGCTCTCGAAGTTCTCCACCGCCGGGCCGTTCGCCGTCTTGGCGGCCTCGTCGGTCATCATCTTGTTGAACGTCCAGGCGGCGTCCGCGGCCGTGACCGGCTGGCCGTCGGACCACTTGGCCGTGCGGATCTTGAAGGTCCACGTGAGCCCGTCCTCGGACGTGGTCCACGACTCGGCCAGGTCGGGGCTGGGCTGCAGCGTCTTGCTGTCGGGCACCGTGAGATAGCCGTACATCCAGCGGTGGATCGACGTCGAGACCAGCCGGACCGCGAGGAACGGGTTCATCGAGTCCATGGACTGTGTCGCGCCGACGCGTACGATCTTCTTCCCCGCCGCCGGGTCCTGGGCAAGGGCCGCGGTGGTGCCCTGACCGGCCACTAATAGCGCGACGCCCAGCACAGCCAGGCGCGCGAACCATTTCCTCATAAGTGCCTCACCTTCAGGCGGGGGATTCCTGTGTAGAGAAAGGCACACCATACGGAGACCGCGTGTCAACGAGTGGCGGAAAATTGTTTCATTCTCGTTTCCTTCAGCGGTGTAAATTTTCAGTGCCCATGGCACTACTGTGACCTGGTGCCCCGTCCTCTCTCCGGCCTGACCGTCGTCGCGATCGTCGCGTGCGGGCTCGGGATCCGGGCGCTGTGGGACGGCCCCGTGCCCAAATACGCGGGCGACGCGCTCTACACGGCGATGATCTACGCCGTGGCGGTCTTCGCCGCGCCCCGGGTGCGGCCGTGGGTGGCCGCGGCGGTGTCGGCCGGGCTGAGCTGGGTGATCGAGTTCGCCCAGCTCGGGGAGATCCCGGAGGTGCTGCGGCCGCTGCTGGGCAGCACGTTCAACCCGCCGGACCTGCTGTGGTACGCCGTGGGTGCCGCCGCGTCCTGCGCCGCCCACCTGCTGTGGCTCAGGCGCCGGAGCTAGCCGACGAGCGTCTGCGTGCCGAGGACGGCGAGGAGCGCGAGCCGTTCGGCGTCCCGCGTGCCGGGCTCGGCCGTGTAGACCATGATGCGCAGATCGCTGCCGGCCACGCTCAGCACGTCGCAGTCCAGCGCCAGCGCCCCCACCTGCGGATGATCTATGACCTTGCGCGCGGCCTGCTGCCGGCCGACGACCCCCGCGTCCCACAGCTCGGCGAACCGGGCGCTGTCCGCCCGCAACCGGGCGATCATGCGGCGCAGCTGCCGGTCCGCCGGGTAACGGCCGGCGGTGTCGCGCAGGTCGGCGACCAGCCCGGCCTCGAACGCGCGGCGTTCCTCCGGCGTGTGCCGGACCCGGCTGCCCAGGCCGGCGAAGTTGCGCCACACGCCGTTGCGCTCGTTGCCGCGCCACCCGGACGGGTCGCCCATCAGCGCCGCGTACATCGGGTTGGCCAGGAGCAGCGTCCAGGCCGCGTCGTAGACCCCGACAGGCGTGCCGGACAGCCGGTCCAGCAGCCGCTGCACGCTCGGGGTGATGTACGCGGGCACCGTCTCCGGCCCCGGCGGCACCAGCCCGGCCACCCGGAACAGGTAGGCGCGCTCGTCCCCCGACAGCCGCAGCGCCCGCGCCAGAGCCTCGACGACCTGCGGCGACGGGTTGGCCGCCCGGCCCTGTTCGAGGCGGGTGACATAGTCGGCGGAGATCCCGGCCAGCAGCGCCAGCTCCTCGCGGCGCAGCCCGGCCGCGCGCCGGTGCCCGCCCGCCGGCAGCCCGGCCGACTCGGGCGCGACCCGGTCGCGCCAACGACGCACCGCCTGCCCGAACTCCCGCACCGCCATGCCACCAGTCTGCCCCGTCGACCGGCGTTCGTCCTGGTACCCGTGGTCCCAGGAAAACCGGACGAGTGGCTGGTCAGGCCGGTCGGCCGGAGGCTGGGCACATGACGACGACACTCATCACAGGTGCGAACAAGGGACTGGGCTTCGAGACCGCCCGCCGGCTCATCGCCGCGGGCCACACCGTCTACGTGGGCAGCAGGGACGCCGGACGCGGCCGCCTGGCCGCCGAGCGGCTGGGCGCGCGGGCGGTCCTCCTCGACGTCACCGACGACGCCTCCGTGGCCGCCGCGGCCAAGGCCGTCGAGGCGGACGGCGGGCTCGACGTGCTGGTCAACAACGCCGGCATCGAGGGCCGGACGGGGAGCGGCGGCGTGATCGGCGCCGCGGAGCTGACCGCCGACCGGATGCGGACGCTGTTCGAGACGAACGTCTTCGGCGTGGTGCGCGTCACGCACGCGTTCCTGCCCCTGCTGCGGCGCTCCGCCGCGCCCGTCGTGGTGAACGTCAGCAGCGGCCTGGGCTCGATGGCCCGGGTCACCGCCGCCGGCACGCCGACGTACGCGTATCCGGGGGTCGCCTACCCGGCGTCGAAGGTCGCGGTCAACATGCTGACCGTGCAGTACGCCAAGGCGTTCCCGGAGCTGCGGATCAACGCGGTCGAGCCCGGCTTCACCGCGACGGACCTGAACGGGAACACGGGCACGCAGACGGTCGAGGAGGGGGCCGAGATCATCGTCCGGATGGCCCTGATCGGCCCCGACGGCCCCACCGGCGGCTATTTCGACGCCGAGGGCCCGCTCCCCTGGTGACCCCGCACGGCCGGCCCGCGCCCGGGCCGGCCAGGGGCTCACCTCAGTGGCAGCCGCCCGTGCCGCAGCACGATCCGCCGGCCTGCGGGAGCAGGTCGACCTTGCCCCCCAGCTCGTAACCGGCCTCCACCACGGCGGCGTCGATCAACGCGACGTCGAGCGGCGCCGCGCTCGTCACGGTCACCGCCCCCGCCGCCAGATCCACCTCGACGCCGCTCACCCCGGCCACCTTGCCCACCTCAGCGGTCACCGCGCTGACGCAGTGGCCGCAGGTCATGCCCTCAACCTGGTACGTCGTGACGGTCATGGATCTCTCCTCACTCTCGGCTCCTTGACGGCACTATATACCCCCCCAGGGTAAATACGCATACTTCAGCCACCCTCGGAAAGAGGGGTGGAAACACGCAGCCCAAAGGGGAGTACACATGCTGGACGGCAAGACCATCGCTTTCCTGGTCGCCCCTGAAGGGGTCGAGCAGGTGGAGCTCACGGAACCCTGGAAGGCGGTCAAGCAGGCGGGCGGCACGCCCAAGCTCGTCTCCACCGCCTCCGGCCGGATCCAGGGGTTCAACCACCTGGACAAGGCCGACAAGTTCGCCGTCGACGAGACGGTGGCCAACGCGGAGGCCGCCTCGTTCGACGGCCTCGTCCTGCCCGGGGGCGTCGCCAATCCGGACTTCCTGCGGACGGTGCCGGAGGCCGTCCAGTTCGTCCGGGCCTTCTTCGACTCGGGCAAGCCGGTGGCCGCCATCTGCCACGCGCCCTGGACCCTGGTCGAGGCGGACGTCGTCCGCGGCCGTACCCTCACCTCCTGGCCCAGCCTCCAGACCGACCTGCGCAACGCCGGGGCGACCTGGGTGGACAAGGAGGTCGTGGTGTGCACGGACGGGCCGAACATGCTGGTCACCAGCCGTAAGCCGGACGACCTGAAGGCCTTCTGCCAGGCCGCCACCGACGCCTTCGGCGGCTGACCCGAGCGCTCGGGCCAGGGCTCAGCCCGGAGCTCAGGCCAGAGCTCAGGCGAAGGCCCGGACGAGGGCCAGACGAGGGCTCAGGCGAGGATGGCGCGGGCCAGCCCCCGAACCGAGGACTTGAGCCGTGCCACCCCGCCCTCGGCCATCACGTGCCGGGCCAGGTCCGCGTCGAACGACCCGAGCAGGGCGTGGGCGGCGAACTCCGCGTCCAGACCCGGCCCGGCCTGGGCGATCAGCGCCGTCACGTGCGCATGCCACCGCAGATAGGTGGGATCGCGGTACTTGTCCTCGGCGCACGCCCGCTCGTGCGCCGCGAAGAGCGCCAGATTGCGCTGCGCCAGCTCGGCCAGCTCGTCCAGGAAGGCGAGCAGCCGCTCCTCCGGCGGCGAGCCGGGCCCGAGCGCCGACCCCGGCGACTCGATGGCCTGTGCCAGCGCCGAGGCCCGCTCGGCGAGCAACTCCTGGAACAGCCCGGTCCGGCTGCCGAAGCGCCGGAAGAGCGTCCCCTTGCCGACCCCCGCCGCCGCGGCCACCCGGTCGAGCGAGATGTGCTCGGCGCCCCGGGAGGCCAGCAGCTCTTCCGTCGCACGCAGGATCGCCTCCCGGTTGCGGGTCGCATCCGATCTCACGCACACCCTCCTCGGTTGCAAGCGGACCGCCGGTCCTCATAGTATCCCGCCATCGAAGCGGACCGACAGTCCGCATGCTCGGAAGGTGGAGTGAGACATGCGCGCATTGGTGGCCGGCCCCGGAGCCAGGGGACGCCTGGCGGAGGTTCCCGAGCCCGTGCCCGGCACCGATCAGGCCCTGGTGGAGGTGCGCCACGTGGCCGTCAACCACAGCGAGCTCCGCCACATGGACCGGTTCCCGGCCGGCACGGTGCTCGGCTACGACGCCGCCGGGATCGTGATCCGCCCCGCCGAGGACGGCACGGGCCCGGGGGCGGGCGCCAGGGTGGCGGCGTTCGGGGCGGGGGCGTGGGCGGAGCGGGCGGCGTTCGGGACGGACTCGCTGGCCGTCGTACCCGCGGGGGTGAGCATGGTGGCGGCCGCCGCGCTGCCGATGGCCGGCATCACGGCCCTGCGCGCGCTGCGGGCGGCCGGCGTGGGTCCGGGCTCCCGCGTGCTGGTGACCGGCGCGTCCGGCGCGGTGGGACGGCTGGCCGTACGGCTCGCCGCCCTGGCGGGCGCGTACGTCATCGCCTCCACCCGGCGCCCGGCCCCCGCCTGGGAGGGCCTCGTGGAGCCGGTGACCGGCCTCGACGGCATCGACCCCGTGGACGCGGTCATCGAGCTCGTGGGCGGCCCTACGCTGGTGGCCGCGTGGGGCCTGCTGAAGCCCGGCGGCAACCTCCAGAGCATCGGCTGGGCGGCCGGGCAGGCGGCCGTCTTCCCGCCGGACTCCACCTTCTCGCTCGGCACGGCGAGGTCCCTGCACTCCTTCGGCGACGTCGCCGCCCCCGCCGCCGACCTCGCCCACCTCCTCGGCCTGATGGCCGCCGGCGAGTTGTCCGTAGAGGTCGGCTGGCACGGATCCTGGGAACGCCTGGAGGAGGCCCGAGCGGCCCAGCTCGACCCCGCGACCACCGGCAAGATCACCCTGGCGGTCGGCCACCACCGGGCTGACGAGATCGAAACCCTCGTGTAACGCCTTGTCCCCTGGCGCGAAATGGTCTAGACGTAGACCAAAAGGAGCGTCCTCCACGCCCCCAGGGAGACCTCAATGACCACTGAAGAGGATTCCAGGCGACTCGCCGAGCTCGGCTACAAGCAGGAGCTGGCCCGCACCTGGAGCGGTTTCTCGAACTTCGCCATCTCCTTCTCGATCATCTCCATCCTCGCCGGCTGCTTCACCACCTTCGGACAAGCCTGGAACAACGGCGGCCCCATCGCCATCTCCTGGGGCTGGCCGCTGATCTCCCTGTTCATCCTGATCATCGGCTTCTGCATGTCGGAGCTGGTGTCGGCGTATCCGACGGCGGGCGGCATCTACTGGTGGGCCGCCAAGCTGGGCAAGCCGATCCACGGCTGGTTCACCGGCTGGCTCAACCTGATCGGCCTCATCGCCGTCACCGCGTCCGTCGACTACGGCTGCGCGACCTTCCTCAACATCACCCTCAACCGGCTGACCGGCGGCGCGTGGGAGGCCACTCTCCCGCAGGCGTTCCTGCTGTTCGTGATCATCCTGGCGCTGCACGCCCTGATCAACATCTACAGCCACAAGCTGATCTCGCTGCTGCAGAACATCTCGGTCTGGTGGCATGTGGCCGGCGCCGCGATCGTGGTCGCCATCCTGATCTTCGCCCCGGAGAACCACCAGTCCGCGAGCTTCGTCTTCTTCGGCACCAACAACAACTCCGGCTTCGGCGACGGCTCGGACGGGCTGCCCTTCTGGCTGTACGTGCTGCCGCTCGGCTTCCTGCTCACCCAGTACACGATCACCGGCTTCGACGCCTGTGCCCACGTGTCGGAGGAGACGCAGGGCGCGGCGAAGAGCGCGGCGCGCGGCCTGTGGCAGTCGATCTTCTACTCGGCCATCGGCGGATGGATCCTGCTGCTGGCCTTCCTGTTCGCCGCCACGAACGTGGACGAGATCAACAAACAGGGCGGATTCGTCGGCGCCATCTTCGAGACCGCGCTCTCGTCCCCGCTGGCCACGGCGATCTTCGCGATCTCCACGATCGGCCAGTTCTTCTGCGGGATGAGCTGCGTGACGTCGATGTCGCGGATGACGTACGCGTTCTCGCGCGACGGGGCGGTGCCCGGCTGGCGGCTCTGGTCCAGGGTGGACCGCAACCGCACCCCGGTGAACGCGATCATCGCCGGCTGCGTCGCGGCCGCGCTGATCACCCTGCCCGCGCTCTACGCCCCTCCCGGCCTGACCACGCCGGTCGCGTTCTACGCCGTCGTGTCGATCGCGGTCATCGGGCTCTACCTGGCGTTCCTCATCCCGATCTGGCTCCGGCTGCGCATGGGCGACGCGTTCCAGCCCGGCCCGTGGACGCTCGGGAAGAAGTACAAGGCCCTGTGCTGGATCGCCTGCGTCGAGATCGTGATCGTGTCGATCTACTTCATCATGCCGTTCTCGCCGGCCGGCGTGCCGGGCAACGCGGACTTCGCCTGGACGTCGGTCAACTACGCGCCCATCGCGGTGGGTGTGGTGCTGATCGGGATCGCCCTGTGGTGGGCGCTGTCGGCCCGGCACTGGTTCACGGGTCCCCGCCGCACGATCGACGAGGTCCCCGCCAAGTAGGAGCTGATAGGTGCAAAGCCGTGGGTACGGCCCGGGCGGGCCGTACCCACGAGCAGGTCAGGCCGGAACGCCCCAGCTGAGCCGGTCCGTCGGCCACGTGCGCTGCGGCTGGCGCTTGAGCAGGCTCTCCTCAGGCGTGCCCACGGCGCAGCGGGTGCCGTGCGGGGGCACCTTCAGCGAGATGAGGTACTCGTCGATGATGTCCGTCTGGCACTTGTCCTTGCCGTAGATGCGGTGCCCCCAGCCCTCGTACGTGAGCAGCACCGCCTTGGAGCCGAGCTGGCGGGCCGCGTTGGCCGACCAGATCCACGGCGTGGCGGGGTCGTGCAGCGAGTTCCCGAGCAGCAGCGGGGCGTCGCCGGTGTACTTCAGCGAGTGCGGCGGGTTGGTGGTCGGGTAGTTCATGCAGATCGGCAGGTCGTCGATCGGGTACGGGTGGTACCGCGTGTCGGGCGCGAGCCGGTTGGAGACGTGCATGAGCGCGGCGTACTCCGTGTAGTTGCGCAACCGGAGGTTGTAGTCCTGGCAGAGGATCGCGGTCGGCAGGTACGCGACGTCCCCCTCCACCGGGCCACGACCGGGCAGCGGCGGCACCCAGTCCGGCGGCTCCCCGCCGGCCAGCCAGTTGATCGTCTGGCTCAGCGTGTGCCAGTCGGGCCCCTCGTTGCCCAGCGCGGCGTTGTAGATGACCTGCAGCTCGGTCATCTTCTGGCCCGTGCTCGGGTAGGTCAGCTCACCGCGGCGGGCCTTGTCCAGCAGGTCCTTCCAGATCGCGCGGATGTCGCGGCCGTGCAGGACACAGCTGGGGTCCTGGTCGCACCAGCCGACGAACTGGTCGAACGCGTCCTCGACGGCGAGCGCCTCCGTGGCGAGGAAGCCCTCGACACCGAGGCTGTGGTCCATGTTGCTGTCGAGCGCGAGTGCCCGGACGCGGCGCGGGAACAGCTCGGCGTACATCTGCCCGATCAGGGTGCCGTACGAGATGCCGTAGAACGTGAGCTTCTCCTCGCCGAGGGCGGCGCGGAGGGCGTCCATGTCACGTGCGACGTCGACGGAGTCGACGTGGTCGTACAGAGCACCGGTACGGGCCCGGCAGTCCGCGTGCAGCTTCTTCGTGAAGGCGTTCCAGGCGTCGAAGTCGGCCTGGCTCTTCATGACGGTGTGCGGCATCTGGTTGTAGACGGACGCCGAGCAGATCACCGGATTGCTGCGACCGACACCCCGGGGGTCGAAGCCGACGATGTCGAAGCGCCGCTGGAGCTCCTCGGTGTAGGAGCCGGGGGCGCCGTAGACGGCCTCCACCCCTGACCCGCCCGGCCCCCCGGGGTTGATCACCAGAGATCCGACCCGCGCCGCGGGGTCGGTGGCCTTGCGCCGGGCCACGGCGATGTCGACCTTCGGCCCGTCCGGCTTGGACCAGTCGATCGGGACGGTCAGCTTGCCGCACTCGGCGCTGGGCTCCTCCTCACAGGGCGCCCAGGCGATGCTCTCCGTGCTCTCCGTGGTCGTGCCGGTGGCCGCATTGGCCGCCGAAATCGGTAACGCTGTCGCCAGCGCCAGGAGAGCGGCGGCGAGCATGGAAACTCTTCTTCGCACAATGCTCCAATCTTCAGTCGATCCCCCCGTCGGGGCGTGTGACCAAAGCGGATCATTGCGTATTTCGGCGGATGGGCAGGAAGGAATGACAATATTTCCTCCCTGAGGATGACCTCGGCCGTCAGGTCGCCTCGAACGCCTCCGCGGCGGCGGCCCGCACGTCGTCCATGGTGACAGCGCCCATGGTGGCGGCGTCGGTGGCGGCGTCCTGCGTGGCGGCGGTGGCGCCCAGCTCGCGCTTGAGCGAGGTCATGTCCACGTCCGGCATCCCGCAGGCGACGGCCCAGTCCCACGGCGTCAGGTCGCCGTCGACGTTGAGCGCGAACCCGTGGCTGGTGACCCCCCGGCTCTGCCGCATCCCGATCGAGACGATCTTGCGCCCGGTCTCGGCCGTCCAGACGCCGGTCAGCAACTCGGACCCCGGCGGCGTGTCGCGGCGCTCGGCCGGCAGGCCCAGCTTGCCCAGCGCCGCCACCAGCCGCAGCTCCACCTCGCGCACGTAGTCGACGATGCCCTCGCCCTCGTCGAGCTTGACGATGAGGTAGCCGACGAGCTGGCCGGGCCCGTGGTAGGTGAGCTGGCCGCCGCGACCGGTCTCGACGACGGGGATGCCGCGGCCCGGGTCAGGCAGGTGGGAGACCGGGGTGCGGCGCCCGATCGTGTAGACGGACGGGTGGCTCAGCAGCCAGAGCGTGTCCGGCCGCTCGTCCCGTTGGCGCTGCCCGACCATGTCGGTCATGCGCTCCATCGCCTTGTCGTAGTCGACGAGCTCATCCTGGATGAGCGTCAGCGGCCTAGCCCTCATGTCTCGAGGATATGCCGGGTCCCGGACCCGGGAGCACGGCCCCCGGACCCCTCGGTGGCCTCAGTAGGTGGAGACCTCGATGAGGTTGCCGTCGGGGTCGCGGAAGTAGACCGACGTGATCGTGCCCTGCGCCCCCGTACGCGGGACCGGGCCCTCCTCGACCGGTACGCCGCAGGTCTCGAGGTGCCGCACGACCTCCTCGATCGGGACGGCGCTGATCAGGCAGAGATCGGCGGATCCGGGCGTGGGACGGGCCGCCTTCGGGTCGATCTCCGCACCCGCCCGATGCAGGTTGATCTTCTGGACGCCGAAGCGCAGGGCGTGGCGGCCGCCCTCGAACGCCACCGGCTCCATGCCGAGGACCCGGCTGTAGAAGGCCATGGTGCCGTCGATGTCGGTCACGGTGAGGACCAGGTGGTCGAGATGGTCGATCCGAATCACCCGCCCAATCTACGAGCCCGGGGGGACGGCCGCGCCGGGAGGCGGGGAGGAGAGGAGTGAACCGACAGGCGGGCGAATGGCGTCCAAGGCGGTGTGAGACCCACGGCTGGGTGCCGGCCCCGTCCGGCCTCGACGGCGCCGCGGACTCGCTGGTGCCCGGCAGCCCGGTCAGCGCGCTGATCTGCGCATATCCGGGAAACACCCGGTCGGGCGGGCTGGCCGGATCGCGGACCCTGACCGGCCAGGCCAGGGCGATGGCCCATGACCTGGGCTACCTTCCGGTCGGCACCGACGGCGCCGAGATCGCGTGCACGCTGATGGCCGGACCGGCGACGAACTACCTCGTCCGGTTCGCCTACCCCGACGGCCGGGGGTTGTGGCTGGGCAGCGCCGAGGAGGTGAACTCCTGCGTGACGACCACGAACGGCACGGCACTCAGCCACGTGTACGTCGGCGACAGCCTCACCGCCGCCTACCGTACGGGGACGTGGCGCCTCGACCAGCCCGAGCGGCCCTGCCCGGGCTCGCTCGGCCGGCGCGGGCAGGACGCGCGGATGGTGCCCGAAGGACCGGTCAAGGTCGTGGTGTGCCGGATCGGCCGGCACGACGAGCCGGCCCGGCGGACGGAGTACGGGGCGAAGCAGGCCCATGAGCTGGCGGCGGCGCTGAACTCGGTGGCCGCCGGGCCGAGCCGGAACGCCTGCCACCCGCTCCGCGGGGTGGGCGGCGGCCGGTTCGAGGTGCTCTTCGGCTATGCGGACGGCCCCCCGGCCTCCGTCCGCGTCACCACCGCCTGCCGGCCCTCCGCGAACAACGGGCTGCTCGAAGGCCATCTGGACGACACCGTCCGCGACCGGGTGGCGCAGCTCGCGCCACCATGACAATGGCGCGCCCGCGGAAATCCGCGAACACGCCATCATTCACCGCCGGAGCTTTCTACGCCCTGCCCCATTTACGTTCGGAGCAGCGGTCCAGACCCCGGTAGGCGACGCAGACCTTGATTCCGATGTAGGTCTTCTCCGGCGGGTCGAAGGTGTGGAACCAGCGCGTCCCGCACGACTTGTTCCAGTAGTGCCGCACCTTGCCGTATCCGTAGACGTGCAGGACCACGGCCCGCCGGTCGTTGCAGCTCTTGTCCCAGAGCTGGAAACGGTCCCCGTTGTGGTGGAAGGCGCCATAAGCTCCCCCGACCTCCGCGCTGACGTTCTTTCCGGCCGACTCGGCGGCCCAGGCGGGCCCGGCCGCGGCCGTCAGCGGCATCCCGCTCGCCGCCAGTACGGCCAGGCTCATCGTCATTCTTCTGGCGATTCTCCTGGACATTTCCTCTCCTGTCCCCGTTTGCTGGTACAGAAGAGCTTTGTCCAATGAGGCCGGAACGTCATTGATGACCCGTGCACATGGGTTTGCGACCGGTGCACGGACCATTCCCCCCAGCGATTATGCGGCCGTCCGGTAGCCCTTCGGCTCTTCCGGGATGAGGATCCACATCACGACGTAGACCACCCAGAGCGGCCCCGGAATGAGCGACAGCAGCAACCAGAGGATCCGTACGAGGGTGGGCGGCAGCCCCATCTTGTCGGCGAGACCGCCGCAGACGCCGGCCAGGATCCTGTGCTCTCGTGAGCGGTACATGCTGTTCCTCCGTGTGGTTTTTCGACCTGTCTGGAGAACGGATGGCCGGCTCCAGGGACTCCCGTCAGGAACCCTGAGAAAACCCTGTAAGGGTCAGCCACTCATGTGCCATGCCCAGATGTCGGCTGGTCAGTCCATGCCTGGGGTCCACATGGATGAGCAGGAAATCGTCGAGCCCCTGATGCACCCTGAGGTATTCCTCGTCCTCCGCCCACACCTGGTCGTCGAACCAGACGAACGGCCGCCGCCCCGCGTACTCCGCCACGTGCCGCGTCTTGAACATCTCCCCGTGCTCGCTCGGCGTGTCCGGGCTCATGGAGATCACGGGAAGCGAGGGCAGGCCGATCCTGGGCGCGATCCAGTCGTTGGCGTGGTGCTCCCAGGTGGTGGCCCAGACCAGCTCGGAGCCGGTGGTCAGGGCCAGGTCGAGCAGCCGGCGGCCGTGCCGGGGGTTCAGGTGCACGGTGTAGACGTCGGTGCCGACCGTGCACCTGTACCGCCGGAAGTCCGGGGTCGGCCGGCCCATCGGGTTGAGCACGCCGTCCACGTCGAGCAGGAGCAGGGGTTTCACCTGACGGCTCCGACGCCCCGATACTCCTGCGGGCTGATGCCCCGTACCCGCTTGAAGGCCGCGCTGAGCGCGAACGGGCTGCCGTAGCCGACCTTCCTGGCCACGGAACCGATCGTGGCGTCGGGCTCGCGCAGCAGGTCGGCGGCCAGCGCCAGCCGCCAGTCGGTGAGGAAGGCCATCGGCGGCTCGCCCACCAGCTCGGTGAAGCGCCTGGCCAGCGAGGCCCTGGACACGCCCACCTCGGCGGCCAGCGTGGCGACCGTCCACGGGTGGGCGGGGTTGTTGTGCAGCATGCGCATGGCCTTGCCCACCACGGGGTCGCTCATCGCGCGATACCAGGCGGGCGCCTCGTGCGTGGCGAAGTGCGCCCGCAGCACCGCGATGAGCAGCAGGTCCAGCAGCCGGTCGAGGACCGCCTCCTGGCCCGGCTCATCCTTGACGATCTCCGCGCCGAGCAGCGAGATGATCGGGTCGCCCGGCTGCACGATCAGCTGGGGCAGCGCTTCGAGCAGCCGCCTGCTGACCTCGCCCTCCAGGTTGTAGGTGCCGGTGAGCAGCACGGTGCCGCCCTCCGGGTCGTTGCCCCAGGTCCGCACGCCCAGGTCCATGGCCTGGTAGAGGGACACGCCGTCGAGCGTGGTGCAGTGCTGGCCGGGGTGGATGACGATCTGCGGCTCGGTGCGGGGGTCGTCGGCCACGGTGTACGGCTCCGGCCCCCGCGCGATCGCCACCTGGCCCGGCTCCAGGTGCACGGGCTCGCCCCCGTCGAACGTGATCCACGACTCGCCCCGGACCTGCGCCATCACCGACAGCGGGGCCTCGTCCTGGATGCGCAACGACCAGGGCGGATCCAGGATCGAGCGGAGCAGGAAGGCGCCGCGCGCTCTCGGGCCGTCGAGTAGCGCCGCGAGCTGGTCCATGGGCTAGACGATCGCATATGGGATTGCGCTTCTCAACCATGGAGAGTCTTATCGGTATGGGGACTTACTAGATGCATGACGATTTTGGTGCTCGGCGGCACCGGTAAGACCGGCCGCCGCATAGCTGACCGGCTCACCGCGCTCGACCTGCCCGTACGGATCGGGTCCCGCTCCGGCACGCCGGCCTTCGAGTGGCAGGACCGCTCCACCTGGCCCGCCGCTCTCGACGGCGTCACGAGCGTCTACCTGTCCTACTACCCCGACCTCGCCTTCCCCGGCGCGTACGACGACATCAAGGCGTTCACGGAGCTCGCCGTGCGCACCGGCACGCGGCGGCTGGTCCTGCTGTCCGGGCGGGGCGAGCCGGAGGCGCAGGCCAGCGAGCGGACCGTCCAGGAGTCGGGCGCCGAGTGGACGGTGCTGCGCTGCAGCTGGTTCATGCAGAACTTCAGCGAGGACTTCCTGCTCGGCGCGGTCCTCGACGGCGTCATCGCGCTGCCCGCCACGGACGTCCCCGAGCCGTTCCTGGACGTCGAGGACATCGTCGACATCGCCGTGGCGGCGCTCACCCAGGAGGGGCACGCGGGCCGGCTGTACGAGCTGACGGGGCCACGGCTGCTGACGTTCGCGCAGGTGGCCGCCGAGCTGTCCGCGGCCACCGGCAGGGAGATCACGTTCGTCCCCGTCACGACCGACGAGTACATCGCCTCGGCGGTGTCGCACGGGGTCACGCCCGAGGAGGCGGCGGGCCTGAGCCATCTGTTCACCGAGATTTTGGACGGCCGCAACGCGAGCATCACCGACGGCGTGCACCAGGCGCTCGGCCGCCCGGCCCGCGACTTCGCCGACTTCGCCCGGGCCAACGCCCAGGTCTGGAAGCGCTAGCCCCTGGCCCCGCGAGAACACCTGCGGGGCCGCCGATTCCGCTAACCTCACCCTCGTCACTCCCGCGTGCTCGAAAGGTGTAGTCGTGATCGGCTGGCTTGAAGCGGTGGTTCTGGGGTTGATCCAGGGGCTCACGGAGTTCCTGCCGATCTCCTCCAGCGCCCACATCCGTGTGGTCTCCGCTTTCGCCGGCTGGCAGGACCCGGGGGCGGCGTTCACGGCGGTCATCCAGCTCGGCACGGAGACCGCCGTGCTGATCTATTTCCGCCAGGAGATCTGGGAGATCGTCTCCACCTGGACGCGCTCCCTGTTCAACAAGGAGCTGCGCGGTCACTGGGCAGCGCGCATGGGCTGGTTCATCATCGTCGGCACGCTGCCCATCGGCATCCTCGGCCTGACGCTGAAGGACCAGATCGAGACGAGCTTCCGCGACCTGCGCCTGGTGGGCACCACGCTGATCGTCTTCGCCCTCATCCTGTGGTTCGCCGACCGCACCGCCCGCAACAAGCTCACGCTGGAGAAGCACCTCAGCTTCACCCACGCCGTCATCTACGGCTTCGCGCAGTCGCTGGCCCTGATCCCGGGCGTCTCCCGCTCCGGCGGCACCGTGACCGCCGGTCTGCTGCTCGACTACCGCCGCGAGGACGCCGCGAAATACTCCTTCCTGCTGGCCATCCCGGCCGTGCTGGCCTCCGGCCTGTTCGAGCTGAAGGACATCGGCGAGGGCCCGGCCCCCGAGTGGGGGCCGACGATCCTCGCCACCGTCATCTCGTTCATCGTCGGCTACGCGGCGGTGGCCTGGTTCCTGCGCTACATCAGCACCCACCGCTTCACCATCTTCGTGATCTACCGGATCATCCTCGGCTTCTTCGTGATCCTCGCCGTCACCGCAGGCTGGATTCCGGCTCAGGGCTGACGCGCGCCGCCGCCGGATAGTACGCCGCCCACGCCTCGTCGCCCATGCGCAGGATCTTCAGCCCGGTCCAGCCCAGCCCGGCGACGGGGACGACCCAGAACGGCACGGTCAGCGGCCCGTACGGCACCAGGAACCCGCCGAGATATCCGGCGGCCACCACCAGCGGCACCCACCATCCGACGAACCCGGCCCGCCACACCGCCACGCACAGCAGCGGCAGGCCGATGAACCCGAAGAACATCCACGGCATCTGGAACCCGAACACCACTCCGGGCAGGTTGAGCATCTCGTCGAGGATGCGCTGCGTCTCCTCCGGCGAGTAGTGCTGCCCCAGCCACCACTCCACGGGATCGCTGAGCAGCAGGCCGGACAGCTGCAGATAGCCGAGCACCGTGAGCACCCCGCTCACGTGGCCCAGCCGCGTGGCCTCGCGCCTGGTCAGATGCACCAGGCCGAGCACGGCCACGGCCATGAGCATCCAGCTCCAGTGGTAGAGGACGGACTGGGTCTGGGCGAGCGCGGGGTTCGCGCCGTAGCTGACCGACTCCCGGTCGTCGCCCCAGGTGCCGGGATCGACGACGACGGCGACGGCCTGGAGCAGCGGGGCCACGATCAGCAGGACGCCTGCCGTGACGCGGCGAAAGGTCACCTGGTCCTTGAACATGCCGCCGACCGTAGGCTCGCCCGCCCCGGGACGTCGTCCGCCTGTGGGGCGACCGGCCATCCCCTGGAAGGCGGAGAAGATCAGAGCGAACGGGGATAGCGGCTGCACAGCGCGAAGACGACGGCGAAGAGGGTCCAGGCGGTGACGTACGCGACCGGGTGGGCCCAGGTGTCGCCCATGAGGTCGGCCAGCGCCTGGCGGCCCTCGAAATAGATCGCCAGCCCCGCCACCGCCCCCGGGACGGCGCCCCACCACCGCTGCCACCACACCTCGTACGCGACGACCTCGAACACCACGAGCGCGACCGGCCCGAGCAGCAGGAACTTCAGCCCGGGCGGGTGGGACAGGAGCGCGGCCAGCACCATGACGGCCACCGCCGAGCCGCCCGTCAGCAGGACGACGGCGGCGAAGGGCGCGGGCTCGTTGCGCGGGTCCTCGACGGGCGAGGAGTCGGGAACGCCGGGTGCGGGATCGTCGCGCGGTTCACGGTCATCTGGCACAACCGCCATTCTGGCCGACAGCACCGCGCGGCGAACCCCTACCAAAGGAGGTCACACAGCTACCGGAGTACGTGGCGCCACGGGGCGGCCCGGCCCCGGCGACACAAGCCCACCCGGTCGCGCCCGACGTCCGGCGCTACCTGGCCGGCACGCTCACCTTGGCGGAGATCGCCACCCCCCGGTAGGTGACCAGCGTGAACAGCAGCGCGACCAGGGCCAGCCCCGTGGCCAGCACGACCACGCCGATCCGGCCGTAGGTCTCCAGCGCCGCCCCGCCGGCCAGCCCCGCCACGAACAGCCCGAAGTACTGCGCCGACGACAGCAGCCCCAGCCCGATCGGCACGCTGCCCGGCACCGCGGTGACGGTCCTGAACTGCTGGGCCGGCGCGACCATCCAGCCGACCGCGCCCCACAGGAACCCCCACGCCATCGCGACGGGCAGCGCCACGTTGGCGACGGGGATGAGCGCCAGGAACACCACGGACGCGCTCAGGCCGAACAGGATCATCCGGCGCGGCCCGTACGCGTCGGTGAGCCGCCCGCCGAGCATGTTCCCCACGATGCCGCCCAGCCCCCACGCCCACAACAGCGCGGGCAGCGGCAGGTCGAACATCGACCCGATGTACGTGTACGCGCTGAACCCCGCCGCGAACATCAGCAACTGCGTGACCATGACCGCCAGCACCCGCCGGTCCCGCAACGGCTCGAACCGCTCCCGCAACCGCCCCGACGCCGGGATGTGCACCTCGGGCACCAGGGCCGCGACCCCGACGAGCCCGAGCACCCCGAGCCCGGCGACCATCCACAACGTGGCCCGCCAGCCCGCGGCCTCCCCCAGCCACGTGCCGAGCGGCACCCCGATGGCCGACGACACGCTCAATCCGCCCATCACCAGCGCCAGCGCGCGCCCGCGCCGCTCGGGAGCGGTCAGCGCGTTCGCCACGGCCGACGACGTGGGCGTGAACATCGCCGCCCCCGCCGCCGCGATCACCCGGGTCAGCATGACCAGCGGGTACGTCGGGGCCAGCGCGGTCAGCGTGTTCCCCGCCACGAACACGCTGAGGGCCACCAGCAACAGGGTTCTGCGCGACATGCGTGCGGTCAGGGCGGCCAGCAAGGGCGACAGCACCGCGTACGCCAGCGCGAACACGGTCATGAGCTGCCCCGCGGCGGACCGGGAAACCCCCAGGTCCGCGGAGATGGGCGGCAGCAGCCCGGCCGTCACGAACATGCCCGTACCGATCGCGAAATTACCGGCGGCCATCGGATAGAGCCGTGAACTCATGAACCCTCCAGCAAAAAGTTGGACGCACATCAAACTGTCTTATAGTTGGATTGTTGTCAAACAATGGGACGGAGGTAGGCTTCAGCCATGCGCCTGCTACCTCATCCAGCCACGGAGAACATCGAGCTCACAGAGGTCCTGCGGGCGCTCTCGGATCCCGTACGCCTGGAGATCGCCGTCCGCCTCGACGCCGCCGGGGAGATGACGTGCACGGTGGCCGGGGACGATCTCGGCGTGCACAAGTCGACCGCCTCGCACCACTACCGCACGCTGCGCGAGTCCGGCGTGGTCCTCACCAAGCAGGAGGGCCGGCTGAAATACATGAGCCTGCGCCGCGACGACCTGGAGGCCCGCTTCCCCGGGCTGCTCGACACGGTCCTGTCCGCCGCCCGCAGGGTTCCCGTCGCGGCCCATGCGGGTCGCTGACGCGGCCGCGGGGCTGCCCATCCGGCACGTCCTGCCCGAGCTGCTGGCCACGCTCGACCGGCACGGCAGCGCGGTGCTGACCGCCCCGCCCGGCACCGGCAAGACCACCGTGGTCCCGCTCGCCCTGGCCGAGACGGGCCTGCGCGTCCTGGTGGCCGAGCCGCGCCGGCTGGCCGTCCGCGCGGCGGCCCGCCGCATGGGCGTCAGCCACACGATCAGGGGCGAGCGGCACGTGGGCGCGAACCCCATGGTCGAGGTGGTCACCACCGGCGTGCTGCTGCAACGCCTGCAGCGGGACCAGGAGCTGGCGGGGGTGGACGCGGTCATGCTCGACGAGTGCCACGAGCGCCACCTCGACGCCGACACGGCGCTGGCCTTCCTCCTCGACGTACGCGACACGCTCCGCCCCGACCTGCGCCTGCTGGCCACCTCCGCCACCGCCGACGCCGCGCCGTGGGCCGAGCTCATCGGCGGGCCCGTCGTCGCGGCCACCGGCGACGCCCACCCCGTCGAGACGATCTGGGCCCCGCCGTCCCGCCCGGTCGCCCCGCCGCACGGCCTGCGCGTCGATCCCGCGTTCCTGTCCCACGTGGCCTCGGTCGTCCGCCGGGCGCTGGCCGAACGGGACGGCGACGTGCTGTGCTTCCTGCCCGGCGTGGGCGAGATCGCCAGGGTGGCCGGGATGCTGGCCGGTGAGGTGGAGCAGCTCCTCCAGGTGCACGGCCAGGCCCCGCCGCACGTCCAGGACGCCGTGCTGTCGCCCGGGACGGGCCGCCGGGTGGTGCTGGCCACGTCGGTCGCCGAGTCGAGCCTGACCGTGCCCGGCGTGCGGGTGGTGGTGGACTCGGGGCTGGCCCGCGAACCGCGTACCGACCACGCCCGCGGCCTCGGCTCCCTCACCACGGTCCGGGTCTCGAAGGCGTCCGCCACCCAGCGCGCGGGGCGGGCCGGCCGCGAGGCGCCCGGGACGGTCTACCGCTGCTGGTCGGCGGCCGACCACGCGCGCCTCGCCGAGCACGCCCGGCCGGAGATCGCGCTCGCGGACCTGACGGGGTTCGCCCTCCAGGCCGCCTGCTGGGGCGCTCCCGGCGCCACGGGCCTGTCCCTGCTCGACCCGCCCCCGCCCGCCGCCCTGTCCGCCGCCACCCGCACCCTGACGGCCCTCGGCGCCCTCACCCCCGCTCCCTCCCGTACGCCCCTCCCCGCCGCCCCCGCCCCGCCCGACGGCGGGCCCGGGATCGACGGCCCCGGGGAGCCGGAGAGCGCGGCCGGACCCGTCCAGGTGACGGACAGGGGCCGCCGGATGGTGCTGGCCGGGGTGCACCCGCGCCTGGCCAGAGCCCTGCTCGACCTCGGCCCGGACGCCGCCGAGGTGGTGGCCCTGCTGTCGGAGCAGCTGCCCCGCGACGCGCCCGACGACCTGGTGGAGGTCTGGCGGCTGGCCCGCCGCGGCGGCACCGGTTTCGCGTCCCGCTGGCGCCAGGAGACCAGCCGCCTGCGCCGCGCCCTGCCCCGTTCCCGGCACAGCGGTGGCGGGAACGGTGACGCGGTGGCCGGGATGGCCGTGGCGCTGGCGTTTCCGGAGCGGGTGGCGCGCCGGCGCGGCGGCGGCTACCTCATGGCGTCCGGCACCCAGGCCCAGCCGGCCGAGGGCTCCAGGCTCCAGACCGCCGAATGGCTGGCCATCGCGATCGCCGACCGCCCCACCGGCTCGGCCTCCGCCCGGATCAGGCAGGCCGTCGTCATCGACGAGGCCACCGCCAGGCTCGCGGTCGGCACCACGGTCGAGGACGAGGTCAGCTGGCGCGTCCCGCCGGGCGGGCGCCGCGGCGACGTGTCCGCCCGCAGGGTCGAACGCCTGGGCGCGATCGAGCTGTCCGCCACCCCGCTCAAGGACGCCGACGTGCGCGAGGCCATCCTGTACGGCCTGCGCACCGAGGACGTGCTCACCTGGACCGGGCAGGCCAGGAACCTGCGCGACCGCCTGGCGTTCTGCCACCGCGCGATCGGCGCCCCCTGGCCCCCGATGGACGCCCTCGCCGACCTGGCCGACCAGTGGCTGGAGCCCGAGCTGTCCAGGGCCCGCCGCCGCGCCGACCTGGAACGCATCGACGTCGCGGGCGCGCTGAAGCGCCTGATCCCGTGGAGCGAGCGCCTGGACCAGGTCGCCCCGGAGCGCATCGAGGTCCCGACCGGCTCCAACATCCGCGTGGACTACTCGGGCGAGCAGCCGGTGCTGGCGGTGAAGCTGCAGGAGCTGTTCGGCCTGCAGGAGACGCCGCGGATCGCGGGCGTGCCGGTGCTCGTCCACCTGCTCTCCCCCGCGGGTCGCCCGCTGGCGGTCACGGCGGACCTGGCCTCGTTCTGGCGTGACGGCTACCGCCACGTACGAGCGGAGATGCGCGGCCGCTACCCCAAGCACCCCTGGCCGGAGGACCCGCTGACCGCGCCGCCCACCCGCCGGACGAAGGGACGCTCATGACGGGCCGGGGCGCCGGCTTCACCATGGTCGGCGCCCCTCCGCGTCTGAGTCAGACCCTGAGGCTCACGGCACGAGGCCGTCCAGCGTCGGGTTCTCGACGACGGGATAGCGCTCGCTCCCGACACCCACGTCCTTGAACCCGCTGGAGGTGGCGACGCAGACGACGGGCCCGTCGAAGTCGCGCCGCAGCCTGCGGTGCCCGGCCAGCCCGGCCGCCCCCGACAGCTCCTGCCACATCCCCTGCCGGGCCAGGTCGTGCTGCGCCCGCCGCATCTCCTCGTCGGTCACGAGCACCGCCTCGCCGCCGCTGTCGCGCACGGCCGCCACGCCCCGGTGCCCGCCGACCGGCCCCGCCAGGCTGTAGGCCTCGGTGGGCCCCAGCTCGACGATCGCGGCGGGCGCCCCGGTGGCCAGCGCCTTGGCATGGGGCCCGCCGGCGGCCGACTCGCAGGAGAACATCCGCGGCGCCTTCTCCGCCAGCCCGAGCAGCCGCAGCTCCACGAACCCCTTCCAGATGCCGTACAGCAGCTCGGCGTATCCGGTGGGCACGAAGACCGCCGCGGGTACCTCCCCGAGCTGCAGGAACAGCTCGTACGCGATCGTCTTGTAGCCCTCGGGCCCGAACGGGTGCCCGGTGTGCGTCACGGTCTGGTTGCTGACCGGGTGGTAGCCGAGCCGGTCGACGACCTCCCGCAGCAGCGGCCAGCGCGCCTCCACGGGGACGGACACGACCTTGGCCCCGTACGCCCGCGCGAACGCCTGCACGGCCGGCGGCGACTCCGCCGAGGCCAGCACGATCGCGGGCAGCCCGGCCCGGGCCGCGTAGGCGGCGGCGGAGGCCCCGTGGTTGCCGGAGGAGGCCACGACCACGCCCGGCGCGCCGCATGCGACGGCGGCGCTGACCGTGACGCGGTTGAGCCGGTCCTTGTGCGACCACGTCGGGTTGCGCGACTCGTCCTTGATGTAGACGTCACCGAGCCGAACCAGCGGCGTGCCGCCCTCGCCCAGCGTGGGCGCCTCCAGCGGCGGCAGCAACGGCGCCCACCGCGCGAGGTCGGGACCCGGCTCCTGGCCGAACAGTCCCCGATCCACCTTCGCGTAGTCGTAGACGACCTCCAGCGGATAGGCCAGCTCGGCGGTGCTGGTCTTGGGGCAGCCCCGCGTCAGTGGCGGGAACAGCGGGAACTCGGCCGAGGGGTCGCCCAGCGAGCGCTGGCGGAGGGCAAGCGAAGGTTGGTTCACGTGGATCGACCCTATCGAGCCTCGCAACCTAGAGTGAAAAGCTGCACACTCTAGTCATGTTGTGGGCAGGCAGGTCCGCCATCGAGATCGCGAGGGCCGTCCGGCACGGGGATGTCAAGGCCGCCACCGTCGTCGAGGAGCACCTTCACGCCATCTCGGAGCGGGATTCCAGAGTAGGGGCGTTCCGGCTGGTCAGGGAGCAGGCCGTGGACGAGGCGCGGCTGCTGCAGAAGCGGCGCGACCTGACCGACCTGCCGCTGGCCGGCGTGCCGGTGGCGGTCAAGGACAATCTCGAGGTGGCCGGGGAGGCCACGCGCGGCGGGTCGGCCGCCACCTCCGACGCGCCGGCGCCCGAGGACCACGCGACCGTGGCCCGCCTGCGGGCGGCCGGCGCCGTGGTCGTCGGCCTGACGAACCTGCCGGAGCTGGGGCTCGTGGCGTTCGGCGACAGCGCGTACGGCATTGTGCGCAACCCCTGGAACCCCTCCCGCACGGCCGGCGGCTCGTCGGCGGGCAGCGCGGCGGCCGTGGCGGCGGGCATGGTGCCGCTCGCGCTCGGCAACGACGGCATGGGCTCGCTGCGCATCCCGGCGGCCTGCTGCGGCGTGCTGGCCATCAAGCCGGGCACCGGCCTGGTGCCGCCGCCGGCGAACGACTGGGAGCGGCTCACCGAGAACGGCCCGCTGGCCACGACCGTCCCGGACCTGGCGCTCGCGCTGTCCGTGCTGGCCGCGGACCCGTCGCTGGCGGAGGCGTGGCGCGGCGGCCGTCGGGTCGAGCCCCCGCCGCGCATGCTGCGCTCGGTCTGGGCGGACGACGACGAGGTGTGGGAGCCGCAACCGCCGCCGGCCAGCCCTGAGCCGTTCGACCTGCGGGTGGCCTACGCTCCCCAGCTGCTGCCGCCCGGCCTGCCGATGGACAAGGAGTTCCGGGCCGCGGTGCGCGGGGCGGCCGAGACGCTGCGGCTGGCCGGCCACACGGTGGTCGAGCACGAGCGCAGGCTGCCGGCCTGGCTCGGCCCGGCCACGATCGCGACCTGGCTGGTCAGGGCCGCCGAGGCCGCCGAGGGCCTGGAACGCGGGCGGCTGGAGCGCCGCACGCGGGGGCTCGCCCGCGCGGGCCGGGTGCTCGGCGCGCTCAAGCTGGACGGCGTACGCGGGCGGGAGCGCTGGAGCGGCTACGGCGCCGACCAGTGGTTCGGCGACGCGGACGCGCTGATCACGCCCGCCCTGGCCGCCATCCCGCCGAAGGCCGAGCGCTGGGGCGAGCGCGGCTTCCTGCGCAACGCGGGGAGCAACGTCCGGTACGCCCCCGCCACCGGCGCCTGGAACATGTGCGGCTGGCCCGCCATCACCGTCCCCCTCGCCACTCATTCCAGCGCGCTGCCCATCGGCGTGCAGCTCATCGCCCCGCCCGGCGGCGAGCCCCACCTGCTGGGCCTGGCCGCCCAGCTCCAGGCGGCCCACCCGCCGCTCCGGCCGCCCGGCTTCTCGTTCTGATCCATAACAATCGCTTCTGTCGATCAGAAGATCTATCTCTTGGACTTATAGGTTTCGCCTCGGCACCCTGGAAAGGAGACGTAAAGAGGGATTAATCATGCGATCTTTGCTGCACCGGAACGACTCCAGATACGACGCCGAACGAACCGGCTTCCACCTCCTCTCCTCCCACCGGCCCGACCTGATCGTCCCCGCCGCCACCCCCGAAGAGGTACGGCAGGCGGTGGCCCGCGCCGCGGCCGAGAGCCTGCCCGTCGCCGTCCAGGCCACCGGGCATGGCGTGCCCCTCCCCGCCTCCGGCGGCCTGCTCATCACCACCGGCCGGATGAACGCCGTCACCGTCGACCCGGCCACCGCCACCGCGCGGATCGAGGCCGGCGTGCGCTGGGACCAGGTCATCGCGGAGGCGGCCCGCCACGGCCTGGCCCCGCTGTCCGGCTCGTCCCCGGTCGTGGGCGCGGTCTCCTACACGCTGGGCGGTGGCCTCGGCCTGCTGGCCAGGCGCTACGGCTACGCCGCCGACCAGGTGCGGGCCGTGGACGTCGTCACGGCCGACGCCGAGCACCGCCACGTCACCCCCGACAGCGACCCCGACCTGTTCTGGGCGCTGGTGGGCGGCCGGGGCAACTTCGGCGTGGCGACCGCGCTGGAGATCGGCCTGGTGCCGGTCGAGCGGTTGTACGGGGGCGCGCTCTATTTCGGGACCGACCTGGTCGAGACCGCCCTGCACACCTGGCGGGACTGGACCGGGTCGCTGCCGGACGAGATGACCTCGTCGATCGCCGTCATCCCCTTCCCCGACGTCGAGCAGGTGCCGGCGCCCTTCCGCGGCCGGACCGTGGCCCACGTCCGCATCGCGTACACCGGGGACGTAGCGGAGGGCGAGGAACTCGTCCGTCCCCTGCGGGCGATCGGCCCCCGGCTGGTGGACACGGTGGGCGAGCTGCCGTACACCGCGTCGGCCGCCATCCACAACGACCCCACCGAACCGGCCGGCTACTTCGCCACGCACTCCCTGCTGCGCGAGCTCCCGCCGGAGTCCCTGGACGCGCTGCTCGGTGTGCGCGGCGTGATCGAGCTGCGCCACCTCGGCGGCGCGCTGGCCAAGCCCCAGGGCGCGCCCAACTCGGTGGGCCACCGGGACGCGGCCTACTTCGCCGCCGTCCTGTCCCCCGGCCTCGCCCCCGGCACGGACCCGCGGGCGCTGCGCCCGGTCCACGAGGCCGTCAGGGAGGCGCTGTCACCGTGGGCGACGGGCGGCCGGGTGCTGAACTTCCTGTACGGCGAGAACGCCGGCCCCGACGAGGTGCGCAGGGCGTACGAGCCGGCCGACTACGAGCGCCTGACCGAGCTGAAGTCCCGCTGGGACCCGGCGAACCTGTTCCGCCTGAACCACAACATCCCCCCGGCCTGAGCGGGCCGGAGGGACGCTGTGGTCAGATGCTGGTCAGATGTTGATCAGATGCCGACCGGGTGCCAGACGGTCTTCGTCTCCAGGAACCGCGTCATGCGGCCGATCCCCGGATCGGCCGCCCAGTCCTCCTGGACGGGCCGCAGGACCCGCTTGAGGTTCTCCGCCGCCGCCTGCTCGCAGCGCACCGCCAGGTCGGCGTCGGCGACCCCGGTCAGGTCGAGCCCGTTGACGTCCATGTGCGCCGCCAGCCACGGGGCCAGCTCGGCCTGCTGCCCGGTGAGGATGTTCACGACCCCGCCCGGCAGGTCGGAGGTGGCCAGGACCTCGGCCAGGGTGATCGCTGCGAGCGGCGAGGGCTCGGAGGCGACCACGACGCAGGTGTTGCCGGTCACGATCACCGGCGCGACCACCGAGACCAGCCCGAGCAGCGGGTCGGCGGGCGCCACGACGGCCACCACGCCGGTCGGCTCGGGCGAGGACAGGTTGAAGTAGGGCCCGGCCACCGGGTTCGCCGCCCCGTGCACCGAGGCGATCTTGTCGGACCACCCCGCGTACCAGACCAGCCGGTCCACGGCCGCGTCCACCTGCTCCAGCGAGGCCCGCTTGCCGCCGCCCACCTCCTCGGCGAGCTGCGCGCGCCGCCCCTCCAGCATCTCGGCGACGCGGTAGAGGATCTGCCCCCTGTTGTACGGGGTCGCGCCCGACCAGCCGGGGAACGCCTTGCGCGCGGCCACCACGGCGTCGCGGGCGTCCTTGCGCGAGGCCCGCGAGGCGTTGGCGAGGAAGTCTCCCTTGGCCGAGGTCACGGGGTAGGACCTTCCACTCTCAGAGCGCGGGAACGCCCCTCCGATGTACAGCTTGTAGGTCTTTCTGACGGACAACCTACTCATCGCCCCGACCCCTCCACGTGGACTCATGCGACATCTGGACCGGCGCGAAGACCTGCCCGCACCGGCTCACGCCGCAGCGGTGGGCGTACCAGCCGGTGCGTACGGGCCGGCCGGCCCGGGCGAAGGCGTGCCCCCTGGTGGCCTGGGCCCGCCGTTTCCCGCGACCGGCGCGGCGGTGGTCACACATCAAGGTAGGCCTCCAGCCCGTGGCGCCCGCCCTCGCGGCCGAAGCCCGACTCCTTGTAGCCGCCGAAGGGCGAGGCCGGGTCGAACTTGTTGAACGTGTTGGCCCAGACCACGCCGGCCCGCAGCCGGTCGGCCATCCACAGGATGCGCGAGCCCTTCTCGGTCCACACCCCCGCCGACAGCCCGTACGGCGTGTTGTTGGCCTTCTCCACCGCCTCGGCCGGCGTGCGGAAGCTCAGCACCGACAGCACCGGCCCGAAGATCTCCTCGCGGGCGATGCTGTGCGACTGCGCCACCCCGGTGAACAGCGTCGGCGGGAACCAGAAGCCCTTGCCGGGCAGCTCGCAGGCGGGCGACCAGCGCTCGGCCCCCTCCGACTCGCCGAGCTCGCTGAGCCGGCGGATCTTGGCGAGCTGCTCGGCCGAGTTGATCGCGCCGATGTCGGTGTTCTTGTCCAGCGGGTCGCCCAGCCGCAGCGTGCCCAGCCGGCGCTTGAGCGCGGCCAGCAGCTCCTCCTGGACCGACTCCTGCACCAGCAGCCGCGACCCGGCGCAGCACACGTGGCCCTGGTTGAAGAAGATCCCGTTGACGATCCCCTCCACGGCCTGGTCGATGGCGGCGTCCTCGAACACGATGTTCGCGGCCTTGCCGCCCAGCTCCAGGGTGAGCTTCTTGCCGGTGCCCGCGACGGTCCTGGCGATGATCCGGCCGACCTCGGTGGAGCCGGTGAAGGCCACCTTGTTCACGTCGGGGTGCGCCACCACGGCCGCGCCGGTCTCGCCCGCGCCGGTGACGATGTTCACCACGCCGGGCGGCAGGCCGGCCTGGCGGCAGATGTCGGCGAATAGCAGCGCGGTCAGCGGCGTCGTCTCGGCCGGCTTGAGCACCACCGTGTTGCCGCAGGCCAGCGCCGGCGCGATCTTCCAGGCCAGCATCAGCAGCGGGAAGTTCCACGGGATCACCTGCCCGGCGACGCCGAGCGGCTTCGTGCCGAACCCCCCGTATTCCAGCTTGTCGGCCCAGCCCGCGTAGTAGAAGAAGTGGGCCGCCACGAGCGGCAGGTCCACGTCGCGGGACTCGCGGATCGGCTTGCCGTTGTCGAGCGTCTCCAGGACGGCCAGCTCCCTGGCCCGCTCCTGGATGATCCGCGCGATGCGGAAGAGGTATTTCGCGCGCTCGGCGCCCGGCAGCGCGCTCCAGACGCCGAACGCCTTGCGCGCGGCCTGGACGGCGCGGTCCACGTCGTCGGAGGAGGCCGTGGCCACCTCGGCCAGCGTCTCCTCGGTGGCGGGATTGACGGTCTTGAAGGAGGGGCCGGAGCCGTCGACGAACTCACCGTTGATGAACAGCCCGTAGGAGGACTTCAGGTCAACGACGTCGCGCGACTCGGGGGCCGGTGCATATTCGAACATCGTCTAGTCCAGGGTGAAGTAGTCGGGACCCGCGTAGCGGCCGGTGGCCAGCTTCTGGCGCTGCATCAGCAGGTCGTTCAGCAGCGAGGAGGCGCCCAGCCGGAACCAGTCGGGGGTGAGCCAGTCGTCGCCGACCGTCTCGTTGACCAGCACCAGGTTCTTGATGGCGTCTTTGGTGGTGCGGATGCCGCCCGCCGGCTTCACGCCGACCTGGCGGCCGGTCGCGTCGCGGAAGTCGCGCACCGCCTCCAGCATGATCAGGGTCACCGGCGGCGTCGCGGCCGGGGCCACCTTGCCGGTGGAGGTCTTGATGAAGTCGCCGCCAGCCAGCATCGCCAGCCAGGACGCCCGGCGCACGTTGTCGTAGGTGGCCAGCTCGCCGGTCTCCAGGATCACCTTCAGGTGGGCCGGCCCGCAGGCCGCCTTCACCGCGACGATCTGCTCGTAGACCTTCATGTACTGCCCGGACAGGAACGCGCCGCGGTCGATCACCATGTCGATCTCGTCGGCGCCCGCCGCCACCGCCAGCGCGGTGTCGCTCACCTTGACCTCCAGCGAGGTGCGCCCGCTGGGGAACGCGGTGGCCACCGAGGCCACCTTGACGCCCGTACCCTTCAGCGCCTCTACGGCCACCGCCACCAGGTCGGGATAGACGCAGACGGCCGCCACCGAGGGCGCGTCGCCGCCGGGCCGCACGGCCTTGGCGCACATCGCGCGCACCTTGCCGGCCGTGTCGGCCCCTTCCAGGGTCGTCAGGTCCACCATGGAGATCGCCAGGTCGATGGCCTGCGCCTTGGCCGTGGTCTTGATCGAACGGGTGCCGAGCATCGCCGCCCGCTGGTCCGCGCCGACCCGGTCAACCCCGGGCAGGCCGTGCAGGAATGCTCGCAGCGCCGCGTCGGACGAGGCGACGTCCGCGAGCGAGGTAGTCACAGTTGACACCTAGACAGCATCGCCGACCAGGGCCTCTACCTCCAAACCGGACCACCTTAGGGCGCTCCTAGGGCATTGGAGCCCAGGTCCTAGGTATGCCGTAGGCGTTCGGGCCCGTGAAAGGCCCCGGAGATAAGGCATCCACCCGATGCGCCGGGCCGGGCCTTAGCCCGAGTCTTAAAGGTGTCAGGAAGAAGCACGAAATCGCAGGAGAAAAAGATGCATCCCGAGATCGAATACGAGCTCATGAAGAACCAGGCGAGCGAACTGCGCAAGGCCGCCGCCGAGCACCGCCGCGTACGGGAGGCCCAGAAGGGGAACAAGGCCGAGCGCCGCTCCTTCTTCGGCAAGCGCCGTTCCTCATGACCGCCCCAAGAGAGCCCGGCCACAATCTCCTTCGTGGCCGGGCCTCAATACCCCCATAAATCCGTCGTAAGCATCGGATGTGGCATGACATGCTGGATGACATGCGGGGACGATCTGTCAGTCCCGTCTTCGTCGGGCGGGAAGAGGAGCTGGCGGCTCTCTCTGAAAGTTTCGACGAGGCCCGAAAAGGCACGGTGACGGCCGTCCTGCTCGGAGGCGAGGCAGGAGTCGGCAAGACCCGGCTCGTCCAGCGCTTCGCCGAGCACTGTACGGCCGGCGGCGCCCACGTGCTGTTCGGGGGCTGCGTGGAGCTGTCGACCGAGGGCCTGGCGTACGCGCCGTTCACCGCCGCGCTCCGGCAGCTCGTCAGGGAGCACGGCCCGGCCGCCATCGCCGGGCTGCTGCCCGACGGCGCCGAGCGCGACCTCGCGCGGTTGCTGCCCGAGTTCGGCGAGCCCAGCGGCGACGGCGAGACCGACACCGGCCGCGCCCGCCTCTTCGAGCAGTTCCTCACCCTGCTGGAACGCCTCGCGGACAGCCGCCCCACCATCCTCGTCATCGAGGACATCCACTGGGCCGACCGCTCCAGCCGCGACCTCATCGCCTTCCTCAGCCGCAACCTGCACGCCCCGCAGGTGCTGATCGTCATGACCTACCGCTCCGACGACCTGCACCGCCAGCACCCGCTCAGGCCGGTGCTGGCCGAGCTGGGCCGGGTCCACGGCGTGCACCGGCTCGACCTGCCCCGCCTGTCGCGGGACGAGGTCGCCCAGCAGATGACCGCGATCCTCGGCAAGACCCCCGAATACGCCAAGGTCGAGAAGGTCTACGAGCGCAGCGAGGGCATCCCCCTCTTCGTCGAGGCCATGCTGGACAGCGGCGACGAGTGCACGTTCCCCGAGTCCATGCAGGACCTGATCCTCAGCTCCGTCGAGCGGCTGCCCGAGGAGACCCAGCGCGTGCTGCGCGTGGCCGCCGCCGGCGGCATCCGGGTGGGCCACGCGCTCCTGGCCGCCGTGAGCGGCCTGTCCGACGTCGAGCTGGAGACCGCGCTGCGCCCGGCCATCGCCGGCAACGTGCTGCAGATCGCCGACAACCGGGCCTACGTCTTCAGGCACTCCCTCATCCGCGAGGCCGTCCACGACGAGCTCCTGCCGGGCGAGCACCAGCGCCTGCACGCCAGGTTCGCCGAGGAGATCTCCAAGGACCGCGAGCTCGTCCCGCCCGGCCGCGCCGCCGTCGAGCTGGCACACCACTGGTACGGCGCCCGCGACGACCGCTGGGCCCTGATCTCCGCCTGGGAGGCGGCGCGCAAGTCGTACAAGGCGTTCGCGTACACCGAGGCCCTCCCGCTGCTCGAACGCGTGCTCATGCTCTGGGACCGGGTGCCCGACGCCGCCGAGCTCATCGGCACCGACCACACCGGCGTGCTGGAGCGGGCCTCCGAGGCCGCCAACGCCGGCGGTGACGTGGACAAGGGCGTCAAGTTCGTCAAGGCGGCCCTGTCCGAGCTGGACGAGGCCCAGGAGCCGGCGCGGGTGGCCCAGCTCATCGCGCGCCGGGCGGCGTTCAAGAACTCCAAGGGCCAGATCGGCGTCATCGACGACCTCAGGCACGCGCTGCGGCTCGTGCCCGACGACAGCCTCGACTGGGCCGAGGTCGTCATGCCGCTGAGCCGCCACCTGATGCTGAGAGGCGAGATCGACGAGGCCGGCGAGCTCATCGCCGAGGGCCTGCGCTGGGTCAGGGAGCACGGCGAGCGCTGCCTCGAAGGCGACCTGCTGCTGAACCTGGCGCTCGGACACTCGCTCAACGGGCGGCTCGAGACCACGATCGCCATCAACGAGCAGGCGCTGGAGATCGGCCGGAGCGAGGGTTCCGGCCGCCTGACCACCCGGGCCATGGGCAACACCATCGACGTGCTCATCGACATGGGCCGCGCGGACGAGGCGCTGCGCATGGCGGAGGACGGCTGGCGGATCGCCAAGCAGTACGGCCGGTTGCGCGGCAGCGGCCTGTTCATCCTGAACAACTGGGCCGAGGTGCTCGACGCGCTCGGCCGCTGGGACGAGGCCATCGAGGTCGTCGACATGGCGCTCAGCCACGGCCCCGTCCTGCGCACCAGGTACTCCCTGCTGCGCGTCCGCGCCGACATCGCGCTGGCCAGGGGCGAGCTGCAGCTGGTCGAGGCCATCCTGGCCGAGATCGGGGTGTTCAAGGAACGCCCCCAGGAGTTCGTCCAGGACATCATCAGCAACGCCCGCCTGCGCATCGGCTGGTACCTGACCAGGGGCGAGCCGGGAGCGGCGCTGGGCGAGGCCGAACGCGTGCTCTCCTACCCCAAGCAGTCGAGCAAGGCCATGCTCGGCTGGCGGCTGCTCTCCCTGCTCCGCACGGTCTGCGACGCCGCCGAGGACGTCGAGCTGGAGCGGACCGCGGCGGTGCGCGGGCACGCCGCGGAGGTGGCCGCCGAGCTGTCGGTCATCGGGCCGGTCGTGGAGGCGTACCGGCTGTCGTACTCCGGCGACTTCGACGCCGCGGCGGCGGCCTGGGAGCGGCTCAGGCGCCCGCACAACCAGGCCAAGGCCCTGCTGCGGGCGGCCACGGCCGCCGCGCGGTGCGGCGATCGGGAGGGCGCGGCGACCCGGCTGAAGGCGGCGCTCCCGCTGGCGCGGGCGCTGCGCGCGACCCCGCTGGTGGAGGAGATCGAGGTTCTGTCGCGCCGGGTGGGCGGCCTCCAGCCGGCGCAGGAGCCGTCGGAGCTGCTGACGCCGCGCGAGCTGGAGGTGCTGCGGCTGGTGACGCAGGGACGTACCAACCGGGACATCGCGGCCGAGCTGTTCATCTCGGCGAAGACGGTGAGCGTCCACGTGTCCAACATCCTGGCCAAGCTGGGCGTCACCACGCGGGGCGAGGCGGCCGCGGCCGCCCACCGCCTGTCGCTGCTGTCCTAGTCGCTGCTGTCCTAGAGGAGGGCCTCACCCAGCAGCACCACACCGAAGATGGCGAATCCGGCCGCGGCGCCGTACTTGATGATCCGCTCGGGGAGGTGCCGGCCCAGCAGCCGCCCGACCAGGATGGCCAGCGCGTCTGCCGCCACCATGCCGACCGTGGAGCCGATCCAGGTGCCCACCCAGCCGTGCTGGGTGGCCAGCGTGATGGTGGCCAGCATGGTCTTGTCGCCCAGCTCGCTCAGGAAGAACGCCACGGTCACCGCGATCAGGGCGTTCCTGGTGGTGCGCTGGGCCTTGCGCGACTCCTCCTCGGTCAGCTCGTCACCGCGGAGCGTCCACGCGGCGAAGCCGATGAAGGCGAGGCCGGCCACGACGGAGATCGCCGTCGTCGGGAGCGCGTCGCCGATCAGGCCGCCCACCGCGACGCTGAGCAGGTGCACGACCGTCGTCGCGATCGTGATGCCCAGAATCACGGTCCAGGTCTTGAAACGGGTGGCGAACGTCATCGCCATGAGCTGGCTCTTGTCGCCGAGCTCCGCCACGAAGATGGCGACGAGGCTGATCCAGAACGCTTCCAAAGGGGGTCCTCTTCCGCGCGACCAGGCCGGAAGCAGGCACCCGGGGAGTTTTTCGGGCACGACTTCGGCCCGGCAGCGTCTTTGTCACATGACTGCCAGGCCGAAGGTCTCGTCCGCCCGTATGAGGCCCGCGCGACCGGGCGCCGAAGCGCCAGTGTGTCGATCACGCGATTGGGACTACTCCCCTTCGGTAATTCCAGAACACCATAACAGCCCCAGCAGGGTGCCTATTCCCCAAGGGTGCAGCCCACCAGCACCGGCTCGTTGACCAGCGTGACCCCGAACTTCTCGCGCACCCCGTCACGCACCTCCCTGGCCAGGGCCAGCAGGTCGCCGGTGGTGGCGCGCTCGGCCGGGTTGGTGAGGGCGAGGGTGTGCTTGGTCGAGATGCGTACGGGGCCGCGCTCGTAGCCCTTCGGGTAGCCCGCCTGCTCGATCAGCCACGCCGCGGGCACCTTGACCATCCCGCCGGGCAGCTCCCAGCGCGGATGCCCGGGAGCGCGGACGGCCAGCTCCTCGGCCTCCGCCGGCGTGAGGACCGGGTTGGTGAAGAACGAGCCCGCGCTGCGGGTGTCGGGATCGGCCGGGTCGAGCACCATGCCCTTGCCCCGCCGCAGCCCCAGGACGGCCTCCCGGGCCCGGTCGAGGGGCACCCGGCCGCCCGCCTCGGTGCCCAGCCGCCTGGCCAGCTCGTCGTAGACCACCGGGCCGGACAGCTCCGAGATGTCCAGCGCGTACGTCACCGCCAGCACCACATATCGCGCCAGGTCGCGCTTGAAGACGCTGTCGCGGTAGGAGAACCCGCACTGCCGCGCCTCCAGGTCCACCACGTGCCTGGTGAGCCGGTCGTAGGCCCGCACGCACCTGATGGTCTGGGACACCTCCTGCCCGTAGGCGCCGACGTTCTGGATCGGCGTCGAGCCCACCAGACCCGGCACGCCGGACATGCACTCGATGCCCGACCAGCCCTCGGCCACCGCGCGGACCACCAGCCGGTCCCAGTCCTCACCCGCCTCGACCGTCACGACGGCCTGCTCGCCGTCGCGCGAGACGGCCAGGCCCTCGGTGGCGACCCTGATGACCAGCCCGTCGAACCCCTCGTCGGACACGACCACGTTGCTGCCCCCGCCGAGCACCAGCGTGGGCACGGCCTTCCGGTCGGCCTCGGCGATCAGGGACACGAGCTGCTCCGCCGAGGTCGCCTCGGCGAAGTCGCGGGCGGGCCCGCCCAGGCGCAACGTGGTGTACGGCGCGAGCATCTCCATGAGCAACTAGCTTATGAGGCGCGCAGCATGCGCAGCACCCCGTCATAGTTGCGCCGGGACTCCCGGTCCGAGTAGGCGGAGGAGACGTCGTGCCGGCCCAGCAGCGCCACGGGCAGCGGCTCGTGGGGCACGACCAGGTCGCCGGGCAGGGCCAGCGAGAGCTCCAGATCTGCGTACCGGCCGTAGCAGGCGTCCTCGGGCAACGCGCCGATCGCCTGCGCCCTGCGTACGGCGATGAGCTCCCCGACCAGCGCCAGCACCTTCCCGGGGCCCGCCGTCCGCCACTCGGGCCCCGTGCCGCCGGGCCCTTCCCGCCACTCCGGAATCACGCCCACACTGGTCCGCGCCGCGCCGCCGTCGGCCGCCTCCACGCCCTTCCAGCCGGCCGCCATCGCGCCCTCCACCACCGCCGCGACCAGCGGGGTCAGGGCGTCGCCACGCAGGACCACGTTCGTCTCCATCAGCACGTGCACCTCGGCCTCGTCCAGCCGCAGCAGCTTGCCCCGGCTCTCGCCCCAGGTCGCCGTGCCGCCCCGCCAGTGCGGCGCCTCGGCCACGTGCCAGCCGGCGATCCGCTCCGGGTGCCGCTCGCACAGCTCGTCCAGCACCTCGCCGGCCCCGTCCACGTTGCCCAGGTCGAGGGCGAGCACCCGCGCCCCGGTGTGGTCGATCACCGACTGCAGGCACGCCCTGACGTCCTCCGGCCAGCCGTCCACGAGCAGGCCCACGCTGACCGTGACGTCCTTGGTCTCCACGCGCTGCCGCTCGGTGTTGACGCCCAGGTCGTCGAGGCGGTTGGTGGCCAGCGTGCCGTCCCAGACGCGCTGGGCGTGCAGCATGCCGTACCCCGGGTCGCCGTGCTGCCCAGGGTCGCCGGAGAAGCCCAGCTCGGCGGCGGGGTTCAAGCTGGCGTGCGCTCCGCCGGCGCGGGTGCCACGTGACCGGGCCCCGGCCGTGCCGACCCCGGTCGCCGGGCCACCCGCCGGGGCGCCCGTCCCGGCGACCGGCGGGCCGCCCGTCGTGTCGCGCCCGGTGCCCGAGCCACCCGCCACCTGCTCGGCCCGCGCGGGCCGCAGCCGCCCCGGGGGCTTGCCATCGGTCACGGCGGAGACGGGGATCGATCGAACCGTGGGCCAGACCATGCGCGCAGCATCACTCATACGGACACGCGCTACCCGCGAGCCGCCCGCCATATCATCCGGCTCAGGAGAGCTGGACCACCGCCCTGGCCTTCGACAGCACGCGCGCGTCGCCCGACCTGGCGGTGAGCCCGACGACCACCCTCTTGTCCTCGAGCTTCTCCTCCACCACCCCGCTGACCGAGATCGTGGCGCCCTGATCGTCGTCGGGCACGACCACCATCGACGAGAACCGCACCCCGAAGTCCACCACCGCGCCGGGGTCGCCCGCCCAGTCGGTGACGAACCGCCCGGCCTGCGCCATCGTGTACATGCCGTGCGCGATCACGTCGGGCAGCCCGACCATCCTGGCGAAACGCTCGTTCCAGTGGATCTGGTTGAAATCCCCCGAGGCTCCGGCGTACATCACCAGGTTGAGCCTGCGCACGTCGTAGTCCACGGCCGGGATCTCCTGCCCGACCTCGACCTGGTCGTACTTCACCGTGGCGGTCATCTCAGCCGGCCCCTCCACGCTCGACGATCGTGTTGTACGTGACGCACACCGGCTCGCCCTCGACCGTGGACACGTCACTCCTGACGGTCAGCAGCTCGTTGCGGCCGGCGGTGCGGATGTCGGTGATCGTGGCGGTCGCGACCAGCTCGTCACCGGCGTGGATGGGGCGGGCGTACTCGAAGCGCTGCTCGCCGTGGACCACCATGGCGAGGTTCAGCCCCAGGTCGGGGTCGACCAGCGCCTCGCCACCGGCCTGCAGGCTGAACACGATGGGGAACGTGGGCGGCGCGATCACGTCGGGGTAGCCGGCCGCCTGGGCGGCCTCCCTGTCGCGGTAGAGCGGGTTGTGGTCGCCGATCGCGGCGGCGAACTCCCTGATCTTCACCCGGCTCACCTCGTAAGGAGAACTCGGCGGGTAGGTTCTGCCCACGAAGTCACGGTTCAAGGCCATCAATGCTCCCTCGCGTCCGTCCCAGCGCTGCTGAGGCCGACGCTAACAGAACAAGGTTCGGCTGTCGCCGGTCATGGCGTGCTCTTTGCCAGGGCGCGGATCAGGCCCCCGCCCGCCGGGCCCGGCAGGGGGACAGACACGACGAACCGGCGCCCTGCGTGGGGACGCCGGTTGTGCGATATGGAGGATGTGGGGCAGAAGCCCTGCCCGGAGAACCTAGCGGGTCTCGCGGTGCGCGCGGTGGCAGCGGCAGTTGGGGCAGTACTTCTTCAGCTCAAGCCGATCCGGGTCGTTGCGCCGGTTCTTCCGCGTGATGTAGTTGCGGTGCTTGCACTCCTGGCAGGCCAGCGTGATCTTCGGCCTAACGTCTGTGGCAGCCACTTGGGAGTGCCTTTCTACGTTCGGGACATGGACACGCCCGTACCCAGGCCGGTGGACCTGGGATTGGGCAGTAGCGGAGGCCGGACTTGAACCGGCGACACAACGATTATGAGCCGTTTGCTCTGCCTGACTGAGCTACTCCGCCTTTGAGCCGGAACGACCCGGCCCGTAGAGGATACCCGACACCGTGAGCACATTCGTAACTCACCCGATCGGGTGGGGTGCTCCCAGTATGCCTCAGGAACCCCCGACAACCGAAATCAATAAGCGACAGCCCCGTCTGCCGCCTCCATGCGGGACATCAGCGTAGCAGCGGGCAACATCCACCGCGAACCCCCACACAGCCGCCCGCAACAGCGAACGCCCGGCTCCAAGACTCTTGGACCGGGCGTCTTCTCTGCAGGATGCGAGCCCCCAAACGGAATCGAACCGTTGACCTTCTCCTTACCATGCAGATTCGCACATCCTGGCGAACAGGGCCTATGCGCGTAAGAGCAGGTCAGGCTGGCAGTCTTTGGCAGACTCGGGCAGATCGCAGAGATCGTTAGCCCGGTTCCATCGCGAACTTATCGCGAACCCATCGCGAACGCGAACCGGAACCCCTCGGCCGTCACACTCCGTACGCCCCGACGAGACCACTGACGGCCGATCGACCGTCGTGGAAAGTTCAAGCAACATCTTCCATTCACGTACGTGAACAACGCATGCTGTCAGTTCCCGGCACGGGGGAGACAGCCGGGACAAGTGGAACATCAGCAGCCAGGGGGGCTCCTGTATGACAATGCTGCCGCCAACGCCCATCACCGCCCAGATGCGGGACTTCGAACGCCGCCTCCGCATGCTCGAGCACATGCACCCTGCCTGGACCATCCGGCGCCGCCCCCACACGTGGATCGCCGTCCGCATCACCCCACCGAACGCCGAGCAGGCCGCCGCCGGCATGCGGCAGTTCCTCATCGAACCCAACCTGGACGCCCTCGTCGCCGCGCTGGCCGGCCAACTCCTCATCGCCCAGACACCCGACGCGGCGTGATCACGCCTGCGGCCACTCCTCCCGCGGGGTGACGAACGTCCCCTGCGACTGGACCATCACCACGAGCCCTTGCTCCTCGAGGTGCTCCAGTGCGTGCAGGGCGGTGTTCTTGCCCACCTCGAACTCCTGCATGACGTCACGGATGGACGGCATGCGCGTCTGGGGCGGGTACTGGCCACTCTCGATACGGGTCCGAAGAGTCGCCGCGACCTCCTCCCACAAGTGCGATGGCCGCCACTTGATCATGGTCGGAACCGTAGCGGTCCCCAGCAGTCCCCAGCAGACCGGGGAAATCCCAGGTACACCCGGGTATACCTAGGTCTTCCCCGGTGTACCCCGAACATATGTGTGGTAAGAAAGCAAAAGCGGCGGCGCAGGAATCAGCATCCCATCCGGAGCTGTCGGGCCTGCGTCGCCGCACGCCACGCCCCTAAGCGTCTGTGGACTCCCCGGGCGCGGGCGGCAGCACATCTACGACGTAGGTACCTCGACCGATCGCCGTCTTGATCAGCCCTCGTTCGCGGAGTTCCTTCATCGCCCGGCGCACGGTCAGGTACGCGACTCCGTACTCCTCCGCCTGATCCCGTTCGGCCGGCAGGCGCCGCCCCAAGCTCAACTCGCCGGCGCGTATGCGCGCTTCGATGTGATTGGCCAGGCGTACGTAGACGTACTCGCTGCTGTCCAGCTCTGGATCGAATGGCGGAACGGTCACGGGAGCACGCTATGGCCCCCCTGAGCTGCATAAACGCATGGGGAGCCATGTAGAGCTATACATAGCCATGTGATGTCCATACGATGACGAGACCCGAGGCAAGAATGCGTCGGGCCTGATCAGCGCTGCGAACGCTCGATCAGGCCCTGTCGGACGACGGAGGTCCGAGTGAGCGAATCGTACCCATCACAAGACGCTGGCACGATATGCGCCTACTGCAGCAAGCAGATCGTCCGTGAAGAGGTGGGATATCGGTCTACCGAACGCGACCCGGCCGTGGACCGTGTCCTTTGTGTCGACTCCCCAGAGTCGGACGTGGCAAGGAAGCGCCACCGCCCCGCTGAAGGAATGCGGGCCATAACGCCCTGGGTCTCGCCCGCCAAGCTGGATCTCAGGACCGGAGACCCCACATGAGCGCGCTCCTGTGTCTCGCCTGCGGCGCCCCGGTGGAGGAGAAAGCGAACGGCCGCTGGGAGGGCCAAGACGGCAGCACCGACTGCCCCCGCCGGGATGACGGCCACCTGGTGGAGCAGGTCGTACCCGACCCGCCAGAGGACCAACAAGCAGCCCTTCGCGACATGGTCGACTACCACGCGCCCAATATGAAGGCGTGGAAGTGGCAAATCGAGTTCGACGCCGACGGCGGATGGTGGCTGACGGAGAACGGCCGCCGACGCCGGCGCAATAGACGTCCGTGGCGACCCACGAGCGAGCCCGAGGCTTTCATCGTGATCACGCTGCTGTACGTGCTCAACGACGCCGGGCCGGTCCCGCTACCCGAGGAGTACGCTGCCGCGCTCGTCAGACACAGGCGCTCCGTGGAGTCGGAGCGCAAAGCCTTCGAGAAGTACGCAATGAGCTGGTTCTACAAGCACATGATGCGCTGACCCACCCAAACGCGAGGGAGCACTTACATTTCCACGACGGCCACCGTTGCGTCGTCCGACACCTTGAACCGTGGCCATCGCGTTCCTGCTGGGTCAGTCTCCTCGATGCTGCGCACGTGGCGGATTAGTCCTCGGGGTCCGTGTTCTTGCAGGTAGTCGAGGCACGCCGCCCAATCCATCTGCTGGAACGTATCGACCGCTCGGCTCGCCCCGTCCGTGAATATCGCCACCCGCCGGACATCGCCGACTGGCACCTGTCCAACGAAGGCGTGGAAGGCTGCTTCCCGTTCGACAGCGGCCACCCAGTAGCCGCCCGGGACGTTGCGCTTCTTCAACTGCTCGACCGACATGCGAGCCACAGCTGCCTGGTGCTCTGGCGTGCCGATGGCCTCGTCACGAGTAGCCGCCAGCGCTTCAGGCGCCGCCTGGTCGACGCGGCTGTCCGACACAACATGGATTTCGTGGCCGGTGTCGATGACGATCACAGTGTCAGCCAGCACCAGGTAGTCCAGGACACCGTCCCCGCGACGACGGACCATGGCCACAGCTGCCGCAGGGACACCAGGGCTCGCGAGGTTGCACGACTCGCGATGCAACTCCGCAACCTGATCGATTGCCGTGGCGAGAACGTTCTGCATGTCTATCGCCTCCCCGAGAAGTACAAAGAGGCGGCCACCTATCTGCTGCGTGAACCAGGAGACTGGGTGGGTACAGCCGGGGGATGCGACCCGAGGTGCGGTAACTCCATCAAGGACGATCACAGCGTCCGGGCTTGCCGCCACCCAGTCCTCGTTGACTCGATCCGCTGAGCCGGCGAGCGTCTCGAACGCGATGTTCAAGGTCATCCTTCATGCTTGTAGACCGGGGTGATCCTCTCGCTGGAGATGATCGCGTGGGTGTCGGGATCATAGCGGCACTGGATCAGCATGGAGAAGCGTCGGTGCCGCACCTCCCGGTACAGCGATCCGAGCTCATGGCTCAGGTAGTGGACGACTCCGGCGGCGCCGGCGGCGTGGATGCCCGCGATGTAGAGGAAGTATCCCTTCCGGTCGGGGCGCGGCAAGCGACCAAAGTACGCGATGTCTCCGGGCTCGTCGCTGTCCTCGGGCGACCGGTAGGTGATCTTTTGTTCTTTATCGATCAGAAACCAGCCGGAATCGTCTTTTTCGAACCCAAGATTGTCGTCAGATGCCAACACTTCGGCGATGGTGTCAGAGTGGCGCGGACCGCAAATGACAACGAGCCCGTTCCTGTTCAGGCGGATCATTCCTGGGGGCTTCACGACCTCGTAGTTTGAAGTCAAGCCGAGATCCTCCACCAGGTTCCGGAGATCGTCGTACGCCTTCATGTCGTCGATGGAGACCACAGGCCCCGGCTTGGGCTTCCCGCCCTCCCGCTTCTCAGCTACCGCAACGATGACCGGATCTACCTTTACACCGAAGAACGCCCGTTCGGGAGCTGGGGCGCTGTTCATGACCTGGCTCATCCTGGCGCTGGTCAGGCCCGCCTGCCGGGCTATCGCGTTCTGAGACATCCCAGCCGCTTTCAACTCCTCAACCTCCTCCCGACGGAAACGGCCGAGTTCTGCGGTCAGGCTCTGTATCTCTGCGATTGCGGCACCAGCGTTCTTGATCCGCTCGATTGGATCGTTGTCGTCCGCCACGAGGGCTAGTACCGCTTCAGCATCAATGAACATATATGTCCTCTTTTGGGGGTTTCGATATCACTAAGGGGCCTTAGCAAGTCCACTCATACGCCTTGACGGCACAGATGTCGAGGGTTACCTTCTAAGCAGAACACGCTAACACCGCTTAGCGAAAGTCAGTAGAAGGGGAAGCAATAACGCATCCCTTTTCCCGGCTGCCCAACAGCCAGTAATTGCTCTCCGATCGAGGGGCCTCGCCATGCATTCGTGCGACCCGTTCGCGATTGCGTTTGGCGATGTGCTCTCACCCTCGTGGCTACTACCCGGACATGGCGAGGGCGGCCCTCATCCGCCAAGACTCAAGCCGCCCGTCGCATGTCTTCCAGGCCGTTACCGCATGGAAGGACAGCCTCATCATGACACAACCCGCGTTCAACACCGCCCTCTCCCTGGACACGCTGCACGCGGTCCATGTCACGGCCGACGTTTGGCGGGCGAGAGGACTTGTTCAGGATGCGGACAACCTCCTCATCGTGGCTGGCCTTGCCACTCCCAGGCCGGCGCCGATCAGGAACGTGTACGAGCTCGACGTCTACCGCTCTCGACGTCAGGCGGTAGAGCGATGACTGTCGCCGAGATGCAGGCTGCTCTGGCTGAGCTGGAGCGGGAGATGAAGTCTCCTCCACGAGCTCTGGCTCACACGCTGGACAACAGCCGCTGCACCGACCCCCGCTGCTCCTCCTGCCCGAAGCGGAGGACCCGGTGACTGCCCTTCTCACCTACAGCCAGGCCGACGAACTCACCTGCTGGGACACCCTCTCCTGGGACGACCGGCAGGCCAACATCACCGACCTCTGGTCCGCATTGGACCCGAGGGTTGCCCGAGCCCGCTTGACGGTCGTGGAGACGCTGCTCGCCGTTGTCGACATCGAGCTCGGCGAGATGCAGAACACCGTCGACCGCATCGGCTCGCGCTCATGATCCAGGCCCGGCTGTCGTCTCTCCCAGCGCCCGCGGCAGCCGGGCCTTCCCTCTACTCCCGTCCAGGGGCTATTCCAGCCGCTGGCTCCTGGACGGGCACTTACTCCCCCGCCCGTGGCGGACGTGTCCGGACCAACCGTCTCGATGCGACGGGCGGGGGCTCACAACCCAAACGGAGCATTCGATGACCCTGGAAGAAGAAGCGCTGGAGCGGCTCTCGAAACGCATCGCCGCTCTGAACGCGCTCGACAGCGCGATGGTCACCGCCCTGCCCGTTGAGGACACCACCGACGCCGAGGACGACGAGCCCGGCAACGAGACCAGGAGTACGACGTGATCCCCCAGACTGAGCGGTTCAACGGATCCGCTCCGCCGCCCCAGCGGTCGAGCCGGGCCGAGCGGATGCGAGAGGCTGCCGCCGCCAAGGCCGAGCGGGACAGGATCCGCGACGAAGCCCGACGCGCGCGTGCCCGCCGCGCCGAGGAGTGGGCCGCAGAACGCGACCAGCTGCGTGCCGGCCGCCGCCGCACCCGCAAGACCGCGAACGACGAGACCCGCCGGGAACGCGTCGCCGCCTGGCATGCCCGTCTTCTCCGCTGGTGGCGCGTCCTCGTGCTGGTGGGCGCGATCGTCGGCGTGAACATCGTGGCCGTGTTCGGGCAGGTGACCGCCTTCCAGGCCGCGCCGTTCAGTTGGCCCGCGCCGGGCGCGTACGCGGCTGCGGCGGTCATTGAGTCGATCGCCATCTACGTCGGCTGGCACGCCCACATCGCCCTCATCGAGGGCGACTCCGTCTTCCGGCTCCGCCTCGCCTCCTACGGCATCGCCGCCGGGGTGGCTGCGCTCAACTACCACCACTACGCGCCCACGTGGGCGGTCGAGGACCGGGCTGTCATGTTCGGGATGGCCTCCCTGCTGTCTCCGTGGCTGTGGGCCATCCATTCCCGGCATCTGCACCGACAGGACCTGCGACGGCAGGGATTGATCGACCCGCGCGCCCCCAAGTTCAGTCTGCTGCGGTGGCTGCTGCACCGGGCGGAGACGTGGCAGGCGCTGAAGTGGGCGGTACGTCACGGCGAGCAGTCCCCGACCGTCGCGATCGTCGCGGTCCAGACCGAGGAGACGACCAGCGAAGCTGACCGGCTGCTCGACCAGACGCGTGACCAGATTCTGACGGCTCAGCGTTCGCTGATCCAGACGCAATCCGACGTGATCACGGTCATGCGGCTGGTCACTCCGCCCGAGCCGCCGGCGTCCGCCGAAGTGACCAACGACCGTCCGGCCCTATGCCCTCCCGACGACCCCGAGGAGGCGCCTGTGCCGGTCACCGAGCCGGACACTTCGCCGGCCGTCGAAAGTGACCAGGCCAGTGATCGGGAAAGGCCCGACGACCAGGACAATCGCGAAGCCGAAGCGTGGATCCGACGCCGGATGCGCGGGGGCCGCACCCCGACGCAGAAGGAGATCTGCGACAAGTACCCGTTCAGCAAGGGCTGGGCCCGGCTCCGTGTCCAAGCGGCGCGCGACGAAATGACCGCGAAGGGCTACCGCTTCCTGCCCGGCAACGTCGTCCAGCCGCCCACCGACGCGGACACTTCCGCCGACCCTGGCGATGACCGGGAAGCGACCGACGAAGTGTCCACCACCCCGACTGGAGACCAGTCATGAAGTCCAACCTGCGGGCCCTGCCGTACCTCATCGACTGGCTGACCGAACTGGTCGCCCTCCTGGCGACCGCGGCTGTCGCGCTGGCGTTCCTTTCGTGGCCGTGGCGGCTCATCGCCCCGCTCGTGGTCGCGGTCGCGTGGGGTGGCCCGTTCGTCTGGGGAACCGTCCGGCTGTGCCGTCAGGCGTCCCGTAACCGCCGTCGTCTCTCCCCGCCCACCCCGAACACGAGAAGGGACCAGTCGTGAGCACGTTCTTCCTCGTCCTGCTGTCGGCTGTGGCCCTCGCCTTGTGCGCGGTCCGCGATGACTCCCCCACCGCGCAGACCTACCAGCAGATGTGGACGTCGCTGCGCCGGCTCGGCTGGCGGCGGGTCGTCTGGCTCGCGGTGCAGGCGGTGGTGGGGGTGGCGCTCGTCCTGCTGATGGCCGCGCTGCGGAGCAGCCTGTATGGGCTGCTCGCGGGTGTGGCGGCCGGCGCGTCGTGGCTGGCGTCGCTCATCGCCCTGCACCGGGCGTCCGTCTACACCGGCTTGGAGTTGCGGTCGTGACCAACGCTGACCGTCACCTGTGGCCGGTGCCCGACCAGCCGGACGCACCCGACCCGGAGGACGACATGCCGGACAGCCACGAGCTGGCCGTACGCGAACCCGCCGGCGAACTGGAGCCGCTGGAGCCGACCCGGGTGTGGTCGCCGCGCCGCACCATCGACGTGGTGGTGGCGCCGTTCTCCCGGCAGTTGGACGTCGTCCGGGACGAGCACGGCGGGCTTCTGGGCGCCGCGGCCAAGGTGTCGAAGGCGAGCGCCTTCTACGGGATGCTCGGCCTCGGTAGGGCTGCTGGCGGCTGGTGGCGGTGGGTCACCGCGGCCGAGTACAACCAGGTCCTGGCGACGCAGCCGCAGATGGTGCAGACGGAGCGTGCCCGTCGACGTACTGTCTCGCTGTACACGCTGGGTGCGGGGGTCGCTGGGGACGGCGCGTTGGTGCTGTTCCTGGACTGGCCGTGGTGGGGCGCCCCGTCGATTCTGCTGGCTGTCACCGCCGCTGCCGGCGGGGTGACCGAGGTGTTTGTCCGCCGCGCCAAGCGGGAGCAGGTCGAGACGGACGCCAGCGAAGCGGCTGCCCGCGACATCGGCACCCGCCCTGCTGGTAAGGCGGTGCGGGCCCTGTTCATAGCCCAAGGCGTGAAGATCGCCAAGCGGATCGAAGACGTCCGCGTCATCACCCCCGGCGTGGTCCGTGACGGCGACGCCTGGATATGCGAGGTGGAACTGCCCGGCGGTGTCGTCTACGACGACGTCATCAAAAAGCGGGTCAACCTGGCCGGCGCAGCAGGTCGCGGCGCCACTCGCTTCTTCCTGGACCGCGTGCCCGACCATGAGGGGCGCGTCCGCATCTGGGCGCCCGACCGGGACCCGCTCGCCGGGCCGCCGGTGCCGTCACCCCTCATCGGCAGGGACAAGCCGTTCAACGTGTGGACCGAGCGGGTCTACATGGGCCGCAGCCCCCGCGGCCAGCTCGTCGACTTCGCCCTGCCCGGGAAGGCGATGCTGACGGGCGGCGAACCCGGATCCGGCAAGAGCGTCGCCGACGACCAGGTGCTGTGCGCCGCAGCTCTCGACCCGAACGTGCCGCTCATCCTGGCTGACGCCAAGCGGGTGGAGTTGGCGGTGTACAAGCGGGTCGCCGTCGAATACCTGACCCGGCCGGATCCTGAGCTGTACCTGGACATGATCGAGCGGCTGGTTGCGGAGATGGATCGCCGCTACGAGGTGATGGAAGACGCCGGCGTCGTGAAGATTACGGCCAAGAATTGGAAGCGTCTCGGCTGCCCGTTCACCGTGTTCCACACCGACGAGGTGCAGTTCTTCACCACCAGCAAGCTCGGCGGGAAGGACGGCCCCATCACGGTGGGGCTGGCCGACCTGGTGGGCCGCGGACGGGCGTCGGGCATCTTCACGTCCATCGCCACGCAGCGGCCGGCCGCGGAGGTGGTGCCGACCAGGTTGCGGGACATCATCACGATGAAGCTGGCGATGATGTGCTTCACCAACGCCGCGTCCGACACCATCCTCGGCCAGGGCATGGCCAGCAGGGGCTACTCCGGCGCCCACTTCAACAAGGACCACAAGGGCGCGGGCTGGCTGCACGCCGAAGGGTCGGAGCCGGTCCAGCTTCGCACTGGCTACCTCAACAAGCCCGACGAGGGAGAAGGCGGCAACGACGACGTCAGAGACATCGTCGAGGTTGCGTACCGTCTGCGCGCCGCCGCGGGGACGCTCCCCTACTCCGAGTCCAACCCGGACGTGATCCTCACCAAGACGCTGCTGGACATCATCGGCTCTGCGGACGGGATGTGGACGCAGGATCTCCTCCCGCGATTGAACACCGTCGAGGACTTCGCCGACATGACCGCCGGCGAGCTCGCCAAGCGACTTCGAGCAGTCGCCGGCGACGATCCCGACGCCGGGCCGAAGGGGCTGTGGCTGCCGGGCGAGGACGGCAAGGCGACCTCCCGCAACGGCTACGAGCGGACCTACGTCCAACGCTGCCTACAGAGGCTGAAGGGCGGCGGAAGGTGATGTGCCTCAAGACCCCGAAAAGGGTCAAGACCGCAGGTCACAGGGTCAAGAGGTGGCTCAAGAACCCAGGACCCATGGCTCAAGAACTTGAGCCAAAACCCAAGATCCTTGAGTCTCCGGGTCAAGTCCTTGAGCCCGCCTTGAGCTAGCTGAGCGGTGGTTGCGGAGACCTTCCCGAACCCTTCGGGAGGGGTGTCCGGAGCAACTGCTCCCACAATCCCCACATAGTCGATCAAGAAAGAGGAGATTCGATGCGCGATCGCATGAGCCCCGAGCAGTTAGCCCGAGCCAAGGGCAAGTCCGACAACACCAACCGCCGCAACGCGCTCGCTCACATCGCCAACGGCTACGGCGTCACCGACACCGAACGGCGAATCGCCGAGGACATCCTCGACGAAGAGGTGGGCGCCTTCAGGGCCTGGCGGCTGAAGGGTCAGGCCAAGAAGAAGGCCCGGGGCTCGTTCTGATGGGCGTCTTCGCGAAGCTGGCCGGCCTCACCGTCGTGCTCGGCGGCGGGTCCGTTCTGGCCCTGTGGCTGGCGTTCGTCAGCGTCCCCCTCGCCGTGCTGGCGTTGATTGCCACGGGCGGGCTGACGATCGGATGGATCGCGTTCATCATCCGTGCCGAGCAGGTGCACCGATGATCCACCGACGCGACCTTGACGTCGCCCTCACCGGAGCTGAGAAGGCCGCTCAGGTCCAGATGGAACGCGGCCTGCTGGCCGACGCCGCCGTGAGCCGCTGCATGGCTTCCCACTACAAGCAGGAACTCAACGAGCAGGAGACCCAGCGATGACCGCTACGGTGCCGCCTTCGGAGTATGCCGCCCGCTGGTCGGGTGGGGTTCAGCACGTCCCGGTGAACTGTCCCGGCTGCCGGCTCACGGTGCGGGTGGAGGGCGTCTCTACCGCGGCGCAGGCGCGCGAGCTTCTGAAGCGCGACCCCGAGCACCAGCACTGAGCGGTGGTTGCGGGTGCGCTCTCCTGGCCTCGTCCCTCGGGTCAGGAGAGCGGCCCGGAGCATCCGCTCCCCCTTCTGCAGATCACACACGAAAGGACTTCAGTCATGGGTCACGGCAAAGCCAAGAAGGCGCTCACGTACGTCGCCGCAGCGTTCGCCCTGTTCTACCTGTTCTCCCGCCCGGCGAGCGCCGCCGCCGCGGTGGACGGCGTGTTCAACGGGATCATCACCGGCGCAAACCAGTTGGCCGTGTTCTTCAACGCGTTCGTCGCCTGAGCGGGGTGGCTGTTGCGGGTGCCCGCCACGACTACGGGGGCGTGGCGGGTGCCCGGAGCAGCCACACAACGAGAGGAGCGCAATGAAGTACGCCGGAGACATTTCCTTCAAGTACGGAAAGAACGCTAACGGCGACGGCTGGGTCGCCATGTTCTCGTGCCCGTCCCCGGGCTGCGGTGCAGACGCGACGGCGACCAGCGCCGTCGAGAACGGCCCCTACACCGGCTGGTGCAGCAACGGCCATCCCCTTCACATCAACAACGTCCGGAACCCCTGATGGGCTGGTTCAGCAGCAAGCAACCGACGAACCCCGACCCGACACCGATACGGCGCGACCAGGTGCGCAACGCGCTCAAGCTCGGCATGGAGTGGTACGGGGGCGACCCCGACGGCGACGACTTCGAGGCCAACCGGAACCGGTACTACCAGGCGCTGAAGAAGTGCACGAAAGCGGAGGTCGACTACGTGGAGGCCGCGCTCGAACGGCACGGCTACCCACCATGAGGCCCGGCGAGGGCCCGCAAACCCCACACAGAACGGAGACGCCCATGGACCAGCCCAAGACCGCCAAGGAAGCGCTCGACAAGCTCGGCGCGAAGTGGTCACCCGACCTCGACGCTTTCGCCTGCGGCCAGATCGACGCCAGCAAGGTCCGATGCGCCCTGTGCGCCAACGCCCCCTGCCAGTGCCCCGAGTTTGGGACGCCTGAGTACTTCGCGCTCATCGAGAAGCGCCACGGCCACAAGTAGGAGAGGAGCAGGCACATGAGCGACAAGCCCACGGCAGCAGAGTTGGGAGAGGCGTACGAGGCCATCCAGGGCCGCTCCGACACACCCGCGATCGAGTTGTACGCGGAGCTCTGGGACAACTCGTCCAACACGACCAGGCTCCGCGCGATGTTCGGCCTGTACCGCACGAAGTGACACAGGTCGGCGCCGTCACCTCCACCCCTTGAGGGTGTCTACATAGCGCCCCGGCTGCAGTCGCAGCCGGGGCGCTCTCACGTTTGGCGCTCCAGGAGGGCCCTGGAGCTTCGCCAGATTAACGGCCCAATGTCCGGTTTGCATAGATTTGGCGTGTGGCGATTTGGCGCGGACCCGACGGACTCATAGTCGAGATCATCGTGCTCAACCGATCCCCGCTCTACAAGATCAGCCAAATGATCAAAGGGCACAGATACTTCGTCGCCTACGCCCACGACGTGGACACCCTGACCAAGCACGTAGAGCTGGCCGACCTCGTCGAGGTCATCGACCTCCGCGGCCGCCGTCAGACAGCGTCCTGAGGACCCGTAGCACGCCTGAGCGCCACCACGCCCGCGTGCTCACTGTCCACCGTCTCCCACCACTGCAGGGCTCGCAACGCCGCCAGCGCCTCATGCTGCGCCGCCTGAGCTGCCGCGAGCTCGGCGTACGGCTCCTCCGCGATCGACGCCTTCCCGGCTGCGACGTCGAACCCTCTCGGCAGGAGCTCTACCTGCCGGCTCACCTCAGCGGTGGCAGCGACGTACACCCGCCATGCTGTGATGACGCCTTCTGGGATGTCGAGGTCGGCCACGGCGCCTCCCCGGGTGGTACGGGTGCGAACCCTGATCCTAGACCTCGGCGATGGCGTCCAGGACCTTCCTCGCCGCCTTCCGGTCGGGCGCCTCCGCCCAGTACGGATGCCGGTCGATCTCCAGGGCCAGGCGCCGGCACTCCTCCTGCAGGGCCCGCCACTCCTGCTGCTGCTCCTCGCTGGCCGGCTCGGCTTCGAGCGCCATCACGGCAGCGTGCGCGGGTATCGCTCGGCCGGCGGCAGCAAGCCGGGCTTGAGCGGTGAGGAAGTCTTTCCGTAGTTGGATCAGGTCGTCAGGCAGTGTGATGTCGTCGGCCATGGCTCTTCCCCGTGTGTATGAGTCGAGGGGATCCTAGACCGCACATGTGTACGAACCGAGCACCGCCCCGCCATGCTCAACAGGGATCTTTCCGACACGCCTGCCAGCGATCACGTACCAGGTCCACCATGTGCGGATGAACAGCGAGCAGGCACCCGACGAAGACCTCCGCCAGGTGTGGACGGACATGGATCCAGCAGAGCGGCTACAGCTACTCCTCGCGGCTGGGGAGCAGCCCCCGGAGTGGATGCGGCAGGAAGTGCGGCAGATGTATCCGGAGCGCATGGAGAATCTTCAGCCACCCTCTTGTGCTTCGTAAATTACGAAGCTAGAGTTCAGGCAAGAGGTTACGGGAACAGCCCGCGACCCCACCGGAAGGAACCGGCCATGAACAAGCAGGACATCGCCTACGCCGTCTCCCTCACCCTCGACGGTCACGCCGACGACTTCGACATCAACGCCGTCGTCGAAGAGATCGGCGACACCTACGGCTGGGACATCAAGAGCATCGACGACATCCCCAGCGACGAGTACTGGGCCATCGTCGAGAAGCACGACACCACCACGATCTGACCTTCGCAGCCTCAAGCCCTCGGCACCCCGAAGCCGGGGGCTTACCCATAGGAGCGCCCGTGACCGCCTACACCGACCCGCCCGGCATGCCCGAAGACGAGCGGATGACCGACGCCGAACTTAAGGTCGTCCGCGAATACCTGGGTCTGTCCCTGCAGTGGCTCGCCGACCACCTCGCCGTCTCGCTGCGCACCGTCCAGCACTGGGAGCAGGGCAAGTACGCCATCCCCGACGGGGTACGGATCGCCATCGAAGCATTGGAGGTCACGGCCGGGCAGCAGGTCACCGCCATCGTCGGCATGCTGAACGACGCGCCCGACACTGTCATGGCCATCCCGCGCACCGACGCAGACTGTCCACCCGAATGCCCGTGGCCGCCTTCCTGGCACCGCGCCATCGCCGCACGCGCCGCCCAGGAGGTACCGGGCCTGTCCATCGTCTACGCGGACACCGTGAAGTAGTTGCCTGTCCTCATCCGGACAGCATTCCGTGACAACCTGATCACGCATCCTGCCGTCTCATCTCCTGTCACGTTCCATCCCCCGAACCACAGGAGCCTGTAGTGCTCAACCGACTCATCGTGCCCGCCGCCGTCGCCGGCCTGCTGGTGCCGTTCGCCGCCACCGCCGCCCAGGCGGCCACGCCGGTCGTCCAGATCGTGAAGGTGTACTACGACTCCCCTGGCTCTCCGGACAGTGGCGCGAACAGCAGCCTCAACGGCGAATGGGTACAAATCAAGAACGCGACCAGGAAGGCCGTCAGCCTCAAAGGCTGGACGGTCCGCGACACCACCAAGCGTTCGGATCACGTCTACACGTTCGGCGTCTTCACGCTCGGCGCCGGCAAGACCGTCACCGTGCGGACCGGCAAGGGGAAGAACACCTCCACCATCCGCTATTGGGGCCGGGGCGGGCAGGGGACTTTCTCCTACATCTGGAACCAGAGCCGGGACACGGCGTACCTGCGGAACGCGTCAGGCAAGCTGGTGGACTCCTGCTCGTACAACTCGTCCAGAGCCGACTACAAGAACTGCTGACACAGGCCGAACATAGCGAAGAAGCCCTCGCCGCATCAGGCGAGGGCTTCCCCATGAGGCGGTGTCACAAGCGAGGACTCCAGCTTGTCTGGGGTGTTGCCCGGTTTTTGGCAACCTGTCAGCGTAGCGTTTCGTCTCATCGCCGCGATCTCGTAAGAGCAGGGAAAACAACCAGCAGTGATCAAGGTATGGCAGCTTCAGCCAGTGTTTTCTGTCGTAGATCGAGGTTATCTTGACAGCGAGAGACCAATTCGAACGCCTTGTCGGGGGTCTAAGAGGAGGTCGTGATGGCGTTACTGCATTACTTGAAGCGCGAGGAACCCGAGAACGTCGAGGTCGTCGAGCTGACCGCGGACGAGTACGAGGCCGCCAAGCAGCGCGCTCTCGACGAGCTCGGAGTCACCTATGACGAACTGGCTCGACAGGCTCAAGAACGTCGGTTCGACTCGCTCAGACACCGCAAGCTCTGGCTCCTCATCCGCGAATACTGATGCTGCCCGTATCCACCAGGAGGCACGCAAGTTCGCCGAGTACGTCCAGAAGACGCTCAACTCCACCATCTGCGACAACGTCCGCATGTCTGCCGTGGTGCATCCCAAACAGCGCGGGGTCGTCATCGTGGCACGCGGCGTCAGCAAAGCGAACTTTCTGGTCGAGCCGTTCCCCCTCCGTCCCATCCCGGACTCTCCAAAGTTACGCGCATGGATGGACCTGTCCTTCCGGTTCTGTCTCGACCCGGAGGGCGAGTACTTCACCGTCCTGTCTGCGTTCGTCGGCATCTACGCCGACGTCGACGGCGCCGACCGGCTCTGTCACTTCGACTACGAACGCGACAAGGCCGACGGCTACCCCGAAGCGCACATCCAGGTCTACGGCGACTCGACCGTCCTGAAGAAGTGGGGCGGCCGGCTCCTCGACAGGGGCCTGGACAGGCTGCACTTCCCCGCCGGGCATCGCCGCTTCCGCTGGTGCCTTGAAGACGTCATCGAGTTCGTCGTGGCGGAGCGCATCGTCGAGGCCAAGGCGGGCTGGAAGCAGGTGATCGCGCCAGGGCGGCAGAAGTTCCACGAGAGGCAACTGAAGGCCGCGATCCGGCGCGACATTGACACAGCTATCGCCTACCTGGAGGGCGAGGGCTACACGGTGACGCCGCCCTCTTAGCAGGAGCCGTACAACACAAAGAAGCCGCCCTCCCCAAACGGGAGGGCGGCTTTCTGGTTGGCCTAGACGTCCATGCACCACATCCAGCCGTGGCCGGAGATGTAGCACCGGTACCACTCGGGCGGCATGGCCTGAGCGGGCGCGCTCGCCGCCCCAATCGTGATCACAGTGGTGACGGACAGCAGAGCCAGAGCCAGCGTGCGGCGCATACGAGTTCTCATGCCCCGTATGCAACAGGTTGCGCCTTGCATCTCTCTTGGACCTGGCTGCAACGAGAAGAGCGCCCGCCTGCCCCGAAGGACAGGCGGGCTTCTCGTTGCAGGGCGACGGTCCAGTGGAGACCTGCCGCTGACGATACGCGCGGACCTGGCGAGATCACCAGTACTCCCACTTGGCGCGACCTCGATGCCTGGTCGACTCCGGCTCGACACCCTTCAGCAGCGCCAGCCGTACGCGTTGGCGTGCTCGCCGCTCGTACAGGTTGCAGTCTCTGCCGATGCCGGCGTAGGAACCGCCTCGGGTGTGGAAGGTCTTGCCGTCCTCGTACTGCAGGCGGGTCGGCATGGTGTTGTCGGTGCGGGACATCGCGAACCCTTTCGGGGCCCGCCAGTCGATCTGGCGTGGCCCTAACAGTCCGCGCCGGAGAACCTGCCGCTCATCATGCCTCCAAGATAGTTGGGGGAAACGGCGACGGCTGCACATAGAAGAGGCTGAGGGCTTGTACAACCACGAAAGGGCCGGGCCATCCCGAAGGATGACCCGGCCCCGTACGTGTTCGGCCTGGGGTCCTGATCGGAACCTATCCACGCTCCCGAGTGATCAGCCCGGGTACACGCGGCCGGTTCTCCTCGCAGGCGCTGGGTCCTGGTGCACCATCCCCAACCAGCTTGCGCCCCCCAGGGTGAATCCAGACTACCGCTGGCGAGGCTCCGACTGCTCGGAGTTCGGGACGGCCCACACGCCCAGGGCGGTCAGCACCGCCAGCACCGTGTTGATGACCTCGGTCGAGGTGTAGACGTCGTCCGACACCGCCGAGTAGGCGACGGTCACCGCGGCGAACAGCCCGGCGACCACAGTCTTCGCTACCTTGCCGATCCTCATCGCAGCCTCCTACGGCTTGACGGTGTAGCCGTTGTCGAAGTCGAACGCGAACGAGCCGGAGGCGTCGCCCTTGACGACCCACGCGGTGTCGCCGCCGTTGCCCCAGATGTGGCCGTGGTAGCCGCACCGGGAGTCCATGAACACGGCGTGCACGGTTCCGCTGTGCGCGGCGGTGCCGCGGCCGGAGTAGACGCGCAGGGTGTGGCCGGCGGGCAGCGTAACCTTGCCGTCCACCTCGGGGATGCCGGGCAGCGCGCCAGAAACCTTGTACGTGTTGCAGCCGCGGTCGTTGTCGTCGAGGTTGCTCTTGCCCCACTGGTCGGTGACGACAAGGCCCTTGACGTCGGTGGCGACGCTGGCGCGGACGTCCACGAACTCCTGGTTGCGGTTCCAGACGGTGTCCGCTCCATAGGCGTTGTAGCCGACCTTCACGATCGACAGACCGGGAACGTCAGCCGTGGCGGACGCGGCGCCCGCGACGGTGAGCGTGGCAGCCAGGGCGACGGCGGACAGTATGGCAGCGCTCGTGTTGAGACGCATTTGAGGATGCTCCTACAGGGAGGTGACATGAAGAGAGCGCCACCCGTCCGGGGTAGCGCTCGAGGGGAACCCAGCGGGTTCAGTGAACTTCAGTTGGCCTCGTCGAGGAGGCCGGGCACGCGCTCAGGCGTGCTGTCGTCCGCGGGCTCGGGATGCCGCGGAAGCATGGGGACGTCGATCAGGCTGCGCCACCAGTGGGCGAACAGGCCGTCGCTCACTTCAGCCGGGCCAGGGCACGCCAGGTATCCTCGCCGATGAGGGCATCCACATCGAGCTTCTTCAGCTTCTGGAAGCCCTTGATCAGCTTGACGAGCTCGTCGTCGTACTTCGTGCGGTCCAGCCACTCCTTCAGCCCTGCCGCGGCGTACACAGCCTCAGGCAGGTAGCCGCGGGCGTTCAGCAGGCTACGCGCGGTCTTGACGTCGTAGTTGTCCGCGCCGGGCTTCAACAGCGGCAGATCCTTCACGAGCTCCTCCGTCCATGAGGTGGGGTCGGCCGGCTTCGCGGGCTTGCCCTTGAGAAGGGCTGCCACGTCTTCCCGGAAACGGTTCATGTTGATCGAGTGCGGGTCCGGCTTGGAGGAGTTGACCTCCTTGTGGCCCTTCACCGTCGACACCGGCAGCCCGAACTCGCGGCACAGCTCGGCGCACAGCCGCTTGTACGCGTCCAGCTGCTTGGCCGGCCACGGCGTTCGGCCGTCGTTCTCCGCCTCGATGCCGATCGACCGGCTGTTCGTGTGGCCCAGCGACAGGCTCGGCGCGTTGTGCCAGCACCGGCCCGCGGCGACAACGAAGATGCGTCCATCCCGGCCCAGCCAGATCTGCGAGAGCGGACCGTCCAGGCCGGGCCTGCCGTCGCGGACCACGTGCATGTCGTTCCAGCCCGCCGTGTGGTGGCAGACCACCCCATCGACGTCCTGGAGCGGGCCATGGCCGCGCGTCTTCCAGCCGCTGACCTCGGTCACTGGATGGCCGGTGCGCCGGGCGACCTTGGCGAGCTGCGTCAAGTACGGCATATCAGCCTCCCGTCTTGCAGGTGTAGGTGGTGCCGCCTGGCTCGTCAGGCGTGCACGTGTAGGTGATGCCGAGGTGGGTGAAGGTCCAGCTGCTCGGCGGTGGCCCGGGTTCGCCGCGGGGGCCGGGTTCGCCTGCCGGGCCGGGGCTGCCCTGCGGACCTGGGCTGCCGTCTGCCCCGTCTTTGCCGTCCGCTCCGGGCTCTCCACGCGGTCCTGGAGGGCCGGTCACGGTCGCGCCGGGCTCGCCCCTGGCGCCCGCTTCACCGGGCGGCCCTGTAGGGCCTGGGCCTCCGTCGCTGCCTGGTTCGCCGGCGGCGCCGTCCTTGCCGTCCACAGCATCCCGCCCATCGCGTCCGGGCGGCCCGGACGGTCCTGGAGGTCCTGACGGGCCGGGCTCTCCGCGCTGCCCGGGCGGACCGGCGGATGGGGACACCAGAGGCACCCCGCCCATTCGTTCGACCTGATCGGTGAGGATCTGCTGGTTCTCCTCGGACTCGCGGAGTTGATTGCCGAGGGCGTTGATCTGGATTGACGCCCACACTCCGAGGACGGCGACCATTCCCGCGATCGCAATGATGATCCAGTTGCGGCGGACCCGGCGCACATGCTCGCCCATCATGAGCCGCCCCGAGCGGCGATCCAGATCTGCACCACGATCGACACCATCATGAACAGCGCCGGCAGCAGACCTGCGTACACGGCCTGGCGGACGTTCGTGCCACGCTTCTCCGTCGCCTGGTCGATCGACGCTTTGAGAGCCTTCAGGTCCTCGGTGAGTTGCCGCCGCATCTCCACGACGTCGGCTTCCAGCTCGGTGAACCGCCGGTCGTCGAAACGCCGGTCGGCTGTGTACTCGGTCCGCTGGACCAGCTGCGTCATCGACATGGTGACGTGATCGATCCGGCGGGAGAGTTCACCCGGGGAAGGGGCATCGGTCACGTCACTCCTCGCCGTAGAAGGGGGTGCCGCCCGGGAGCACCCTCACGAACCGGGCGGCACCGATCAAGGGGTGGGTGGCCGCCCGCGAGTCCCCTTTACTGACGCCCAGCAGCACCCTGGGCGGTCAGTGCGGGCGGCCACGATCAGGGCGGGCTCAGATGGTGTCCATCAGACCGGCGATCTTCATGTTGGTGATGATCAGGTTGACGCGCTGCTTCAACTGGTTCAGCAGGTCCTGCTCGGATGTGGTGTAGGAGGTGCCCGCGTCTGCAGCGCCGACTACCTGCACGGCAGCCGCGCTCGGGACGTCGTCCAGCGCGATCGTGCCGAAGCTCGAGCGTGCGAACAGTTGGCCGCCCTGGGCGTAGATGTGGATGTCTCCCGTAGGCGGCACAGACGGGGTGGCCATCTGCCGCAGCACCCAGCCTTGGCTTGCTTCGGTGAGCGCCTCGCGGCTTGCCCCAGCACGCAACTCTTCGACGGCCTTCTCCAGGTCCCGGATCCGGGTGGCCAGGTCGTTGGGGAACACGTCAGGCATTAGGTGGGCGCCTCCTGTCCTTCGAGTACGAGCCGCGCTTCCTCTTTGCCGCTGTCGCGGGAGGTGGGGGTGACGCCGATGCCGATGATCCGCCGGGTACGCCAGTGAGGCAGGTGCCATTCGTTGTCGAAGTACAGCTTCGCGGCGTCGCCCAAGTTGTTCGGGGTGAAGCTGGGGTTCTTGCCGAACGTGACCGTCACCTGGTCCACGCGCAGCGCGCCGGCGGCCCGCTGCACCCAGAACCCGGCATAGGCGTCGAGCGTGTCCACGTCGGTGACGGTGGAGTAGGACAGCGTCTTGTCCAGCCTGGGCCAGCCCGCCTCGAGGTGAGCGGTCGCCTCGTGCACGGCCGACACCAGCGGTGTCGCGGCGACGGAGGCGTCACCGCTGGACGCCGACCCGCGAGCCCGCCACCTGGTGGCCCCCCGGAGAGCGTCGATCTCCTCAGACCATTCGAGGATGTCGCCGCCGCTCCTGCCGTCCGCGAACAGGTGCGGGGGCGGGTCCTGCACGCCGAGACGCGGGTAGCCCCACACCCAGTTGCGGACCAGGCTGCCGTCCACGAGCGCGAAGTTGAGCATCCATTCGAAGCCGTCTTCGACCTGCGCCAGTTCGATCAGCCGCTGCCCGTAGGTGCCGCTTTCGGTGTCCAGGTAGACGCGGTCCCGCAGCACTCCGGAGTCGCCGGTTTGCAGGGTGAGGCCGATCGCCGCATAGTCGTCGGACATGAGGTCGGACAGCAGGTTGCGGGCGATCTCGATCTGGTCGGTGCCCGTGTAGAACAGGTCCGACTGGATCTCAACCCGGGACAGGTACGCCTCCAACGTGGATCCGCGCAACTGGATCTGCGGCGTGCCCCGCCTGCTGCGGGACGGCTGAGCAGAGGTGATCCAGTACTCGCCCCACGGCTCGCCCTCGCGGAAGATCTGCACGGTGATGACGCCCGGCCCGCGGTCCAGGAACGTCTCATCGCGCGGGATGATTTCGGCGATCTGGTCGCCGACCCGCCGGGATGGGATCGGGATGGTCGCCGACAACTGGCCCGGCTGCAAGATCCGCTTGTCGAAGGAGACGTTCTCCAGCTCCAGGTCGCCGAGATACTGCCGGGACAGCAGGTCGGTCACCACGTACCGGTACTGGCTGGAGCCTTTGCCCGGCGCGTACGGCTGGACCACCGGCGGGTCCGGGACCGGCGCCTCGGTGGACGCGATCAGCACGGTGATGCCGTGCACCGCCGCCAAGGACGGCGAGGGGGAGAACGTCACGAACGGCACGGCCTGCGTGGACACGATCGGCGCCGACGCCAGCATCACCGTGGTGAAGGAGTCGCCCTGCTCATCCACCAACTCGGTGAACCCTGCCGTGGTGGACCACGACACTGACGCGCCGGGCGGGGACGGCACACCCGCCATGTAGCGGAGCTGCAGCCCGGACGCAGCCACGGGGGTCGCGCCGGGGGCGAAGGATGACCCGTTCGCGCCGAGCTGGATGACGATGGTGTCGGTCTGCGCGGCGGCGACCGCGACGATGGTGACCATGGTGTCGGCGACGTCGCCGCCGAACGCCTGGTAGGTGGCGGGCTCGTTCTGCGCGCACACCTTCGTCCACACCTTCGTGCCCGCCCACGTGCCCGAGTTGGAGCCGGGCCAGACCCCGCCCGGCATGCTGCCGCCGAAGCTCCACAGGCCGCCCAGGGACATCGCGGCGTTGCCGCCCGAGTCGGCGCTCTGAAACGCGATCAGCACGTCTCCGGGTGAGGCCGCCCCACGGGCGACCGCGGCGTCCCCACCGTTGATGTGGGTGACCTTCACCGAGCGGACACCAGCCGTCATCCCGCCTCCCTTCAAGGTCGGCAGGAACGGCAGGGGTTAAAGGGTGGCGTGCCTCCACAGCACGTCAGCGCCTTCGTCGCCGCCGGACGAGACGGCGTACGTGAGCGTGTTGGAGCCCGCCTTGAGCACGAAGTCGCTGACCGGCACCGAAGAGCCGGTGAGGGTGGACATGACGTTCTCGCCGGCCACGGTCGCGGTCCCGAAGTCGGTGTCGATCTCCATCAGTTCGCCCGCGCCGAGGGTGATGGCGAACTGCAAGGTGCGGTCCAGCGTCTGGTTGGTCAGGACCGGGTTTTCCGCCGGGCCTTCAATCCGGATGACCGGATGGGTGGAGGCGTTGCCGGTGTTGGCCAGCGCGGTGGGCGTGTCGGCCGGCACGGTGACGCCTGCCCGCTCCAGCGAATACAGGCGCGGGTCGGCGCAGGCGATGACGACGCCGATGGTGGGCAGGCCCACGTTGTAGTCGCCGTCCAACGTGAGCGGCCGGTCCACGACCTGCCCGTACGCGAGCCGGGGCGAACCGTAGGCTTTGATCACCAGCGGGAGGGGAGCCTCGTCTTCGGGGATGCCGGTCACCGCCAGCACCTCATCGATCAAGTCCTGGACTTGAGTCGGATCGGCCGCCGAGTTCGGTTGCAGCCGGATGCTGACGATGCGCTGCTGGGCGAGCTTGCGGGCATCCCACGCGCCGTGCCGGCCCGGCCGTTCGACGTTGAGGTTGTCGATGCTGGGCGAGCCCAGCCACCCTTCCACGGGCAGCAGCACCTGGATGTCCGTCGCCGGACCCCACAGGGTGCCGTTCCATTCGACCTCGCCGTTGACGCCCGTCAGCGAGTCGCCCGGCTTGACCGGGATCGTGACCGTCAGCGGCGCCCACTCGCTCAGCGACTCAAAGACCGGCAGCGTGAACCGCTGCTCGAACCGCAGATCGACAGCAGGCCACTCGCTGAGCGACTCGAACGGAGGCAGCAGCAGGTTGACGTTCGGGGTGATGACCTCAATGTCGGGCCACTCGCTGAGCGACTCGAACGGGGGCAGGGTGAACTGCTGCGGCACGCCCCGATAGTTGGGGATGGTCCGGCGCTGCGGGGCGGGGTAGGCGCGACCGTACCGGGACACGCAGTCTCCCCTCTACCAGCGTGACGCCCGCTGGACCGCGGTGGCGGCGATCAGCGGGGGGCGGGGGGCAGGATCGACGGCCGGGCCGAGCGGGCCGTCCGTGGAAACTGCGAAGTCGTCGAAATACTGGACCTGCGTTACTCCGCTGGGCCGGACGATCTCCTGCGTCAGGCAGGAGCCGCCCAGGTTCGTCGCCGTACTCGCCGTGGCTGACGGCGTCCCAGAGTCGGCGCTGTTATACAGCTCGACCTGGGCTCCGGTGGTCGTGCTGAACTTGCCCTCCAGGCGGATCCACTGGTTGAGGGCGATCGCCGCTCCGGTCACGTCCACGGTCACGCCGCCACACCGCAGATCAAGCTGCCCGTTGGCCTTGGTGTCGAGGCCGCCCAGATACGAGCCGCCGCCGTTCGAGCTGTCCCACAACCGCAGCAGCGCGCCGGCCACGTTCTGGGTGAGATAGGCGTAGAAGCGGACCCAGAACGTGGACGCGGACAGCTCGTAGCCGACCCCGGAGAAGTTGCTGGCCACCGTCGCGCACGCCAGCGGCGCCGAATGCGTCTGCGTGATGCTGTAGGTGGGCGTGCCGGCGATGTGCTGCAGCGCATCGCCTGACAGGCCGCCCGAGTTGCCTTCGCTGATGGCGACGCCGTTGGTGCCGCCGTTGAACGAATTGCGCACCGTCGCCATTACTGGCCTTCGCGCCAGTACAGTTGCGCGGTGACATTCACCGTGGCGGCGGCGGTCACGGTCAGGCCGAGCCTGCCAGAAGCAGGGATGACGATCTCGTCGCCCAACGGGATGTACTCCGCCATCCCCGTCTGCGGGTGCACCTCCTGCGTGAACAGCAGATCCCCCGACGTCGGCTCGGTGCTGGAGAAGGTGATGTTCGCGGTCGCTGTCGCGGTCACGCCGGAGGAGTCCACCGAACCGATCGACGCCGTGCCGCCCGTCGTGCCCGCCGTGGTCTGGCGGACCAGCCGGAACCGGATCGGCTCCGCGATGCTGGAGGTGCCCTTGCAGGAGACGCGGATGCCGTACACGCCGCACCTCTGCGCGCCCGCGACGATCTGCAGCAACGTCTTGGCAGCCGTGCCGGAGGCGACACCTTCAACGGCGGCGGTGTAACGAGCCATGTCCTGGCTCCTTTCAGCAGAAAACCCCGCACACAGGCGGGGCCAAGATCGGAAACCAGGTCAGGCGGTGTTGCGGAGCACGACCCGCCACGCCCCGCCCTCGGTGTCGAAAGCGATCTCAAAATCGCCGTCCGACGTTGTCTTCACACCGTCGAAAGACCGCAGCACGGCCGCCCGGTTCGACAGCGACGGCACGTAGATCAGCAGCCCTTCCGAGCTCAACGTCGTAGCCGTCCACGTCACGGTGTTGAACCGCCAGCCCACCTTGTTGGTGGCCGTCAACGTCCCGAACGACGCCACCGTCAGGTTCATCCCGCCCGCCGTATAGCCCGGCCCCGACGACTCGCCCGCGTTCAACGGGCTCACCCCGTAGGCGGGGTTGCTCTGGTTGAAGTCCGGCACCACCGTCCCGGTGAACAGGGCCCCCTTGAACAGGCCAGGCGTCGTCCCCCCCGGATCCAACGTGATCGTCTGCCGCATCAGTTTCGTGAACGTGTCCACGAACCAGGCGTCCTGCGTGATCGCCATACCGTCCGCTCCTATCTGAGGTTGACGCGGACGTGCTGCTTCTCGTGGCCGCCCGGGGTGGTCTCCTGCGTGATCTCATGACCCGCCTGATCGGTCACCTTCTTGAAGCGGCCTCCGTCATCGCCGGTCCACTCCGTCACCTGGTCGCGGGTAGCCCACGTCCAGCCCGCCGTACGGACCTGTACGCCCTTCCGGCGAAGCTTCTCGGCGTAGGAGAGGCGCTCCTCCGACCAGTCGAGAATGTCGCCACCGTCCTGGCCATCAACAAAGGGTTCCTCAGGCATGGCTAAGCCCGCCCTCCTATCTGCTTGATGTTGAGAGCGGACTCAGCCGCGACTGTCGAGAACCATGCCGATCTTCGCCGTGACCACGTCAGCGTCCACGGTCTCCCGGAAGGTCGCGCCGTAGAAGTTCACCGAACTCCCGCCCGACCCCGACCCGCCACCAGAACCACCCGTGGCGGCCATGCCGCCCGAGTAGGCCGCGCTCGCAGCCGGCGACACCTGCTGCGGGGCCGACACCCGGGAGGAGTTGACCGGCGACGTCTGCGAGAACGCCGACGACCGATCCCACATGACCCCGCCGGCGGTGTGGCCCTCCACCGTGTTGGCGGGCGGCTTCTTCGCCCCACCGGGCTTGATTCCCATCGCTGCGAGCATGTCCTCCGCAGCGTTCAAAGCCCAGTTGGCCTTCGACCCGGACTTGCCCGACGTCTTCCCGTCAGCGCCCGACGCGATCGCGGCCACGAGCTCCTTCACCGTCACCGTCAAGCCGTCCACGCTGGTGGACATCACCGTGACCGAGTCAGCGGTGACGGTGCCCACATAGTCGACCGAATCGGCCAGCACGCTGGACCCTTCGACCCACGCCTGGTTGAGTTCGTCGGCGGAGGACCCGACCTTGTTGATGCTCGACGTCAGCGTGCCGGCCTGACCCATCGTCGCCTCAAGGCTGCCCATCACCGACGTCAGCCCGTCAGCAACCCTCAGGCCGGAGTCGTCGATGGTGACGGACAGATCCGACATGCTCGATGCTGCCGCCCGGTTGTTGAGCTGCAGACCGAAGTCATTCGCGACCTGGCTCAACAAGGCGATCGCCCTGTCCCGGTACTTCAGCTCGTACGGGATGAACGCCTCAGCCGCCGCCCCCTCGCCGTACAGAATCGTCGGGCTCGTGGCGACGTTCGGCGGCATCGACCTGATGCCGCCAGCCGCGTACTGTTCGATCCCGCCGGCCCGCTTCTTCTTCGGCGTGGCAGGGGCTCTGATGCTGACCGGGATTTCGATGGGTTTGATGTAGATGTTCAGCAGGTCGCGGAGCGCCTTCTTGGCGGCCTCCGTATCCGCCGTGATCTTGATCTCTTTGGACTTGAGCTGCGCCAGCATGTCCCTGAGCCCCTTAGCGGAGCCCATGGCTTTGATCGCATCGTTGCGGGAGATCCCGTACGCCTCGGCCAGCTTCAGGATCTGCTCCCGCGCCTCCTGATTCTTGCCCGCCAACGCGGCCAGTTGAGGCAGCTGCTCCGCGATGGCCCTGGTGCCATCCGTGGTCTTCCCGCTCAGCGTCTGGGCGCCGTCCGCAGCAGCACGCACCTTCTCGATGTAGGTGGCGAACTGCTCGCGGGCGAGGACCACTGCGGCCCGCTGCTTGTCCGTCATCCCGGCAGAGATCTGGAGCTTGCCGTTCGCCGCGTCGATCGCCGTCTTGGCCTCATCGAAGGCGGTCTTCAGAGCTTGCATCGCCTGGAGAGCGTCCGTACGGCTGGCGAACGAGCCGAGCGAGGTGTTGAAGCCGTCCATCTTCAGCTTCGCCTGGTCCACGCCAGTCGCCGCCTCTGCGGCGGCGTTCGCCGACACCCGCAACGTCTGGTTGTACGTGGGAAGGAGCTGGTTCAGCTTCTCAATCGGGATGCCCTGCGCTTGAGCCTGCTTCGCCAACTCCTGGAAGGCTTGCGCCGCGGTCTCGGCGTTCCCCGACGTGACCATGCCGGCCAGCGCTTTGTCCATGTCGGCGAACTTCTGCTCAAGCTGGTCGACGGTGGAGTCGATCCCGGGCAGGATGGCGGTCAGCTCGGACAGCGGGTGCAGCCAGTACATTTCACCGAACGACGGGTCCTGCAGCTCACGCAGCCCATCGGCGAAGAGCCCGGCGGACTTGCTGGCCTCGTCGAACGTGCCGCCCCACTGCTCGCCCAAGTCTCCGGCCCACTTGCCGGTCTGGCCCAGCTCCGTCAAGGCGAGGGTGAGTTCCCCGATGCCCTCGGATTGGCCGGCCAGGTCGTTAAGGAGCCCGCCACCAACCTCGAGCCCGATGAAGGCCACGGACGCGCCGATGGCGGCTTTGCCCAGCGCAGCCATCTTGCCCTGCGCCTTGCCCGCCGCGGCGCCTGTGGCGGTGATGCCGCCTGCGAGGCCCTGCCATGCCGAGATGGCGGACATGCCCATCGTGGCAACCTTGATCGCCGCGATGGCGAGGGCGATGTCGCGGATCCTCTCCGGTTCCATCCCGGCGACGATCTCGGCCAGCAGATTCAGTCCGGCGAACGCGCCGACACCGAGCGGCCCGACCGCTTCCCCGACGTTGACCAGCGCCTTCGCGATGTTCTGGATCAGCTCCCAAACTTCGGGGGCCTGTTCCCGGACGAGCGCGAGGAACTGGTGGAACTCCGGGTTGCTCTCCAGGTTCTGGCCCCACTCGGCGAATGCCTTGGAGGCATTCTCGATGGGGTTGACCACGTTCGGCGTGAACGGCAGGAAAGCGTCGATGACGCCCGCGATGCCGGTCACCACGTTGCCGAAGCTGCGGCCTAGCCCTTCAATCGCGGTCGGCATGGCGGTGTTGACGTCGTACAGGAACTCGGTCCAGAACGGCCCCCGGAGCGCCTTCTCCGCTTCCTTGCCTAGCGTGAGGAAGCTCGCGCCGGCGGTCTTGGCCAGCGGCCCGGTCTTCTCCAAGCCGAGCCGCATCAGGTCGAGACCTTGGTGGATCGCGGGGAACACATCCGGCTGCAGAGACCGCTGCCAATCGATGTATTCGTCCTTGAACGCCTTGATGTCCTTGGCGAGGATCTTCTCCTGCTTGGACAGTCCCGCGAACGCGTCGGCCAGTTTGCTCGCGCCTCCGCCGCCGCCGGCCATGGATTCGTTCGCCTGCAGTTGGGCAATCTTCAACTGCTTGGCGGCCTCGGTCACCTTCGCTTCGGCCTGCGCCAGCCGCTCTTGGGCGCGCTGGTACTGCTCGGTGCCCTTGACGCCCTCACGGTTGGCTGCGGCTGTGTCCTTCTTCGCCCGCGCCGTTTTGGTCTCCTGCTCGCGGGCGCGCTGGTGGGCCATGTCGACGTTGAGCATCGCCCGCTCAATGTCGAGTTCACTGGCGTTGCCGCTGGCCCGGAGCTCGGCCAGCCGCTGCTCGGCCTCGCGGACGGCGAGTGCGGCGTCCTTCTGGCTGAGGACGCTCCTCTCCAGCGAGAAGTTCATGTCCTCCAGGGCCCTGCGCCCGTCCTCGACGGCCCTGGTCAGGTCTTCTTGCGCCTGGCGGCGTTCGTTCTGGGCGTCCTTCAGACGACGCTCGGCCTGCTCCAACTGGAGCGCCTGCTGTGCCGCCTGAGCCGCGGACTGACCCGCCCCGCCCGTCGCCCCGCCAGCGGCCTTCGCGGCGGACTCCTGCGCCTTCAAGGCATCGTTGATCCTGCCGAGTGAGGGAACCGCGACCGCGCCGAAAGCCGCCGCCCCCGCGCCGGCCGCAGCGAACGCGCCGCCGAGCGCGGTCACGCCCACAGCGAGCGTGGTCACGGCCGGCAGGCTCGCGAGAGCCGCTCCGACCATGGCGATACTGGCCAGCGCTCCCGACACGTCAGCATCGACCTGGACGCGGGCGTCTCGGCCGTTGACGCGGGAGATCTCCGAGTCGACCGCGCGGAGTTCAGCGAGAGCAGAGCCGATGTCGGCCTTGACGTCGATCGTCGCGGACTGGCCCTGCAACTGCTCAAGCTCGCGCTGAATCTCCTGGAGCTGCGCCTGTGCCGATGCGGCGTCGATGTCGATGCCGATCTTCTTGTCGGCGAGCTGCTCCATCTGGGCGCGCAGCTGCGCGAACTTGATCTCAGCTGGGCTGGAGTCCGCGTCAATTTCGATCTTCGGCAGCGCCTTCGTTGCCGCCTCAAGCCGCCTGCGGAACTGGTCCGCATGGGCGCCGGTCTGCACCATCTTGCGAGACAGATCGTCGGTGGACCGCGCCGCCTGCCCCATCCCCGAGACCCACTGCGTGACCTTCGCCCGCAGGTTGACGGACACGGTGCGGTCAGCCACAGCCCACCGCCTCTCAAGTCACGAATTGAGCCGTTTGAGGCGAATGGGGCGATGGAACGTGTCATCATCGCTGCGGATCGGGGGATCTGCGAGAAGGGGGCAGTCATGCCGAAGCGAGACCCCGACGACCCTGTGATCTACGGCCGGATCACCTTCTGGGACTGGTTCAAAGGCTGGCCGCTGCGGGTGGTGCTCGCGCTGCTGGCGTTCTTCCTGTTCGCCCTCGTCATAACCCTGCTCGACCAGCACGTGTACTGGTTCAGGATGCTCTTCTAAGACGTCTGTTCGATGTGCCGCAGCAACGCCTGAGGCCGGATCACCTTCTTCTTGGCGTCCTCATCCTCGGCCGCTATGCGGGCATCGCAGGCGTGACAGCGGCGGGCCGGCGGCACCTTGTAGGTGTGGACCGGGTCCCCGTCGCGCATCGCGGTCGTGTCGGCCAGGTCCAGCCTGCAACCCGGGCATTTGCCTGCCAGCCACCGGAGGTAGGCGGCCGACCAGGCGTAATCTTCGTCCGTCCATTCCGAGTCCCAGACGGTTTCGATCTCTGCGATCTGCCCGTCCGGGGCCCGGCGGATGGTGGTGACGGCTCGTTGCTGCCGCCCCAGCAGTTTGCTTCTGGGAACTCCCCAGGCGTGCGCTACTTCGAGTTCCTCTTGGAGGCTCGGAGCACTGCGGAGGCGGTGAACGAGTTTGGGACATCGAGCTCGATCACGTTGACGGCCTGGGCGGCGGTGAAGATGCTGCCGTACTGGGCGGCGGTGAGCTCGTCGACGAGTTCACCGACCTCATCCTCGTTCAGGTCGTGGGAGATGCAGCAGGCGGTGATCAGCGAGACGCCGAAGGTGTCCCAGTTGACGTCCACCTCGGGGTTCTTCTCCACCTGCTCATCCGTGGGCGGGTGAGCGGCGATCAGATCCCGGTAGGCGCGGCGGGCGAGCCCACGGAACCGGAAAGTCTCCGTGTGCTCGCGCATCTCCTCCTGCAGCGCCTGAATCTCGCGGGCGATCCGGGTGGCGTCCGCGTTCGCTCCGCTGGCGAGTGTGCCTTCGGACGCCTTGTCCCGCGCTCGGGCGAGATCCCGTTCGAGCTGCTCATACTGCGCCTGAAGGTCTCCCACCAGGCACAGTGTGACGGTGCGTTCGGGACGGCGGAGCTTCGCCTTGATGTCAGCGGCGGAACTCACGCGGCCACCGTCGCCTCTCGCAGGTACCGGCCGGACGGGTACAGGTTGACCATGGCCCGGTCGTAGGTTTCCGCCTCGGGGGCGAGCTCTCTGGGCTCCCCGCACGTCACGGTGTAGATGGCGATCTTCTGACCGGCGGCGTACGCCGTGTCATAGGCGACGCCGCGGCGGACGATGAAGAACCCTTCCGTGCCGTTCGTCATCACCGACCACATCCGGTCACCCGACGTGATGGTGTCTCGGAAGTAGGTCAGCTCGATGCTCGCCTGGGTCCGGCCGGGACCCTGATACGTCTGGGTCGAGGCGAGGGTGTCGCCCTCGACGGCGCCCTGCTCGATCGCGATGTTCAGCCCATCTGCGGTGATGTGCTCCTCGCACGCCACGATGCCGGCCGCCGTCAGCTCGGCCACGGTCGGCGCGGACAGGACGTTGACGACGGGGACGAACGTTGCCTTCGTGTTTCCGTCCGAGAGCCTCTTAGCCATCGGGCTGCTCCTTCACTTCCTGGGCAGCCCGAGCCGCCCTCTTGCTGGTCTTGGGGGTGTCGTCCTGCTCCGGCCGCGGCTCGTCCGGCTCTTCTACGGGGAGGATCGTGTAGCCCTCGCGGTGCTCCCAGAACGGGAGCGCGGTGGCGTCGATCTCGAACGTGCTGCCGTACGGGTCGCGGATGATTCGGGTGCTCACGCGCGCATCACCGCGATCGAGATGGTGGTGGTCGGCGCGCACGCGATCGCCACCCGGCCGTCCGACGGGTCGACGTACGAGGGCAGCAGCGGGATCGGAACGTCCGCGCCAGCAGCCACCGTCCTGGTCTTGACCGGGTTGGCCACCCCGTACGGGGTGTTGCCGGGCACGGTGATGGTCACGGTCGTCGAGACGCCGGAGCCGTTGCGGACGACGGCGAACACGCCCTCCGTGTAGAGGACCCGGTCACCGGACCCGCCCACGGCGGCGTAGCTGATCGCTGCCTCGCTGGAGATTGCCTGCGAGGTATCGAGGTTGGCCATGCGGACTCTCCTCAGGGCATGCCAAAGAGCCCGCACACGCACCGTGCCGGGCTAGGAATGAAACGGGATCAGGTCGCTTCTGACCTGGTCAGATACTGCGAAGTGGCGAGAAAGAAGCCTGTGGCCTCGTCATCCGGGCGGACCGGCTGCGACCCTTCCTCTATTGCGGGCCACACCTGGCGGCCCGACACCGAAGGGACGCTGGTCAGCAGCGGCACGAACACCTTGTCGGCCACCCACCGCGCCTGCTCGGGCGTGCTCCCAACCGCGGTCACCTGATAGCGCAGATCACGCGGCGCCTCGTTGAGCACGTTCCGCTCGAACGCCGACTTGCCGCCGCTGTCGAAGTAGAAGACGGCGTACGGCGGGACCGCACCCGGTACCGACCGGCCCTCGTAGACCTTGCACGTGGCCGGGACTCCGGCCCGCACCATGGCGAGGATCGCGTCCACCAGCGGGGCCGCCGGGAGGTACGGCTGGCTCACAGCAGGCTCCCGATGATTTCATCCAGGGCCTTCATGAACTTGGGCTCCTGGGCGATCGCGGCTCGGGTGCCGTCCCAGTGGGGCGGCTGGTTTGAGCTGCCGTACTCGAAGCCGCGGCCCATTGAGCCCTGCTTACGCCGGGACTCGGGGCCGACCTGCCACAGAACCTCGTCGGTGACGGGCATCTGCTCGGCGGTGATGGAGCTGGGATAATGCTTGCCATGCCGGCGCGCGGTGATCTTGGCGTTCTCTTTCCAGGCGTCCCGCAGCGCTTCCGCATGCTCCTTCACCACCGGGTACGTCTTCCGTGCCGCCTCGTGCTTGGCATTGTCGAGGTACCGCACCAGATCGAGGAGTTCAGAGCCGTCGATGTCCACGTCAGCCCTCCTTGTCCTCCACGAGCAGCCTGCGCGCGGTCGAGGTGCCTGCCAGCGCGATGGCGATGACTTCGAGGTGTCGCCCGATCAGCCACGCATCGTCTGAGGCGGTGACGATCAGCCTGTCCTGCCGTTGGATCTCCGGGGAGGAGTCCCACGGCAGTACGGCCACGTACGCGCCTAGGGCCACCTCGCGTTCGCCCCACTCGGCCTCACGCTGCGTCCGCGGCTTGACCCGGCACACGCCCGTGTAGACCGCGGTCCACGTCTCCTCGTACTCGCCGGTCTCCTCGTTGAGCACCCGGCCGGCGAAGCGTTCCACCGTGCAGGTGTCCCGCATCAGGACCAGGGCTTCGCGCCGGCCTTCCGCCAGCGCCTGCTCGAGCACGAGGTCGATCATGACAGCCTCGTGGTGGAGACGGGCCTACGGTAGTTGGCCAGGGTGAGCTTGTTCGCCTCGGACAAGCTGGCACCACCGAAGGTCTCGGACGCATACGTGCGGGAGTAGTCGTCGATGGTGACCGACCGCAGCCCGGATGGGTTCGTCAGGGACCGGCCCGCGATGTCCAGCACCGCCGCCAAGACGTCGCCGGGCACCGTGGCGTACCCGTGGCTGTACGTCACCTGTACCCGCGGGGACCAGGTGCCGCAGTAGCGCTGCAGCTGATCCTGGAAGCGGGTGTAGGTGACCCCGTCCGTCCCATCAAGGTTGCCGCCACCGTATTCGGCGAGCTCGACCACCTCAATGGGGTTGTCGACGTCAACAACGACCGGCCGTTGCGGGAGGACGACAACCGAGCCGCCGCCTTCCAGCACCATGGTGTCGCCGGCAACGAAAGTGATCTGTTGTCCGGTGAAGCCCCGCACTACGGCGGAGGCGATCCGCAGCGACACCTCGGCCTGCTCGGTCGGGATGTCGCGCTGCAGGTACGCCTCCAGGTCAGCCGACGTGGCGAGCGGCGGACCGTCCATGAATCCCACGCCGGCCTCCCTTCAGCGTGTCAGCGGCGGGTGACAGTGACGCGGACGAGGCCGCCCGGGTCCGCGATGCCGGTGCCGGCGAAGATGGACCGCCACTGCAGGACGTCACCTGCGGCGAGGTCCAGGTTGGCGGCAGTGCCGGACAGCGTGACAGTCGTCTCGTCGTAGGCGACAGCGTTGGTGCCAGAGCCGAACGTGAGCGACGCGACCGTAGTCGAGCCCGCACCAGCCTGACCCTTGTTGACCACCGAGACGGTGCGGTTGTTGGTCGCAGCCCCAGTAACAGCCGCTTCGGTGATGTAGGCGACCGCGGTGACGGTGCAGTCGAAAGGTGCGACCGCCGCAGTGATGTCGTCGCTGGCGTTGGCCGTGGAAACGGCGGGTGCCGGGAAGCTGAGAACCTGCACGTAGGGAGCAGTGTCCACCATGACTCGGGATTCCTATCTCTCTTGTCGTTGCAGGTCAGGCCACGTTGATACGCGCGACCGGGTACCGGTTGGCCTCGACGGGCTGGTCGTTGTTGATGGTGTTCGCGACCTGCCAGCCCACGCGGAAGGTGAGCCGGATGGCGGTCATGTCCTGCTGAGCGAGGTTGTACATGATCGCGCCGGTGTTGTCCTGGATGACGGCCTCGGTGAGGATCTTCATCGTGATGTCCTGGCGGACGCCAACGACGTACTGGGACCAGTCGCCGACGAACATGCGCGGGTCTCCGGAGGCGGTTCCGAACAGGCCGCGCATCGGGTACTCGACCGGCAGTCCGTCGATCATCGTGAGGGCCCCGTTGATGCGGGACTCGTCCAGCTTGCGGCCCTGCGAGTCGCGGGCTTTGCGCAGCTTCGTCTTGACCGCCGTGCTGGCGACGAAGCCGGACGCCTCGTAGCCGTCCGCCTCGATCTTCTCGTAGGCGTCATCGATGGAGCCGAAGAACGCACCAGCCGTGGCCACCGTGGACTCGGTCACGGCGTTGCTCGCCGCGGTGGCGGCGGCGGCGATGTTGGTCGGCCACGAGGACGGGGCGTTGGTGCCGAAGAACACCGCTGCGTCCAGCACCCGGCCGAACGCCTCGATGAGCAGAGGCATGGCTTCGTCCCAGATGTTGGCGTCCACGTCGGCCAGGACGTTGTCCGGGACCGGCATGATCGTCGCGATCTCTTCGATGTTCAGGTACTTGTTCGTCCACGCCATCTCGGTGGTCTGCTTGAGCCCGGTGTCGCCCTGCACGAAGTAGGCGGTCGGCAGCGCCGACAGGATCGGCAGACGAAGCTGCGCCCGGGAGATGGGGATCCTCCGGAAAAGCTGCAGGGTGGCCGAGGACTCGACGGCCTTCCCGAGCATTTCCTTAGACACCTCTTCCGGGATGAGAGCCCCGGAGTCGGTGCGGTTGGTCAGACTGTTGTACGGCACGGGTTACCTCCTACGAATGGATCCGCAGCCCCGCGCCGTGCCGGGTGCGGCCGTGATTCAGCTCAGTCCCGCGCGTTGGCGGATGAGCGAGTTCATGTCTGTGGTTTCGGCCGTCTTCCTCGGGCCGCCGTTGAACGGCGGCGTCGTCTCCGCCGGCGCAGCCTTGGCGAAGCGAGCAACCGCCGCCTTGATCGCTTTGCTGTCTGGTTCGCCGTCGTCGGTGACGAACTTGGCGAGGTTCAGGTCCTCCAGCAGCCCGTCAAGGTCCTTGACCTTGCCTGCCGCCTCTGCTTTGAATTCGGCCTTCACCAGCCGCTGCCCGACCGTGGAGAGGACTTCCCCGCGCGCCTGCGCGGCGGCTTCCTCGCGGGCCTTGGCGATCGCTTTCTCGGCCTCGGTCTGGTTTGCCTCGCGAACCTTCGCCAGCTCGGCTTCCAGCGCCTTGGCACGCTTGGCGTCCTTCTCGAACGCTTTGCGGTCGGCTCGTTCCTTCTCCAGAGCGGACCGCAGACCTGCTGTCTCATCGATGGGCTCCTCGGGCGTCACGCCTTCGGGCTCGACGATCTCGGTTCCTTCTTCAGCCATCAGGCTGTCCTTCCGGGAGTCCGCTCGGCATCACGCCGTAGCGGGCTTCCCCGCGGGCCTCTCGCCTGCGGGACGTCTAGGTGATGTAGCCGTACCGTCGCAACTGCGCGATGGCGGCGTCGCGGTCGTCGGCGTGCTCTCGCATGATCTGCTCGGAGGTGGGCCGCTCCTCGCGCGTCCGCCGCCTGGTGGCCCGGGTCTTGGTGAGTTCCCGGCCGCCTGCGGTGTAGATGCCGCGGCGGGCGTTCACCACCCGCCCCATGTCGGCGCCAGCGCGGATCGCCTCCGCCGCGTCCTTTCCGAACGCTGCGTCTTGCTGCTCGCGCGTCATGCCCTCGAACACCTGCTTGGGCGTCTCACCCGGCAGAGAGTCTCCGCGGTTGCGAACAACAGGCAGGTGGTAGCAGTCGCACTGCGGGTGGCGCTGGAACCCTTCCGACCACTTGTACGGCGTGCCAGCCAGCAGAATGCACCGGCCGCACGACGGCAGACGTAGCATCCGCACGTACGTGGTGAACTGCTTGTTCGCGACGATCCCCGCTCCTGCCGCAGTTCGGCCCGCGTCGGGGATCTCAGTGGCGACGATCCGCATCAGCGACGCCAGGCCGGACCTGAGCGCATCCTGGTCGTCGGCGCCGCGCACCAGCAGCCCCGCCGTACGCAAGGCAGGCTGCATGAGCAGGTCGGCCAACGCCCGACCGTCCGCGGCCACGCCGGCGAACGCCCCAGCGACCACCGCCGCCTCCAAGGGGCTCGGTGCGCCCTGCTCGGCCGCGACCTGCTGAAGGTAGGGAGTCGCGAGACGTGCCGCGGCGAGCTGGCCCCGCGTCAGCAGCGCGACGATCTGCGCGAGAAGGTCCATCCACTGCTGAATGACGGACCGCGCGCCGACCTCCCCCCACAGCGCCTGCGCCTGCTCAGCCGTGATACGAACGATCTGCTGCTGCGCCTGATAGTGCTCAGCGGTAACCTGTTCCAGCGTCACGGCAGCGCCGCAGGCTCAGGCGGCACCAGGTCCGGCTTGGGCCCGGTTAGCGCCGCGAGGTCGCCACCCAGGATGCGGGAGGCGGCTTCCTGCTCGCGTTCGTCGCGGAGCTTCTTCCAGCGAGCGATCTCCTGAGGCGAAGCACCCCACCGCTCCCACAGCGCCTCATCCGGCACGCCGAGCGTCTTCATCTTCGTCAGCGCATCGACCAGTTCGCCTTCGGTGCGGAACTCGGGGTTCTTCCACACCACTTCGCTGCTGTAGTCGACGGCGCTGGAGTCGCCGGCGGCCTTGAACGCCAGCCGGATCGTGTCCTCCACCGATTCGCCGAGATACAGCATGTGGTCCCTGACCTTGGAGATGAGACCGGCCTCCGCAGCCTTCAGCGCCTCAGCCGACAGGTTGATCATGTCTCCGAGCAGGTAGTGAGGAGGCGTCGAAGTGATCGCCGCGATGTCCTTGATGTCGTCGCGGACGGCGGACAGCAGCGGTGCCAGGTCGGTCGCGTTGAAGTCGCCGAACTTGGTGTCCGGGTTCTCCGACACGAGCAGCCGGTCCACCGCGGCCTTGAACGGCTCCACCGGGGCGCCGTTCTCATCGACGGGGATCTCCAGGCCGGTCGCCCACTTCTGCCTGAACGCGCCGTACTCCTGCGTCATCAACCGATCAGCGAGCGTCTTGTTGATCCGGTCCTGAACGTCGGTCACGCCAGCGATCTCGGACGTGCCCGCAGCCAGCATTTGTGGCCGGTTGGCGTACTCGACCAGCGGCACTTCCTTGAGCGGGTTCGGGCCGTCCTCGTCACGCTGTTCCCAGCGGATCTCCTGCTGGCCCTCTCGGTACTTCGCCGCGAATGGGTAGATCCGGTCCGGCAGGTACAGCATCGCGATGATGTCGCCGGTCCAGTCGTCCATGTACGACTTTAGCCCGGCGGCCTTCTGACGTCTTGATCCAGGCTGATATTCGATGATCGCCTGCGATGGGTGCTCGGGCGTGATGATGGGTGACGCCTGATCCGTTTTGTTCGGCTCAACCAGCATGTAGGCCGTGCCGAGCTTGATGGACTCGGAGAACACCAGCCGCGAGTCCGCGTCCAGCCGGTTCGCCTGCCACATCCGCCAGGCCCTGTCATCAGGCGCATCCTCATCAGAGGACATGCGGATGCCCATCACCTGCAGCCGCCCGGTGACCGCGTCCACGACAAGCTGCATGTAGTTGGCTCGCGCCATCAGCAGTAGCCGCTGGAATTCCCGCCGCGCCTTCTCCTGCAAGTGCGGCAACGGGTGCTCGCCGGAGTAGTAGTTCTGCAGGCACTTCAGGTCGTCCTGGCGGGCGGTCAACTGCTTGTGCAGGCGCCGCACCCACCAGTCAGGACTGAGCGGGGGATATTGGGTAGCCACATGCTCCCCTCACGTCAGAATCCAGCAGCTCGATAGGTGCGCTTCTTGCCCCAGCCGTCCGCGATCGCGTCGGCTCTGGCCTCGTAGGCGAGCGCGGCACCCACCACGGAGTCGATCTTCCGGGAGGACGCCTCGTGTTCCTTGCGGACCAGCCGGTGCGCACCCTTGCGGCGGACGTAGGTATTGCCGACGTGGTCGGCCACGACCGGGTCGCCGTCGTGGAAGACCGTCCCACCGATCAGGTCAGAGCGGAGCCGGTCCAACGCCGCAGCCATCTGCACGTCCCGCCTCGTCTCCCACGACAGGACCCGCTCCGTGCCGAGCTCTTCGGCCATCTTGTCGACGTCGGACCGCCACTCGTGCGGGTCGGCGTACATGCGGGTCACGTCGTAGCGGGCGAACGCCTCCCGGACCGCTTCGAGCACGTCCGAGCGGGGAACCTCCCACCACGCAGCCTCGGGGCCGCTGGGCTTGGCCCAGATGCCGATCGGGAACAGAAACCCGTCCGTCATCCGCGACCCGATCAGCACGGTCGCGTCGTCGCGGAGCGAGCCGTCGAAGCCGAGCGCGATCGCCGTACCCGGCGTCACCACCTCGGTCCGTGCCTGCCGCTCCCACACATCGGTGGCCAACCACGCATCCTGGCCGGCCATCGCCCGGTTGAAGTAGTAGCGGGCCGCGGTCGCATCATCTGGGCAGGATCGCGGGTCGCGCATCTCCCGGTAGATCCGCTCCAGGTCCATCCACTCCGACGCGGAGCCGTACACGTACTTGAGCTGCGCCAGCGTGTGCGGTTCGTCGTCGAGGTCCACGCGGCCCTTCGCCTCTCGGTGGTCCACCAGCACCGACGACGACAGCTCGCCCTTGCGCCACGCGGTCAGCGTCTCCTCTGCGATCGACTGCTCACCTGGCCGGTAAGCGGTCGTGGTCTGCAGCATCCACGGTTCGGCGAGCTTCCGCTTGCCGAGGTTGCGTCGCACCGTCCCGTACATCGCCTTGAGTTCGCGCAGGACGTACAGGTGCGACTCGTCCGCGCACACCCACGTTTCCTTGCCGCCGTCCTTCGACGCCGACCCCGCGGTGCACGCCCGGATCTCGCCGCCATGCGGCAGGTACAGCGCGGTCGCCGACTGGTATTGACGGATACCAGATACGCCGCCGTACACGTCCGGGTGAACGTCGGGCCCCCACTGGCCAGCGATGAACGCGATGTTCTCGAACGTGTTCCCGGCCTGACTCTCTTCCGTGGCGAGACACTTCAGCAGAGGCGACCGAACCGGCCTGCCAACCGGCTGCCCGCCGGCGTCCCAGCCATCGAACCGGACCGGCGCGAACGCCTCACCGATCCCGACGAACCCGGCGAGCTCCGACTTGGCGCGACCCTTCGGCCTCGACAACACGCCCTCGTCGTACACGCGCCGGCCCGTCATCGGGTCCAGCCGGTACGCCTCCACCAGGAACGCCAGCCACTCGTCATCAAGTTCGATCGGCTCACCCTGCACGTCGCCAGGGCCGTGACAGCAGTACGCCTCAATCCAGTCAGCTATCTCGTACCCGAGGCTGCAGACGTGGCCCGGGAACAGCGGCCCAGACCAGCCCATCGCCTACGCTCCCGTCGCGCGCTGCCTCATGCGCTCCAGCGACGACACCGTGCCCGCACCCTTCGGTGCCTGCACGCCGCGGGCCGGCCGCGTTTGCGGGCGCTTCCCCGACTGCGGGTCAGGGAGACGGAGCGACGCTACGAGCTGCTTGAGGAGGTTCTGCTGCTGGCGGGACTCCGCGTACGCCGGATGCGTGATCAGGCCGCCCTTGTCGGTCTCGATCACCGGGTCGGACACGCGGCAGATCGCGTCCAAGCGCTCCAGCCTGTCGGCCACCCGGCACGCCTCCAGGACGACCTCACGCTCCGGATCAGACAACCCGGGATGCTGGTCGTGGATGGACCGCCACAAGCGCTCACCGCGCTCCTCAAGGCCGCCCGGAGGCTCAGGAAGATCAGTCATGGGGCACCGCCTCTCGCGCGCATACGGGAAGGTCTCAGGGGTCTGGACTGCGAGCGACCTCCCCCGCGGTCTCCTGGAAATCGGACATAGGGGGCATACCCCCGGGTCTCTGACCTGCGGAAACGTGCATGCCTGTGAGCTGCGGAAATGCAGGCTCTTGTGTGTGAGGCTTGATCGTGTGGGGCTTAGTGTGCTGCCCATCCGCCAGGTTGATCGCGTGCGGTCCTGCGTGCATGGTGCTCGTGACTCATGGCCCTGAGGTTCGATGGGTCGTGACCACGTGGGCCCTTAGGTCCTAGCCCGTCTATGTGGTCTACGTCTGTGGCCTTGGGCCTGGTGTGCAGGGGTAGGGGCAGGCAGGTGTCGCACTCGCAGCGTGGGTGTGCACGGAGGAACGCCTTGCGCGTGCGTTGCCATGCCCTGTCGTATCCACGCTGTGCTGCTGTGCCCCGTGCCTGTTCGGCCTTGGCCTTGCACCCATCGCACCTACCTGTAGCGCACAGAGTGGGGCAGCCTGGGGTGCTGCACACCTTCAGGGCTGGCATGGCTAGGTGGGGATGACGCCGGCGTCGGCGAGGACGGCGAGGAACAGGCCGAGGCATAGCAGGGTGATGGGCCACACCTTCTGGGTGGCGGCGATGACTGCGCCTGCGAGGAGGGCTACGAGGGCCAGGATGGTGAGGATGTCCATGGTCTCTCCGTTCCTGGGGTTATGACGGACTGTAGCCGATTCGCGGTCTCCCGCCGGTGGCCAGTTGTACCGAGAGTGACGAAGCGGGGTGGTCAGGCTTGGGTGCGTGGTACTCGGCTGTAGTCCTCGCCCTTGATCGGCTGTACGTCGTACGCCTGCATCCACGACTGCCCGGGTTCGAGTCCGCCCCTGTAGCCGGGTACGTGCAGGGTGTACTCCACGAGTGCTTCCCACTGGCCTGTCGGGGTTTTCCTCCACTGCAGGAGTAGGCCGGCTCTTGCCGGGTGGTGTGGGAGGCGTACCGAGGGCGGGTCTTGCATGGGGGTGAGGATACCCCGCAGGTCGAACAGCTATTCGAGCCGGTCTAGGAGCTGGCCGCCACGAGAGCGGCAGACTCGGCGGTGAGGTGCTCTCGCAGGCGCGGCAGGTCGCACGTGAGGATGCGGTCCAGCACGATCGAGTCGGCGTGCTCCCAGCCGCCCTCATCCTGCACCTGCTGTAGGCGGCCCACGATCGTGGCCAGGTCAAGCTGTAGCGCATCCACGAGGCAGCTCCGAGGGTGAGGGGATGATCCCGGGCGGCAGCCCAGCGACACGGCGTGAGTGAGAGACGGGAGCCGCCCGGAGGTCTAAGGATTCTTTAGGGCTTCTGACCTGCTCAGTTGCCCAACCAGCCAGGGTTGCCATGGCCGCCCAGCCCCGCGACCCTCATGGCACGGGACCGGGCGGACCAGGGGCTCGACGCAGCACGGGGGCACTGCGTGAGCAGGCACGCTCCCTAGACAGGAGCGTGCGTCTTGGGGAATCTAGGCGCGTATAGCGCCCTGGCATGCGAGAAGCCCTCCGGCTCGGGGATGACGGAGGGCTTCTCGACGGCTCTTGCGAAGCTATCAACAGGGATCATGTCACCTTGTAGTTGTTCATGCAACTACTGGCATGCGCTCCGCCTTCCGTGCTTCGCCGGCCGCCATCAGGTCGATCACGTCTCCTACCCGGAACACCATCCGATTCAGGTCGTCCAAGCCCGCGGGCTGGAGTTTGCGGCGCGAGATCCACGTGTGCAGCAGCGCGGGCTTGATCGGGCGGATGAGCGACGTGAGCGCTCGAGCGATGGCCGGCGCGGTCAGCTGGCGGTCTTCCAGTGCGTTCAGCATCCACTGGCGGCGGGCGTGCACCTCGTAGACGAGCCTGTCCCCTTCGTCGTCGCGGCACCAGCGGCAGGCCACCCGTGAGGCGTCGGGTCGGGCGTACAGGTCGGCGTCGCAGGCGTCGCACGGGCCGGCGTAGATGAGGTCCCTGGGCGGGGAGTCGGTGGCGTAGCGGGCGTTGCGTACGGCGAGCAGGATCTCCTCTACCGCGTCCGGGCCTGCGGGGTGTGCGATGAGAGCGCCGGCGTGGCGGTGGAGCCAGGATGCGACGTGGGCGGGGTCGCGGTGGGGTTCGCGGCCGAGGTCGGCGTACGAGCAGGACGGGTGTGTACAGGATGCACACGTCGGGCCCTGCAACTGCTGCACCGTGCCCACCAGGACCCGGGCCCAGCCGAGCAGCATCACGGCCAGATGCTCGGCGGCTTCCGAGGCGCGCTCGTTCCACGGGAGTGGCTTCTCAGGTGACCTGCCGCCAACTCCGCCGCCGGTGACGCGGGCCTGTCGGCTGATGGCCAAGTCAAGGTCTTCAACCAGGTCGGGCACCGCCTGGAGTTCGCGGTTTAGTTCGGCAGTGCAGGCTCCGCAGATCCGCGCGGAGCCGGGCATCGTACGGTCACACATGCTGACCGGGCAGTCCAGAGCCAACGTGTCCCCCTGACGTGCTAGTACGCTTTCGGGAGACTCGCGTGGGTTGAGGGCCTAGAGGGTCGGCGAGGGACTAGTGGGACGAGGCGGCTTCCTGTTCGTGGCAGGGAGCCGTTTTCGCGTTCAAGATCGGTTCTGTCGGTATCGTCGCAGGTGGCATTCTAGCGACCTGCGAATACTCGGACCCCGCGAGCTATCCGGCGAGACGCTTGGTTCCCTTATCCGTCAACGTCGCCAGATGTACGGCTACGCCGAAGGTTGTGAAGCCCTCCCTGGCCGCTCGGGTGAACTCTGCGATCACGTCATCGGACGGATACCGATCGATCAGGACTTCGTACGCTAGGGCTCCGTGGTCCCGGATGGCGGCGAGGATCACGTCCACGTTCAGGTCGGAGTTGGCCACGATGTCCTCCAGCAGGTCGCCCTGGCCTTCAATCTCCCACCCTGCGGGAACTCCTGCGATCCGTACAGGCTTCCGCGGGGTGATACCGAGCTTGCGCCGGCAGTCCGGTCCGATCCCGTAGGAGAGGGAGACGGGGTCGAGGAGCTTGTGGCGGCAGCAGCGGCAGCGGCCGGTCGTGGCCTGCCGCTCGGGCGCGGTGTCGAGGTCGAGAAGGTTCACTGCTGCCTGTTCTCGGGTTCGACGGCGGACTTGCTAACTACATGCGAACTAGCAAGGTCGTTGGCATGGTCAGTCACTGCTGCTCCTCTCGTAGCGGCGGACAGGGATACCTGCCTTCTCGGCGCGGCGGATGCAGTCGGCGGTCCCTCGCGAGGCTCCGTCATGGAAGGCGAGCACCAGATCGTGACCAAGGTCCACCATCCACTGGTTGCGGAGCGGCCCCGCCTTCCTGCCGTGCGTCTCCCAGTCGGCGGGGACGGGGATCTCAACCACGTTGCCGGGAGACCGGCGTACGGCCTGGGCCACCCACTGGGCTGCGTAGCTGTCCGCACCGGTCCGGCAGGCGCCATGCATCACCGCGAGCGCGCCATGCTCGCGAAGCAGTTGGGTTAACGCGTTGTGGACCGGGAGTGGGTCAAGCCACGTCCTGGAGCCAGTGATCAGAACGCGAAACGTCTTGCGGGCTTCCTCGGGAAGGTCAGACATCGGAGGCTCCGTTCGCGAGTGGGATCAGCGTGTGAGCTGCGTGGCACCAGTCGATCTCTCCTGGCTCCGGCAACGGGCACGGGCAAGCCAGATCCTTGCCCTTCAGATCCCGGACGATCTGCTCCACGTCGTCGAACTCGTACGCGCCCATCGGTCCCGTATGCAGGGCGTACAGCTCGCAGGCGGACTGGCGGGCGTCCCTCTCGGAGGAGAAAGAGTTCGGCCGGTCTGAGCGCTCCGCAATCCCCGCAGGGTCCTCGATTCGCCAGCAACACCGACTGTCGCAGGGGCGGACGGCGAACATGTTCCCGTAGCGGGAGGTGCGGTCCACGATCACGCAGTTGTCGGGACGTCTCCAGCCTTTCGTGCGTCTCCTCTGGATGCGCTTCGGCTCTCGGTCAGCCACGGTCACGACGCCCACTCCTCTCCCGTGCTCACGTCCGGGTGGCCGCCCTCGTGACCCAGAGGTAGACGGCAGGTCAACGTAGGCTCACCCCAGCGCGACCAGTACTCGGGGCAGCGGCGCTCTTCGGGCCCAGCAGAGGTCACTTCTCCACCTCCTTCTGGTCGTCGCCGTGCAGGAGAGCGGTCACGGTCACCCGGACCAACTCCACCGTGGCGGACACGGTCACCCGAGCCTGGCCGTGGCCGAGAGGCGTCTCCCGGACCTCAGCCCCGAGACGGTCCGCCCACGCGTTGACGGCCTGCCGGCGGAGGTCGTCGGTGCCGGCGAAGGACTCGCCGTAGGCGGTGCAGCCGGCGTCCTGGACGTGCCATCTCAGCACCGGCAGGAAGGTTTTGGACTTGAGCTGGGCGCGCAGCAGGTCGTCCACGACGTGTAAGGCGCGCACCTGCCAGGCGATCTGCTCTCGGATGTCGGCCATCGGTCAGCCCTCCTCGGAGGAGTCCGGGGAGGCGGGTAAAAGCGAATGCCCGTTGGCGGCGGACTTCACAAGGGCCTCGGCGACGACGAACGCGGCCCAACGTGCTTGGTCGCCGCCTTCCTTCTCGGCGCGCTGAGCTTCACGCATCAGGTGAGCGATGTAGCGGGTGGTCTTGCGACGCTCGTCAGCGCGGATCTCTTCCTCAGTGAGTTCGGTACTCACGTCACTCTCCTTCGTCGTCGATGGTCTTGGTCTCAGCGCCCTCTCCCCCGTCTCGAACCGCTTGCCCGGCCGTACCGGGAGAAGAGGGCTGTGGGTCAGTGCAGGGGTGCTTCCGCGAGCGCGGCCTGGAGAGCGGCAACCAACTCGGCGGCTGCCGCCACACTCACCGTGGCTGCGGTGGCCTGGTGCCGGTTAAGGCGCACCTTGAACTCGATCGTGGGCTGGTCAGGCTCGCCCGCCGTAGGAGCGCTCACCTGCGCTGCGGCAAGCTGGCCGGGCTTCAGGTCGAGGTCACGGATCATCTCGGTTCTCCGTTCAGGGGTTCTCGTGGAGGGCGTTCAACGCTTCCCACGCCTTCTTTGACCACTTGTCGTCGTCGCGGCGCCACAGCAGTTCCGCTTCGAGCTCACGGGCCTCGCGGAGGCTCATGGTGAGGACGACCGTCAGACCGGTGTTCTCGGCTCTCATGTCGATCTATCTCCAGGGGGTAGGCGTGGTGTCCGGCAGGTACCAGTAGGCGTTCTTCCAGCCGCAGATCCGCAGGGACGGGTTGTCAGCCTTGGCGGTCCACGGGTCTTCGCTGCTTTCCCAGAGCGTCCACAGCAGACCTTCGCTGCAGATCATGTGCTTGCCGTCGGCTGTCATCTTGGGCTGATTGCTCATCACGTCTCCTACGTTGGGGCGGGGATCAGGGAGAGGGCCCCGGGATCTCTCCCGGGGACGGAGGAAGGTCAAGGGCGCCAGTCCTCGCGGTAGTCCTTGTGATCGGCGTATGGGAGGGCGAGCAGGGTCGGCGTGGGGACGGGCCAGCCCTCGTCCTCTCCGGGGCCGTAGTAGCCAAGGTGGGCCTGAAGCAGGCGCCGCTTGGCTTCGACCTCGCGCAGCACGCGGGCCGGATCATGGCGGGCGATGTGAGCGGCGACCACCTGCGGCAGATCCATGACGATGCGGTGGTCGCGAGCGATGACATCGCCGCCTGGAACGTCCGGGTCGCCGTCGGGCTGGTATTCCCATTGCAGGTCCGCTGGGTGGATGCGCCGTCCGGACGGTTCGTGGGCGGCGGCCTGCTCGTCCTCGTCGAGGCGGGCACGGATGAAGTCAACAAGGTCCATCAGTCGGGGTCTCCTACGTCAGGGGCGGGACAGGGCGGGTCTTGGGAGTCCCCGGAAAAAGTTCCTCCCGGGGAGGGAAGGGCGCTACCGCCCAACGGTCCGCTTCACACCTTGCGGAAAACGAGTCGATTGAGAGCGGCCCGGCGGGCGGCGTACTGGCGAGTGTTCAGGGTGGGGTTGTCTCCGTAGCGGCCCGCGAACAGCAAGTCCTCCACGACGACGTAGTAGGCGGCCAGGACTTGGCCGTTCGTCGGAGTCCTCCCGTCCGCTACGGCTCGCTCGAAGAGGCGCACGCGCTCGCTGATCGCTGCGTCATCGCGTTCGAGCAGGCGAGTGAGTCTCCGTCGTTTGAGTTCGTCAACTGCCTGCTTCAGCGTCCATCCACCCGTGAAGTTGGGGACGTGCATGTCCAGGGACAACCCGGAGATGTCGGGCTTCTCGGTGGCCATGAGCGTCATCACGTCTCCTACTCGGGGCGGGGGCGGGCCGTTCAAGATCGTTCAGGGAGAGGGGGTCGGGCCCCTTCCGGGGCCCTGTCCGGCTACCAGTCGGCGCAGAGGGAGGGGTTGATCTCCCGGACCTTCGCCCAGAACAGGTCCTCGTCGCGGGGGTTCATCCCCAGGCGGTCGGCCTCGGCCTGCAACTCCTTGAGGGTGAGGTTCGGCTTGTTGGTGAGGAGGGCGGCTGCGGTGGCGGCGGGGTTCATCTCGTTCTCCCTGAGCTCTTAAGGTGGCCATCCACCTTTCGATGGACTTAACTTAGCACGCCCACTAGAAAGGTGGCAATCCACCGTGAGAAGATTTCTCCATGCCGAACCTGCACAGGCTCAAGCCCCGCACCTGGCGAGCCGAAGACGACGAGGTCAAAGCCGCCCAAGAACACATCCCAGACGGCAAGAACATGGGAGCGTTCATCCGAGCCTGCGTACGCGCCCTCGGCCAGAACCCCGCTGCCGTCCTGGCCGCCATCGCCGAACACTGGCCAGAGGATCCAAAGCCCACCGGCCGCCCCCGCAAGCAGCCCGCCGGCGAGTCGGAGTAGCCGTTCACCGGACCTCCCCCCGAGCTCACACATGGAGCCGGACCGCGATACAGCCACGCTCGACAGGCGGCAACGGGGAGGACGTGACGCCCGGTCGCGGCTCCCACACCTCGTACAGGCCGCATCCGCCGCAACGGCGCTGGATGTGGGTGGGCGTCATCTGCTCCGCCCACTCGTGCCAGCTGAGATACGAGGACGGCGCAGGCGTGTGCTGGGAGAGGTTGGGACAGACGCTCACGGCAACTCCCCGGGCTGGTCGGTGGGCTCGGGAAGGTCGATGCCGAGTTCGTCGCGCAGGCGCCGCAGCCGCTCCGGCGACCAGTGGGCGAGACGGCGTTCACCGGCCAATGCCCGCATCTGTTCGGTATCTGCCTGGTGCGCGGCGGCGAGGAGTCGCAGCCACACCACGTCCACCCACTCCGTCAGCGAGTGGGTGAAGCAGCGGTGCCGGCCGGAGCGCTGGGGGCCGGTGTTGGGCGGGCAGCCCACCTCGATCAGGGGGTAGGAGTATCGGCCGATCAGCAGGTCACACTGCCGGTGGCTGCTGTCGCCTTCCCTGATCGCGGTCTCGGCTTCCTCGGGCGTGTTGTACTCGCCGTAGTCGAGTGCCGGGTCGTGGGAGACGCACAGGATGCGGTAGATGCTGCTCACCGGGACGCCTCCCCCAATTGCAACCGGGGCAGGGCCTGCGGCAGTGCGTCCTCTACGACGAGGACCTCGCGAGGCAGCGCCCCCTGCTGCGGGCTTAAGACGCCGAGCCGCTCCAGACGTTCCAGAATGCGGCAGGCGGTGGCGTACCCGACGTAGCACCGGCGTTGCAGTTGGGTCACCGATGCCGACTGAGAGCGGACGACCACCCTGATCGCCTCGGTCAGCAGTTCCTCAGTGAGGTCGTGTCGTGTGATCACGACGCCTTCCCAGACTGGTCCGTGGGGAGCACCGCGACGCGGACGACCAGCGTGGTTCGCTCGTGCGGCCGTTGCAACTCGCGGCACACCTCGTGCAGGTGAAGGCAGCAGCTCCAGGACACGACGGCGTCGCCGCGACGCTCAAGGCTCCAGACGGGCAGGTCGCCGCAATCGCCGCATCGATACGCTTTCACCGGGACACCTCGCCGTCCTGCTCGGCAGCGGCGAGACGGCGGCGGATCGCCAGCCGCCACTGACGGGCGACCGCTTCGACCTGAAGCAGTTCGACGAGGAGCGCGTCCGGGTCGGTCTCCGCGAACGCCTCACGTACCTCCTCGTCGAGGATGTCGCGCCAGTTGTCCTGCTCGGGGCCGTTCGCCTTGCAGCGGGCGCGGGCCTCATCGGCTTCCATCACGGAGCCGGGCAGGCCAGTCCCGTCGGGGTGATTCTGCGGCCCGAACTTGGCGTGCTGGCGCCGCATCTCCTCGCGGACTTCGTCCTCTTCGGTGGTCAGGTTCGCGGTGAAGTAGCTCATGGTTCGTTCGATTCCTCTCTCGAAACCGCTACTGCCTGATGCAGTAGTGATCGATTAGCCGTACTAGAGTTCGATCTTGAAGCGCTGAGAGCCCCCTCAGAAGCCCTCAGCGCCACCCGGAGCTACGCGGGGGCCGAAGACGCCCCAGAAGCGCTCTCAGCCGCATCAGAGACGCGGGAAGCGGTGTTCACGCCCGGCCCGTCCCCCGCCGAAAGCGTGCCGAGGTCGAATTCGTCGTCCTGGATGCCCTTCCAGAACGAGGACATCTCCCCCTCAGTGAAGTCGAGAGCCGTCTCAACGTCGCTGGCCAGCCACACGCTCCAGGCGTTCTCACCCACACGGCGGCACATGACCAGCCCGCCGAGAGCGCCGAGCAGCCCGTACTTGACCGCCTCCACAAACGCGGTCCAGTCAGCGGCAGGCACCCGCAGCACTGGGCTGTCGTCGCCGAGTTTGGAGTCCCGCACCGCCACTCCTCCGTCTGGGAGTGGGGACACCTCCACACACGCAGCAGCACCGTTGCAGAACGAGGACTTGCGCCAGGCGGTCTTCTCGGTGGTGTCAGCCACGGTCGCCTCGCTCCTGCGGAGTGGTCCCGTTGATGACCCGAGCGATCCGCAGAGCATGTTCCGGGACGCAGGCACCCTGCCGGTCGGGGTCGATCTGCTCGAAGATGGCGGCTTCGAAGGTGAGCCAGGCCGCGAGCGGTTCGGCCAGGAGCGGGTTCGTCAGGCAGATCCACGACACGTCGCCCTCGCGGATGTTGTCCTCTTCGCAGCCTTCGGCGCCCGTGCTCAGAACCTTCTGGCCACAGTCGGGCTCGCAGGTGCCTTCCGTCTCGCTGCACCAGGTGCGGCTGATGGTCCACGCCTCGTCGTGCTGGTCTGCGGTGGTGGTCGGGTACGGCACCCACGGACCGCGTGTCGCCTTCGCTGCCGTCTCCCGCAGGGTCGCGGCGGCGGTCTTCAGTTCCTCGCTGATCGTCGTTGTGGTCTTGGTGTCAGCCATGTCTTGGGCTCTCCTTCGGGTCGGGTGGGGCGCTCTCGGTTGCGTTATTGAGAGCGGCAAGGATGCGGCGGGAGACCTCGTTCATGCGGACTCCCCAAACAGCGCGGCCTGGCCATCGACGAGAGACGGAGGCCTCGGAACGTCGAGCGCGCGGGCACGTTCTCCCGGGTCCGTTGTGCGCCACTGGGCCAGGCGGCAGTAACCCGCGGACAGGTCGGTGGTTACGCCGCGGCGCCCGAAGGCGGCAGCAACGAGAGCTGTTGTGCCGCTACCGCCGAACGGGTCCAGCACCACGCCGTCGTCTGGGCTCCAGCCCAGCACGATCGGACGGACCAGCGCCGGCGGGAATGCCGCATAGTGGTCGTCGTTTAAATGGTCGGGCACCTTGAGCGGCTGGCTCGCAATCTCCCACACGCTGGACGGTGGCGCTCCGAGCGGGTTGACCGTGTCGGCCATTGCGCGGCGCCGCTGGCCGGGCGGAGTTGCCCGTCTTGCGCCAGGCTTGCGGGCGTATCCGCTGGCAGGGGTGCGGATCTCGTCGATCGCCGCGTAGTAGCGGGGCAGTTTCGTCAGGTGGACGATGTCCTCGTGCACGTTCCGGACCCGGTCCGTCACACGTTCCGGCATCGCTGACGGCTTCGACCAGATGATGACCGCCCGGACCAGCAGGCCGAGATCGAGGCATCCGATCCGGTACCTCTCGGGGAGCATCAGCCTGGACTTGCGCGGCGCCATCGCTGTGGATGACCGACCGGGCGGCATGCATCCGGCCCGGTCCTCACGCCACGACTGCGCCGACGCTGGCCCGCCGTCAGCCCGGTCGGAGTACTTGTCTCCGAGCACCACGAAGATCGACCCTTCGGGCTTCAGGACGCGCATCCATTCGCGGGTGCACTCCCACAGCGACTCCAGATACTCCTGCGGTGAGGCCTCCGCGCCGATCTGCCCCTTGAGGCTTTCGCCGCCGTCGCGGTAGTCCCGAAGCGCCCAGTACGGCGGGCTGGTGCAGATCAGGTCCACGCTGGCGTCCGGTAGCGGTAACGCTCGGGCGTCTCCGCGGATGACGATCGCTCGTCCGTTCACACGGGCTCCTTCGGGTCGGTATCGGGGGTATCGGGGTCAGGCGGGCCGGGATCGGAGAGCAGGCGATCCAGAAGGGCGATCAGCTCCCCCATGGGCCCGCGCACCCGGCCCGGCAGCAGTGCCCTCTCTGGTCGGAGCCGCTCCGCTTCGAGACGTCGCGTGCGCTCCCACAGTTCGTCAGTCGGCTGGCCGTTCACAGCACCTCCTCGCCGGCAAGGGCGCGGCGTGCGAGCTCAGCACCGCGGACCTCGGTTCCTGGCTCCGGCGGACGGCCGGCCTTGAGCGGGTCCCGGGACGCCTCCCTCAGGTCCTTCGGGGAGCCGTCCGGGTCGACCAGGAGACGGACCACCTCGACGAGGACGCGGGACCACTCCCAGCCCGCGGTGGCCGCGGCCACGATCGCGGATTGGAGGTCGGTTTCGTTCCAATCGGGACGCACGCCGGTGGCCAAAGCGATCAGTGCGGGCACAGCTCGGCGGATCTCGGGCGGGTTCTCCGTTGCGGTCATCGGTCATGCCACCCCTTCCGATCCGCTGAACAGGCTGGCGAACCCGGCGCCCAGGTCGGGGCGGGACAGGACCGGCTCAGTGCCGATGTCGAGGAAGCGGCTGTAGTGGCCCTGGAAGCCGACCGTGATCACAGCCTCCGGGCCGAACCGGTGCTTGGCCACGATCAGGTCCGCCTCGCCCGCCCGCGGCGTTGCCGGGTCGTAGGCGTCCTCGCGGTGCAGCAGGATGAGCAGGTCCGCGGCGAAGGTGATCGCTCCCGACTCGCGGAGGTCGTCCAGGCAAGGGCGCTTGTCGATGCGCTTTTCAGGGCTGCGGTTGAGGTGCGCGGTCGCGGCGACGGGCACTTGCAGCTCGCGAGCAAGGGTCTTCAGGTCGCGGACGACGTCGCCGACTTCGCGTTCGCGAAGGTCGTTGCGCCGCTCCGGCCGGATGTCCTGGATGCCGTCGATGGCGATCAGGCGGACGCCGTGGTGCGCGACCAGCTCGGCGGCCTTGGCGGCGATGTCGGCCGCGGTCGCGGACGGCGGGGCGTCGATGACGATCGGCGCGTCCTCGACGGCTTTGATCCGCTGGGACACCCGCTCCCATCCCGCCTCGTCGATGGTGCCGGCCAGCACCTGGTGGCGCAGAACGCGAGCCTCGGCGCTCAGCAGGCGGGCGACGACGTCCTCGGGACCCTCCTCCAAGGTCCACAGCGCCGTGCCGCGGTTGTGGCGGATGGCGTTGTGGCGGCAGATGTCCTGCAGCAGCGTGGTCCGGCCGATGCCGGGCCGGGACGCGATCACCGTGAGCGTGCCGGGGCGCAAGCCGCCGGCGGTCAGGTGGTCGAGGTCCGCGAAGCCGGTGGAGAGCGGCTCGCTGGCGGGACGCGTGGGGATCTGCCCCACGCGGGACTTCGCGGGGGCGGGGCTTTCGGCGGCGGCGGTCATGCGGTCCTCCGATCGATGGGTAAGAGTTCGGGGTGGTCCACGAGTGCCCATTTGGCGACGGCGATGACGAGGGCTTCGCCGTGGGGCGGATCGAGTCCGTGTTCGACGGCGTCGGCTTGGACGGCTGCGATGTAGGTGTCGAAGGATCCGCCGAGCGACTGGTTGATCTTGAAGGCTTCGCCGTAACTCAATCCAAGATCGCTTTTCGGTTTGGCGGGCTCGCCGTTCCCTTCCACGGAACCGAAGTGACCAGAGTTATTTGTGATCATGGTTTGGTCTATGGGTGGTACATGGTTGGTGGGGGGCCATCTGGTGGCCCCTGCCCCTGTCTCTCCTGGCCCCTGGTCGGTGCCACCCTGGCCCCTGGTGATCGTCTCGTCGGGCGGTCCCGGCTCCTCCATGGCGACCATTCCGGGCACCACAATCGGAGAATCCGACATGTTCGGCGCAAGCATCGGCACCCGCTCCGCCAGGTCCTCCGGATACGTCAGCCGGTACTCGTCCGCCCGGCCGAGCCCGTGCCGCGACCCGGAGACAACCAGCGTGAGCAACTCCAACTCACGCAGACGGGCCAGCGCACGCTTCACCGTCCGCTCGCCACGCTTCGTGCACTTGGCCAGCAGCTTCACGCCCGGGAACACCTTCGTCCCGTCCGCGTTGCCGAAGCCGGCCAAGGTGACCGCCACATGGTCGGCCGCCGACGCTGACAGGCCCGTCGTAGACAGGTCACAGCGGCGGACAAGCCGGATCCACTCGTAACGGTCGAAAGGAATCAGGTGGGTCATTCGCGCGTCCCCGGTGGTGCTTGTAGTGGTAAGGGCGGGGAAGGTGCGGAGCGGGTCCACAGGAACCCGCTCCGCCTTGAACGTCACTCCTCCGCGCGCCACCAGGACGGAAGCTTCTTGCCACCCCGCCCGGCGTTGATGATCTCCACGGCTGCCGCGGCGATGCAGTGCGCCTTCGGGTTTCCGGTCTGCCGGCGCAGGTTCTCCGCCTTGCCGAGCAACCCGTTCACTCCGCCGTGAGCGCTACCGAGCTTCTCGATCGCCCGCACGTCCTCAAGCTCTGCGCTGTAGCGGTGGCACAGCAGGCCCAGCCCGTCCACCACCGCAGCCTCCAGGCCGGGGTCTCCGTACGCCTCACGGATGATGCCGAGCGATCGCGCGAGCGTGGCCGGGCCGGAGCGGCGGTACACCCGGCGCAGCGTGCCCACGCACGAGATGGAGCCGCCGCCCTTGTCCTGCGAGATGCGCAGCTGCTGGCCGCGAACGACCCGGTCGATGTCCATCTCCTCCTCGCGGCCGGCGTGGACCCCGACACGGAACTTGGCGAACCCATGGACGGCGAGCACGTCGTTGAGCTTGAGGAACTTCTCCGCCTCCTCCGTCTCCGTCAGGCCGGCATATGACCAGCACTGAACGGACTGATCGCCCCACCCCATGAGGCGGAGCGCCTCGACGCGGTGCTGGCCGTCGATGACGTAGAACAGGCCGTCTCGCTCGTTGACCGTGGGCGTGCCGAGCTGCTCAAGGTCGAAGTCGGCCGCCAGGCCGTTGACGCGGGAGGTGTTGAGGTCGCGCTGCGCCATCGGGGACACCCGCATCAGCGGGATCGGCACCCAGCGCAACTGGGCCTCGCGTTCGACGCGCTTCTCGGTACCGTTAGAGGTCACTGGACCATCTCCTTCATCTTCTTGTTCAGCCGGTTGAGAGCCCGGATGGAATTGGCGAGCGAGATGGTCCAGTCCTCAATCTCGTCAGGGTCGAGGTCGTCGAAGACGATCAGGTCGATGCCCATGGCGAGCCCTTCGAGGGCATGGACGGTCTCTCGCACGATGCGGTTGGAGTCGTGGCGTCGCGTTCGCGAGACGACAGCGTCGGCGGGGATGTCAATGCTGTGATCGCGGGAGATTTGCCGAACTGTGGACTCATGCGTACCGATGCGTTCCGAGATCTGTCGCGATGAGTAACCCTTGGCTGCAAGGTCACGAATCAACTCGCGGCGGCGCATGACCGCTTCGAACGAACGGTCTGCCGCGACAGGGGTCCAGTCCCCGTAGGCTTCGCCAGTCGTGGGACGCGGGCGTCCTTGGACCTTTCGAACCACGTTGGCGCGCGACAGATTCTCTTCGGCCTTGGCTTCCTTTAACGCAGCCTCGAACTCTTCATCGGACACGTCGTCGGTCATGGCGTAGGCGTCAGTTGCTTCGTTCTTGGAGCCGAAGAACGAAGTGGGGCTCTTCTTCCCCTCATCAAGGGCAGGGAGATCGCGGGCCTTCCACCCGCCGTCGCTTACGGTCTTGATCTCCCCCGCCTCTTGCCCCTTTCGTATCGCAACACCGATCCCGCGCTCAGCTCGACGGACGATCTCCGCCGCAGAGAGTTGCGCATCCTTGCCAAGTTGCTTCTGCATGCTGTAGATGCGGATCGCCTCGGCCTGCGACTTGAGTTCGACGATCTGCTCGATGTCGCCGTTCTCAAGCGCTTCGACGAGCCACTGCTTGGCCCGCTCGCAGGCTTGGACCACGAACTCTCCAGGGTCAGCCGCCCGCTCGATGTCCGCCGTGCCGCTCCAGGCGGCCAACTCTGCCGTCACTTCAGCGTCACTCCCTTCGGTAAGCATCTTGTCTCTATTCTACGCCAAGTAGCTTTGCGTTATATATGGCAAACTGATTTGTATGACTGTGACGTGCGACGATATGCGTATGGCGACGGGAACTCTGGTGGCGAAGATCCGAGCCCACAAGACGGCTCAAGAACGCCTTGACCAGGCCAGACAGGAACTCGACCAGGAGATAGCCCGCGCGGTCACCTCCGGCGAGTGGCAGATAATCGACGTGGCCGAGGTCACCGGCTGGTCCCGAGAGACCATCCGAGCCATCGTCAAGCGCGTCAACGAAGACGCCCGCGGCTGAGGTCTTCACGACGCCTCCCCCGCCCCTGCTTGGACAGCTTTAGCCGCCACCCGAGCCTTGGCCTGCCGGTCCCACCTGCGCACCCGATCGCGCTCCATCTTCGACATGCCGGCCTGGTATCCGAGGTCGTTGCGACGAAGCGCGTCGAACGTGCACACGACCAGCACGGTGCAGCCCTGGCAGATGCGGGTCAGCGACTGCGCCGGCCGTCCGGTGTCCTGGAAGAACAGGTCCGGGTTGACGTCCTTGCACGCGGCTAGGGAGCGCCAGCCGGTCATGACGCCTCCAGCCCGAGCATCTGCAGGATCTCCTCAACGCCGGTGGGCCCGTGGCCGGCGGCGGCGCGAGTCACGAACCTGGCTGCGGCCTGCTGCAACACCGGGTCCGGCTTGGACACAGCGAACGTGGCCGTCACCGGAGACGCCGACATGTGGCCTCGGCCCCGCCGCACTGCCTGCAACTCGCGGTCGTTCGCGGCCTTCTGCATCTGCAGCAGGAACTCGGCGTCGTGCCCGGGATTGCCGTACTCGCGCATCACGCCACCCCCGCCGCGGCCGAAGCGACACGGCGCATCCGCCGGCGCCGCTCACTCGCCCGCTCCTCCTCGTTGAGGCCGCCCCACGTGCCGTACTTCTCCGGCCGGGACAGCGCGTACGTCAGGCACTCCCGGCGTACCGGGCAGCCAGCACACACCGTCTTGGCGCGGCGCTCCCGCATGTCCTTCTGGGGCTGCCGCTCCCCCTCGGGGCCGAAGAACAGGACCAAGTCCTCGCCCCGGCACGCGGCATCCTCCTGCCAGCCCCAGCTGGGGCGCGGGCGGGCGATCGGCCCACGACTAACGGCCACGGGTCTCCTCCTCTTCGTTGCATGCGGGGACGCCGGCACGAGCTGTTCCGGATCCGTCCGTGGTGTTCTCCTGTACGGGAGGAGCCGGTGGGCGGTGCAGGCAGTGAGGGGCGTGCTCTTCACGGGTGAAACCGTCGAACTCAGCAGCGACACAGCAGTACGGGAGAGTCATGCCGCTGCCTCCTGACGGAGGTGGGCCATCAGCTGCTCACCGATGAAGCGGGTGTAGGCCGGCGGGAGGGCCTCGCGGAGCGCGAAATGGTCGCTGGACCAGTCGATGCCCTTCGCGGATTGCATCTCCTCGACGGTGGCCTTGCCGCCGCCCTTGCCGTACGCGGCGACGTACGGGCCGTCGAAGTACTCGCCGTGCCGCCAGCCGCGCACCCGACCGCGATGCTTGGGGTGGTGCGGCTGCGGGACCCACAAGCCGCCGCCGAACTCGAAGTAGCGGTGCATCAGGACGCCCAGGCCGAACATCTCGCCGCACAGCCGCATGTCCTTGCGGACGGTGGACCCGGCCACGTTTTCGATCACGTACGGGCGGCCCGTGGACTGGAATGCTTCGCGTGTCGGGCCGATCAGGCGCGGGTGAACCCGTCCGACCTCGACGTTGCGGGCCTTGTTGGTGCCCTTCGTCGGGGCGCCCTCGCCCTGGCAGGGCGGCGAGCCGTGACCGACGTCGAACCAGGCGCCGTGCTCGCGGATGAACTCGATCGCGTCGCCCTGGATGAACTCGTCACCGCAATAGTCCGGTTGAGGGTTGATGTCCACGCCGACGACGTAGAAGCCGGCCTCCTGGTAGCCGCGGGTCCCTCCTCCGATGCAGCAGAAGGCGTCAAGGAGGCGCGGACGGCGGTCGAGGCGCCTCACCGGTCACCTCGCCGCCGCTGCTCGGCGTTGTAGCCGTCCACCATCCCGTCGAGAACGTCCTGAGTCGGGTAGCGAGGCTCCGGCCCGAGCTCGTCACGCAGGATCTGGTCCACCCGCCACGGCGGGGACAGCTCGCGGCGGTCAGGGCAAGGCAGGGAGATCCCGCCCACACCGTTGTCGACGTCGCGGAGCCATTCGAGCTCGGCGATCCGTGCGTTGAGGCGGTCCACCTCGGCCAGCAGGTCCGTGCGGTCCTGGTAGGCGGATTTGCTCCGCATCAGGCCGTGGGCGATGTAGTCGGCGACCTCGGCCTCGTTGCGGCGGATCTCCGCAAGGCGCTGAGCGGACAGCGGCGGGGTGTTCTGGTCGAGGGAGGTCACTGGGCACGCTCCTGCTCTGCCTGAGCGGCCTCAGCGATGGCGATCAGATGCGGGAGGGCGTTGACCGCTTCGACAATGAGTTCGGCCATACGGCGGCGCTCGTCGTCGTCCTCGTCCTCACCCTCGTCCCACGTGTCCAGATCCCACGAGGCGACCAGGTCGTTGCGCTTGTACGAGCCAGGGGTGCGGTAGCCCTCGATGTCGCCGTCCTCGCCCCGGGTGACGTGGGTGAGAGCGGACTCCCGCCAGATCTGCATGTCGCCCTCGCAGTCCGACAGGAACCACGGGAGGGGTCCCACGGAGCCCAGGAGGTCCTTCAGGTGGGCGACCTTCTCCGGGGTGATGTCGCTCATGCCGGACCCCCGAACAGGTGGCTGGCCACGGCCAGCTTGAACTCCATCTCAGTGGCCGGGCGGATCGTCGGCTGCCTCTCGGCGTACTCGTCGGCGGCGCTGAGCGTCAGGAACAGGTCGGCGGCATCCTCAGCGTCCAGGAGCCCGACCGGCCGGTCAGAGCCGGGAGCAATCGGGGCGCGCTGCCCGTCCACCTCCACCACCCACTTGCCGTGACCCGTGGAGCGGGGCATCAGGATCAGGCCCTCGTCCAGGAGGCAGTCCTCCAAGTCAGCCGCCTGACCCAGCGGGCCGTCCTCGCGGGCATCGTCGGGGCCGTCCACGTCCTGCTCCTGCCACGCCTTGATAGCGCGGGCCACAGCCTCGCGGCGGAGGGTGTACGGGCTCTTCTGCGTCGTCTCGGGGGTTTCGGTGCTCATGCTGCGTCCTTGTCGTAGGGGCGCGTGTAGCGCGGAGTAGAGGGGGCGAACGGGGCCACGTCTTCGGCCACCGGGCAGAGCGCCAACGGGGTGGGACGAGGGCGGGAGATGCCGGCCGTGCGCTGGGCAGGCACCATCTGAGCCAGCCCAGACCAGCCCGTCGAGGTGCCCCGCGGGCAGTGCCGGCCCGTGTGGCGGGAGAACAGGCGGCTCACGACAGACCGCCAGCGTTGAGCTCCGCGTGGGCCGCGCCCAGCCGTTCGATGTTGCCGTCCGGGTCGTACGACAGCTCCCCGTTCGGAGGAGGGACGTGAACGCCGGCAGCGGCCAGAACGTCCGCGTATCCCTTGGCCACGTCCCGCGCTGCTCGCGCTTCGGCCTCCGCGGTCCGCTTCTCGCCGTCCCGCTGGATGGCCCACACCTGCTTCTCGCTGATCTCCCGCTCCAGTTGGGCGATCTCCTCGCCGAGTTGCACAGCCAGACCGCCCTGAGCGGTGGCGTAGCGGGCGGCGTCCTCGTACTTGGCTCTCAGGTCGGCCACGATCCGGTCGGCCGCCTCCTTGGTGACGAACACGACGGGCGGCTGCGGAGTCTGAAGCTGATCGTTCTTGCGGTTCACGTGCGATCTCCTGTTGCTGAAGTGGTCCGGTAGGGCCGCCACTCGCCTCGACCCCCGATAGGCGAGGCCAGCAGCGGAAGATCAGGCGGTGAAGTGGTTGACGAGCGTGATCACGGCCCACACGCCGACGCCGGCCATGCCGAGCGCCAGGACGAGGCAGAAGACGAACCAGACGAGGAAGCACCCGCCGTCAGGACCTTCGGTGTGGGGAAACATCACGCGCGCTCCTCAGAGATAGACAGGTCAGAGGGAGAGCCGTACAGGGTCGTGTCGTCCCGTTCGGTCTGGGCGGCCATGTACGCCTTCTGCAGGAGGCGGCACGGCTGACAGATGCCACAGCGGCCGACCAGGCGCGTTTGGGACTCGCAGGCGGGCGCGTCGGGCACGCACACGTGCCCGACCGCGAGCGTCTCCCGGCAGGTGGTGCAGAACGCCATGCCCTCCACGACGGCGACCTGGGTTTCCTCAACGTCGCGGATCGTGCCGCAGGAGGTGCAGGCGGCCTCGCTGCTGCTGATCGGCTCGTGCGGAAGGTCGGCGTCGCACCCGTGGCAGTACAGGGTCGGCAGCATCACGCCACCACCTGGACGACGAACGGGGACGAGCCGCACCCGCAGGTGAACAAGCCCTCAAGAGGTGCGGGCCAGCCGGGGCACTGGGTGTGCTTGTAGCGCTCCATCGCCTCGGAGAAGGCGCCGTTCTGCTGGATCAGCTCCCACGGCGTACAGCCGACGACGGGAATCAAGCCGGCCACGTACGAGGCGGCAGGCGCGGCCCGGAAGTCTCCAGCGTCGTCGAGGAGCACCCATTCGAATCGGGTGTGCAGGACAGGGATCTCCGAAGGGAGCGCGACCCCGTCCCGAACCTTCAGCCCGAGCCTCTCCGCCCTGCGGACCTCCCGCTTGTCCATCCAGTCGTGGCAGACCGTGCACGCACGGAGCAGGTTCGAGGCGACGTTCTTGGTGGTGTTCTTCTTGCCGACCCCGCCGGACTGTCGGCCGAGCCTATGCGCGGTCTCCTCGGCGGCAGCGAAGCCGCCGCACTTCTGGCCGACCTCGCACAGGCCCGTCTCGTCGCGGCTTTTCACCAGGTCCAGGACCGGCTTTGGGAGCGATTTCAGTCGGGTCATCACTGCTCACCCGCCTCAAGGGCCGGGAGAATCAGGTCCCTGATATCCACCTCGCCGGACTGCCAAGCCTCAGCGATCCGGTCGCGGCCAGCTGGCTTGCCGTTCTTCGCCTTCTCGAAGGTCAGCACGAACGCGCCAGAGGGGCCGGACTTGACCGTATCGGCCAGCTTCACGACCTCGCCTGTCGCCTCATCGACCAGTTCGCCGTCATCGTTGAGCTGGCCCAGCAGCTTGGAGCGGTAGGCGGGACGCACCCTCTTGCTCGCCAACTCCGGGTAGAAGCGGCGGATGTAGGCGACCACGTCGGGCTGGTCGAGCGCGGAAGAGGAGATCACGGGTTCGACCTCGCCGGGGGCGTTGTCGAGCACCCAAGCCAGCACGTCTGCCTCGTTCACGTTGACCGTGTCGTCGCTGGCCTTGATGGACACGGTGCCGACCTGCGTGCCAGACGGGAGCGCAACCTCGATCTGCTTGTTGCCCTCGACGCGGGCGGCGGCGAACACCGGTTCTGCTTCCTTGCGGGCTTCCGTCAGGGCGGCGGACACCCGTTTGGCGAGCACATCCAGCACTGCGACACGGAAAGCGGCATCACGCGGCGTTGTCATGGTTCTCCTCGCTGACGATCTGACCTTCGATGACGTCGGCGCTGTCGGCCTCCGTGGCGGCCATGGCCTGGCGGAGCGCCTGGTCGAGCGCGTTGACCGGGTCTTCGGCCTGCGTAAGGGGATCCAGCACGTCGATGAGTTGCTGCGCCTGTGAGGTGGTGAGCTCTTTGCTGGAAGTCACCTTGTGGCCGGTCAGCAGGGCGATCGTCATGAGCCCTTCGGCCCGGTCGGTGACGCCGAGCGCGGTGAACTGGCCGGCGAGCACAGCCAGCAGGTCCTTGCCGACCGGGGCGTCCGGCGCAGGAGGAGGAGGGGCGGGCTGGGGGCGGGCGTCGGTGATGATGACCGTGCCGTCCTCGGCCACCTCCGCGCCGAGTTCTTCCGGCGTGTAGTGCAGCCCGAACAGCACCTCTTCGCAGGCGTCGCGGGCACACTCGGTGGTGGCGCGGGCCTTGAGCATCGCCTCGGGATACTTCTCCCACGGCAGTGCCCGGCCGTTCTTGTCCCGGGCGAACGGCTTGCCGCTCCGAATCTCCACCAGGCCGGCAGTGACGGCGCGCTGCAGCGTCCACTCCGAGCGGTACGTGTACTCCGGGTCGTCCGCACGGGTGATCTCGCAGACGCCGACGGGGTTGCCCTGCTGGTCGCGCTCGATGCGCTGACGCAGCCGGTGGCCAGCGCGGCGGACAAGTGCCGAGATGAGACCCGCAGAGGCGGTCGGCTTGCCGTCGATGACGTGCACGCCGGTAATGGCCGCCATGGTGCCGATGCCAATGGTCGCGCCGTACTCCAGCGCGTACAGGACGTTGGCGGGCTGTTTGCGGTACTGGGCGGGCAGAAGCCCCGACTCGGCGAGCGCTTTCGCGTAGGTCATCTTGTCGGGCAGGCTCGGAGCGACCTGCGCCATCTCTGTCGAGGTCACGCGTCGATCTCTCCCTCGTCGTCGGGGGTGTCGTCGTGCGCTCGGTCGGCGAACGCGTCCGGGTCTTGAGCGGCGCTCCACGGCGTCCAGGCCGGCTTGTCCACGTGCTCGGCTGCGACACCGGCCATCTGGCCGGCGCACTCCGAGGCGAACTCGTCGACATCCAGGGCCCGCAGTTCGCGGCCGGCGTTCCTGATGCGGGAGTGCAGGCGTCCGGCTACGGCCAGTTCCAGCACCTGAAACTCGGGGATGTCCAGCACGCTGGAGGCTTCGGCGAGCGACAGCCAGTCGCGCGGCTGCGCCATCACGAGCCCTCACCGGCCAGAGCGGCGACCAGTTTGCTGGCGTCGTACTGCTGGATCCCCCACACGATCGCGTGGCAGCACCAGAGGAACGACCAGTCGTAGTCGTGCAGGTCCCACTCCCACACGTCGTGGAAGCGGACGCCCTGATAGTCGAAGCGCTCGAGAGCCTCGCGGGCCTCGTCCTCGAAGTGGACGTGGTCGAAGATGTCCCGCTGGATGGCCAGGAACAGGCCAGGCGGACGCTCCTCCAAGTCACCAATGTCCCGTAGGACCTGGGCTTTCGTGGACTCCTCGGAGTAGGTCTTGCATCTCTGCCGTCCACCCTCGGTCTTCTCCGACCAGTAGTGCGGGTTGACGCGGCCCTTGTCGCTGCGGAAGAACTCAAACATGTCTGTGATCCGCGAGAACAGGTAGCCGTCCACGTCGCCCCGAATGGCGAGGGTGCCGGGCCAGGTGACGATGTCGAACCAGTAGAAACTGGTGCCCGGCTTCTGGAAGCGCAGGTGCCGGTACAGGCCGTCGTCGTGCAAGACGGTCATCTGGTGCTCGGCCGTCTCGCGGGCGAACCGCTCCGCCATCTCCTTTGCGCGGTCACTGGGCATGTGCCGCTCCCGCCTGCTCAGCGAGACGGGCAGCCGCGTCAGAGAACGCAGCGAACACCACCGAGTTAGCGGGCGGAATCGCCTCCTCCGAGTCCGGCACAGGCGTCCCGTCATGCCAGGCGCCGACGCCCTCGATCAGGTCCTCGATCTGCAGGTCCTCGGGAGAGACATCCGCCCCCGCGAGCACCATGTACAGCTCGCGGGCGGCCTCAACCAGCTCCCGGTCGCCGGGCTCGGCGTGCAGCGGCCACGAGCCCCGCATCGACTCCCAGCACTCGGCGTCCTTGTTCGCCGCGACCGCCAACGCCCCCAGCGCGCACAGTTCGCCCTGCTGGTTGTCGTAGGAGCCGAACGCGCGTCCGTGCTGCTTCAGCAGGTCTATGCCGGCGAGGAGGATCCGGTGGGGTGCGGGGGTTTCCGCCTGCTTCACCTCGTCGGCGTACAGGTTCGGGAAATGCGTCTTCAGCCACTCGAAGTGGTCGACCTGGCGGGCAACGTCGGCCGGCGCCTGGGGAAGTACTCTGTTCATGACTCCTGCTCCTTGTCGTGGTCCGACTTGGGATGAGCGGGTGGTCTGCGAGGTCAGCCCTGGACGGCTGGCCTCGCTCAGTTCTGGGGCTTGCGGTGGTGTCGGCCGCGGTAGACGTCCGCGGAGTCGAGGCGGTCAAGCGAGGAGACCCGCAGCGACAGGCCGAGAGTCATCAGGAAGGCGCCCCAGCGCTCAGCGGCGGTCACGACGCTTCGGCGGTCACGGTCGCGGTGAGCAGCTCGTACAGGCCATGGCATTCGGTGCAGGAGCAGGCCACGATGTAGCTGCCCTCCGACTTCCCGCCCGGCGGGATGATCCGCTCGATGACGTCGCCCGCCCGGTCGTAGGTGGGGCGGAGTGTCGCCTCGCCGGGCGTGCAGTTCTGGCACTTGCACGGCTCCGGGCAGTAGGCGGTGCGTCCGCCACGGCGGTCATCGCGGTGGAAGTCGGCGCAGCCGCACTGGGTACAGGAGTGGGCGATGATCACTTGTCGCCTCCCTGCGCCATGGGCGGGCGGAAGTCATCGACACGCTGAACGCCCTGCTGGCGGAGCCAGTCACCCAGGAGTCGCGCACCGCTGCGGGCTTCGATCTGCGCGAGCCGCCTCTTATCCTCCTCGCGGGCGTTCTCCAGCTCCCACGCTTCCAGGTCTGCCGGCGCAGCCGCGGCCAACCGCACACGGCTCCGCTCAATCGAGAGCGGGGCGCTCAGGATGTCGCGGAGAACCGCTTTCCAGGCGTCTCCTTCGCCCCACCCGAGCGGCATCTGGCCGGTCCGGGCGATGTCGCGGAGGAACTTGTTGGCGCGCCTTGTCGCCGTACCCTCGCGCTGGTAGACCCGACGACGGGCGGCGTCAAGGAACACCTGCGTGTAGTCGGGTTGCTCTTCGAGGCTGTCGGCCGTCCTCTTGACGACCGTCTCCATCCATTCTTTGTCTCCGGAGTCGTACCGTTCGGGGCGCTCGTCCGCCAGCCAGTTGTCGATGAGGTCGTTAAGTTCCTTGAATTCCGGGCTCTCGTCGCCGAGATACTCGTCGGGCTCGTCATGCGCCATTGCGGCTTCTCCATTCGGCGGTGATTCGTTCGAGTTCTTCGCGGTCGCGGTCGCCGAGGCCGGCGAGAATGTCCGCCACGTATGGGCTTTCGAGGCTGTCGAGGACGGTCCGGATCGCGCCCCACCCGCTGACGACGTTGCGAATGCTGGACTGGTGGCGGCGAACCGCGTCGTCGCGTTCTGCTCGCCACTGCTTGGCGAGCGTCAGTGCCTCAGCCCATGTGACCGAGCCGTCCTCCGCTCGCTGGCAGAACGTAGGAGGCGGAGCGCCATCCGCGTTGCGCATCACGTCGTACTCGGCGACCTCATCGCGCAGTTTGAGATCCCTCCGACGCTCATCAAGAAGCTTGAGCGCGGCGGTGAGAGTGAGACGCTCCTCTGTCACCTGGTCCGCTAGATCAGCGGCTTCGGCACGCAGGAGTGCGATGTCGCTGTTGAGCGCGTCCTTTTCCCTTTTTCGCTCACGAGCAACTTCGTACGCCTCGTTGAGCGGCTTTGTGCCAGCCGAGACTGCGTCCGCGAGATCCGGCGCGAATTTGAGGACGACCTGAGCGTGGCCCACGTATTGCTGACTGACGCCCGCGCGAGACGCCGCCTCTTTCTGGCTACTATTTTTTAGTAGCGCCTGCGCCGCAACCATGGCGATCTGCCCCTTGGTCAGGTGCCGCCTGGCAATGTTCACCGCAAGGGCATATCCGTCTGGATCGTCGCCTTCGTATGACACAAACGACGGTTCGATCCCTGCCAGCTTGCATGCGGCATAGCGATTCCGGCCGTCGAGGATGCGCCCCGTAACGTCGAGAACGATCGGCTGAAGCAGACCCCGCGCCTTGATGTCGGCCGCCAACTCCTTCAGTTCGTCGGCGGCGAGCATAGGGAACAGGTCGGCCACCGGGTGGACGCCGATGTCCTCAAGGTCATGAGCGCCGTTGGCGGCGTTCGCGTTCTCGGTCACACGGTCCTCGTGTTCAGAGTTGAGGGTGGGTAGGGAAGCGCGGGATGTCCTCCCGCGCGCCCCGGTCGTCGCATGGCCGGGGCAAAGTCATGTCAAGCGCCGTCGCGGTACAGGCGGCTCACGGTGAAATCCGCAGCCGGGACCTTCGAGTTCTTGGGGGTCGCGGCTCGCGGACGCGGCGTCGGACGCGTGGGAGGCTGTGCCTCGCGGCGCTGCGTACGCTCCGACTTCTCCGCTGGCTTGCGCTTCTTAGGCTCTTGGGCGCCGCTGCGGATGATCTCGGCGATCTGCTCGTCGGTCCACCAGACCTGCCCGCCGATCTTCGTGCGTGGGATCCGGCCGGCGGCTCCCGCCTTGTACATCCAACTCGCGCTCTTGCCGACCTTCTGGCCGGCTGCTGCTGCATCGTGGAGTGTCGGCGGAGTCATGCCGACTCCTCGAGGGCCGCGTCAATCTCGACGACGTGGAACAGGTCGTCGAACGTTAAGCCGTACTGCTGCACCCGGAGGAGGAGACGTGCTTGGAATTGCGGGCCCGGGTCAGAGCGTCCGCGAATGACACGGCTGTACTGCCCTTGGTCAACCCCCAGCGCCTCCGCGACCTCGGTGGCGGTCTTGTAGCCGAACACCTCTTTGAGCTGCTCGTCCACGCCGTCGCGCAGTCGGATGGTTGCTCCTTGACTCATGTACATAGACATTAGCTATGTACATGGCGCAACACAAGAGGTACTGCCCGTTGACCTGGAACGGTCTAGTTCGTAAGGACCTGGTGTTATGAGTGTGGCGCAAGAGATACAGCGCTGACGTGGTCTTATGCACATATGCAAGCTGGACGGACCATGCGCATGGCCCTATGCTCTTGTACATGGTCAAGTCGCCAAGTTGGCCCGTTGACCGCTTCCGCGAACTGATCGACCAAATCTTGCGGGACACCGGGCTGCCTCAAGTCCAACTCGCCGCACTCGTCCCCATGGACCAGTCGCAACTCAGTCGCTGGAAGTCAGGATCAAGCAAACCCAAGCCCGAGAGTCTTCAAGCTCTCGGGGAGGCGCTCGTAGAGCGCTACCCCCACTTGGGAATCGGGCCCGACGAGCTGATCGACACCGTGTACCCCAGGGACACGACCGAGGTCGTTGATCGCGACGACTCTCAAGGGAAGCGCGCCACGAAGCCACCCATCGACTACGCCAACATCACGGATCCTTCCCCACGGGAGTCGGTGATCTTGTCGGCGATGGCCGCTCTTCAGCAAGAGATGCGCGCCCTGCACGAAAAGATCGACGCCCTTGCCGAGGAGCGAAACGCCCGTCACGACGAGGCCGGCAATGGTGCGCAAGATCGAAAGGGAGCTTAGGTCCACCTAAGTACACATAAAGCTGAACATTTCCTGGCAGCGGATTGTCACAGAATGAACACGATCCGCCAAGGGATATGGACCCCATAACGCGAACAGGCGTCATATAAGGGTCCCGACAGCTCATAACGGCGAGGGATTAAAACGAACTGCGCATCCTGGGGAGGTGCGGGCGTTTTGACGTCCCCACGAAGCAACGAGGCTTCCTCGAACGGAAAATCGTCGTACGACACTCTGATCAGAAAGGCACTGCGCCTCCTGCGCCGCTCCTCGGCGCGCGAGGAAGTACTCACAGCCCAACTGGCGCGAGCGTTCCTTGAACGCGACCGCCTCCAACAGCAGCTCATCATCGCCGAGAGCGACGCTCACGCCCAAGCCGAGATCAGCAAGGTCATGCGGTCGGGCTCGGGGGAAAAGCTCGTGGTCATCCAGCACGACGGTATGACCATCCGCGCGATCCTGCACGCGCCCGGAAGGCGGGCACCGGCGCGCGAAGCCGCCGTCTGGAGATGCCTGCGCGACACCGCAATCAATGCGCGGGAGTCGCACCATGAACGATGATCCCGAAAACGTCCAGGAATACCGCCGTCAACGCTTAGAACCAGAGATCGCCGCCATGTCAGTCGAGGTAGATGGCATGGACAAACCAACCCTGATCGTCAATATCGATGATCCCGGCGCGAGAGGCGCGATCAAGAAACTCATCATATGGATCGGAGCGATCAGTATCGGGACCTTCGTCGAATGGGCGCGAAGATCGACCAAAAGGCAAATCGTGGTAGCCGTCGCAGGAACGGCCACGATGACTTACGCCGCCACAGCGGCAGTTGACGAGATCACTAGAGGGAGAGCGCCACAACCCGCACCGATCATTGCTCAGCACGTCGTTACGGTCACACCACAACCACGCTTGACCGTAACGACGTCACCGAGTCCGAAACCTACGCCCTCCGCGAGGCCCACCCGCTCGCCGTCATCACCCCCTCTCCTGGCTGTTCTGTCCTCTCCTCCGGCGCGCTCAGGAGTGTCACGAGAGACCCGCCCGACACCCACCAGGGAGCGAACCTCGCCACCCAGCGGCCCGACAGGCGCCGCAAGTTCACCGACGCCAACCGCACCAGCAACCACCCAACCGTCGACGACCGAACGACCAGGACCGAATCGGGTGGAGACAACCCCCGACGCTGAACCGACCCCGCGTCCATCGTCCGCCCCACCACAGGATGACCCCCCGGAGACGGCCCCGCCCACCCCCGACCGGCCCACGCCGCCCCCCGCGAACGACCGCGACTGTGTGGTAGGCGTGGATCTGCCCCCGATCATCGACATCTGTGTGTTGGGGTAGACCCAACCCCTTTGCCTAACCCCTCACCCTCGCAAGGAGCTGCCTCATGGCGTTCCATCAGATACGTAAGGACGGCGTGATCGTCGCCCGCTGGAAGAAGGCGGACGGCACGTGGGGCACCAAGTCCCGGCACCCCGACACCAAGGAGCATTGGGAATCGCCCAAAGAGGCGGAAGCCTGGGGCGAGTGGATGGAGGACCTCGAACGCCGCGGCCTCGCCCCGGACTACTCCCGCAAGCGCAGGAAACCCGAGCCCGAGCCGGCGGAACCGGAAGTCGACGGCGTCACCGTCGACGAGTGGTTCGCCCGATGGTGGCAAGGACTCGACGTCGGGCTACGCTCCCGCGGCAACTACGCCTACCTCTTCCGGGCTCACGTGCTTCCCGAGTGGGGGGGCTGGAAGCTCGCCGACATCAAGGCGTCCGACGTCAACGCCTGGGAACAGCGCATGCTCAAGGCAGGCTATGCGCGCGATGGGGTCGCGTCCGGCGCGCGGACAAGACTCGCGACCCTGCTCGGCGATGCCGTTACCGAAGGTTTGATCGGCTCCAACCCGGCGCTGAGGCAGCGGCACCGCGGGCGCCGCTCCGGTGTCGGCACCGCAGGCCGCGGTAAGGAGAAGACGGCCATCACGCCGTTCGAGGCCATCTGCCTGTGCGAGCGGATGGGCGTTCTGTCTGGGCGGAACGACGAGACCATCGCAGGGCTGGTGGCGGCGTGGGGGGCACTTCGGTACGGCGAGCTCATTGGCCTGCAGCGGGAGTACGTCAAGCTCGGCCGGGTCCGTGTGGACTGGCAGTTGATCGAGGACGGCGGCAAGTTCTACCTCGGTCCGCCAAAGGACGACTCCAACCGCGACGTGGACCTTCCGCCATTTCTACAGGACCTGCTGAACCGGCAGATCGCCGCCCACCCGGATCAGCGGTGCCGGTGCGCTCCTGTCACGATCGAAGACCAGGACGAGCAGCCGTGCCAGGGCGGAGGACCGTTCGTCTTCCTGGGCGAGCGTGGCGGCCATCACCGGAACTCGAACTTCGCGCGCCGGGTGTTCGACCCGGCCACCGACGGCTGGTATCCGACGTCGAAAGGCCGGCGCGGGACGAAGAAGAACCGCGAGGATGACGCGAAGGACGGCGTGGTGTATCAGCCGGTCCTGGTGGAGTTGGACACGGCATGGCCCGGCGCTCCCCTGCCGGCATGGCCCGCGGCTGTAGCCGGCCAGCCGTACGAGGCTCCGCGGATCCGCGGGTACCAGCGGCGTCCACTCGGGCTCGGCATCAACGCGGCTTCGTCGAGGGCCGACCTGGTGGTGTTCGCCATCGCGCAAGGCATCGCTGAGGAGCAGGCTCGCGACCTGACACGCGATGCCATCCTGGACTTGTTCGTCCGCTCCCGGTACGTGTCGGAGAACGCTCCAGTGGCGTCGTGGGCGCCGATCGCGGAGGGGTTGACGCCACACGACCTCCGGCATGCGCACTCCACGTGGCTGATGGATTTGGGGACGCCCCTGCAGCTTCGCGATGACCGGATGGGGCACGCGTCGCCGGAGATGCGCGGCATGCGGGGAACGTACACGCACGTGTCTCGGGAGTCGCGGGCATGGCTGCGGGAGCAGTTGGAGCGGCTGTGGCAAGACGCCCTCGCTCGGCGGGCGTGGTTCGGGCTTCACTCACCGGTCAAGATCTTGGATGAGCTACTGGCTCCGTTCCGTGACGGGAAGCGGGAACCGATCGCTCCGTTCGAGGCGCGCGGAGAAGTCCTCGAATTCCCTACCTCGCGGGCGGGTTAATGGGCTTCCATCGCGAATCCATCGCGAAAACGTCCCGACGATCAGAAACGCCCGGCTCCGAGTTTTCTCGGACCGGGCGTTTTGCCTGTTCAGATTGCGAGCCCCCAAACGGAATCGAACCGTTGACCTTCTCCTTACCATGGAGACGCTCTGCCGACTGAGCTATAGGGGCCTGTCCGGCGCTGCGGACAGGTGTAACCATACACGGCACTCAGCGATGATGCGAACTCGTTCTGGCCCCCGGCGGCACCTCCGCCGGCCGCCGCGCGGGAAGATCGATCACCTCACACAGATCGGCCAGATCGACGTGCCTGGCCACCTCCGCCACAGAGGTGCAGTCGGCGACCAGCCACCCGTTCCTGCGCACCCGCAGCACCTGCCGCCCGGCCCGCACGGCGCCCACGACCTCGTAGCCGTCGAGACCGACCCATCGCCTGTCCATAGCGGCACAGATTAGCCGTGGGGTCTCTCAATTTCTGCCACGCCACACGCGTTACAGGCATACCGAATCGGTACGAGTCGGAACCTCAGTACCGGTAGAACCCCGCGAAACCCTTCTTCCCCGCGATGTCGTCGACGCGCACGACGGCCCCGGTCTCGGGCGCGTTCATCATCTTCCCCGCGCCCAGGTAGATGCCCACGTGGTGGGTCCTGACGGACCTCTTCGTGACCTTCCCGAAGAACACCAGGTCCCCGGGCCTGGCCGAGGAGACCCGGCGCATCTTCCGCACGTGGTCGTCGGTGTTCCCGGGCCCCAGCACGTCCTCGCCGTGCGCCAGCGCGTACACCCACCGCGCGAACCCCGAGCAGTCCAGCCCGCGCGTCCTGGCGGCCGGGCAGGGCCTGATCTTCCCCCTGTAGCCCCTGCACGTCCCCTTGGACGGGCCGGGGTCCGAGCTGTGGCCGCCGCCCCACGAGTACACGATCCCGCGCTGCTCGATCTCGTACGCGAGCCGCACGATCAGGGGCGGCGCCGGCAGGCCCAGGGGCACGGAGGCCGTGGCGGTCAGCAGGAGCAGCGCTACTGCCACGGTTAACCGGCGCTTCATCCCGCACCCCCTCAAAGCTCGGGCCCCTGGGATTCATCCTGCCTTATCCCGCTTTGAGGGTGAGTTTCACCGAACCGACCGTCACATACATGCCCACGGTGCCCTTCGTCTTCCTGGGCTTGGTGGTGAACGTGAACGTCACCTTCTCCCCGCGCGGCAGCTCCCCGATCCGGCACGACACCGCCGTGCCGCTGTACTTGCACCCCGGCGCCCGCACCACGCGCTGCCCGCCGAACGCCCGTCCCGACACCTTGACGTCCTTGACCGGGTGCGGCCCGGTGTTGGAGATCGTGACGGTGTAGGCCTTCCTGCTCCTGGCCGCGCCGGACACCTTCACCTCGGCGGGCGGGTTGGCCAGCGACTTGAGCTGGGACTCCGAGCCGTTGAACGCGTTCCCGCCGCCGACCAGCGGGCCCTTCTCGGCCGACTGCCAGAACGTGTGCTTCTTCCAGCTCTTCGGCAGCTCGCCCGGCTCGGTGCCCCAGCGGGCCAGCCAGAGCGGGTTGGACCTGAACTTGGTGGAGTCGCCCGTGCAGGTCTGCCACCAGCTCGTCGTGGTGTAGATGATCGCGTGCCGGCCGGTCGCCGCCCGGTACTTCTTGGTGAAGTCCTGGAGCCAGGTGACCATGTCCCCGACGGACAGGCCGTAACAGTTGTTCTTTCCGTTCTTGTCCTTGTACGGGTTGTCCTCGATATCGAGCACACCCGGCAGCGTTTGGCCGTCGCTGACCCAGTTGCCGCCGTTCTGGAGGAAATAGTCGGCCTGAGTTGTCCCATCGGATTCGTGCGGTTGCGCAAAGTGATACGCGCCGCGGATCAGGCCGGCCGCGGCGGCACCGCCATACTGGGCTTCGAAACGGGGGTTGCGGTAGTTCGTCCCCTCGGTGGCGTGCACGAACGCGAACTTCCCGCCCCCGGAGGCCACGCCCTGCCAGTCGATGTCGCCGGTCCAGTTGCTGACGTCCACCCCGGGTACTCCATCGGCCGCCTCGGCGACCCCGGTCATACCGACCATAGCAATTACCGCAAATAACAACAGACGTTTCACGCCGGAGATCATTGCGGAGTTACGCACAATTCCGCAAGCCCAGAAATATCCACCGCTTTTGACGTATCAACCCAATAGACCGGTCCGAGCCCCAGCGGCCGTCCCCAGCCGCCGGCTCCACTCGCGCCTGTCCACGCCGTCCGGCCTTTCGAGCACGTCGGCCAGCGTCTCCTCGATCGCGTCCTTGCTGAAGACGGGCGGGCCGAGCGCCTCCCCCAGCGCCCGCGCCGGCGTCGTCTCGGCACATGCTGGGGATGCTGGCAGAGCCATGTGTGGAAGTCCGTGCGGAAATCGTGCGGACGTGGCAAAGAAACCGCACTTCAGGGGCCGGAAACTCGCCACGTCAGAGGTGGCGTCCCCGACGGTGTTTCCGCAGGTGGGGGCGGTATATGAACGTAACATTCGCGTTTGCCAAACCGGGTTAGTCCTGCCCAAACTGGATTCGATCCTCGACTGCGGCCCCGACCAGGGGTTTCTTCGCCATGCCCGGAGGAGACCGACCATGATCCATGCCCGGGGACTGACCCGAGTGTTCAAAGTGAAGAAGAAGGAGACCGTAGAAGCCGTACGCGGGATAGACCTCGACGTGGAGGCCGGCCAGCTCGTGGCGTTCCTAGGGCCGAACGGCGCCGGCAAGTCCACCACGCTGCGTATGCTCACCACCCTCCTGCCGCCCACCTCCGGCACCGCCTCCGTGGCCGGCCACGACGTGGCCACGGACCCGGCGGCCGTGCGGGCCCGCATCGGGTACGTGGGGCAGCGCAACAGCGCGGGAGAGGACTTCCTCGTCCGCGACGAGCTCGTCACCCAGGGCCGCTGCTACGGCCTGCGCCCCAAGGAGGCGGCCACCCGCGCCGACGAGCTGCTCGACCTGCTGGACCTGACGCCGCTGGCCAAGCGGGTGCCCGGCACGCTGTCAGGGGGCCAGCGCCGCCGCCTGGACATCGCCCTGGGCCTCATCCACCGCCCCGACCTGCTCTTCCTCGACGAGCCCTCGACCGGGCTCGACCCGAAGAGCCGCGCGGAGATCTGGGAGCACATCCTGCGCCTGCGCGAGACGTACGGGACGACCTTGTTCCTGACCACCCACTACCTGGAGGAGGCCGACAACATGGCCGAACGGGTGGTGATCATCGACGGCGGGCGGATCATCGCGGACGGCACCGCGGGACAGCTCAAGAACGACCTGGCCGGGGACCACATCACCATCACCACCAGCACCCCGCAGGAGGCGGAGCAGGCCGCCCGGATCGGCGACGGGACCGCGGACGGCACCACCGTGCGCCTCAAGGTCGCCCAGGCCACCGCCGCGCTGCCCGACTACCTGCGCACCCTCGATGCCGCCGGCATCAAGGTCACCACCGCCGAGACCACCCGCCCCACCCTCGACGACGTGTTCCTGCGCCTTACCGGGAGAAGCCTCACCGATGACGACATTCCTGCGTGACACCACCACCATCTTCTCCCGCGAGTTCAAGCCGAGCCTGCGCAACCCCGCCGCGCTGCTGTTCGAAATGGGACAGCCGCTGCTGTTCCTGTTCCTGTTCGGGTCGCTGCTGGGCGGGGCGGTCGGCTCGTCCTGGCAGTGGTTCGTGCCCGGGATCCTCGTCATGATGTGCCTGACAGGGCCCATGAGCGCCGGCTACACGCTGCTGGTCGAGCTGATCGGGGGCGCGATGGAGCGGCTGATGGTCACGCCGCTGAACCGGACCGCGATGCTGGTCGGCAAGAGCATGAAGGCCATGCTCGTCCTCCTCGTGCAGGCGGTGCTGATCATCGTCCTGGCGCTCCCCCTGGGCTTCGAGCTGCACACGGCGGGCGTGCTGGCGGGGCTGGCCCAGCTCGTGGTGTTCGGGGTGGGCCTTGGGGCGCTCTCCTTCGTCCTGGCCATCAAGTCGGCGCCGGGCGGGACCCTGTTCTACATCGTCAGCCAGTCGATCCTCTTCCCGCTGCTGCTGCTCTCGGGCGTGCTGCTGCCGCTGGAGAGCGCTCCCGGGTGGCTGCGGGTGATGGGGCAGGTCAACCCGGTCACGTACATCGTGGACGCCCAGCGGGCGCTCTTCGCCGGCAACCTGACCGACCCCTCGGTCCTGTACGGTACCGTCGCCGCCTGCGCCATCGCCGCGGTCGGCCTCTATCTGGGCAACCGCAGTCTGCGCCGGGGAGTCTGAGCCTCGCTTTGACATCCGATTCGGATGGCGATGACAGTGAGGAACTATGACTCACACGGTGAAGGCGACGACCACGGTGCCCTGGATCCCGGTGGCGCATCGCCTGGACCTGATCCTCACTGACACCCTCCCGCCCGCCGGCGCGACCACGTCGGCGTTCGCGTTCGTCTCGGACGAGGCCGGCCGGACCCTCATGACGTACGTGGACCGGGAGGGCCGCGGGTGGGACATCCCGGGCGGCCACCTCGATCCTGGCGAGGGCGCCACCGAGGCGGCGGCCCGGGAGCTCTACGAGGAGACGGGCCTTCACCTGCCGCCCTCCGCCCTGTCGATCTTCGCCTGGCAGCGCATCGAGCTCCTGGAGCCGCCTCCGGCGGGCTACCGCTACCCGGCGCTGGCGTACATGGCGATGTTCCGGGCCACGCTGCCGGGGCCGGGCTCCCCGACCCGGCCGCCCGAGGGCTCGGAGAGCACCCGTGCCGACTGGCTCCCCCGGGCCGACATCGAGCGCCTCTGCGGCCGGCGCACGTGGCTGGTCCTGCTGGACGGTTCGGCCCCGCTCTAGGCGGTGCGGGCGCGCTCCAGGTCGCCGTCGGGGCGGTAGAGCCGTTCGGGGATCCGGGCGAGCGTGGAGTGGTGCACCTGGGGGGTCAGCCCGTACAACTTCTGGAAGCTCATGATCAGCGGCCGCCACGCGTCGGGGTCGACGTGGTCGTCCGTGCCCGCCAGGCGGATCCCGTCGTGCACCCAGACGCGCTGCACCCGTACCTCGAACGCCACCACGCCTCCGTCGTCCCCCACGGGGTGGTGGCGCTCGACCACGGCCTCCATCGCGACCGGGCACTCGGCCGCCCGCGGCGGGGCCACCGTCTCGGAGGCCACGGGCGTGAGCCCGGCCCGCCCGAACTTGTCCGGCACGAACCGGTACCCCCGCTGCTCCTTCCGCGCGGGGATGGGGTCGGAGCCGGTGGTGAGCGCCAGCCGGTCCACCGCGCCCGCGAGCGCGTCGGACGGCAGGTTCAGCACGCACTCACCGGTCCTGAGCAGGTTCTGGGCCGTCTTGGCCCGGACTCCCAGCCCCAGCACGGCCCGCCACCCCAGCCAGAACGCCGACGACATGGGGGCCAGGTTGGGCGTCCCGTCCTCGTTCGAGGACGAGATCAGGACCACGGGGGTGCCGAAGTAGAGGATGTTCGGTTCGATAGCGGTGTGCGTGGCGACAACAGTGCTCATGCCCTCCACTGTCGCGCCGGGCCCGCCCCGGACGCTGGCGACCTTCGGACGTCTCGTTCGAGCCGGTGCATGATGGTCGAATGAGCTGGCGCGCGCCGCAAGTCACCCGGATGGGCCAACAGTTCTCGGTCATGGAGGCGGGCGAGCGCGCGGTCGCGGACGCCTGGCTCGACGCCCACCGCGAGACCCTGCTCTGGAAATGCGCGGGCCTGACCGCCGAGCAGCTCAGACGGCGCTGGGTCGAGCCGTCGAACCTGTCGCTGCTCGGCCTGGTCCGCCACATGGCCGAGGTGGAGCGCGACTGGTTCCGTGCCAGGTTCGCCGGGGAGCAGATCCCCTACCTCTACTGCACCGACGACAACCTGAACGCGGAGTTCGACGGGGTGGACACGGCCGACGCGGAGTCGGCGTACGCGACCTACCTCGACGAGATCGCCCAGGTCCGCCGGACCCTCGCCGGCCGCTCCCTGGACGAGACCTTCACCGACCCGAGACGCAGGATCACCATGTCGCTCCGCTGGGTCTACTCGGTCATGATCCAGGAGTACGCCCGCCACAACGGCCACGCCGACCTCCTCCGCGAGCGCATAGACGGCGCCACCGGTCACTGAACCGCCGGTCACCGAACCGCCGGACCGGGCGCCGGAGCTGTGCCAGGGTCGCCGGGGGGAGCACAATGGCGCGATGGCGGCACGATACGAGAACACCGACGCGTTCCGGGGCGCGAACTTCACCGACGCCGACCTCTCCGGCGCGACGTTCCGCTCCTGCGACCTGCGCGGGATCAGGATCGTCGACTCCTGGCTCGTGGACGTCAACCTGTCCGGCGAGGTGCGGAACCTCATCGTCAACGACGTGGACGTCACCCCCTACGTCGAGGCCGAGCTCGACCGGCGGCACCCCGAGCGCGTGCGGCTGCGCGCGATGCGGACGGCCGACGACTTCCGCGCGATGTGGCGCACGATCGAACAACTCTGGTCGGAGACGATCGCCCGCGCCGAGAGGCTGCCGGAACCCGCCCGCCACGAACGGGTCGACGGCGAGTGGTCCCTCGCCGAGACGCTGCGCCACCTGGTCTTCGCCACCGACGCCTGGGCCGCCCGGACGATCCTCGACCGGCCGAGCCCCTTCCACCGCCTCGGCCTGACCCACACCAGCTACCCGCCCTCCGACGCGGCGGCCCTGGGCATGGACCTGGAGGCGCGGCCGTCGTACGCGGAGGTGCTGGAGGCGCGGGCCGGCCGGGTGGCGCTGGTGCGCGGGATCGTCGAGGACCTCACCGACGCCGAGCTCGAACGCCCCTGCACGCGCCCGCCCGCCCCCGGCTACCCCGAGGAGCCGCGCACCGTGGGCGCCTGCCTGCGGGTGGTCATGGGCGAGGAGTGCGAGCACCGCCGCTACGTGCTGCGCGACCTGGCGGTCCTGGAGTCCCGCTGACCGGGGATTTTTTCGCACCGCCGTACGCTGCGCGTTCTCCGCCCGGCTGACGGCCCCGGCAAGAACAAGACTGTTTCTCCCGAAGTCCTCCCGGCATCCTGACGCGGCCGGATCGAACGACGGGAGAACCCTTCAGATGACGACCGCGCACAACCCCGGCCCGCCCCTCCACCTGGCGGGCAACAACGCACCGGTCACCGAGGAGGTGACGGTGGAGCCGTCCGAGGTGATCGGCTCCGTCCCCGAGGAACTGCACGGGACCTACCTCCGCAACGGTCCCAACCCGCGGACCGGCTGGTCGCCGCACTACTTCGCGGGCGACGGCATGGTCCACGCCGTGGTCCTGGACGGCGGGCGGGCCCGCTGGTACCGCAACCGGTACGTACGGACCCCGCTGTACGAGCACCCCGGCGAGTCCCGCCTGGCCCTGGCCTTCGACCCGACCACCGGGCACGTGGACCACCGGGTCTCCACCGCCAATACCCACCTGGTTCACCACGCGGGCCGGCTGCTCGCCCTGGAGGAGGGAGGCTTCCCGTACGAGATCACCCCCGAGCTGGACACGGTGGGACCGTTCACCTTCGGCGGGGCGCTGCGCACGCCCATGACCGCGCATCCCAAGATCTGCCCGGAGACCGGCGAGCTGGTGTTCTTCGGCTCCCGCCTGCGCCCGCCGTACCTGACCTACTACCGCGCCGCCCCGACCGGCGAGCTGCTCCAGGCGCAGGTGGTCGAGGTCCGGCGGGCGACGATGATGCACGACTTCGCCGTCACCCGCGACCACGCGATCTTCATGGACCTGCCCGTCGTCTTCGACCCGGCCATGGCCGCCGCCGGCGGGATGCCGTGGCGGTGGGACGACGCGCACGGCGCCCGGTTCGGCGTGATGCGCCGCGACGGCGGGCCGGCGCGCTGGTTCGAGGTCGAGCCGTGCTACGTGTGGCACACCATGAACGCCTCAGAGGCGGACGGCGCGATCACGGTCACCGGCTGCCGGGTGCCGACGCTGTGGCGCGACGGCCCCCAGGACGTCGGCGGCGGCCTGCCGAACCTGCACGAATGGCGGCTGGACCTCGCCACCGGCACGGTCGCCGAGCGCCGGCTGGACGACGCGGCGATCGAGTATCCGCGGGTCGCCGACGCCGAGGTCGGGCGGCGCAACCGCTTCGGGTACGTCACCAGCTTCTCGCTGGAGGCCGAGCCGGAACGCTCCGAGATCCACAAGTACGACTTCGCCGCGGGCGCGGCCCGGCAGACGCACCGGCTGCCCGCCGGGCACACCTGCGGCGAGGCGGTCTTCGTCCCGCGGCGCGGGGCGTCGGGGGACGACGACGGGTACCTGATGACCTTCGCCCACGACCGCTCCCGTGGCACCGGCTACCTGGCGATCCTGGACGCGGCCGACCTGGCGGCCCGGCCGGTGGCGGAGATACGCCTGCCGGTCCGCGTCCCCACCGGCTTCCACGGCAACTGGCTCCCTGCTGGGGTCGACGCGGCACAGACCTGAGCGCCGTGTCCCGCGCGGCGCGACTTCGCGCGCCGTGGCCCGCGCTCAGCGGCGTGGCAGCGACCATACCGTTCTCGGCTCGGCGTTCACGTGGTCAGCCGCCCGGCTCCTCGGCACGTCTGACGCGTCGGTTCCGCCAGGCGGACGCGGCGACCGCAACGGCCGCGCAGAGCGCGGACACCGCCGCCGTCCAGGGTGGCGCGGCGAGCGGCACGGGCAGCACGTAGGTCGCCGCCGAGATGGCCAGCCAGCCCACCGCACCGCCGGCGGCCGCGAGGGCGGCGTGGCCCGCGACGGCCGGTCGGGCCGCGACGGGTCCCGGCGAGTACCGGTACGCGACGGTGGGCAGGCACAGGGCCAGCGCGGCCAGCGTCGCGATCAGCGGCGGCTGGATCGGCCCCGGCAACGGGAGCTTGTACGTCAGGGCCTGGATCGCCGCCAGCCCCATCACCAGCGCGCCGAGGAAGGAGGTCTGCAGGAGGGTCAGCCACTCGTGCCGCCGCCGGGCCTCCTCCTCGCGCTCCTGGAGCCGCTGCTGGATGAGGAGCCCGATGACGCGGCCGATCTCGGCGGCGCGTTCCGTGGTGGCCTGGAGGTAGTGGCGGTCGTCGTCGAGCTCGGCCCGGAACCAGTCGATCACCCGGCCGTCGTCGAACAGCACCCGGGGAGACCGGCCGTCCGGCGACAACCCGTCCAGCTCGGAGGCGAGCACCGCCGCCATGTTGGCCTCGGCGATCTCCACCGAACGGCTCATCTCGCCGATCGCGATCGCGGTGAGGTGCAGGCCCGACGAGTCCGCCTGCACCTGGGTCAGCTCCCGCCGGGCGGCGAGCAGCCGGTCGAGGGGAACCGGCTCGTCGGGTACGCCGAGCGCCGCCAGCCCCGCCGCGGCGCCGTCGACGCGGGCACCCAGGTCGCGGAACGACACCTCCGCGGCGTGCACGCGCAGCTGGTAACGCACCTTGGCCATGTGCATGAGGTAGCGGGGCAGCCAGGGGATCCCGGCGGGGTCACCCGACCACACCCAGCGGGCCAGCAGCGCCTGCCGATCGGCGGCGGCCGTGACGACCAGCCGCCTGAGCGCCCGGGCGTCGTCGCCGTCCGGCAGCTCCCAGGCGTCGACCCCGGTCAGCAGGCGCCGCCCGTCCGGTCCCACCGGGGCGCCGTCCTGGCGTACGGCGTCGCGCAGGGCCGCGGGCGGACGTCCCCGGCCACGGCCGGCGGTGTGGGCGGCGAGCAGCAGGCGTACCTCACCGAGCAGGGGCGCCGGGCCGCCCGAGACCTCCAGCCAGGCGCGTTCCAGCGCGCTCCAGCCCATGGCCTCGTCGCGGGCGGGCGCCAGCATGACGCCCAGGCAGAGGACGTCGTGCTCGGACCGCAGCACCAGCTCCCACACCCCCTTCCCCGGGCGTTCCGCCGCGGCCAGCAACGGGGGAAGCGCGCCGGGCAGGTCGTCGGGAGCGCGGCCCGTCAGTCGTGGGGAAGGCGCAACGGTCAGGTCGTCGGGAGGTGCCGCGGGAACGCCCAGCCGTGGAACGGCACGGGTCATGCCGAACGTGTCCGCGCACCGCCGCCAGATGTCGAGAAGGCGCCGCCGGCCCGCGTCCGCCGCCGGCCCGGTCAGCGGGGAGAACAGGTAGACGGCCAGCGCGTGATCCCGGAGCAGCGGTCGCCGCCTCACTCCTCCCCACCCTCCGGCGGACCGGACGGCGCAGGCTCGTCCCGCGAAAGGTACGGGGCCAGCGCGTGCACCAGCTTGTTGACCCGCAGGCGTACCCGCTTCGGCGCCTCGCCCTCGGCCCGTCCGTCACCCTCGCCGAGCTTCATCCACTCGCCCCGGGGTGTCAGCCAGTCGATCGCCGTGACGACCGCCAGGAGCGCCTGATCGTCGCCCAGCGCGACGGCCTGGTCGGCCTCGTCGAGCAGCCCGGCCAGCCGGTCCCATTCCGAGGCCGTACGGGGGACCGTGAGAAGCCCTTCCAGTACGTCGTGGGCCTCCCGGGCGGTGGCCGGCTCGATCATGCGCCCATCGTCCACAAAGGCTCCCAATTCCGCCGAAGGCCCCCGTCCTGCCCGCACCTTACGTTGTTCGGCCCGGGTCGGCACGTCTTCCGGCGCCCGCTCAGGTCGACTGTTCGCCGGCCTGGCCACGGTCGATGAGGTCCAGCACCGCGTCCCGGAGCTCGCGGAAGACGGCGACGACCTCCTCGGCGGCCGCGGCGACGGCCGCCTCACCAGGAGGGACGGGCGGGTCGACCAGCAGGCCCACCGTGTCGGCGAGGAGCGCGTCCGGGTCGTCGACGCCGGGCGGGGCCGAGGCCGGGTCGGAGACGGCGGCGGAGAACCCGGTGAGCACGGCGTGCAGGGCGTAGGTCTGGCCGGCCAAGGGGCGGTCGTCGCGGACCAGGCCGTGGCGGCGCAGGATCGGCAGGACCGCGCCGGCCATGGCGGCGGGGTTGGTGCGGGCGTACAGCTCGCGGTCGCCGGCTTCCTGGGTGAGCAGCCGTACCAGCTCGGGGTCGCTCCTGTGCAGGATCCGCGCCAGCGGGAGCCGGTGCGCGGTGCGGACGATGAACGGGGCCAGGCGGCTGGGCCGGACGTTGGCGGGGTCGGCGGTGATGTGGCCGATGGCCGCTTCCAGGGCGGTCAGCTGGTCGCGGGCGAACAGGCCGCGGATGAGGTCTTCCTTGCTGGGCCAGTAGAGGTAGACGGTGCCCTTGCCGACCCCGGCCGCGCGGCTGATCTCCGACACGGTGACCTTGCCCGCGCCGTGGTCGAGCACCAGCTCGCGCGCGCTGTCCAGGATGCGGGCGGCCTTGCGCGAATGGAGTTCGACCAACTGGCTCACCGGTGTTGTCTCCTCTTTCCTCAGGCCGCGGCGACGTCGACGTTCCTGGCCTGCATGTCCTTGGCCATTATCTTGCCCATCGCCCTGCCGATGCCCGGGGCGCGCATCAGGCGCAACATCCCGGTACGCAGGATCTGCTCCTTGCGGTCGTCGGGGGTGAAGAGCCGGCGCATGGACAGGATGTTGTCCTGCTGGTACTGGATGAACGGCCGCATCCGCGCCTCCCAGGCCCGCAGCGCCCCGGGCAGATCGTGCCGCTGGAGCATGCTGCCCAGCAGCTCGCCGCCGGCGATGCCGCTGGAGGCGCCCATGCCGGAGTACAGGGTCAGGCACCAGGCGGCGTCCCCCATCAGCACGACCCGGCCGCGGTGCCAGCGCGGCATCTTGACCTGGTGCACGGAGTCGAACAGGAACTCCGGGGCCCGCTCGAAGCGGGCCAGCAGGTCCTCCAGGAGCGGCCCGGCGGGCTCGGGCCCGAACGCGGCCCGGACGGACTCGATCGGCGGGCGGCTGAACTCGGCGTCGATGTCACCCGTGCGGTAGGAGAACAGCAGCCCCGGGGCATGGTCGGAGAAGGGGAAGGTCCACACCGACCGGCCCGGCTCGGCCAGCACCATCCCCTCGTTCTGGCGGAAGCCCTCGACCGGTCCGTCCAGGACGGTGGCGCCGATCATGTAGTCCAGCGGGTGCAGGTACTCCTCGGGGCCGAAGGCCAACCGGCGCACCGTAGAGCGCATCCCGTCGGCCCCCACCACCAGGTCGAACCGCTCGGTGACGGTGGTGCCGGCCGCGGTGTCGTGCAGCGTCACCGCCACCCCGGAGTCGTCCTGGACGATGCGGGTGGGCACCGTGGAGTAGCGGATCTCCGCGTCGTCCGGCAGCGCCGAGAACAGCCCCTGCTCCACGTCCCCGCGCAGCACCTGGCGGGGCCCTCCGGGCAGGGCGGCCGGGCTCATCCCCGGACGACGGCGCCCGGCCCGATCGACCTCGTACATCGCGAGGTCCGCGGGCCCGCGGTTGCCGATCGCGTCCAGCACCCCCAGCCGCCCGGCGGAGACGACGCCGGTGCCGAACAGCATGATGAAGTACCCGTTCGAGCGGCGCCCGGCCGCCCGCTCCACCAGCACCGGCTCCCATCCGACCTGCCGCAGCCGCACCGCGGTGGCGATCCCCGCGATCCCCAGCCCCACCACCAGCGCGCGGCCACCCTTGCGCGTGCCTGCCATGACGGCTCCTTTCATCGGTTCGCCCCACCAGGCTACGAGACAAACTGACCAAATTGGTTCTGTGGGTCAATTCGTTGTAGGCGGAGCCGGAGATCGGCAACCTGGAGCACTTCCTGCCCGAGCTGTTCGAGGAACGGGCCGGCCACGAACCGTGAGCCGAATCTCCCTCTGGCGCTCGCGGTGCGGAGGAGGTTGATTCAATGTCATGGAAACGAGTCACCCTCATTCGACCCGCCGTACGTTCCTGACCGCATCGGCCGCCGGCGCCCTGGCCGTACCTCTCGTCGCCGAGCCCGCGTCCGCCACCGGGCAGTCCACCACCGGCCAGTCCGCCACCGGCCAGGACGGCCCAGGCCGTCCGACCCCGCCCCAGCGCCCCGACCGGGAGCTACGCGCCCTGTTACGCGAGGTCGACCCCGTCCGGATCAAGGCGGACGTGCTGAAGATGGTCGCCTTCGGCACCCGGCACACCCTGTCCACCCAGACCGACCCGGTCCGCGGCATCGGCGCCGCCGTGGAGTGGGTCCATGCCCGGTTCCAGGAGATCGCGGCCACCTCGGGCGGCCGGATGACCGTCGAGAGGCAGTCGTTCGTCCAGCCGGTCAGCCCGCGCATCCCCCAGCCGACGACCATCACCAACGTCATCGGCACGCTGCGCGGTGACGCCTCGCCGGCGCGCTTGTACGTCGTCACCGGCCACCTCGACTCCCGCGTCACCGACGTCATGAACGCCACCGCCGACGCCCCCGGTGCCGACGACGACGCGTCCGGCGTGGCCGTGGTGCTCGAACTGGCCCGGCTCTTCGCCACCCGCCGTACCGAGGGCACGCTGGTGTTCGCCGCCGTCAGCGCCGAGGAGCAGGGCCTGTACGGCTCGGCGCACATGGCCGCGCGGCTGAAGGAGGCCGGCGCGGACGTGCAGGCGATGTTCAGCAACGACATCGTGGGCGCCAGCTCCGGCTGGGACGGCACCCGCCCCGAACCGCACACGGTACGCCTCTTCGTGGAGGGCGTGCCGACCACCGAGACCCCCGCCGAGGCGTCCACCCGGCAGTCCGTCGGCGGCGAGAACGACGGCCCGTCGCGGCAGCTCGGCCGCTTCGTCAAGGACGTGGCCGAGAACGACGAGACCGGCATGAAGATCCGGGTGATCTGGCGGCGCGACCGCTACCTGCGCGGCAGCGACCACATCTCCTTCATCCGGCAGGGCTACCCGGCCGCCCGCTTCACCGAGCCGCGCGAGAACTACGACCACGAGCACCAGGACGTACGGGTGGAGGACGGCGTCCAGTTCGGCGACCTGCCGGAGTTCGTCGACTACGCCTACACCGCCCGGGTCGCCAAGGTGAACGCCGCGACGCTGTGGTCCCTGGCCCAGGCCCCCGGCACGCCGAAGAACGTCCGGATCAACGCGACGAGCCTGACCAACGACACCACGCTCACCTGGGACCGCGGCACCGATCCCGACCTGGCCGGCTACGAGATCGTGTGGCGGGAGACCACCTCGCCGGAGTGGACCCACGCCATCGACGTCGGCGACGTCACCACGGCCACCGTCGACCTGGCCAAGGACAACGTGCAGTTCGGGCTGCGCGCCGTGGACCGCGACGGCCACCGCAGCCCGGTCGCCTTCCCCCGGGTCTAGGCCCGGCGGGGCCGGTAGGAGCAGCGCGCGCCGATGTGGACGGTGGCGCGCAACTCCTCGGCGATCACCGGGTCGGCGATGCGGGTGAGGGTGCGCTGGATGGCCTGGCCGACCGCGATCCCGACCCTGACCCCGACCGAACGGACGGTCGCCGAGTACGCCGTGCAAGGGCTGTCCAACCCCGAGATCGCCGCCCGCCTCTTCGTCAGCCGAGGCACCGTCAAGACGCACCTGGCGCACGTCTACGCCAAGCTCCACGTCGCCAACCGCACCGAACTCGCCGGCCAGGCCGCCGACCGGCTCGACACCCTGGAGCGGCGGGAGCTCCCCTGATCGACGGCTCCATTCCGGTGAGCCACCGCCTGGTCAGGACCTCAGTCCCAGCGCAGCCGGTGCTCCAGCAGCTCCTGCTGGGCCGGGTTGACGGTCAGCTCCAGGGCCCGCTCGTCGGCCCGCCGCGCCTCGTCGCGGCGGCCCAGGTCCCGCAGCAACTCGGCTCGGGTGGCATGGAACAGCGCGTAGCGCTCCAGCGCCGGGCCGAGCTCCGCCAGCTCGGCCAGCGCCGCCCGCGGCCCCTGGCCGTAGCGCACCGCGATCGCCCGGTGCAACCGGGTCACCGGCGACGGCGCCAGGCACAGCAGCATGTCGTACAGCACCAGGATCTGTGCCCAGTCGGTGTCGGCGAAGGTCTCGGCCTCGGCGTGACAGGCCACGATCGCCGCCTGCAGCTGATACGGGCCCGGCCGGTGGTGGGCGCGGGCGGCCCGGATCAGCAGGGCGCTCGCATCCTCGATCGCCTTCCGGTCCCACAGGCCGCGGTCCTGGTCGGCCAGCAGCACCAGGCGCCCCCCGGCGTCGAAGCGGGCCGCGCCGCGCGTCCGATGCAGCCGGATCAGCGCCAGCAGCCCGGCCACCTCGGGCTCCTTCGGCATCAGGTTGGCCAGCAGCCCGGCCAGCCATTCGGCCTCCTCGACCAGGTCGCGCGCCTGGGCCCGCTCGGCCGTGCTGGACAGGTAACCCTCGTTGAACAGCAGGTAGACGACCGCCAGCACCTCACCCAGCCGCTCCGGCAGTTCCTCCTGCGACGGGACGCGGTACGGGATCCCGGCCTCGCCGATCTTCCGCTTCGCGCGGGTGATCCGCTGCGCCACCGTGGCCTCCGGCACGACGAACGCCGCGGCGATCTGTGCCGTGCTGAGCCCGCACACGACCCGCAGGGTGAGCGCGATCTGTGCCGGACGCGACAGCGCCGGGTGGCAGCAGGTGAACATCAGCCGCAGCCGGTCGTCGCGCGCGGCGGGCTCCGGCCAGGTGAGCTGAGCGAGCTTGGCGCGGTAGTTCGACTCGCGCCGCAGCACGTCCAGGCCGCGCCGCCGGGCCACGGTGAACAACCAGGCGTCCGGCCGGTCCGGCACGCCTTCCTCGGGCCAGCGGCGCAGCGCGGTCTCGACGGCGTCCTGGACCAGGTCCTCGGCGGCGGAGAAGTCGCCCAGCAGCGACACCAGGGAGGCGGCCAGCCGGCCCGCGTGCTCGCGTACCGTGCCGGCCAGCACCTCCTCGTGCACCGGCTCCCTCATGTGACGGGGCGGATCTCCACGACCGGGCAGGCCGGCCACGAACGGGCCAGCCGCAGCGCCTCGTCCAGGTCGGCCACCTCGACCTCGGCGAATCCGCTGACCACCTCCTTGCCCTCCACGAACGGCCCGTCGGTGACCACCGGCTCCTGCGCATCCAGCCGCACCGTGGTCGCCGTGTGCACCGGCGCCAGGTGCACGTGATGGGTGATCTTGTCAGCGTGCTCGGCGAACCACCGGCCCACCGCCTCATAGGCGGCCTGCTGCTCCAGCTCGCCCATCGCCTCCAGCTGCTTGGCGAACTGCTCGGTCTCGACGAACATCAGCACGTACTTCATACCGGCCTCCTCGATCCTGCGGTGGTGTCAGCTTGCGGGGAGCGTGGCGTACAGATCCACGCCGTTGCCGTCCGGATCGGCCACGGTGGCGTACCGCATCCCCCAGAACGCGTCGAACGGCCCGGCGATCCCGCGGCAGCCCGCCTCGACGAGCTCGGCGTACTCGCCGTCCACCCCGGCCGGGTTGCCGAACTCGAAGCACAGCAGGCCGGACGGCAGGTCGCAGCCGGCGTGCTCGGGCGAGTGCTCATCGATCTCGAACTCCAGGCCCAGCCCGGGCGTATAAGGCGATCGAGGCGTCCATGTCGGACACCACGATGTCGATGATGTTCAGCGTCGGTTTCATGTCCGTCTCCACGGTGCGATCGGCCGGTGCTCTGCTACCCGGCCTTTGACTGGAAGACGATCGGCGAAGCCCCCGGCACGACATGGGCGCGGAGAATCTCGGACGCGTCCACGGTAAATCTCGGACGCGTCCACGGTTCACGAGCGTCGGGCGGGCAGCACGTGGGTGCGGTGGTCTGCCGCCCGGCACGCCGGACGCGGGCGCCCCTCCTCGGGACGCCCGCGCCACACGCCTCACAGCGTCAGAAGTCGTCGGCGGTGCGGATCCGGTCACGGACCCAGACACCGGCCTCCTTGAGGTTGCCCGTCCCGGCGAACGGGCCGTTCGGGCAGGTTCCGGTGGTGAAGACGGCGCCCGTACGGAAGTCGTCGGAGAAGTTCCAGTTCACCCAGCTGATCTTCTTCTGGGCCAGCAGGTCGAGGTACTGCTGCGACCTGGCGAAGTTGTTGGCTCCGTCGCCGGACGCGGTCTGGGTGCCGAACTCGGTCACGAAGATCGGCAGCTGGTCGGCGGCCCGGGACAGCGTGTTCAGGTATTCGGTGCCGTGGGAGGCCGCGTAGAAGTGGAACGTGTACATGATGTTGGCCGCGTTGACCGGGTTGTTGACGATCTCGGTCTCGTTGCCGCCGCCGGAGACGCCGAGCGACGACCACGCGCGGGTGCCGACCAGCACCGGGGCGTCGGGGTCGTACTGCCGGATCACCGGGATGAGCTGGTGCGCGTAGTCGCGGATGACGGACCAGGTGACGGCGTCGCCGTTCGGCTCGTTGGCGATCTCGTACAGGACGTTCTTCTTGCCGTTGTGCCGCTGGGCGATCTCGGTGAAGAACGTCCTGGCCCGGCTGAGGTTGTACATCGGGTCACCGGGGGTGAGCATGTGCCAGTCCACGATCGCGTACATCCCGCGGGCGGTGGCCATCTCGATCAGGGAGTGCACGCGGTCGGTGAACAGCCGGGGGTTGGTCTCGTAGCCGCCCTCCTGGATGTACATCGAGATGCGCAGGACGTCGGCCTTCCAGTCGTTCGCCAGCGCGTCGAGCGAGGCGTCGTTGAGGCACTGGTTGTACCACTGGATGCCGTGGCTGCTCATGCCGCGCAACTGGATCTGCTTGCCGTTCTCGTTGCAGAGCTTGATCCCGCAGACCCGCAGCTGCCCGTTGGCCTGAACCGGAGTGCCGCCCCCGCCGCCCGTGGGAGCGCCGTAGACCTCCATCTCCCACAGGGAGTAGCCGTAGGGGGTGCCGCGTTGCGTGCCGTAGACCCGCACGTACCGGCCGCTGCCGCTGATCGTGAGGTCGTCGGTCGCTCCGTCGCCGGCGGTGGTGGAGTAGACGTCGCTCCAGGTGGACCCGTCGGGCGAGGTCTGCACCCGGTACGCCCTGGCGTAGGCGACCTCCCAGGTCAACCGCACCCGGGAGACGGTGTGCGTGGAGCCGAGGTCCACCCGGATCCACTGCGGGTCCACCCCCTCGGCGCTGGCCCACCGCGTGGACGCGCTGCCGTCCACCGCCTTGCCCGGCTCCAGGCCGGCCGCCTCGACCGAGGAGGCCGTCGCGCTCTTGCCCTGTGACACCAGTGGGTCGGCCGCCGCCGCCCGCGCTCCGGCCGCGCTCGCGCCGGACGGCACTACCAGCGGCACCACCAGCGCGGCCACGACCGCGAAGATCCTCGCACCTGCACTTCGCCTCACGAACGGCTCCGATCTTTCGGGGGTCGCTCAACACCGGGCGCGCCGTCTCCGGCGACCCGGTTAGGAAAGTTTCTTAACTTGCGGCGCAGCTTAAATTGACACCGGGCCTTACACAAGGCCCAAAATTCCAGGAAGGTTCGTCGATTTCGATGAGTTCGCGGCCGCCCACGGGTCCAAGTTCGTACCGGCGAACGAGCCGGGACACGAAGGAGAAGGACACCATGGGCACGATCCACATCGACCTGTTCGCGACGCTCGACCTGGTCGGCCAGGCGCCGGGCGATCCCGAGGAGGACCCCGACGGCTTCCCGTTCGGGGGATGGCAGGCTCCCCTGTTCGACGAGACGGTCGGCCGGCACGTCGGTGCCGGGATGGAGGGCATGGACGCCCTGCTGCTGGGCCGCAGGACGTACGACATCTTCGCCGCGTACTGGCCGGACCAGGTCGACGGCGTCGACGGCGGGATCGCCACGCTGTTCAACAGCATCCCGAAGTACGTCGCCTCGCGGGGCAACCCCGACCTGAGCTGGGCAGGCTCGACGCAGCTGGGGCCCGACCTGGTGGGCGCCGTGCGCGAGCTACGTGACAGGCACGAGCACGTCCACGTGATCGGAAGCCTGAACCTGGTGCAGACCCTCCTGCACGAGCGCCTCTTCGACCGGCTCAACCTGTGGATCTTCCCTGTCGTGCTGGGCGTCGGCAAGAAGGTGTTCGACGGCGGTGAGGTGCCGGCCAACCTGGTGCTCCTCGAACCGCCCGTCACCTCGTCCACGGGCGCCGTACTCCTGCGTTACGGCCAGGGAGCGGGGACCCCCGGGAGCGGGGACATGCGACGCGAAGACCGCGGCGTCGCCTCGGGCTGACGCCTGCACCGTCTGCGGCACGTACCGACTCGCTGAGATCGGCTGGAGGCATGGGGCCAGTCCGCACCTGCCGGTGGAGAGGAGGCTCACGTGTTGTTCACCCGCCTCCGCGCGGGGGTGGTGGCCGGCATGGTGCGGGCAACGAAGGAGTCGAGCCATGGTCGACGATCGCCCATACGGTGTGGCTCGTCGGTTTCGTGCTGCTGGCCATCGCCTGCGTCGAACTGTTCCGCCGGGTACGCAGCCGCGGTGCCGGGCAGATCCTCGCCAGGGTGAGTCTGGCAGTGGCGCTGATCAGCCTCACCGCCTCGATCGCCGAGATGCTCGTCGACCTGTACGTCCTGTTCGCCACCGACGATCACGCGCAGTTGAAGGCCCTTGACCAGCAGATCCGAAGCATCCCGGCCGCCGACCCGATCACGCCGTAGGGTCCGCGGCCCGCCCCTGTCCCGCCGCCGGACAAGATGGCTAGATTTTCTTGAGAGCAGGTGTCGATCCGGGTGCAGCCCGTTCGTAGTCAGGTGACCGGGCGGACGGATCCGCCCCTGGGAGAGGAACACCACCATGCCGCACTACATGTTGTCCGTGCACAGCGTCGAGGGCCAGGTTCGCGAGCCGATGTCCGAGGAGGAGATGCGGCGCTCCCACGAGCGGCTCGGCAGCATCGAGCAGGAGATGAAGTCGTCCGGGACGTGGGTCTTCTCCGGTCGCCTGCACGACGCCGACACCGCCACCGTCGTACGCGCCGCCGGCGGGCAGATCGTGACCACAGACGGCCCCTTCGCCGAGTCCAAGGAGCGCCTCGGTGGCTTCTACCTCATCCAGGCCGCTGACCTCGACGCCGCGTTGGCCCTGGCCGCGAAGGTCACCGCGGCCATCGACACGCCGATAGAGGTACGCCCGTTCGCCGCCGCGTCCGAAGAATGACCGGTGCAGGCCAGGACCTGATCGGCCGGGTCTTCCGCGAGGAGTACGGCCGGTCGCTGGCCATGCTGATCGGCCTGCTCGGCGACATCGACGTGGCCGAGGACGCGCTCCAGGAGGCGTACACGCTGGCGCTGGACAAGTGGCCGGCCGAGGGGCTGCCGCCCAACCCCGGCGGCTGGATCACCACCACCGCCCGCAACCGCGCGATCGACCGCCTGCGCCGCCGGACGCGCGAACGACGTCTCCTGGGCGAGGCGGCGCTGCTGATCCCCGACGGCGACCCGTCCCCGGAAGGAGGGGCCGTGCCCGACGACCGGCTCAGACTGATCTTCACCTGCTGCCATCCAGCCCTGGCGGCCGAGACGCAGGTCGCGCTCACCCTGCGGCTGCTCGGCGGTCTGTCCACCATCGAGGTGGCCCGCTCCTTCCTGGTGACCGAACCGGCCATGGCACAGCGCCTGGTCCGGGCCAAACGCAAGATCAGGGCCGCCCGCATCCCGTACCGGATCCCCGCCGACCACGAGCTGCCCGACCGGCTGCCCCCGGTGCTGGCCGTGATCTACCTCATCTACACCACCGGCCAGCCCGACCCGGGCGAGCGGGGCCTGTGCGGTGAGGCGATCCGGCTGGCCCGCCTGCTGGCCGCGCTGATGCCCGACGAGCCTGAGGTCGCCGGCCTGCTGGCCCTGCTCCTGCTCATCGAGTCCCGCCGAGCCGCGCGCACCCGGCCGGACGGCAGCCTCGTCCTGCTCGGCGAGCAGGACCGTGGCCGGTGGGACCGCGGCCTGATCGAGGAGGGACACGCGATCGTCCGCCGCTGCCTGGCCCGCGACCGTCCCGGCCCGTACCAGCTCCAGGCCGCCGTCAACGCGGTCCACGCCGACGCCCCGACCGCCGCCGACACCGACTGGCCACAGATCGTCGCCCTCTACGACCACCTGTACGCCCTCACCCCCACCCCCGTCGTCGCGCTCAACCGCGCCATCGCCGTCGGCGAGACCCACGGCCCCGCCACCGCCCTGGCCCTGATCGACCGGCTCGACCTGGACCAGTACTACCCCTTCCACGCCACCCGAGCCGACCTGCTGCGGCGCCTGAACCGCCACGGCGAGGCAGCCGCCGCCTACCAGCGCGCCGCCGCCCTGGCACCTCCCGGCGCCGAGCGGGACTTCCTCCACCACGGCGGCCGCACACCGCCACCGTGAACCGCCGTCACCCCATGTGACCTGGGTCGGGGCCGGTGCCGGGCGCGCTGCCGGGGTTCCGGTCCAGGTCGCGGAAGAAGCGCTCCGCGGACGCGTCCTGCGGATAGGTCAGCTCGATGCGCAGCTCGTCCAGGGTGACCTCGGCGGGCGCGTCGAAGCGGGCGACCATCCCGATCGTACGCACCACCTGCCCGCCCGCCCGGAACCACGGGCACACCACCAGCTCGGAGGGCGGCGCCGCCGGGCGGGCGAGACCGCAGACCGCCGATTGGGCGAGGTCGACGAGTTCGCGCAGTTCTTCGTCGAAGGGCGCCAGGGCGAGCTGGTGACGCAGTCGGGCCAGCCCGGCCCAGGCGACCTCGGGCCAGTTCACGATCAACGCCGCGGTGGCCGCCGGGTCGGCGAAGTAGCGGCGGGCGATGTTGGTGCCGACCAGCTCGCCGAACAGCGCCGAGCACGCCCGGTTGGCGGAGATCACGTTCCAGCACCCGTCGACCGCCGCGGATCCGGCCGCTCCGGCCGTCGAAGGCGCCCGGTCGCGGGCCGGGTCTGCACCACCGGCGTACGGCTGGTACCCCGGGTGACCGAGCTGATCGTCGCCTACGACGACGGCGCCCGCACCTTGACCTATGAGGCGACAGGGGCACCGGCGTTCGTCACCCTCGCCCGCAACCGCTGGCACATCACGCCGATCGACGCCGACAGTGCGCGCGCCACCTACGAAGGGCGGTTCGAGACCCGCGGTGCGCTCGGCGGGCTGGCCCGCTGGTGGATCCTCGCCCAGGTCAACCGCACCGGCCGCCACCTGCTCGACGACCTCAAGCACTACGTCGAGCGCGGCACGCCGTCGCCGCGTAAACAGCGTCCACTGGGCAGGCGGACGACCGTCTGAACACGTGGCAGCACCCCTGTCCGGCTGCGTGTCGTGTTCGCAGGGCACCTGGCCCTGGCGCCACCGTCATCGGGATCCACCGCCGCAGCCGGGCAGGCCGGCACCGCGTGATCGTCCAGACACTCCAGACTCCGAGCAGAGCCCACAGTGCGGAACTCGCGTTCAGCAGCCGCCCGTCGAGATCCCAGTGGTCGCGATGGGCCGGGTCCAGGCCCAGCGTCCGCCCACCGCCCACGAGGACCAGAGCAGGCCCAGCCCGGCGGCCACGGCCATCCCGGCGAAACCGATGGTGAGGAAGACCGTCTCCCCTTGCGAGGCGGAGCCGTCGCCGCCATCACCACGGAGACCGCGTTCAGCAGCACCCAGTCGGCGGTGCCGTACCCGTCCAGGCCATGCCGAGCAACCCCGCGCCGACCCAGAAGACCTTGACCGCCACGTACAGCGACATGCTGAGCGCCGCGCCACAACCCGCGAACCTAAGCACCGTGCTCCATCGCGCGCTCACCCCCCACTTCGGCGGCAAATCCACCAGTACCTTGCGTCATTTGACCCCCGAATCCCCAAGCGTGCTGATCTAGACGCGCCCTGAGTGTCGCGGGGTGTCGATCGGACGGGATCCCTCGAGGTGTGAAAAGCGCAGACGCTTCTCCCCTGTCCGGGGAAAGGGCCGTGATGCGTGCCGAAGGGCACCTCTGCCGGCCGCAGGAGGTGCCGAACGGCATCTGGTCCACCGGCCGGCCCGGCCGGAAGGCTTGACGCATGAAATCCTTCACTTCCGGCCGGTACGGCTACGCGGCCGCGCTCTGGGCGCTGCTCTACGGTGCGCTCGGCGCCGGATGGGCGCTGGGGATGCCGGGCTTCCCCTGGGGCGCCGAGGACCCCGACCCCGACGGGCAACTGTCGATCCTGGCCTGGACGACCCCGGGCTTCGGCTGGTGGATCGTCGCCTTCTCGGTGATCACCGCGGTGACGGCGCTGGCGCTGAACCGCAGGAGCGCCAACCGGGCGCCGTTGTTCCTGGCCTGGCCAATCGCCGCGCTCCTGATCCTGGTGATTCCCGACTTCCGGGTGATGATGGGTGTCGCCTACACGCCGTTGCTGCTGGTCGCCCCCGCCTTCGGCTGGGACCTGGGCGGCGCCACGCTGGCCGGCGCCTGGACCTGGCCGGTGCTCAACCAGCTCGTGTGCGCGCTCGGCGGTCTGCTGCTGGCCGCCGCGGCCCTGGCCGCCACCCGCGACCGGGAGCGCGAGAGCTGGTTCACCCCGGAGCGCGGGCGCATCGCGGTGTACGTGGCGGTCGCGGTGCCGTTGTTCTACTGCGCCACCCGGTGGGCGTGGGTGCTGGGCATCCCCCTCGGCGTCAGCGAGGGTTTCCTGGCCGACGCCCCGCAGGGCATGTGGCTGGCGGGCGCCTACCTGGCCACCTTCGGCGCGTGCGGCGGCGTGCTCACCCTGGGGCTGACCCAGGGGTGGGGAGTGATCTTCCCGCGCTGGATGATCGGAGTGCGCGGCAGGCGAGTGCCGCCGCTGCTGGCGGTCATCCCCGCCGGGTTCGTCTCGATCATCGTCACCGTGGCGGGGATCACCTACATCAGGTCGATGATCGCCGGCCGGTTCTCCTGGGCTGAGTGGGGAGCCTGGCTGCCGGAGTGCTTCTGGCCGATCTGGGGCGCCGCCCTGGCCATCGCCACCGTCTGCTACCACCGGCGCCGGAAGTCGGACCCGCGGCAGGCGGAGAAGGCCCAGGCGGTCCTGACCGGAGACGGCGCCGGACGCTGAACCGCACGCTCCCGCACGCGCCCGCACCGCGGTACGGGAGCTGTGGCCCGCGGTCAGGGCTCGGCGCGGCCGGTCGCCCATGCCCAGGCCGCGATGGCGACGCGGTTCCTGGTGCCGGTCTTGCGCTGGACGGCCGCGACGTGGTTCTTCACCGTGCCTGGGGAGAGGAAGAGTTCCGCGGCGATCTCGGCGTTGGTCCTGCCGTGCGCGAGCAGCGCCACGACCTCGTCCTCCCGTTCGGTGAGGACGACGTTCGGCGTACGGTGCGGCAGGTCGTCGTGGCGGCGCAGCAGCCGGACGGTGAGCTGCGGGCTGATCAGCATGTCGCCGTTCATCGCGGCCCTGATGGCCTCGATGAGCAGGGTGGGGCCGGAGCGTTTCAGGATGAACCCGGCGGCGCCGTGCCGCAGCGCCGCGTGGACGTACTCGTCCAGACCGAACGTCGTGACGATCACCACGTGGATGTCGGTGCCGGCGAGGGCGCGGGCCACCTCGATGCCGTCGGCCCCGGGCATCCGGATGTCGGCGAGCACGACGTCAGGTTCGATCGCCTTGGCGGTATCGATCGCGGTGCGGCCGTCGGCGGCCTCGGCCACGACGGTCATGTCCGGCTGGGCGTCGAGAATCATGCGGAAGGCGCTTCGGATGCCTTCCTGGTCGTCGGCGATGAGGATGCGGGTGGACACTCCGGCGATTGTGCCAGCAGCAGATACACGGTCAGCGACCACCCATCGCCTACCGCCCTCGTGACCAGTTCGCCGCCCTGCGCGCGGACAAGCTCGGTCAGACCGGGCAGGCCGGACCCGCCACGCCGGCCGCTCCGCGCTCGAGTCACGCCGTCGTTGGTCATCGTGATCTCCAGGCGGCCGGGTCCGGCGCTGACGCCCAGGTCGACGCGGCCGGCCTGGGGAGCGTGCCGCCGGACGTTGGTGAGGCCTTCGACCACGACACGGTAGGCCAGGGCGGCCGCCTCCGGCGGGATCGCCACCTGCCGGTCCAGCCGCGGGTCCATGGACAGGTGGACCGGAGCGGGGCCGGCGGCGGAGAACCGTTCGGCCGCCTCACGGATGCCACCGAGGCCACCGGTGGAGGTGAGGGGCCGGTCGTGGTGGAGCATGTCCAGGGTACGGTCCAGCATCGACATGGCGCGCTGCCCCGCCACCTCGACGCGTTCGAGCGCCTGCCGCGGATCCCCCGCGACCCTGCCCGCCTGGGCGTGCGCCACCATTTCGCTGATGTCGTGAGCAACGAAGTCGTGCAGGTCCCTGGCGAGCTGGAGTCGCAACGCGGTGCGCGTGTCGGCCACGGCGCGGACCTGCCGTACATCGAGAAAGCGCAGGTAACCCCCCACCGCGACGGCAACGACCGCACCCGCCCCCCAGAACGCGCACACGCCCAGCCCTTCCAGCGGTGAGACCGGCGTGAAGAAGCGCAGCAACCAGGTGGCCGCGGCCACGCCCGCCGCGGGCACGGCCAGCGCCGCCCGCCGAGCCGGCGCGTACCGGGTGATCAGGCCGGCCAGCGTCATGAGCGCCAGGCTCTCGATCATGCCCAGCGCGGCGGCACCCGGCTCGGGCCGCACGGCGCCGATGACATGAGCCAGCGTGACGGCCAGCGAGCCGACCGCGCCCACGCACGTCAGCGCGGGCAAACGCGACCGCAGCGCCGAGCGCGACAACCCCGCCACCGCCACCGTCACGCACACCAGCAGCGACAACGACACGGCGATCCACATCAAGCCCACCGGATCGACGATACGTGCCCCTCCCAACTCGGCCACAGGTGAACGTCACGGAGGCCGTTTGTCCGGAAACGTGCGCCTTTCGGGCGCCCTGCCGACCAGGCGCGACACCGCCCAGAAACCTCCGTCCGCCAGAAACGCTGCGGCACAGCGCGCTCCCACGCCAGTCGGCTGACCGGGCCCGGGCCGGTCAGCAGTTCCTCAGGGGCGGCGACACGCGTGGGCACTCCGGACAAGCGAGGTCCGTTAATCACGACATAGCATGATCTAATGGACATTTCGCGGCTTCCCACAGACGCACGGCAGCGGCGCAGTTCCGAGATGCGCGCGTTCCTCCGGTCGCGGCGAGCCCGGGTGACGCCCGCCGACGTGGGCATGCCGGCAGGCGAGGGCCGCCGTACGCCCGGGCTGCGGCGGGAGGAGGTGGCGGTGCTCGCCGGCCTGGGAGTGTCCTGGTACACCTGGCTCGAGCAGGGACGCGACATCAACGTCTCCGCCGACGTCCTGGACGCGATCGCCAGGGTGCTGCGCCTGGAGCCCGCCGAGCGCGAGCACCTGTACCTCCTCGCCGGCCTCAACCCGCCGCAGGCGGCGCCGTCCGAAGGCCGGGTCCCCGATGCCGTGCGGCGGCTGCTGGAGGGCTGGCTGCCGCGGCCCGCGTACGTCATCGACCGGCACTGGAACGTCCTCGCCGCGAACCGCGCGGCGGAGATCGTGTTCCAGTGCAACGAGTACGACCGCAACTGCCTGGTCAGCTTCTTCACCAACGCCCGCTACCGCGCGGCGGTCGTGGACTGGCACGACGCGGCGCGAGCGATGATCGGCCTGTTCCGGGCGGACGCCGCCCGTTACCCGGACGATCCCGAGTTCGGCCGCCTGGCCGCCGACATGTGCGCCGCGAGCTCCGCCTTCGCCGAGATCTGGGCGGAACTCCCCGTGGGCGGCCCCACCCACGGCACCAAGGCCCTGGAGATTCCCGGCCTGGGAACGCTGACCTTCGAGGCCACCACCCTGCCGCTGCCGGAGCTGCCCGGCCACCGCCTGTCGCTGCACACCCCCGCACCCGGCACGGGAACGGAGGCCCTGCTGCGGCGCTTGGTGGTGGTGTCAGACCCAGGTTCAGCCAACACTGCCGCGTAGGCGCGCACCGTTCGACGATTGTCGGCATGAAGCGATTCACGAACAGAACAGTTCTGATCACCGGCGGCACCAGCGGCATCGGCTTCGCGACCGCGCGCCGGCTCCTCGACGAGGGCGCGTACGTCGTCATCACCGGCCGCGACCAGGCCCGCCTCGACACCGCGGCAGAACGCCTGGGCTCGCAGGGCACCGAGGGCTCCCAGGGCTCCGAGGGCTCCCAGGGCTCCCAGCGGGTCCTGCCCGTCCGCGCGGACGTCAGCGTTGACGCCGACCTCGATCTCCTCGTGCGACGCATCGAAACCTGGCGCGGCACCCTCGACGCGGTCTTCGCCAATGCCGGAATCGCGGACTTCCGACCGGAGTTCACCCCGAAAGACTTCGACCACACCGTCGGGATCAACTTCAAGGGCGTGTTCTTCACGATCCAGAAGGCGCTGCCGCTGATGGGAGAAGGAGGCGCCGTCGTCATCAACGCCTCCTGGACCCTGCACCGCGGCCTCCCGGTGGCCTCGATCTACGCCGCGAGCAAGGCGGCCGTGCACAATCTCGCCCGCACCCTCGGCACCGACCTCGCACCGCGTGGCATCCGCGTCAACTCCGTCAGCCCCGGCTACATCGAGACCGAAATGTACCGGTCCGCCATCGACCCCGACGCGGAGACCCGCATCACGGCGGAGGTGCCGCTCGGCTCGCTCGGCCACCCGGACGATGTCGCCGCCGCCGTCGCCTTCCTGGCCTCGGACGACGCGTCGTACATCACCGGTCAGGACCTCGTCATCGACGGCGGCCTCGTCGGAGCGGCCCCCCTCGGGCTGCGCCTGTGACAGCCGTGGGGGCCCGGTACGGTGCCGGCCGTAGGCAGGAGCCGGACACAACACAAACCGACCTGGCAGCGTCTCCTCTGATCAGGAGGCGTTTCCCTGCTGATGGGAGGTGATGGGTTGGACCCGTCGCAGGCTGAGCCCACGGATTTACAGGGCCAACGGACCCAAATCAGCTCCAGGGCCAGTCGTGTGTTCTGAAGGCTGAGCACCGCCTACGGCTGCCTGACCCCGAGACGCAGCAGAGGCCCGATAGGGCCTCTGAGCTGCGCAGACTGTGTGCGGCAGGCACAAGCTTCGAACTTGCGTAGGCAGAGCCGACGGTTCTACAGGGCGTGGGCCCGTTGATGGCTGCACAAGGCATCTGACCTGCGATGTCGCACTCACAGTCACCCTTGCAGGCTCGTCCCTAGCTTCGTCGCCGGTGAGAGCTGCTACGTGATCGACTGACTTGGCGGCGGGAAGGCGGAGGCGGCGTTCCTGCGGTGGCTGGATGAGCTAGTCAGGTGTCCGCCCTCAGCGCGGCGCCTCACTGGAGATGCCCCGCACCGCATGCATCCCACCGGCCCGCCGGCCAGCCCGGCTGGCGGGCCCCCGCCTAAGGGCGTTGCCCGGGTTCGTCCACCACGGCGATGGCGGTCCGGGTGGATTGGCGGTAGACGGCGCCCGCCTCGATCACCCAGCCGCCCGTCGGGCTGGGGCTGGGGGATTCGCCGCCGCGCCACACGAAGAACCCGTTGTGGAGCGTGTGGTCGCGGACGGCGGTCTCCCTGACGGCGCGGTAGGCGAAGGTCTCCGGGTCCAGGAACAGCTCCGACCGCAGCCATTCGCGCGCCTCCAGGCTGACCGCCAGCGCCGGACGCCCCTCGGGGTCCGTCGCCGCCTCGTTCACCGTGACCCCCGGCAGGAGCGCCATGGCGCGGAAGACCGTGGCCTCGACCTCGGGCGGCACCACGTTGTCGGAGAGCAGGGTACTGAGCAGCCCGAACGTGAACACATCACCACTGACCGGATCCGGGGCCGCCTCGTTACCGGCGAACCTCTCGCGGATCCGCTCCACCACCGCCTCACGACGGGCCGTGCTCTTCCGGAACAACGCCAGCAGCGCCTCGGGATCGGTGGGCAGGGCGGCGATCGTGGCGTAGTCCTTGGGCGTGTTCCCGCCCAAGTTGCGGATCTCAAGCATGCCGTCGCGGTCTCGGGCTACCAGCTCGCCGTCGGCGCGTCGCCAGGCGGCCTCCGCCTCACTCTCCAGCGGCGTCCGCGCGGTCACTGTGTCGCCGTCGCGGGCCTTGTGGAACCAGGTGCGGGTCTCGGTGTAGATCCACTGATCCGGGCGCGGCTCCCCGAAGGACCTCGCCTGTGCCGCATCGGCCGCCCTGGCCAGGACCACCTGCGCGTGTGCCGCCGGGGTCGGTCCGTCGTGGAGCTGGACCGCCGTCAGGCCCGCCGTCGCGACCACGGCCACCGCGGCCACGGCGAGCGCCCGTACAGCCCACCTGCGCCGTGCGACACGCCCCGGAATCAGGCGCCGGTCGACGGCCGCCCGGCTCAACAAGCCCGCGGGACCCCGGACCTCCCCCAGCGAAGCCGGAGCCGAAGTCGAAGTCGAGCCCGAAGCTGAAGCCGAAGCCGCAGGGCCCCCGCTCGCGCGCTCCAGCAAGGCCATCCGTGCCGCGTGCCGTACCTCGGCCACCGGTGGTTCCGGCTGCCCCCACGCCTCACGCAGCGTCTCAAGATCGTTCATCATCGATCCTCCCCAGGACCGCCTGGATCCTCTTGCGGGCACGATGCAGCCGCGAGCGGGCCGTACCGGCCGGAATGCCGAGCGCCCGGCCGGCCTCCTCCGATGTGAGCTCGGCCCAAGCGACGAGCAGGAGCACGTCACGGTCGGCACCGGAAAGCCCGGCCAGCGCTGCCGCCAGCCGGTTGCGGTGCGCGACGGCGTCCAGCGAGGACGCCACACGGTCGGCGTGATCCTCGCCCGGCTCCTCGGCGCCGGTCCTGGCCAGCGCCCGGTACTGGCGCACCTCGGCCCGATGATGGCGGGCGATGAGGTTGGAGGCGATCCCGAACAACCACGGCCGCGCGTCGGCCCGGCTCACGTCGTACTGCTCGCGCTTGTCGAACGCGATCAGGAAGGTCTCCGCCGCGACGTCGTCGGCCAGGCTCCGGCCCAGCCGCCGGTCGGCGTAGGCGTGGATGCCGTCGTAGTGGCGGTCGAACACGGCGGCGAACTGCTCCGGCTCCCGCCACGAACGCCGGATGAGCGCGGCGTCCTCGACGGCCTGAACCGGCATCGTCACGCTCACCTCTCGGTCCTTGGTTCCATCGATCCTGCCCTTCTGTCACACCTCCTTCGCCGACCGCCGGAAAAGTGTTCGCGGGCGAGGCGACCACCACGGTCGCGCGGCACCCGCAGCCGCCAAAGCGCCAGGCTGTGCCCGCGACGGCCCGCCGACGTGGGTCAGCCCAGTCATGACGCCTTCAGGGTTCATCCCGAAGGCTGCGGCGACGAGTTTGGGATCCATGGTGTTGACCAGGTCGATCAGACGGGTGGAGCGCAGCATCCGCGGTGAGATGCCGGCCGGGTCCAGGACGTGGCTGACATAGGCGACGGAGGCCGGGTTCCGGCCCGCTTCTGTGCCTTTGGTGACGATCAGATAGGAGTTGCTGGTGCGTTGGGTCTCGCGGTGAGCCATGCACCGCTGCACGATGGTCCAACTGATCGGGTCCAGGGGCACCGGGTGGGGGCGTTGCCCGAGGCGGATGGTGCGGCCGGCCGGATCGATGTCATCTAGCCGCAGGTGGCCGACCTCGCTGCTGGAAGCACCGTGCAGCAGGGCGAGGATGCCGAGCAGAGCCTCGTGCGGGTGGACGGCCGGGTCAGTGTCTCGCGCGGGAGCGCGCGGGCGTTATTCCGCGACTCATTCCCGATACTCGTGTCCTTCGCGTAGTCGCGTAACGGACCGGATCCCGTCAACGCAGTTGCCCTCAGCTGCGACCCAGTGGCCTCGCGGGCACTCCGGGTAGAAGCCGAAGACGTCAGGGACAGCGTCCAGGGCCGCGGGTCTGACGGCAATGGCTCCGGACAACCAGGAGGACGCGAAGGCGATCACGTGCCCTACGCGTGCCCTACGCGACAGGACGCGAGGGGAGTCATGGGGAATCATGGGCAGTAACGAAGAATGGCCCCCGACCGCGTCCTAGCTGGTCAGAGGCCATTCCTCCTGGCGTGGCAGGTGCAAGGTTCGAACTTGCGCAGGCTGAGCCGACGGTTTTACAGAGCACTGTCGACCGAGCCATCTAGTAGGGCTTGACCTGCTGGAGATTCCTCTTGCACGGCTTGCCGACCTGTCATGGCGACGCGCATACGACGGACGAGACGTCTCAGCTCACCTTTTGAGCAGTGCGATCGCGCTGGAGGTGCCCCACCCGTTGACGCATTCTGACGATCAGCTGGGTTGCCGGCGCATCTGGCCGCTGATCATCGTCACCCCCCAACTCCTTCAGCATCACTGCGAAGGCAGGCGCCCCCCGGCAAAGGGGTTCCGCCCGAAGTCATCTCTCGATGCCGGGTGACCAGGCGTATTCCGGTCGTATTCCACGCTGCTGCCGACGGGTGCAACGATCACTCCGGTGAACCTCGGGCCGCCGGGATCGCTCATGTCAGAAGCCTCGTCAGAGGCCGTATTCCACCCTGGCACCAGGCGCTCCGGCGGGCTGATCTTCGTCCGAGAGAAGGAAGAACGATGAACCCGCTCAAAACGGTCACCGTCGGGGTCGCTGTCGCGGTGGCGAGCGTCATTCTCGCGCAACCGGCCTTGGCGGCGAGTTTTCAACGGGATGTCGGCGACGGGATCGTCCGCTACGCCGACCCTGCCAACGAGCTGTGCGTCCGGGCCGATGACGCCACAGGGACGGCCTGGGTGGAGGTGACCCTGACCCGCCCGGGTGTGATCGGCAAGCCCATCGTCATCAGAGACGACAACATCCGCCACCCCGACGCCACCTGCGCGGTGCTCCCCGCCTTCGACAACGTCACCTACCGGGCCGATTACGAGAGCTACTGGAGCGGGCGAGACACCGTCCTGCGCGGGACGTTCACCTTCCAGACCTGACGCTCAGACAGGGCCCCCGCACCATCGATCGCCACTCTTCGTCGCGATCCGCCACGAGGCGATACCTCGCACATCTCCCCCCGCCGGCCACGCGGAAGCGCTGAAGTGCACGCCCCAAGGCCAACCGAACCAACCGAGACATCTCTTGCTGGAGGACTGTTGAAGACACGCATGCTGGGCGCCGTGCTGGGCATCGCAGCGTTGAGCGGGCTGCTGGTGGCAAGTCCGGCGCAGGCGGCCGACGGAGTGTCCTCCGCCCGCGTGGACCCCTTCGAGAGCGCGGAGGGCCGCGACTACGGTGGTGGGTCCGTCCGGGCGACCGTCGACTTCGTCAGCCGGACGAAGGTCGTCTTTCGGAACTTCACGGTGCGCGACCTCTGTCCCGGCGACAACCTTCCGATAGAGGGCCGGGTTTGGTGGGAACACACCGACGGAACCTACGGGTACGGCGCCTGGAAGTCGGACACCAACGGCTGCGGCGACGACGGCACCAACTTCGGAAACATCACCCGCACCGGCACCAAGTCCATATCGAAGGTCTACGTGCAGGTGTGCAGCACGTATTGCGACCACAGCGCGGCCCGATACAACCAGTACGTACACCCGGGCCGCTGACGCTCAGGCTTTCCGCTGGTCGGCGTACCAGGACTTGATGACGTCGCCGATGATGGGCAGGCGTTCGTCGAAGGGGATGAAGGCGGACTTCATCGCGTTGATGGCGAACCAGCGGAAGTCGGGCAGGCCGTAGCCGAAGGCGTCGGCGAGCAGGGCGAGTTCGCGGGTCATCGAGGCGCCGCTCATCAGGCGATTGCAGGCACTCGAAGGCGTCCAGGTGCCGGGTGGGCGGGTAGCCCGCCTCGGCACCGGCGATGTCGAAGCCGACCCCCCCGGCGGCGCGGTCGGCGATCGCCGAGCCGGCGATCGCCATCCACCGGACCCGGTGCCGTATCGCCGTCAGCCGCGACGTCCTGTGCGCCATGCTCCACACCAACACCCCCTACCAACCACCCACGCTCCACGCGGCTTGACCAACCCCATAGCGGCACCCCCGGACACCTCCGCTCAACCGCCGACGTAGTGGAAGCCCGGCTTCGGGTGCATCAGGAAGTCGTGGTGTGAGATGTTCCATGCGTAGGCACCGGCCATGAGGAACTCCACCACATCGCCCGTCTTCAGGCTCACCGGCACGTGCCGCGCCATGGTGTCCTTCGGTGTGCAGAGCTGGCCGACTATCGTGGCCGGCTCCCCCCGCTCGTCAATGACCACGGGCTGGCTGTGCCCCTTGGTCGCCGGGGTCCTGATGTGGTGGGTTCCACCGGCCACCACGGCGAACAGCTCCCCGTGGACGCGCTTCACGTCCATGACTAGCGTGACGTACCGCCCGCAATAGACAGAGATGGACCGGCCCGGCTCGATGCGCAGCGTCTCGCCGGGGCGTCGGAGAGCGGCCAAGCTTCGCAGTCATGTACTACTCCGCACTACGCCCGGCGGAAGCCGCGGAGCTCACAACCGACGAGATCGACCTGCCGGACGTCGAAAGCGGCGACGAGTGGCGATGGTTCTGTCTCGGCAATTCGGCGCCGGCCGTCGGAGCCGACTGGTCGTGGAACGGAAAGCGCCGGGAGTCGTGAGAGCTCAAGCACCGTGCACGTACGGCGGTCCGACCGGTGCCGATCCCGCCACCCTTGGTGACCATCCTTCGCGCTCACCTCGCGACGTGTGGCGTAAGCCCAGACGGTCATCTACTCGTAGGAGAGCGCGGCGGCCCGCTCTCGGAAAGCGTCTATGGCCGTGTCTGGCAGAAAGCTCGTAAAGGAGCGCTGAGCAGGGCTGAGGCCGCCTCACCCCTCGCAGCCCGGCCATACGACCTATGGCACGCCGGCGTCTCAACGTGGCTCAACGCCGGGGTTCCGGCCCCTCAGGTCGCCGAGTGGGCAAGGCATAGCGTCAACGTGCTCCTACGGGTCTACGCGAAGTGCATCGTCGGGCAAGACGACTTCGCCCGGAAGCTCATCCCCGAGGCGCTGAAGCCTACGTGAGGCCGACTGAACGCCGACGCGCATACGACGCGAGCACCCGTAGAGCACCGTTGACGGCCATGGACAGTCGTACACAACGAGAGAGGCCCGTCACCGCGATTCCGCTGGTGACGGGCCTCTTCCCGCTGGTGTGGCAGGTGCAAGGTTCGAACTTACGTAGGCTGAGCCGAGGGTTTTACAGCTCGTGACCCTTCCAGCGACGAAGTCGTCTCTGACCTGGTGTGCAGTAGGCTCACGACGCAGTCAGCGACATGATCGTTGCACGCATATTGCACGTCATCGTGAGCTGTTGCTAGAGACCCAGCCGGCACCTATCCACATTCTCACTGGCCGCCCTACCCAGAGGAGTGCTCGTGTCCTTGACCACTGAGACTGCAACCGCCTCTGAGCAGTACTTCACCCGGTACGGAAGACGGCGCCACAGATTGGCACGCTTGTATGGCGACACGGTGAAGCTCCTGGTCGCCCAACACGGGATAGAGGCCCTTGACCGGATAGAGGTAGATATTCGGTGCGCATGCTGCGACGAGGAACAGGCGCGTGCGGAACGGCTGTCGTGGATGAAATCCATGTACCGCCGACGGAGGAACGCCCGTCGATAGGGGAGAATAACCCTCCGATACCTGGGGGCGGGGTGGATGACAGAATCGGACCTGCGCTGTCCGCTTGGGAATTGCAGGGATCTTGGCTCGTAGGGGTCGTGACCTGCGGCTGAGACCGGTCGTGAGTGACCGTGGTTGACCCTTCGTTGCCGCCCTTAATGGCACGCTGATCATGCGGCAGGGCGGGCTCTGAAGACAGCTCTGAGCCGCAGCATCACGTTCGAAGCCGATCCTCCTGAGGGTCATAGCAGTTCAGCCCCAGTTGGGCCGCGACCTGGACCGCGTACGCCGAGGCTTCCTCTGCCCGGTGGTACCCCATAGGAAAGTAGATGTACGGCCCTGCCGCCTCTCCAATCAGTGGAGATGTGGACCAGGGGATGTCTTCGTACTCGTCGTCATCCTCGTCTACGTCGTCCAGATCCGGCCAGCGCTGCAAGAGCTGCTCAACGAACTTCGCGATCAAGGGAGTCGGCGGGATTTCAACATCGGTGTCGATGTACTGCTCGTACAGGGCACTATGCGTCTCCCCAGCTTCTTGATCACTGGACGGGCGCTCGCCCTCCCAGACCGCAAGGTCGTAGCTCATGCACAGATGATGCCACTTTCCAGACGACACACAAGATCGTCACCAAGACCACGATTCCACTCATCTGCAGGAGCGGAGGTGGCCTCTCATGCACAGTATGGACGCGGGCATGCGTGAGGAAGTACGGGCAGGCGGCCGCTTATCCGGTGATTCGGTGCTGAGGAACGAAGCACCGGATAGTCGATCGCCCCCAACCAGCAACGGAGGCCAGCCCACACGTGGCGATCGTAGGGGCTGTATCCGTGCGGCGACCCGGGTCGGTGCGTTCGGTTAGTACGGCGCAGCAGGTCTGCGGTGGCCGGCCCGGTGTCCCGCCACCGTCCGGGACCGGCCCCCAGCCCGCACGCCCGGACGGCGGGCGGGCGGGCGGAGGGCCGGGGTACGGCGGCGCGCCACGCCGCCGTCTTGATACCTAGAGAACGACTCGGCAACTCGGCAGTCCTGCAAGTTGTCCACCGGCGGTGGCCGGCTCAAGTGCGTGGCCTCCCGGCTGACCGTCAAGGACCTGGCCGCGCTGCTCGCCTCCAGGCAAGCCCGCCCGGCACCGGATCAACCCGTTGCCGAACCGCCGATCGAGGCCAGCGCCGTCGAGGTCGACCGGCAGGTCAGCTCCATCGGCACCATCAGCCTGGCCAACCGCGCCCTGTGCATCGGCGCCCATCTGGCCGGCCCGACGTGTCACCGTGCGCCTGAACGGCATCACCGCCCGCGTCATGGACGAGGAACGCCTGCTGCTGCGCGCCGTGCCCTGCCCGCTCCCACTCCGATGTAGAAGTGGGTATAGGTGCGGCCGGCTCCGGACAGTTTCAATTCGTAGCGGAAGCCGTCTTTCTCCCGGACGAAGAGGCCGTCTCCCTGACGGGTGAAACCCCTATCGTGCCTGTCGGGATGAAGCGGGCCGACGGAATCGAGTAACACGTCGTCGAACGTGGGGTTCGCGGGAACGCGGCCCTTTTTCAGCTCGCATGCGCTCTCGTGGAACTCGGTCCTTTCCCGAGCCGGTGCCGCCCAGAATATCTCGAGTCCACCGGCGGGCGTTCCGGCGGCCCCGGTTGAAGGCTTTGCCCGGCTGTGGAGCCTTGTTATGAGACCGGTGACCGGATCGGTGACAACTCTGATCTCGATCCGAGCGGATTGAGGCGCACCCGGAGCCGAACGGCCGCCTCCCATGCTGCCAAGGGTTTCCAGATCGAAGCTTATCGAATAACCCTTCAGCGCTTGGCCGTCACCTGCACAGGACGCGACGGTGACCATTCCCGCCGATGTGAGGGCCGCTGACGCGAGCACCGTGGACAGTCTTCCCGGCCGCCTGCTCGAACCGCGCGTGTTCATCGGGTCAGGACTTTCGCCAAACAGGCCAGGAATGTTGCTTGACTCTCACCTCGGGCAGGTCTCCAACTTTCACCGTCAGATAGCGAAAACGTCCCACTGCCTCTACTACCCAGACCTGATCGCCGAGTCTGTGGACGGGGATCAGCTCGGTGCCGCCCCACCACCTGACAGCCCTGACACGGACCTCATCTCGGCTGAGTCCCCACGCGAAAGCCACCCGCCTCCGCCGGAACGGGCCGATCCTGCTGGCGTGCTGCCGATTCCCCAGCATTGTGAGGGTACGCGCCCGCACTTGACCGGCCGCATCAAGAGTTCTCGTCCTCGTGCGATCCGGCCGTGCGGCCGGACCATGCGCGATGCGCACAGAACCATCGGGTGACACCTCGAACGCGAAACGCCACCCGGAGAGCACTACTTCACTCAACAGTTGATCCCATTGGTCTGGGTGTTGTCGCTGGCGGTGTACACCTGGTCCGAGTGGCTTTCGCCGTACGCCCAGACGGCGTAGTCATATATGCCCTGTCCACCGCAGTAGGACGCCATGTCCACCGTAACCACGGACTGCCAGTACTGCCGCTCGGAATCGCCGTCGAGCCACTCCCAGCCGTACCTGCGCGACCTGTACATGTTCGCCTCGACATAGATCTCCGGCACGCTGCTCGGGCACTCCGAGCGTGCGTCCGAGAATATCGTCGAAGCCGCTTTGTACGGTGCCGTGACGAACAGCCAGCACCCATTGGCTATGGGTGTCGAGGATTTCACGCCGGGGTCGTCCGACGGACTCGCGGTGTGCGGAGCCGGCTTGTTTTCCGCGGGGTGGGTGTTGAGGTACTCGATGATTGCTTGTTGTGTGTGCTTTCCGGCTCCGGGGAAGTCGCTGACGCGGGTGCCGCGATTCCTGCCGTAACGGCCAGTAGGGCGGCGCCCGCCAAGGCTAAGCCCTTGGGCTTCATGATGATGCTTCATTCCTCCATTGCGCTGGTTGGCATGTTCGAGTTGATCAAATGACACGAAAAAAAGCATGTCAAGAGTCATAATCGGGCAAGTCGAACTTCCCGAATTCTGGGCGGTTTGCGGCTTTGAACCTTGGTGTAGCTGTGCTGCAGTGAATGGATCCAGGCCAGGCACCCGCTGAGCCCTTTTACCTCACAAGGTGGGCTGCCGGTCGGCGTCTCCCGTCGGGTTACCGGCCCAGCCGGGAGAACTGGTCGTCGGTCAGCTTGAGGGGGTGCGCGGCGAGGTTCTCCTCCAGGTGTGCCGGAGAGGTCGTGCCGAGGATGACCTGGCCGGCCCGCCGACGTTGAGCGAGAAGTTAAGGCACGCTACCGGACCCGCCGTTGTCGCCGGGCCTGGCCGCGGCCAGGCTGGAGGCGTTCGCGGATCTTCTGGATCACCGCGCCCGCACCCCTGATCCACCCAGTTCCCCGCACGACAGAATCGGTCCATCAGCATGCCGTCCCGCCTCGACCCGTTCGCCGGCTGGCTTCGCGGCCACGCCGTCCCGCTCACCCACCTCGACCCCGAGGCACCACTCGACGACCTGAAGCCGCTGCGCGAGTTCGTCGGCGACGCCCGCGTGGTCCCCGTCGGGGAGAACTCCCACTTCATCACCGAGTTCTCGCACCTGCGCCGGCGCATCCTGCGCTTCCTCGCCGAACACTGCGGTTTCACCGTCCTGGCCTTCGAGTTCGGCTTCAGCGGAGTTTCGTGCAGACCACTTCGCGCATCCGTGCAGACGGCTTGGGAAACCGACAACGGTGATGATTTTGGTTCCGTCCTTTTGGGTTTCGGGACCGTTTCAGGATGTTGGCGTGGAGTCGCCCAGCTCCACCGCGGTGTGCCCACGAGCGAGAGCGTGCTTCTGGCCGCCGTGCTCAGGTCATCACGAGGACGGGGTCACGACGCGTTCGTAGAAACGTAGTGGCCGGTAGCCGGTGGCGTCGAGCTTGGCCAGTTCGGTGTCGACGATGGTTGATCACACGGAGGTCGGTCCAGTAGCACGTGCCCCGCGCCAGCGCTTAGAGGGCGGCGAGAGTGCTGTCGGAGTAGCCGCATTGCCGTCCCAAGGTATTTGAGTCCTTTCCTGAGGGCTCTGTGACGCTCCTTCTGACGGTAGACGCATGCGTTGCTGGAGCCAGTGTCACCGCAGACACATCACATCCGCTGCGGTCCACCAACCATGATCGATAGGGAACGCATAGGGAACGATCAACCGTAGAGCGCCGGTGTCACCCGTGGACAGCCGGACACAACGCGAGAGGCCCGTCACCGCGTTTCCGCAGGTGACGGGCCTCTTCCCGCTGGTGTGGCAAGTGCAAGGTTCGAACATGCGTAGGCTGAGCCGACGGTTTCACAGGGCGTCACGCGTTCCGGTTCCACTTGCCCACCCACCTGCGGTGGGGTGGTATCCAATGCCACGTGCCTCAAAGATCATTCCGGGCATATTCCGGATCATGAGATGGAGCGCGGTGAGCGGTCGTCCCACACGAGCGGGTCAGTGGATGCGCCACTCGTCGGCCGGAATGCAGTCGAACATGGTGTTGGCCCAGTCGTTGGGCCTGCCAAAGACCAGCCGGGTGAGCAGAACGTCGCCGGCTCGCTGCGCACGCGGGTATATCCCCAGCTCTTCTGAGCCGACGTCCCCTTCCGGGGTGAACCTTACTTCCCTGCCGGTCTTCTCCAGGTAGGCGCTGAGATCAGCTGAGAGCTCTGAAGGCGGCCGACCTACCAGCCGGATCCCATCGAACGAGACCTGGGGTCCGGACAAGGCGTCGACAGTAATGCAGGTCAATCCCATAGGCCCGACGTAGTACCCCACGGTGTCCTCTCGGTACGTGGGAGCGCCCACGGCGCGGAATCGCGTACACAACTGCTCGAAGGGGCCGACCTCGCCGACTGGGGAAACCTCGGATGTGTATCCGCGAGCCTCCATCACGACGACCGCTTCCTGCAGGCTCATACCGAAGCGCAGAGGGCCGACACGTTCAAGTGGCGCATAGTCCCACTGCGCTCGATCGGATTCGTCTACCACCGTCCATAGGTCATGCAGCATGTCCCGGCAACTCCTTCGAGCTCTGCCTGTTGGATGAGGTGGGCACCCTATCGGCGTTGCCAGTACGGGCCCTCACCGAGCGCTACTTCTCCGGCAGTTCGGACGCCTTCTTGCAGAGCGATCAGCCACGTTGGCCCGGTGGTCCAGGGTGAGGAACGAACCCTGGACCTTCGATCGCCCCCAGCAATCTACGGCGACCGGCCATGCAGTGGCGATCGTAGGGCTGCATCTGTGCGGCGGCGTGGCAATCCCGGTCGGAGCGCTCGGTTGCTACGGCGGGACCGGCGTGCGGTGCCCGGCCCGGTGTCCCGCCGCCGTCTGGGACCGGCCCCCAGGCCGCACGCGGCGGCCAAGACTCGCGACAGCATCTCCGATGGCCTCGCCACGGTCCTGCCCGCCCTCACGAAGGACCGTCCCGGCCGCCCGGACGCGAGACCTTGCGCACGGCTCTGCGCATGTACGCCCTCCTGCCTGAGGCCAAGCGCCCAGATGTGCCGCTGGAGAGAAAACAGTCGCTGTGGTGGCTGGAAGGTGCCTCGCTCGACCTGACCGACCTGAACGAGACCAAGACGGTACGCCTGGCGCTCGATGCCCTCGCGCTCCGCCTAGACGGCAAAGCAGCGAGCGCCAACACCATCCGCCGCAAGCGCGCGCCGTTCTTCGTGCCGTCCTGGAGTACGCGGTGGAGCTGGAGGAACTGCCCGCCAACCCCGTGCACAAGGTCAAGTGGAAGCCTCCGAAGACCACGGAGACGGTGGATCCGCGGGTCGTGGTGAATCCACGCCAGGCTGAAGCACTGCTGACCGCAGTGGCCCCCGTAGGCGGGCGAGGTCGCGGGCCTCGGCTCCAAGCCATGTTCGCCTGCATGTACTACGCCGCCCTACGTCCTGGCGAGACCGTCGCTCTCAGGAAGCAGGATTGCCATCTTCCGGCAACTGGCTGGGGCCGCATCCTCGTCGACGTCTCTCGTCCCGAAGTCAACGTCCAATGGACCGACACAGGTGACGCCCACGAGGAACGCGGCCTCAAGCACCGGGGCCACGACGACGTCCGCCCGGTCCCCATCCCACCCAAGCTGGTCAAGATCCTTCGGCAACACATCGAAGAGTTCGGCGTCGCCCCGGATGACCGGCTGTTCCACAGCGAACGCGGCAAGGTCGTGGCCTCGACCGCGTACACCGAGGTCTGGCAGGACGCCCGAGCCCTGGCGCTCACCCCCGCCCAGGTCGCCTCTCCCCTGGCCCGCAGACCGTACGACCTGAGACACGCCACCGTCTCCCTCTGGCTCAACGCGGGCGTACCAGCCCCCGACGTAGCCGAACGGGCCGGACATGGCGTGGATGTGCTCCTCAGGGTCTACGCCAAGTGCCTGGACGGCCAACAGGAGATCGCCAACAGGCGGATTGAGGACGCACTCGCCGCATGATCACTCAACACCACTCCGAAGGGTCCCGGAACGCCACCGGGACCCTTCGGCGTTCCCAATGCGTTCCCACGAGCACGCGATCCGCAGAGATTACGGATCAAGGCCCCCTACCAGGGGGAACGTCCCGTGATCCATTCCGGGCATGTTCCGGGACCTGCGACAACGGGCCGCTCACGGCGGCATCCGGCTGCGTACCCCTGAAACGCAGAAGAGGCCCCGAAGGGCCTCTGACCTGCAGCTACTGCTGGTGGCAGGTGCAAGGTTCGAACTTGCGTAGGCTGAGCCGACGGTTTTACAGCGGGTCGACGTTCCTGACTGCATCAGGCCCCTGACCTTCGGGTACGACTCTCGCTTGCCCGCGACCCGAGAAGATCATCCCGCGCATGTCCCGCGAGGCAGCGGCAGGCACGATCATCCCTTCATGCCACCACTCGACGCCACCGACGCGTGATTTCAAGATCCAGTAGACGTCTTGAGCATTCTCACCCGCTGGTCTTACCGTCGTGGCCATGCGACAGATTGATGACCTGGACGTGCTCAAGGTCATGACCAGCCCGTTTCGGATGAAGCTCTTTAACCTCCTCTTCCAGATCGGCCCGGTCACGGTGAGCGAGCTCGCCAGACGGATGGATGCCGACCCCGGCCAGGTCAGCTATCACCTGCGGCAGATGCAGGAACATGCCTTGATCGAGGAAGTGCCGGAGCTCGCTCGCGACAGCCGGGAACGCTGGGTGCGGGCGGCCATGGGCGGGTTGGCAGTGACGGGCCTGGAAACCCCGGAAGAAAGAGCCGTGGTGCGGGCGTGGACTTCACAGTGGGTGATCGACCAGTTCGAGCGGCTGCGCGACTGGGAACGCACTCATAGGACGTTTCCCGAGGACTGGCAGAACGTGGCCTTCGGAAGCAGCCGCCACCTACGGCTCACCAGCGACGAGCTCGCGCAGCTCCGCGACCAGCTCAATGCCGTGCTGGAGCCGTGGCGCGAGCTGACCAGGTCGCGCGTCGAATCGAGCGCGACTCCGCCGGACACCCGCCCGGTCTTCCTCTTCTACCACGCCTTCCCCCAGGACCCCTGAGGAGCCTTCCATGCATCACCTGTATGAAGAGCTCGTTCGTGCGGACCTGGCTGAGCAGCGAGCCGAGGCCGCACGGCTACGCATGATCCCGCAGCGCTCGCGCCAGCCTGTCCTTCCCCGGATACGCGGCAACTTCGCGATCACGCTCCGCCGCCTCGCCGACCACCTCGAACCTGCGTGACAATCCCGGAACCTGAGCGCCCCAGCCAAAGGCTCCGTTCCAGGCGGTACAAGGCAGGGGTGGTCAACCACGTTCCTCGGTGAGCCAGGGTGAGGAACGAACCCTGGATCGTCGATTGCCCCCAAGCACGTACGGCGTCCAGCCATGCAGTGGCGATCGTAGGGCGGCACCTGTGCGGCGGCGCGGCAACCCCGGTCGGGGCGTTCGGTTGGTACGGCGGGGACGGCGTGCGGTGCCCGGCCCGGTGTCCCGCCGCCGTCCGGGACCGGCCCCCAGGCCGCACGCCCGGACGGCGGGCGGGCGGAGGGCCGGGGGTACGGCGGCGCGCCGCGCCGCCGCTTGATACTCACAAGAACAATTCGGCAGTGCGCGGCTGCGTCTCTGCGCCCTCAACGTGTCCGGTCCATGGAGTGCATCGGATCGGTGGACACCCTGAGGCCACCGCTCTGCGGTGGACACCCAGCAGAACGCGACCTTTGCCGCGCTCACCTTGCAAGCGACCAGATGGCATGTCATGATCACAATCGCCGGAGAGTTGCACGTGATCGCCCCAAGGACAAGCTGTCACTGCCTTGGGACACAAGTCACACAAATGGCACATGGAGGGAGTAATAGGGTTGCACCGTCAGGAGCACCCCGGGATCCCATATAACAATATGTAATCAGCTGCCTACACGAGAGAATTCCGTTTGTGGCTCCGCGTATGCGGTGGCATCCTAGCTGACATGGTGACCGACGAAGATCTCCCCATCTCAAGTCTCCTCCTTGACGTCAAGAACCCGCGCCACCGTGAAGTGGCAAGCCAGGAGGAGGCCATCCGTGCGCTCCTTGGTCACCAGCCAATCAAGCTCTACAACCTCGCCGTCCACATCATTGAGAATGGCCTCAGTCCCATCGACGGACTGGTGGTTCTCCGGCAGGGAACCGAGTACACCGTACTCGAAGGAAACCGTAGAGTGGCAGCCCTCAAGCTATTGCTGAAGCCCGCGATCTGCCCGCTTCCGCGCTATCGGAATCTCTTCACGGAGCTGGCCAAAAGGGCCTCTTTGCCTACAGTCCTTAGGGTAAAAGTCGTGGACTCCAGGGAAGAGGCAATGCCCTGGCTAGAGGTACGGCACGGCGGCGAACTCGACGGTGCTGGAACGGTTCGATGGAGCACAGGCCAGCGCACGCGTGCATTCGCGGCAGCGGGGACTCAGGAATACAAGGCCCTTGCAGTTCTCGACTGGGTGTTCGAGAAAGCTGAGGCTGGAGCCAATGAAACGCTCTTTCAGCTGGCTGAGAATATCTTCGACAGCAAGATCACTACCTTCGGCCGCCTAGTCGGAGATCCCGAGTTCCGTGCGTACTGCGGATTCGACCTTGTTGGCCATGACATGCACTTGACCCAGAGCGATAGCGCAGTACTCGTACGTCTCAATCAGGTACTGCTCGATCTCGCGGGAGACCTGACAGTATCCGCCCTTAAGCTCAAGGACCAGAGAAAAGAATACGTCCGGACACTCGCCGAGAGGCTCGGTGAGTCTGTTGACTCCCCCTCGACCGATGACACTGCTGCTTCCGAGGACCCGAAGTCGTCAACAGATAGATCAGACGAAGAAGCTGCCAAAGAGGGATCAACGGCTGGAGATTCCGCGGGTGCGGGTTCAGGCAGCAATGAGGCTGACAGCGCAGGTGGTGGCAAGGCCGGCGACGGCAGTGATGACGACGGCGGTGCTACGGCCACCGCCGAAGGCGATGAAGAAACTTCTCCCAAACAGAAACCTGATAGTAAAAGGACCGAGCGTGAGCGGGCTCGGTCAAAGAAGCTATTTTATGCTCTGAGACTCCGGAACTGTGGCCCGCGCACCCGAGACATACTCCGCGAGGCTCAGAAACTTGACGCGGACACCTTCAGGAATAGCGCGGCTGCACTCACCAGGATGGTGATCGAATTCGTAGTCTCGCAGGCCATTGTCGACTGCGGGTGGACTCCGCCGCCTAGGGATGAACTGCGCCAGAAGGTGCAGACGTGTATTACTTATCTAGATCCATCAGGGAAAGATAAGAGATACAAGGATATCCGCAACCAGGTCGGTGCGCCTGACAGCATCATTGGTGGAAGTACTCTCAACGCCTTCCTCCACAACCCCAACTACTTCCCTACCGCGGTGGAGCTACGTTCAATCGCGGACAAGTACGTCGACTTCCTGAAGGAACTCGACTCGGCGATTGGACAGGCAAAGACCTGATGCAATACGTGAGTCCTCTTCGGTACCCGGGCGGCAAGGGCAAGATGACGGAGTTTCTTGCGCGGCTCATCCGGGTTCAACGACCACGTCCAACAACATACATAGAACCATTCGCTGGAGGTGCAGGGGCGGCAGTCGCGCTCCTGCACCTTGAGGTCGTTGACCGCATCGTTCTAAATGATCTAAACCGAGGAATCTCGCAATTTTGGCGATCTGTATTCTTCAATACAGCAGAGCTAGTGGACAGAATTAAGTCCTGCGAGGTGACCATGGAGGAATGGCATCGACAACGAGAAATCTACAGATCCGACTCAGCCGAAGGCATAGACCTGGCGTTCGCGGCGTTTTTCCTAAACCGAACTAATAGATCTGGCATATTGGGCGCCAGGCCAATCGGAGGACTAGAGCAAACTGGTAATTGGAAGATCGATGCACGGTTTAACAAAGATGACTTGATCGATCGGATCGAGAATCTAGGTGCTTACAGACACCGAGTAGAGATTCTCTCAGAAGATGGAATCCAGCTCATGTCATCTCTAAAGGATAAAAAAGGTACCTCGTTCTCGTACATTGACCCTCCTTATCTCGGACAGGGCGATGAGCTGTACATGAATACCTTGTCCTGGGCAGATCATTTGCGGCTGGCGAAAACGATTACGGGAAACCAACTTCGCTACTGGCTACTTACTTATGATGTAGACCCGCGCGTCGAGAAGCTCTACCCCGATCAGCGTATCGCACAGTTTTCGATCTCTCATACCGCGGCGACACAACATGTCGGAGTCGAGTACATGGTTGTATCGGATCGGCTTGAGGTTCCAAGCCTTGATGGAATCTCTCGGAGAGACGGATCGTGGCTAGAGCGACGTTCCACAGATCCTGATGAACAAGCTTTCGGTTAGCATTACTTGTACAACCCCAATTGGCTTTTCAGCATCCATATGGAGCTGGAAGTCCCTCACGCGTAGAGTTCTGACGGCCAGTTATACAGTTCCACAAGTTGTCTCGTGCAATCCCTCATGGGCTTTTGCGATGAAGCTGTGTACTGCGGGAGACTGAGGCGGTAGCTTCGCGGTGTGAGTGATGACGCTGAGCTGACGCGCTGGGTCGTGCACGGGGAGCGGTTGCTCTATGACAACCGGTGGATCCGATTGGGACTGGCCGACGTGGAAATCCCGGGCGGGGAGCGGTTCGAACATCACGTCGTGCATCTGGATCGTGCCGCAATCGCTGTCGTGCTGGATGAGCAGGATCGTGTGTTGATGATGTGGCGGCATCGGTTCGTATTCGATCGGTGGGGGTGGGAGCTTCCGGGTGGGCTGATCGAGTCGGGTGAGGATCCGATGGTGACGGCTCTGCGGGAGGTGGAGGAGGAGACCGGGTATCGGCCAGCGGGTCTTGAGCGTCTGGTGTCGTATCAGCCGATGGCGGGGATGGTCGACTCCGAGCACATCCTGTTCGTGGGGCGTGGGGCCGAGCAGGTGGGTAAGCCTGAGGGTGAGGTGGAGGCCGACCGGCTTGAGTGGATCCCCATGAGTGAAGTCCCGGAGATGATTGCACGCGGGGATATCTGGACGTCGGGGACGTTGATCGGGTTGCTTCAGGCTCAGGTGTGGCTCAACGGCCGAGGGCGCGGTTGACGGCTTTGGACAGGTCGTCGATGCGCCGGCGTTGGCGGCGGCTGCCGGTCATGGTGGCCAGTTGTTGAGCACGTTGGATGTGGGGTTGGGCGGCGTCGGGGTTGCCGAGGGCGAGGAGGGCGTGGCCGAGGTCGCAGCGGACGCCGGATTCGGCTCTGTTGTAGGTGCCGTCCATGCCGGCCAGGGCTGAGCGGAGGTCTTCGGCGGTGTCGGGGTCGCCGAAGCGGACGAGGCAGTTGCCGCGCCAGCGGGCTATGTGGTGGGCGTTGATGGACAGGTAGGGCATGTCCGGGTCGCTGTCGCCTTCGGGGAGGAGGATGGTGGCTTGGTCGAGGGCTGCGCGGCAGGTGGTCTCGTCGCCGAGGATGGCGGCGGCTTCTGCTTCGGCGGCTGAGAGCCAGGTGCGGAGGCGTCCCGGTACGTGGTGGCGGTGCTGCTGGTGGACGTGCTGGAGGAGTTCGGTGGCTTCGGCGGGGCGGCCGAGTTCCATGAGGACGTAGGCCTGTTCGCCGGAGACGTAGGCCAGTAGGGCTGGGTCGTCGGCTTCATAGGCGGCGGCTTTGGCGCGTTCGTAGTGGGTCCAGGCGTCGTTGAGTGCCAGGGTGTTGATGGCCTGCCAGCCTGCGAGTGAGGCGGTCTCGGCGAGGAGGTGGGCCAACTGGGCGCGGAGGCCGGGGCGGATGGCGTGGCGGTGGGCGCGTTGGATCTGGGCCATTTGGGCGTGCATCTTGTCGGCGATGGCGGGGCCTCCGAGGCGGCGGTCCAGTAGGCGCAGGTTGTTGGTGTCGGTGCGCAGGATCATGACCGTGGTGGCGTCCACTACTGCGGCGGCGTCCAGGCGGCTGAGGAGTTCGGTGGTTTGTTCTTCGTGTGCGTCGTCGTGGTCGCCGGTGGGTGAGGCGGTGTCGAGCGGGGCTAGGCCGAGGAGCATGCGGGCGTGATCGGGCAGGCGTAGGCCGGCGGCGATGCGTTCGATGACGGCGAGTTCTTTGATGGTGCCGTTGCCGTGCAGGATGGCGTTGACGCGGGGCTGGCCGAGGCCGGTGGCGGTGCCGATGCGGACCTGGCTGGCGCCGTATTTGCCTGCTATACCGAAAAGTCCGGCAATGTCGCGCTTTCTGAGAATCTCCCGGGTCTGTTCCTGTTCCCAGACCGTGACGGGTAGTTCAATGGGGTCGAACGCGCCATTCTGCATTGCTGACCTCCGGCTTTAGCGCCCGGATGATGCATTCCCTCGCGCGGCGGAGCCTATATCCAAGGGTCGTATATCAGCGTGGGATAGGTCTGAAAAGTATGGGCAATCATGCTGTCCGGCATGACAACGCCAGTCAGATGCACAGAGTGCGACGGACGGGGATGGAAGATCGTCACCCGGCGCGGACACGCGACGGCCGCGGGGATGGGCCTGGCGGCTTCCGCCCAGGAAGAATGCCTGCACTGCCAGGGGCCGGCCGAGACGCCGCAGGAGCGGTTCGACTGGGAAGTCCGCATCCCCACGCAGGAGGGTGACGTTCTGGGGCCGTGCGGGTCCTCAGGGTTCCAGGCCACCGCGATGGATGAGCTGCGTAAGGCGATGCGCCGCATCCCCGGTGACGCCTCCGTTCAGGGCACCATCGTCCACAAGGTCTATGACTTCGGCGCAGGTCCTGACGCTGTGTCAAGCCGTCTTATCTTCCGCGCTTACCTCGATCGGGCGGGGTACATCCTTTTTGAGCGGCTTGCCAAATGAGCGCCCCGATGCTGATCAACGTCGATCCCTTCCGGTCGGCCGAGCTGCTCCAGCAGGAATTGCGTTATGACGGAATCAATGCCGATGTCCATGATGGTTATGGGCTGGCGTTGGTTTCGGTCTGGGTGGGGCTGGTCGTCTGGTGCGACGGCGGGCGGTTCTGGTGGCGTACCGGGTGGAATCCAGAGCGTCACCGGGTCATTTACGCGTGGCATCCGACGGATGATCCGTTCCGGGCGGCTCGCCGGATCGCCAGGCGTTACGCCGAACTCCGCTCCGTCTGGACCGTGGAGCCGTTGTGAGTCCGGCAGTGTCGTCGCGGGTCGGGTGGCGGGCGACGATCGTGGACACGCTGCACAGTCATGCGTCCACGCGTGCTCATCGTTCGGAGTTGCTCGGGCGTGAGGGTGTGGTGGTGGCGGTGCTGAGCAGTGGCACGACGGCGTTGGTCGAGCTCGACGGTGATGACTGGGAGCTGCCGGGTGGCGTACGGCGCTGGTCGCTGCGGTGGGATGACCTCGATCTGAAAGAGCTGGTCGACGTGCCCGCTCCCCCGGCGTACGTGACCGGGTGGAGGAAGACGGGGCAAACGGTGGTGCTGCATGCCGTGGAGCCGGGCGCCAAGACGGCGGTGTGTTCGGCGTCGGCAGGGCCGTTGCCGATGTGCGGCTGGTCGGTGCCGTTCTCCGCCACCGCATCGAGGGCCTGTTCCAGATGTGTCGCTCTGGTGAAGGGCTCCTGAGCGGGCTACATCCTGCTGTCCTTTGGATCAGGGCCGCTGACAGGCGTTGCCTCAGCCGGTACTGTGCTTATGCGCACAAGTGGAAGAGTGAACGGGCGGTTGAGATGGGCATGGATTTCGCCCCACCCAAGTACGCGCAGGTCATGCGGACGATTCAGGAACGGATCGAATCGGGCGAGTACGCCCCGGGCGACATGCTGCCGTCCGAAACGCAGCTTGTGCGTGAGCTTGGTGTCGGCCGGACCACTGTCGTGCGTGCCCTGCAGACCCTCGCCATGCAGGGGTGGATCGAACGCGAGCACGGACGCGGGTCGTTCGTCAAAGGCCGGCCCCAGAGCCCGGCCGAGACCGTACGCCCCAGCCTGGGCACGACCGAGCAGGGCGAGGATCCTGATGCGGTCCTGGAGGCGGGGCGCGTACCGGCTCCCCGTCATGTCGCGCGCCTGCTGGGTGTCGCCGAGGGAACTCCGCTGATCGCGCGGAAGAGAGTGGCGCGGCAAGCCGATGTGATCTCAGCGGTAGAGACCATCTGGGTGCCGCTGGAACATGCCATCGGCACCGACCTGGACAAGCCCGAGCCCTTGCGGCGGGGCATCCGCCAGCATCTCCAGTCAGTCAAGCATCTGCGCTTCGACCACATCACCGAACGAGTCAGCGCGCGTAAGCCCACCCAGGACGAAGCCGAGCTGCTCGGGTCGTCCAACCCGGTGCTCGGCGTGCTGGCGACCGTGCACGATCCGGCCGGCAACGTGCTGATGGTGGTGAGCCTGGCACTGCCCGGGACTCTGCACGAGCTCGAAGATGTCTTCAAGGTGAGCTAACTCTTACCCGCCATTTACCGCTCAACCACTTGTGCGGACGAGTTGCGATCTCTTACTCTCAACTCATGCGGACAAGTGGACGAGCGAACGAACAGCTGTCCTCCGCTAGAGAGAGGAACCACATGGCCATCCAGGGACCGATCCCCGTCACCTACTCCATGGTCTTCCCGCACGGCTGCTACATCGTCGGCGAGGTCGAGCCCGTCAAGGACTTCGACGCCTCGTCCAACGGCCGGTTCGTGCAGGCCCGCGACAAGCAGACCGCCGAGCTGATCTGGCAGGTCGCGGTCATGGACGGTGACCCGACCCTCAAGCCCGCCCAAAAGACGGTGGCGGTCAAGATCCTCGCGCCGGTCCAGCCGGTGCCCCCGCAACCCATGCCGGGGCTGCCGTTCACGCCGGTCGCGTTCGACGGCATCACGGTCACGCCGTACGTCAACGCGGCCGGTCGCCTCGCGTACTCGATCAAGGTCCGCGAGATGCACGCACCCCGCCAGCAAGCCCAGCCCGCCCAGAACAAGGCTTCGGCCGGAAAGGATGCCGCCTAAATGACCCGACGCCGTACGCCGCGCAACAGCGTGATCCGGCTGACCACCGGGCACGCCGCCCGCACGCTCAGCCACCCGTTCGCCCGCCGTGAGCCCGTCCTGGCGCTCGACTTCGGCGCCACCTCCGTCCTGGTCACCACGGACGGCCCGGTGACGGTGGAGGACCTGGAGTTCGCCCGCCAGCTCGCCCACGCGGCCCACCGCTTCGCCCGCTCCGTCGAACGCAGCTTCTACGGCCTGCCCGACGGACAGGGGGTCGCGGCATGAGTTCCCACCCGTACACCTACGTCACCCTGTCCCTGCGACCGGAGTCCACGCCGCACGTCGGCGTCTCCTTCCACACGCCCGGCCTCAAGGTCCGCGCCGGCCTCCTGCTCAGCAGCCCGCGCCCGTACCTGGAGCTCTACTCCACCGAGGCAAACGTGCACATCTCCACCACCGGAGCCGGGCCAGTCACCGAAGCCGACCTGACCACCGCCCGCGAGATCTTCAACGCCGCCGCTCGCTACCTAGCCGACTGCGAGCACCTGCACGCCGAGCAGTCGGCCGAGGACGCCGGAGACTCGGCGGCCTGACGCAAGAGGCGGGGCCGCTGGAAGCGGCAACTTCCGGCGGCCCCTCGGTTCTCCCCTGACTCCACATCACGAGAGGTACCCAGCTTATGTTCAAGCGGCTGCCTGGCGACGAGGCGCGCAACCTCGTCTCCACCACGCCCGACACGGCCGTCGTCTTCCGCCCGGCCGTCGTCACCACACCCGCCCTCCTCACCATCGTCATTCTCGTCGTTCGCACGGTCGCCAGGCTCGTCCGCACGGTCTGGCGCCACCCGATTGCGGCCCTCATCCCGACCGCTCTCGGCGCTGTCTGGTACTTCTACGGCTGGCCACTGGCAGCGGCCCTGTCCGGGACGATCGTCTTGGCCCTGACCTCGTGGGCGTTCCTCGACCGGCCGTCATTCGCCCGTCTCGTCGGCTACCGGCTGCTGGCCTGGTGGCGGCTCATCTGGATCTACCGGCGGCACTGGCAACCCGTCATGATCGTCTCCGGTCTCGGCCGTCACCTGCGGGGCCGGGACTACCTCCCCCGGCTGGGCAAGGTCACCTGCACCTCGTGGGCCGACCTGGTCACCGTACGCATGCTCAAGGGCCAGACCGTCAAGGACTGGGCGGATCGCCTCGACCACCTGGCCCAAGGCTTCGGCGCGAAGTCGTGCCGCGTGGCGGTGTCCCGCGCTGGATGGCTGACGCTGACCTTCCCGCGCAGCGACCCCCTCGCCTCACCCCTCCCAGCGCTCGATATCCCAGAGGAGCCGACCGTGGGGCCGGTCGAGATCGGCAAAGGCGAGGACGGGCGGCCGTGGCGGCTCAAGGTACACGGCACGCATGTCCTTGTCGCGGGCGCGACCGGGGCCGGCAAGGGGTCGATCATCTGGTCCGTCATCCGCTCCCTTCTCCCGGCCGTCAGCGCGGGCCTGGTCGAGTTGTGGGCGCTGGATCCCAAGCTCATGGAACTGCCCTACGGCCGCGACCTGTTCGGCGATCGGTACGCGGCCACGCCCGAGGAATGCGCCGACCTGCTCGACGAGGCCGTGAGCGTCATGCAGAAACGGGCGGCTCGATTCGCCGGATCCCAGCGCTCCCACATCCCTACTGTTGAGGACCCGTTCGTCCTGGTCGTCGTCGATGAGGTGGCGTTCCTGACCGCCTATCAGTCCGACCGGCAGCTCAGACAGCGCATCTCCGCTGCCCTGGCCACCCTGACCACTCAAGGCCGCGCGGTCGGCGTCGGCGTCCTGGCCGCGCTCCAGGATCCCCGCAAAGAGGTCATGAACGTCCGCAACCTCTTCCCAGACAAGATCGCTCTCCGCCTGGACGAGTCCGAGCAGGTGGACATGGTCCTCGGCGACGGCGCACGCGACCGGGGGGCACTCGCCGACCACATCTCACCCGTCCCGGAGCAGGGCGCGGGCGTCGGCTACGTCCGGCTGGAGACCAGCCCCGAACCCATCCGGGTCCGCGCCGCCTACGTCTCCGATCACGACATCCGCGCCATGGTCGACGCCTTCCGCGGGGAGGCCGCGTGAAGGTTTGCTTCCACGGCACCGCCGACGAGATCAGCTTGGTCGTAGGTCGTCCGCTCATGGTCCTGCTGGCCGCGCGTGATCTGCCCCGCATGCGGGTCTTCGAGCTCTACCACCCCCACGTCCACGCCAACGCCTTCCACGACCACTACCGGCTCTGCGCCCTGATGACCGAGACCACCGACGAAGGGAGGACCCCATGACGCACCCGCACGACCGCGCCCTCCCCCGTGCCGTCCGCCAGGCCATGCCGATGGCCCGCGACGTGCTCGTAGAGGTCGCCAAGCAACACGGCGTCTGCATCCGGCCCGTCCCGCTCAAGCGCCTCGACGTCGTCACCGGCAAGTGGGAGATCATCGACGTGCCGTGCGGGGCCACCCTCGACAGCAAGTGCCCACCGTGCGCCAAGCGCAACAAGCAGCTCCGCAAGGCCCAATGCCGCGAGGGCTGGCACCTCGACGCCGAACCCGCCATCACGCCCGACGAGCCGAACGAGGAACAGCGCTGGCTGGTGGAATTCCGCGCCGACTACCAAGCCCAGCGCGACGCCGCCGAAAAGGCCGGCGACGACACCACCGAACTGGATGCGATCATCGCGGGCCTGGACGAGGAGATCAACGCCGCAGGCATGCGCGGCAATGTCCTCGGCCGTACGGCCGCCAAGCGCTCGCGCTCCACCCGGCGGAGACAGGACGCGCCGGACCTGCCCAAGCGCAAGATGGCCCACACCACCCTGGGACGCACCTTCCAGGGCGCAGGCGGCAAGGTCTACCGGCCGTCCCTGTTCGTCACGCTCACCTTGCCCTCCTACGGCAAGGTTCGCGACGGCGTACCCATCGACCCCGGCACCTACGACTACCAGCGTGCCGCGCGAGACGCGCTGCACTTCTCCAAGCTCGTGGATCGCTTCGTGCAGAATCTGCGCCGCGTCGCGGGCTATGACGTGCAGTACTTCGCCTCGGTCGAGCCACAGAAGCGGCTCGCCCCACACCTGCACATGGCCATCCGCGGCACCCTCCCACGCGCCGAAATCAAGCAGATAGCCGCCGCCACCTACCACCAGGTCTGGTGGCCCCAGGCTGACAAAGTGCGCTTCGACGGTGACCACCTGCCCGTCTGGGACGAGCAGGCCGGCTACCTCGACCCGGTCACCGGGGAAGTTCTGCCCACCTGGGACGAAGCCCTCGACACGCTCGACGAAGACGCCGAACCGCTCCACGTGATCCGCTTCGGCGAACAGGTCGATGTCCAAGGCATGCTCGCGGGCACCCCGGACGCCGACCAGTGCATCCGCTACCTGTCCAAGTACCTCACCAAGTCACTCGGCGACGCCCTCGACGGCGGCCAGGCCCAGCAGCAACATGCCGCCCGCATGCTCGATGCCCTTCGCTACGAACCGTGCTCGGCGACCTGCCCGAACTGGCTCCGCTACGGCATCCAGCCCAAGGACGCCAAGCCCGGCATGCACCCCGGCCGATGCCGTGGCAAAGCCCACAAGCCCGACCACCTCGGCTATGCCGGACGCCGGGTCCTGGTCTCCCGCAAGTGGAGCAACAAGACCCTCGCCGAACACAAGCAGGACCGCCGCACTTGGGTCCTGGAAGCCCTCGGCCAGGCCGACGAGCCCACCGACCCACACCGCTACATCTGGCGGCCCGTCCCGGCCGGCGACGCCAACGTGCCACCCCTCGCCGCCAGACTCCTCCGATCCGTCCACGAACGCCAACGCTGGCGCGCCCACCTCCGCGAACTGGAAGCCAGAGCAGACGGCCAAGACCTTTCGGCAACCGAGGACCTGGGGAGGGCCGCATGACCAAGCACGACGAACTTTTGACCGTCCGCCAGGTCCTCGACGAGCTCGGCGGCGTCTCCCGCCGCACCTTCTACCGCTGGCGTGAGATTGGCAAGGCGCCGGACGGCATCCGTCTGCCCAACGGCGAACTCCGCATCTACCGCAGCGACCTCAACGCCTGGCTCGAATCCCTCCGGAGCGCCGCATGACCACTTCGTACGACGTGAAGTTCTGGGAGATCCGGCGGAACAAGTCCAGCAAGTCACCCTCCTACGAAGTGCGTTGGAAGGTCGGCGGCCGGGAGAAGTCCAAGACCTACAAGACCAAGGCCCTCGGCGAGAGCTTCCTCACCGACCTACGACAGGCCGCAAGACACGGTGAGGCATTCGACTTGGAGACCGGTCTCCCCGAGTCGATGACCAAAGCCAAGGACGCGCGGACGGTCCTCGACTTCGTGAAGGCCTATGTTGAGGCGCGCTGGCCGTACGCGGCTGCCAAGAGCCGAGACAGCATGTCCGACGCCCTGGCGACGGCTCTCCCGGCACTGACGAAGGAAAAGGCCGGACGCCCGGATGCCGCGCTCCTCCGCAAGACCCTGCGCCACTACGTGCTGCTGCCCGAGGGGAAGCAGCCTGCCATGCCTGCTGATATCGCGCGTGCCGTCCGCTGGCTGGAGGCCGCATCGCTCAACATGGCAGACCTCAACGAGACCAAGGCCGTCCGCCCAGCTCTTGACGCCCTCGCCCTCCGCCTCGACGGCAAGCAGGCCGGCGCCAACACGATCAGGCGGAAGCGCGCTGTCCTGCACCACGTCTTCGAGTACGCGGTAGAGCTGGAAGAGCTGCCGTCAAACCCGCTGCACCGGATCAAGTGGAAGCTCCCGAAGACTACCGAGACCGTGGATCCGCGGGTCGTGGTCAACCCTCGCCAGGCCAGGGAACTCCTCGTGGCGCTCACCTACGTGGGCAAGCGCCAGCGTGACGGGAAGGGGCGGGGGCGTCGGCTGATGGGCATGTTCGCCTGCATGTACTTCGCCGCCCTCCGGCCCGGTGAGGCGGTCAGCCTCCGCGAGCAGGACTGCTACCTCCCGGCGGACGGCTGGGGACGGCTCACGCTCGACGGCTCGCGCCCCGAGGTGAACCGCCGCTGGACCGACAGCGGGGACGCTCACGAGCTGCGCGGCCTCAAGCATCGGGGCGAGGACGACGTCCGCCGCATCCCCATCCCGCCGGAACTGGTCAAGATCCTTCGGCAACACATCGAAGAGTTCGGTGTCGCGCCTGACGGACGGCTGTTCCGCAGTGAGCGCGGCGGCGTGGTCGCCTCGACGGCCTACACCGAGGTCTGGCAGGAAGCCCGCACCCTCGCCCTCACACCGGCTCAGGTTGCCTCACCGCTCGCGCGGCGGCCGTATGACCTGCGGCACGCGGCCGTCTCGCTCTGGCTCAACGGCGGTGTACCGGCTCCAGAGGTAGCCGCCCGGGCCGGCCACGGGGTGGACGTCCTGCTCAGGGTCTATGCCAAGTGCATCGACGGCCAGGAGGAGATCGTCAACCAGCGGATCGCGGACGTACTCACTGCATGAGATCACGGACGGCACCACTCGAAGGGCTCCGGTATCCCCGGGGCCTTTCGACGTTGCAGGGGCCACGTCATCCGGCGCATACTCCGGATCATGGGCCTCGACCTGGGGAAACGTCCCCAGGTCCATCCCGCGTATGTCCCGTGACCACCGACAAACGGCCGCTCACAACGGCATCCGGCTGCATACCCCCGAAATGCAGAAGAGGCCCCGTAGGGCCTCTGAGCTGCACTTACTGCTGGTGGCAGGTGCAAGGTTCGAACTTGCGTAGGCTGAGCCGACGGTTTTACAGACCGCTCCCTTTGGCCACTCGGGCAACCTGCCGTGCCATCCGCTCTCGCGGCGACAGAAAGAAGAATAGCGGACTTCCGAGGTGTACGTGACACCGGTTTGTCCCGAGCCGGATCCCGGGTTAGCTCCCTCCCCGAAACAGGCGCCATCACGCCCGGTTCGCCGGCCGCGTGTCGCGGAGCGGGGTGGCGGGGGTGGGCCCCGGAGGGCGGGCGGGGTGGGGGTGGACGGAGCTGGCAAAGGGGATTCTTTGCGTACGGGGGTCGGGGTCCTGCACGGCGGGCCGATGCTGGCTAGGCTCGTTCGCTGGGTCCGCGCTTATCAGGCTCGGGCCGATTCCCTTCGCAGCTGAGAGGATGGGTGTTTTGGCCGATTCGTCTTTCGACATCGTCAGCAAGATCGACCGCCAGGAGGTCGACAACGCTCTGAACCAGACGGTCAAGGAGATCGGGCACCGCTTCGACTTCAAGGGTACCGGGGCGAGCATCAGCTGGTCCGGGCAGAACAACATCGAGATCAAGGCGAACAGCGAGGAGCGGGCGGGTGCCGCGCTCGACGTGTTCAAGGAGAAGGTGGTCAAGCGGGGGCTCTCGCTGAAGATCCTCGACGCGGGCGAGCCCAAGCTGTCGGGCAAGGAATACCGCATGCTGGTCAGCCTGAAGGAGGGCATCGACCAGGAGAACGCCAAGAAGATTTCCAAGTTGATCCGGGACGAGGGGCCGAAGGGGATCAAGGCCCAGATTCAGGGCGAGGAGCTGCGGGTCAGCTCGAAGAAGAAGGACGACCTCCAGGATGTCATTTCCCTGCTCAAGGGGAAGGATCTGGACATCGCCCTGCAGTTCGTGAACTACCGCTGACAGAGCCCCTCCGTACGGCTCTGAGTGGTGAATCGGTGCTGGAAGACCGCCGCGGGACATCGAGGCACACGGCCGGGCGCGTTGCTCGTGAGAGCGCGTGTCTCACCTGTGCCTCGGGCCGGCCAGCCAGCCAGCCAGCCGGACTCTGCCCCGGTTGGGGACGTTCGGCCACGTCCACGCCTGTAGGCCAGTCTGTAGGCACATCTGTACGGGGTTCCGCCGGAGGGTCGGTGGTACGCATCACGCGTCTCGTGAGGCTTCCGCCGTAAGCTCGGAACGTGACGAAGATCCCCCTGCGCCGGTTCACGGCACGCGTGTTGCCCATCGATGAACAAGACCGAGTCCTCCTGCTTCATGGCTTCGATCCAGCACAGCCGGAAAAACGCTTCTGGTTCACGATCGGCGGGGCCGTGGAGGAGGGTGAGACGCTGGAGGACGCTGCCGCGCGGGAGTTGTACGAGGAGGTCGGGATCCGGGCGGAGATCGACCGGTTCACGGGGCCGCATGCGACGGGGCTGATCGAGTTCACCTGGAGCCAGTACGCCTTCACCCAGGACCAGAGCTTCTTCGCCATCCGGGTGGGCCCCGACGCGGCCGTGTCGTTCGATCACATGGAGCAGATCGAGAAGGACACGACGACCGCCTACCGGTGGTGGACCGTGGCCGAGCTGGACGGCACCGAGGAGATCGTCTATCCCGAGGACCTCGGGGCGATCATGCGGAAGATCATTGCGGGCGAAGAATCCGCGTAGCGCCCGCGATCAGCGCCGTCGCCAGGATCCAGCCGCAGACGATCAGCCCGTACGCGAGCCACTGCGTCCATCCCGCCGGGTCGAATAGCTCTCGTTGCCCAAATGCGGGAATCGGGAGCAGTAGGTCGAAGGTGTAGGCGAAGGAGTTGAAATCGGGGCTCTCCGTGGGTTTGAGGGCCCTCGGGGGGTTGATGGCGAAGACGACCGTTCCGACCGCGAGGAGGAGCGTGAACCACACGCCCGCCAGCCAGGGGCGGTAGCCGTAGCCGACCGCGAGGTCGAGCAGCCGCCCCCACACACGGCCCCCGAACCCCTGCGTCTGCCGCCGGGCGCGGAGCTTGGCCAGCTGGGTACGCCGGGCGAGCGCGTCGTTGCCGTCACGGAGATACCAGGCGGCCAGTTGCTCGTACGGCTGCGGTCTGAAGCCCTCGGGGTCGCGCGTGACCCACTTGATCCGCTCGGGCACGCCGGAGCCGCGTAATCGGTCGTAGGTAAGGCCGTTCAGGCGCAGCTTCTCCGGCCAGGTGGAGAGGTGGTCGGTCAGCGTGCCGAGCCTCGTGTGCGCCAGCGTGACGACGCCATCGATGGGCTGCGCGGGCCTGAGGTCGAGCTCGCGGGCCTCCATGTGGCTCAGGTGGAGGGCGTAGAGGGTGTCGGGGCTCCGGACGGTTCCACCGAAGGCGAGGGTTCCGTTGATTCGTGCGCCTCGTAACCGTACTGAGCCGATCGCGAGGAAACCGTCGGTGCAGCGCATGGCGTCCTCGACGACCAGGTTGTCTGCATAGAGCGCTTCCTTTCCGGGATTGCGGAGGGTTGCGCCCTCCAGGAAGAAACCGCCGTTCAGGCGGGCGCCGAGCAGGCTGATCCCGCCGGTGAAGTCGGCATTGCGCAGGTACATGCCGGAGTCGACGACCATGGCGTTGGCGTACATGGCCCATTCCTCGTCGTCGTCGGCCACCACCTTCGTGCCTCCCAGCCACAGGCCGTTCTCCAGCTGGGCCCGGTTCAGGCGGAGGGTGCCGGTGATGTCGGAGCCGGAGAGGCTGAGGTGGCCGGCGACGCGGATGTCGGCGGCGACGAAGCCGGGGAAGCTGCAGTCGGTCAGGCGTACGGTGCGGGTGGTGGAGCCGGTGAGGCGGACGGGTTCGTCCAGGTGGCAGCCGACGAGGATGAGTTCGTGCGGGATCGTGCCGCCGACGATCTCAAGGCGGCCGGTGATCCTCGCGCCGCGCAGGCGTACCGCGGGGACCGAGCCGGTGCCCGCATCGCGGGCGCCGAGCAGCAGCCAGGCGATCACTTCGGCCCTGATCGAGCGGTCGGGGCCCCAGGTGTCGCCGTCTTTGGGCGCGTTCGCTCCGGCCTTGCGGCTGGCGCCGATCTCGAACGGGCCCAGCTCGACGGTCTCGCCCGTGGGGAAGGCGTTCCAGAGCCGGCGCTCTGCCTCGGTCAGCCGCGGAGACCTGCCCATCTGGCCCACTAGCGGCGGTAGCCGGCCATGCGCTCGAGGCGGGCGACCCGCTCGGACGTCGGCGGGTGGGTGGAGAACAGGCGGCCGAAGCCGGAGCCTCTGAACGGGTTCGCGATCATCATGTGGGAGGCCGAGGTGAGGCGGCTGTTCTCGGGGAGCGGGAGCCTGCGGGCACCCATCTCGATCTTGCGCAGGGCCGAGGCCAGCGCGAGCGGGTCGCCGGTGAGCCTGGCGCCCGCCTCGTCGGCCTGGAACTCCCGCGTACGGGAGATCGCCATCTGCACCATCCCGGCGGCCACCGGGCCGAGCACCATCATCAGCAGCGCGCCCACGAAGCCGGGCCCCTCGTCATCGTCCGAGCCGCCGAAGAACACGGCCATGTAGCTCAGCCAGGTGATCATCGTGGCCAGCGCACCGGCCACGGAGGAGATGAGGATGTCCCGGTTGTACACGTGTGATAGCTCGTGCCCGATCACTCCGCGCAGCTCGGCCTCGTCCAGCAGCTGGGTCAGGCCGTACGTGACGCACACCGCGGCCTGGCGCGGGCTTCTGCCCGTCGCGAACGCGTTCGGCTGCACCGTCGGCGAGATGTACAGGCGGGGCATCGGCTGGCGGGCCTCGGTGGACAGCTCGCGGACGATCCGGAAGAGGGTGGGCTGCTCCACCTCGCTGACGGGCCTGGCCCGCATGGCCGAGAGCGCGATGCGGTCGGAGAAGAAGTAGGCGACGCCATTGCTCAGCAGGGCGAGCACGAACGCGATCCGCACACCGGTGCCGCCGCCCAACCACGCGCCCACCGCGATAATCAGCGCCGACAGTCCGCCGAGCAGAACGGCGGTGCGCAGACCGTTGTGGTGCAAGGTTCCCCCCTTCGTGGTGTGGGTTCACCAGGTCCAACGATGATGACCCGGCTCTTCGTTCCCCGCCGTGCTCAGATGGGGGCGGAGCGCGACTTTCAAGCGGTGGCCGCCGTTCGTGCGGTGGCAGCTGTTCGTCGGCTTTGTCGCGTATGTCGGGGCTAAGCGCTCAGCCCGAGGCCGACAGGGACGTCATGTCCAGGACGAGCTGAGGGGCGATCGAGAACAGGATGGCCGCCACCAGCGCCAGCCCCATGGCCAGCCAGGCCGCGGCGGGCGGCCGATACCGGGACGGCTGCCTTCCGCCGTCGGGGGTGAACAGGCGGGCGGTCCAGATCGCGTAGTAGTAGAGGCCGATCACCGTGTTGACCGCCATGACCAGCGCCAGCCAGCCGGAGCCGCCCTCGATGATCTCGCGGAAGACGAAGACCTTGGCGAAGAGCCCGGCCAGGCCCGGGGGCAGACCGGCCAGGCAGACCAGGCAGAACGCCAGCGCGATGCCCGCCGCCGGACGCCGGAACATCAGGCCCCGGTAGTCGTCCAGCTCGTTGCGGGGGGCCGTCCTGGACACGAGCATGACGACGGCGAACGCGCCGAGGTTCATGGCCGCGTAGATGACCAGATAGGCCATGGACGCGCTCACCGCCCCCGACGTGGCCGCGACCGCCAGCGGCGCCAGGATGTAGCCGGACTGCGCGACCGAGGACCAGGCCAGCAGGCGTACGGCGGAGCGCTGGCGCATGGCGAGCAGGTTGCCCACGGTCATGGTCAGCGCCGCCAGGATCCCCACGATCGGCGTCCAGGTGGCGGCCTGCCCGGACAGGGCGGTGACCAGCACGAGGATCAGCCCCGCGAACCCGGCCGCCTTCGAGATGACCGAGAGCAGCGCGGCCACCGGGACGGGAGCGCCCTGGTAGACGTCGGCGGCCCACGAGTGGAACGGCACCACGGCGATCTTGAAGGCGAAGCCCGCCACCACGAGGACCACCCCGACCGTCACCACCGCGGGCAGGCCCTGCGCGGTCGCCAGTGCCGCGTCCCCCGCCATGCCCGGCGCCGCCACGCGACCGCTGAGCACGGCCCCCAGGCGGGACAGGTAGACCGTGCCCGCGATGCCGTACAGGAGGGACACGCCGAACAGCATGATCGCCGTCGAGACGACCGAGACGACGAAGAGCTTCACGGCGGCCTCGGACGAGCGGCCGTCGTAGCGTTTCATCGCGGTGAGGGCGAAGACCGGGAGCGAGACCAGCTCGAGCGCCACGACGAGCATGATCAGGTCACGGGAGGCGGGCAGGGTCACGGCGCCGACGAGGGTGCACAGGAGCAGGAAGTACCACTCGCCGACGGGGATGGCCCCGCTCGCCAGCTCGGTCATCGACATCAGCACGACCACCACGGCGGCCACGAGCACCATGCCCGCGAACACCAGCGTGAACCTGTCGACGACGAACGAGCACAGCCCCGCCGCCTGAGCGGGACCGCCGGCGAGGCCGGGAGGGACGCAGAAGGTGGACTGCGGCGGGCCGCCCCTGACCGCCTGGGCGATCACGAAGCCCAGGGAGACCAGGACGCCCGCCAGCGTGACGAGCCCCAGGCCGGTCTTCGTCCGCGGGCGGGCCGGCAGGAACGCGTCGAGCAGCAGCACCAGCCCTGCCACCAGGGCGAGCGCCAGAGGAGGCGCGATGGCGAAGTAGTCGATCTGCTGGATCATGAGAGGGCTCCCAGCAGGGCTTGCACGGGCGGCGTGGTCAGCGACAGCAGCAGGCCCGGCCAGAGGCCGAAGAGCAGGATCAGGATCACCAGCGGTGTCCAGGCCAGCACTTCGTAGCTCCTGATGTCCTCCGCCGACACCGCGCGGCCGCTCCCCGGCTCGCGACCGCCCGGCCCCTGCGGCACGACGCCGCCTGTGTACGGGTCGAGGGTGGCCGTCGTGGCGTGTCGCGCGGTCGAGCCGAGGGGGACGGCGGGCGAGCCGGGAGATGTGACCGGCTCTTCATCGGGCGGGCCGAGAGGCACGACAGGACGTTCGTCGGGGGTGGCGCGGATCAGGCGGTCGTCCAGGCCGGCCGGCGTCCCGGTGTCGTCCACAGGGGCCGACGGGCCCTCATCGGGCCCGGTTGCGTGCGGTGCCGCCACCCCGGGAGCGCCCGCCGCCCGTGGCCGGCCGTGGGTGACGCGGGACAGCATGACCAGGAAGTAGGCGGCCGTCAGGACCGCGCCCAGTCCCCCGATCACCATGTACGTGAGGAAAAGGCCGCGCGGCAGCCCGTTCGCCGGCTGGAACGCCCCGAGCAGCGCCAGCATCTCCCCCCAGAACCCGGCCAGCCCGGGCAGCCCCAGCGAGGCGATCGCCGCGAACGTCAGCACCGAGCCCAGCCGCGGCAGCGTCGCCAGCAGGCCGCCGCCGAGCGCGGGGATGTCCACGGTGAGGTAGCGCTCCTTGACCGCTCCGGCCAGGAAGAACAGCAGGCCGGTGATCAGGCCGTGGGCGACGTTGGCGAAGAGGGCGCCGTTGATGCCGACGGGGGTGAGGGTGGCGAAGCCCAGCAGGACGAAGCCCATGTGACCGACGGAGGAGTAGGCGATCATGCGTTTCAGGTCGCGCTGGGCGAGACAGGCCAGGGCGCCGTACACGATGCCGACCACGGCGAACGCCCCCAGCCATGGCGCCACGGCCATCGCTCCCTCGGGGAGGACGGGGATGGCGATCCTGGCGAAGCCGTAGGTGCCCATCTTCAGCAGCACCCCGGCGAGCAGCACCGAGCCGACGGTGGGAGCTTCTGTGTGGGCGTCGGGCAACCAGGTGTGCAACGGCCACATGGGGGTCTTCACCGCCAGGCCGAGGCCGATCGCCACGAACGCCAGGATCTGCACGGATCTGGACATGCCCGCGCCGTGGGACGCGCTCAGGGCCTCGATGTCGAGCGTGCCGGTCTGGGCCCATACCAGCAGCAGGCCGAGCAGCATGACGACCGAGCCGAGCAGCGTGTAGAGGATGAACTTGATCGACGCCGCCCTGCGCCCCTGGCCGCCCCAGATGCCGATCAGGAAGTACATCGGGATGAGGACGATCTCGAAGAAGATGAAGAAGAGCAGCAGGTCGAGGGCGAGGAACGTACCGATCATGCCGACTTCGAGCACGAGCAGCGTGAACACGAGCGCTCTGGGCCTGGCCTGCATGAACTGGCTCGACGCCCGGGCACGCCCCCAGCACAGGTAGACGAAGCACAGGAACGTGAGCAGGGCCGTCAGCGTGATCAGCGGCAGCGAGATGCCGTCGACGCCGAGGTGGAGACGCAGCCCGAGCCCGGGGATCCACGGCTGGTCGACCTCGAACTGCACCTGGGCGGGTCGTCCGTAGTCGAACATCACCAGGAGCAGGAGGCTCAGGGCCAGCGTGGCGCCCGAGAGGAACAGTCCGTACGCGCGGAGCACGGGGCGGAACGTGTGCGGCGAGAGGACGAGCAGGAGGGCGCCGAGCAGTGGCACGGCGAGCAGCGCGACAGGGATCCAGCCCGTCATGCGGTCACCACCGCCCCGGCCCCCGGGAACGGGATTCTGACGCCGGTCCGGCCCATCACGTGAACACCACCGCCCCCACCGCGATCAACAGGACGCCGGCCAGCAGGCCGCTCACGTAGAGCTGGACGTTGCCGTTCTGGGCCAGTCGCAGCACTCCGGACAATCCGCGCGCCGACTTCCCCGAGCCGCGTACCGCGCCGTCCACGACCACGTCGTCCGTCCTGACGACGAGCCTGGCCAGGGCCAGCACCGGGCGTACGAACAGCGCGGCGTAGACGGCGTCCACGTAGAACGCCCGCTCGCACGGCGCCCTCAGCGGGCCCAGCAGGCGGGCCGGGTCGGCGATGGGATCGCTGCGCCAGAACGCGTAGACCACCCCTGCCCCGAGCGCCGCGAGAACGACGCTGACGGCCGCCACGCCCAGGTCCAGGTGCGGTTCGCCGGCGAAGCCCAGCAGCAGGGCGGGGACGGCGAGCAGGATGAGGGGCACGAGCATCGTGCGGGGGGCTTCGGTGACGTCCACGACGTGGGCCGTGCCCGGCTCCGGCTCGGGGAGCGCCACGGCCCTCGGCTCGCCGAAGAAGGTGCGCAGCCAGGCTCTGGTGGCGTACGCGCCGGTGACGGCCACGGTCGCGAGCGCGCAGCCGTACAGGAGGAGGGCCGCCGCGTCGGTCAGGCCGCCCGGCGCGGCGCCGCCGGACAGGGCGCCTTCCATGGCCAGCAGGACGCCGTCCTTGCTGAAGAAGCCGCTGACCGGAGGGATGCCCATCAGGGCGGCGAAGCCGATCGTCATCGTCACGAACGTGACCGGCAGCTCGCGGCGCATGCCGCCCATCTGGGTCATCAGGTTGGAGCCGACGTGGTGGATCACCGCGCCCGCGCAGAGGAACAGCAGCGCCTTGAACGCCCCGTGGGTCAGCAGGTGGAAGATGGCCGCGGTGTCGGAGCCCGCGGCGAGTCCGCCGGCCATGTACGCGAGCTGGCTGACCGTGGAGTAGGCGAGGACACGTTTCAGGTCGTCCTGGGCGAGCGCGGCCAGGGCGGCGCCGAGCATGCCCAGCGCGGCGATGACGGCCAGCACGTCGAGCGTGGGGCGGGCGCCGAGGAACGCCGGGAAGAGCCGGGCCACGATGAAGATGCCGGCGGCGACCATGGTGGCGGCATGGATGAGGGCGCTGATCGGCGTCGGGCCCGCCATGGCGTCGGGGAGCCACGTGTGCAGCGGCACCTGCGCGCTCTTGCCCGCCACGCCGGCCAGCAGCAGCATCGTGGCCGTCACCAGGGTGGCCGCGGACATTTCCGGCACCTTCGCGAGCACGTCGGCGATGCGGAAGCTGCCCGCCGCGACGCCGAGCACGAAGATGCCGAAGAGGAAGCCGACGTCGCCCAGGCGGGTCACGAGGAACGCCTTCACCGCGGCGCGCGAATTGCCCCGGTCTTCCCACCAGTGGCCGATGAGGAGGTAGGAGCACAGGCCCATGATCTCCCAGCCCACGTAGAGGACCAGGAGATCGCCCGCGTAGACGACCAGGAGCATGGCGCTGGTGAACAGGCTGATGAACGCGCTGTAGGAGGGATAGCGGGGGTCGTCTTTGAGGTAGCCGACCGAGTAGACCTGTACGGCGAGGGCGACCAGGGTCACCAGGACGCCGAGGATGCCCGAGAGGTCGTCGGCCTGGAGGGTGAGCGAGATCGGGATGCCGCCGGTGACGATGGTGCCGTAGGTCTGGCCTGTGGGTGGCGTTGTCGCGGTGGTGCCGCCGTTGAGATAGGCGAAGCCTGGGCCCCAGGCGAGCCAGATGGCCAGGATCGCGGAGGCGGCCGTGGGGAGGATCGCGATCCAGGCCGCTCGGGTGTTGGCTCGCCGGCCCGACGCTTGCTGGTGCGGCGCTCGCCGGCCCGACGGTTGGTGGCCAGGCGGTTGGTGGCTGGGCGGTTGGTGGCCGGGCGGCTGGTGGTGCGGCGCTCGGCGGTGCGGTCGGCGGGAGAGCAGCAGGCCCGCGAAGGCCGCGGCGAAGGGCAGGAGTATGGCCAGCAGTGGGAAGGTCGTCACAGCGTGCCACCGCCTCGCTTGACGGGCTGCTCGTCCCCACGTCCGCCGTTCGGGTCCGCCGCCCGCTCTGCGGGGAGGGCGGGCCGGGCTGGGGGTTCGGGTCCGGGGGTGGGGTCGGCGTTGTCGGACCGGGTGCGTGCCGGCGACGTCGGGCCGTCCGGGCGGCCGTCGGCCATCTGATCGGCCGGGCGGTCCGGGGCCGTGGGCGTGCCGGCGTGGTCGTCCGTGGGCTCCGCGAGGTCGCGGAGGTGGTCGATGTCGACGGTGCGGCGGTTTCGGTAGAGCGCCAGCACGATCGCGAGGCCCAGGCCCACTTCGGCGGCCGCGATGACGATGACGAACAGCGTGAGCACCTGGCCGCTGTGCAGGCGGTCGCCCAGCCAGACGTCGAACGCGACCAGGTTGAGGTTGACGGCGTTGAGCATCAGCTCGACCGACATCAGGACGAGGATCGTGTTGCGCCGGGCGAGCACGCCGTAGACGCCGATGGAGAAGAGGAGCGCGGAGATGACCGCGGGGTAGACGATGTGCACTAGTTACCCCCGGTCTGATCGGGTGGCTGGCCGCCCACGATGCGGTCGGGTGGCGGGCTGCCCACGATGCGGTCGGGTGGCTGGCCACCCGCGGCCCCGTCGGGTCGTGAGGTGCTCTCCGGTCGGCCTGGTGAGCCGTCAGGGCTGGACGAGCTCTCGGGTGTCGGTGAGCCGCCGGGGATGTCCGTCCGGGACAGGACGATGGCGCCGATCAGAGCGGCCAGCAGCAGCACGGAGAGCGCCTCGAACGGCAGCACCCAGGTGGCGAACACGCTGGCGCCGAGTTCCTTCGCAGATCCGGGACCGGGCGTGAGCGGGGTGTAGGCCGTACGGAATCCGTCGATCACCACCGTGACCAGGATCGCCGCCGTCGCCACCGCCACCACGGCTGAGACCAGCCTGTTGCCACTGTCCAGGTCGGCGGAGCGGCCGATGGGAGCGCGGGTGAGCATGATGCCGAACAGCAGCAGCACGACCACCGCGCCCACATAGATGAGCACCTGGACCCAGGCCACGAACTCGGCGGTCAGCACGAGATAGCCGCCGGCCAGCGCGCCGAAGCAGAGCACCAGCCAGAGGGCCGCGTGAACGAGCTGTTTGGTCGTGACAACGAGCAGCGCCGAGCCAACCGCTACCGCGCCCAGCAGCAAGAAGACGATCTCTTGCCCGGTGGGTGACAGGTAGGAGGGCACCGCTTCGGTCACGACTCCTCCTCGGACTCCCTCGTGTCGTCAGGACCGAGCCGCCCTGGCGGCCGGATGGACCGTGGATCGGCCATCTTGCGCCGGCGGGGGCTCGCGGCAGAAGTCTGCTCCTCGGGATCGGGCTTCGGCGGCGGTTCGCCCGAGGCTGTGGACAACTCTCCCGACAGTGGCTGCCCTGTGGATGAAGCCTGGCTCTGGTCCTGTTCCGGGGTCTGGTCCGGCTCCTGCGGCCGGGCCTCTTCCTCCGGCCGGGCCTCCTGGGCTTCGCTCGAGGGCCGGGCCTCGCCAACGGGCTGGTCCGCGGTCGGGGGCCGCGGGCGCTCCGTGGGGGTGGCCTCGCTCGTCCTCTCGGTGCCGCGGTCCGCCGGTGGTTCTCCAGGGCGCGTGTCTTCCGGCCCAGGGGTCGCGGAGGGAACGTCGCCCTGGGACGTGGGCGGCAGGGCGCCTGGGGGGCGGATTCCGCGTACGTTCGTCATCGGCCGGCGGGGGCGGCCGCCTGGGGCGGGCGACGAAGGGCCGGCTTCGGGGGCCTTCGTGGGCGGCTCGGCAGGGGTGCCGGGCGTGGGCTTCGTGTCCGGGGTTCCGGGCGCTGGCTCTGGGGTGGCTTCGGCGCTCGGCGGGGTGGCCGGCCGTTCCTGCGGGGTGGGCTCGCCGCCTTCGGGGGTGGCCGCGGGTGTCGGGGCCGGCGGGGTGGCCGTACGGGAGCGTTGAGCCGCCGGTGTACGGGCGGGGCGGTCGGACGCCGGGCGGCGGGGCGCGGCCGTCAGTTCCTTGGGGGGTTCGGCACCCGGGTCGTGGGCCGGAGGCGGGGGGACGGTCTGGACCCAGGTGGCCAGCGTGTCCTTCTCGTGAAGGAGGTTGCGGATGTCGCCTTCCGCGTACTCGAACTCCGGTGACCAGAAGAGCGCGTCGAAGGGGCACACCTCGATGCAGATGCCGCAGTACATGCACAGCGCGAAGTCGATGGCGAAGCGGTCGAGCACATTGCGCTGGCGGGCGCGGCCTCCCTCAGGGGCCGGGATCGTCTCCTTGTGCGAGTCGATGTAGATGCACCAGTCGGGGCACTCTCGGGCACAGAGCATGCAAGAGGTGCAGTTTTCCTCAACCAGGGCGATGACGCCTCGACTGCGAGGCGGCAGGGCGGGCTTGACCTCGGGATATTGCTGCGTAACCGATTTGCGCAGCATGTGGCGAAGGGTGATGGACAACCCCTTTGCCAGTCCGACTCCCGGTATCCGCGCCATGGTTCAACATCATGACGTACTTGGCCGCGCAGGTGAATGAGCCAGAGCGTTGTCCCCAGTTTTTCCACAGCTGTCCACAGGCTGACGGGAGGTTATCCACAAGCTGTGTGCATGCCCGGTATGAACCAGGGCATGGCGATAGTCTCTCGGCCATGCAGCAAAGCCATCCGATCCGCCCGAGTGGCATGAGGTGGACGGCCGCCGTCGTGTGGGCCCTTCTGCCCCTGTTCACGTGCGGACTGGCGACCCCGTTCACCATCGGGGTCGCGGCTTTCTGGCTGCGCAGCGTCTGGCACGCCTTCGCCGCGTCGGTCTACCTGATGGCCATCGGCTCGTTCGTGATCGCGGCCTTGTCCTACGAGGACTACGAGGACTTCCCCGAGCCCCTGTCCATCCTGGTCTCGCTGGGGCTGCTGGTCAGCTGGATCGGTGGGGTCATCCACTCGGGGATCCTCGTGCCCTTCATGGTGCGCGCCCGGCTCACGGGGGCGGCGTCCGCCCAGGTCGACCTGCGGCAGCGGACCACCGCGCCCACCCACCAGCGACCCGCCCCGCCCGCCCAACAGCGACGGCTAAGGGGGCCGGAGTGGGTCGGGCACTACCGGGTGCTCCAGCCACTCGGGCGGGGCGGGCAGGGAGCGGTTTATCTGGCCATGGCGCCCAACGGGGTGCGGGTGGCCGTGAAGGTGCTGCACGACCTGGGCGATGACGTGGCTCGGGCCAGGTTCGCGCGGGAGGTGGAGGCGGCGCGGCGGGTGGCGACGTTTTCCACAGCTCGCGTGCTCGATGTGAACATCACCGGGCAGCACGCGTACATCGTGAGCGAATACGTGGAGGGGCCGTCGCTCGAGCAGCTCGTCAAGAAGCACGGGCCTCGTGACGAGGACAGCCTGACGCGGCTGGCGTTGTCCACGGCGGGAGCGCTGGCGGCCATCCACAAGGCCGGGGTCGTCCATCGGGATTTCAAGCCGAGCAACGTGCTGATCGGGCATGACGGACCACGGGTGATCGACTTCGGGATCGCGCGGGCGCTTGATCAGGTGACCGTGACGTCCGGGAAGATGGTCGGGACGCCGCCGTACATGTCGCCTGAGCAGTTGACGGGGGAGGCTGTGGGGCCGGCTTCGGACGTGTTCAGCTGGGCTGTGACGATCATGTTCGCGGCTACGGGGCGACCGGCGTTCGGGGAGGACACGGTGCCTGCGGTGTTCAATCGGGTGCTGACCTTTCATCCGGACTTATCGCCGTTGCCTCCTGCTTTGCGGGGGATTGTGGGGTCTTGCCTTAACAAGCGGCCTGAGGAGCGGCCGTCGGCGTCGGATGTGATGCTGGCGATTGTTCGGTGATCGGGTCCGCCGGTCAGCCGGTCAGCCGGTCAGCCGGTCTGCCGGTCTGCCGGTCCGTTGTCGTAGCTCTGCCCTCGCAGACGATCCGCGGTGCCGCCTCCCGTGGAGAACGACGGGCAGTCCCCCTGCCCTGAGTACGGGCATCTGAGGGCGCGTCCGCGGCCGATCAGCCGACGGGCGACGGTGGACGGCGCATGGCCCCACAGCGCGTGGGCTGCTCAGAGTGGGGCCGCTGGCGGTGGACGCTGGCGGTGCGCGCGGACGGTGCGCGCGGACGGTGCGCGCGGACAGTGCGCGCGGAGTACGGCACTTGAGGGCATGTTTGCCCGAACGGCGCACCATCCACGGCCCTGCAGCGCGCTGTGTGCCGCTCACAGGGGCCGCTCACTGTCGGCGGCAGGCAGTACGCATTGCCCGTAGCTGAGGGCCTCGACGGCGGACGACTGATCACGCACGGCGGTTCACCACATGGCGCGGTCGCCCAGGCCAGGTCCAGCCCACCCTGAAACCTTATTTCCGCCTTATCCGTCGTATCTGAATAGGGGGCTTCAGTAGGTGGGGGATGACGAGTGATTCAACTTCAACCATGCGCAGGGGCAACAAGAGACAGCCGATGCCCCACAACGGTGCTGACGTCCGGCCAGCACCAAACACTGACGGTCACCGACAAGGCATCGGGCGATTCGGTGACTCTGACGCCGGCGCTTCTCTACCGCTACCGCCACTCCCCGACGCCGGCCTCCGACGAAGATGCCGCGCCCGTTGAGGGGTTAGCGGCTCTGGACGCCGACGGGCTGGTCCTGCTCGACCTGCCGGGCGACTGGTACGGCCCTCACCTGGAGGAGTTGGCGCAGAAGGCCGGAATTCCCCTGGAGGACATCGGCTTCCGCTCCTCCAGCAAGGTCCGGGCGGCCCTGGCCTCCCGCGCACCCGGTTGGCGCCGGATCCGCGGGCTCCCGCTCCCGTCCACCGCCACATGGCGTAAACCGGTCGCCATCGGTACGGCATTCGCCGGTGTCGCCTTGATGGCTTACCTGGCCTCCTCAGGAATGTGGGTCGCCTGGCGCGGCATCGCCACGATCGGCCGAGTGCTCCTTGACTTCCTGGACGCCAAATGGCTGTTCATGGCCTTCAGCCCCGCGCTTCTTCTCATCCGCCCCGCACGCATCAAATTCCATCGTTTACGCGTGAAACGCGGCTTGGCAGTGGGTCCCTACGGCGGGCCGTACCTCATCCTGGGGTCGTTCAACAAGCTCCACATAACCCGAGCCGGCGTGGTCATCGCCGACGTACGCCTGGGCGAGTCTCCCGGCCGGGCCTTCAGCCTGCTCCTCTACCGCTACGAGGGCCTGACCGGCCTCTTCATCCTCGACATCAAAGGCCGAGCTCTCCATCACCTTCCCGGCCACTGGTCTCCCCAGGACGTGGAGCACTTCGCCAAACGACACGACCTGCTCCTGGCCGTGCACCGGCTGTCCCGCGAGGAATACCTGGATCTGGCCAGGAACAGCCGGGAAGCCACCCCCTGACCCCAGCCGTCGAACGGTGGTCGGTTGCAGTCGAAGCTGTCGGTGTCCGCGTGTTGTCGTCGGACCTCGTGTCGGGTCCAGGTTGAGGTGACAATTTCCGCTTGTCCTGTGCGGTGGAATGTGTGGCGCTCTGCGCCTGCCGGCATGGGTGTCGGGTGTTCAGGGTCAGCTTGTCGAAGTGATGTCGAGAACGCGCTGGCCGCTCCGACCTTCCTACGAGGGCACCGCTGGGTCGCACAGCGGTGCCTCATGGACGAGACCCGATTCGAAGGAGCAGCCATGTCACGGAACATTGAGACCGTCAACACCTACCTGGACGGTTTCCGCAAGAACGATCACGAGCAGATCCTGTCCTGCCTGACTGACGACATCGAGTGGACCGTCTTCGGCGCCTTCAACCTGACCGGCAAGGACGCCTATGACAGGGCCATCGACGGCCCGCCCGAACTCGTCGACCCTCCCCACCTGGAGGTCGTGCGCATGGTCGAGCAGGGCGATGTCGTCATGGCGGAACTCACCGGGACGGTGAAGCGAGTCGCGGGCGGCGAGCTGCGCATGTCCATGGCAGAGGTGTTCGTCATGCGCGACGGCAAGATCGCCGAGCGTCGTGCCTGGGTCATCGAGCTGAAGGAGAACGACTACCGCTGACCGGAGGGGTTCGATCACGGGCGGCCCGGCTCAGCGACGACGATCCTGCCTGGGCCGCCCGATATCTGGAGTGTCACGGCCTTCGCGACCAGACTTTTCCACAGGACCTGGAATCCGCCGGGTCAAGGTGTAGAACGACCGGGACCGCCAGTGTGCACACGTACTTGTCGGACCGCAGTTCAGCCGGGTGGTCGCTCACCCACGGTCAGCCCGCGTCCCTCAAGGCCAACCGGTGGCGGCCCTCCAGGGTGCCCGTATCCACGCAGGGTGAGCCCACGTCGCCCACGGCGAGCGCCTGTCGAGCAAGTGAAAGCGTGTCCGTTCAGGATGGATGAGCCGGTGATCATCCGGGGCGAGTAGGTGTCCGGGGGGACGTGCGTGTGTCCGTTCAGGGCGAGGCCGCGGCCCGTGGGCGGGGTGCGCATCCAGCGCAACGACCCCAAAGGGAACGTCGGGTGGTTTCCCTCAGATGAGGACCCTGACCACGCCGGTGAGGGCCAGTTGGGCGAGGGCCAGGGGGACGAGGACTGCCCAGGCGAGTTTCTGGAGCTGATCCTCACGGAGCCGGGGGAAGGTGACGCGCAGCCAGATCACGACGAACGCCAGCAGGAAGACCTTCAGCAGGGTCCACAGCCAGCCGGGCAGGAACGGGCCGTGCCAGCCGCCCAGGAACAGGACGGTGGTCAGGAAGGACAGGACGACGATCCCGACGTACTCGGAGAGCATGAAGAGCGCGAAGCGCATGCCGGTGTACTCGGTCATCGGGCCCATGATGATCTCGGACTCGGCGATCGGCATGTCGAACGGGGGGCGGCGGAGTTCGGCCAGGCCGGCCAGGAAGAACACGATGCCGCCGACGGCCTGCCACGGCAGCCACCACCACTGCCAGGCCTCGACGATGCCCGGGATCGAGAGCGTGCCGGCCGCCATGGCGACCGATGCGGCGGCCAGGACGAGGGGCAGTTCGTACGACATGAGCTGGGCCGCCGAGCGCATCCCGCCGAGGACCGAGTATTTGTTGGCCGAGGCCCAGCCCGCCATGATCGAGCCGAGGACGCCGATGCCCATGACGGCGAGCACGAAGAACAGGCCGAGGTCGAGGTCGACGGCGACGAGGCCGCGGTCGATGGGGATGGCGATCAGCACGACCAGGTACGGGACGAGCGCCACACCAGGGGCGATCATGAAGATGCGGCGGTCGGCCGCGGCCGGGATGACGTCCTCCTTCTGGGCGAACTTCACCCCGTCGGCGATGAGCTGCGCCCAGCCGTGGAAGCCGCCCGCGTACATCGGGCCGAGGCGCGACTGCATGTGGGCCATGACCTTGTGCTCCGTCTGGCCCACGATCAGGGGCAGCACCAGGAACACGACGAGGATGACGACGAAGCTCAGCACCACTTCAAGCATCGGGTGGCCCCCAGTCGGCTGGAACTCCTGGCGGAAGCGTCTTGCGGCGGCTCGGGGCACCGTGTCCGGACTCGCCGGGCTCCTTGGCCCCGGGCCACGCCTTGGCCACGCGCGCCGCCAGGATGAAGTCCTTGCGCAGCGGGTGGCCTTCGAAGCCGTCGGGCAGGAGGAGCGGGACGAGGTAGGGGTGGCCGTCGAAGATCACGCCGAACATCTCGTACGTCTCGCGCTCGTGCCAGTTCGCCCCCCGGTAGACGCCCACGGCGGTGGGCAGGTGCGGGTTCTCGCGGGGCACGCGGGTGCGGAGGAGCAGGCGGCGACCGGCGACCGGGTTGTAGACGTGGGCCACGACGAGGAAGGCGTCCGGCGGGTCGTCGACGCCGGTCAGCCAGTCGAAGAAGGCGTGGCCGAGGTCGTCGCGGGCGTAGGTGAGCAGCTCGATCCAGTCGGCGGGCGCGACGTCGACGGTGGTGTCGCCGTACGACTCGGAGATCTGGGCGCGGTCGCCGAACCGCTCGGCGATCCCGCTCACGCCTCCTCCGGCTGCGACTGCGTGTGCGAGCGGGACCAGACGTAGCGGTCGCTGAGCTTCTCTCCCGCGATCTTCTCCTGGAGCTTCGTGATGCCGTACAGGAGAGCCTCCGGTCTGGGCGGGCAGCCGGGGACGTAGACGTCGACGGGAATGATCTGGTCCACGCCGTTGGTGACGCAGTAGGAGTCCCAGTAGGGGCCGCCGGTGTTGGAGCAGGCGCCGAACGAGATCACGTATTTGGGGTCGGGCATCTGCTCGTAGAGGCGCTTCACGGCCGGGGCCATCTTGTCGGTGACCGTCCCTGAGACGATCATGAGGTCGGCCTGCCTCGGGCCGTTCGCGAACGGGATCACGCCGAAGCGGATGAAGTCGTGGCGGCTCGTCGAGGTCGCGATGAACTCGATGGCGCAGCAGGCCAGCCCGAAGTTGAACACCCACAGCGAGTAGCGGCGACCCCAGTTGAGCACGAAGCGCATGGGTTTGGGGGCCAACCGCGAGATCGGGCCCACGGTGGGCATCGGGAGATCCGTTGCTGCCATATGGCCATTCTTGCGCGGATCACAGGTCAGGCAAAGGAATCTTCCTTGGGAGGACGTGGCGTTGGTGGTATCTGGGGGGATCTGGGGGTTGCGTGGTGGTTCCGCGGCTCGAGTAATCCCCACGGGTGGGTCGGGGAGGCCGTCAACGTGCGCGCGCAGTGCCGTGCCGTCCACAGCGAGCTGTGAACGAGGGCCTCAAGGCCGGGTACGCCCTGGGTCGCGGACGAGCCGGTGCTGTGATCGGGCCAGCGGGTGACGATCTCAGGTCCAGCTCAGGACCCGCTTGCGCCAGGCGTAGACGATGCCCAGCGCGATGAAGCCGAGGAAGACGAACATCTCGACCAGAGTCGTCAGCCCGTAGCCGGGCGCGTCGAAGACGGTGGCCCAGGGGAACAGGAAGACGGCGTCCACGGCGAACACGACGTACAGGTACGTGAAGACGTAGTAGCGGACCTGCGACTGCGCCCAGCCGTCGCCGATGGGGTCGACCCCGCACTCGTACGTGGTCAGCTTCTCGGCCGTGGGCCTGTTGGGGCGGAGGAGACGGTTGGCGAACATGGCTCCGGCCACGATGGCGACACCGATGGCGAGCAGCGCGGCGACGAGCACGTAGGACCCGAAGTAGCCGTCCATGAGGGGATGGTAACCCAGGAACAGCGTCAACCCCCGGTACGTACCCAGCCCGGTCAAAGCCTCTGGACCTATCGTCAAAAATCGGGGTAAATAGTAAGATCAACCCCATACCCTGACAAGCATGCGCAAATCGCGATTCTTCTCCGGAATCGCTCTGCTGGCCCTCTCGGCCTCCGGATGCGGCCTGGCCGCCGCCTCCAACGAGAGGGACGTCATGGTCCCGGCAGAGCCGACGATGATCGACTTCGTCGACCCGGCGACCATCGTCGGTCTGTCCACCAGGACGCTGACCGAAGGCGACTCCACCAGCAGCCGGTACGTGTACATCAACTATCCGGACCTGGCCACCGCCCCCGCGCTCAACGAGGCCCTGCAGGAACAGGCCGAGCGGCAGCTCCGCGACTTCCGCGCCTACACAACGGGTGACGAGCCCGTGTACCCCCGCCCCGAACTGAACGTGGACTGGCAACTCGCCGCCGCGTCGCCGCAGGCCATCGGGGTACGGCTGCGCACCGGCCAGTTCCTGGGCGACAATTGGGGCAACTCCACGCGTACCTACTGGTTCGACCCCCACAAGGGCAAGGCCGTCGACTCCACCGGGCTGCTGTCCGGCGAAGCGGCGCTCGAACGGCTCGCGACGCTGGTCAAGGAGCAGCTCAAGAAGCGCGGCTCCCAGGTCGAGCTGGACATCGTGCGAGCGGGCGGGGACGAGTTCGACTCGATGGCGTTCAACAGCGGCGGGGACCTCGTGGTCGAGTTCGACGACTGCCAGCTCGGGCCGTGCTCGCTCGGCCGGCTGGCCGTGGCGGTGCCGGCCGGGCAGGTGGCGCCGCTGCTGTCGGGGCTGGGGCGGCAGGCGCAGGAGAGCGTACGGGAGGCGGCCAAGGGCGCGATGTCCGGCGACCGGCCCCATTTCGCCCCCACGACCAGCCCCGACGCCGTCAGCAACCGGGCCGGCAGCGTGGACTGCGCGCGGGTCAAGTGCGTGGCGCTGACGTTCGACGACGGGCCGGGGCAGTACACCGGGGAGTTGCTCAACCGCCTGGCGAAGGAGCGGGCGCGGGCCACGTTCTTCACGGTCGGCAGCAACGCGGCCGCCCAGCCCGCGCTGCTGCGCCGGATGAGCATGGAAGGCCACCTGGTCGCGAATCACAGCTGGGCACATAGGGACCTGTCAAAACAGGCCAGCAGCAAAGTCGCCGACTCGCTGGAGAAGACCGGGAACGCGGTGGCGGCGGCCATCGGGCAGACGCCGACGGTGGCACGGCCGCCGTACGGTGCCGTGAACCAGCAGTTGCGCGACGTCGCGCGCCGGCTCGGGCTGTCCCTGGTCACGTGGGACGTGGACACGAGGGACCAACTCGGGGGCACGAAGGACGACATCGCGAACCGGGCCGTGCGTGAAGCGCATCCAGGTGCGATCATTCTCATGCATGACATTCATCGGGAAACCGTGGATGCGGTTCCGGACATCCTCAAAAGGTTGCGCGGGAAGGGTTACAGCTTCGTCACCGTTCCTGAGTTGTACGGCTCTGCGGGGATGCAGGCCGGACGCCTGTACAGGTCAGGGAACGAGCTGCCGGGTAAGCAGCCCCTGACGTAGCGCACGTGCTGGGGGGACGTATAGTTGGCGCTCGTGACCCGAACCGTCCTGTTCGCCCGCCTGCATGTAGACCTCTGCAGGCTCGCGTCCGGGCTGTGTCGTCGTTCTCCCACCTCACCCTGACTGACTCCGACCGCGTTTCCCGCTTTACGCGGCATGCAAACGCGTGACCTTTCGAGGATCTAGCATGGATACAGAGAACGCGCCTACTGCAACCGCGCATTGGCGCGTCGAGGAGGACTGAGCTGTGGCAAAGCAGGTCCAGCAACTCGACCGCGTGATCATCAGATTCGCTGGAGACTCCGGCGACGGCATGCAGCTCACCGGCGACCGCTTCACCGCGGGCACGGCGGAGTTCGGCAACGACCTGTCGACGCTCCCCAACTTCCCCGCCGAGATCCGCGCGCCCGCAGGGACCCTGCCCGGTGTGTCGAGCTTCCAGCTCCACTTCGCCGACCACGACATCCTCACGCCCGGCGACGCGCCGAACGTGCTCGTGGCCATGAACCCGGCCGCGCTCAAGGCCAATCTGGGCGACCTGCCCAGGGGCGCGGACATCATCGCGAACATCGACGAGTTCACCAAGCGCAACCTCCAGAAGGTCGGCTACACCGCCAACCCGCTGGAGGACGATTCGCTGAGCGAGTGGCGGGTGCACGCGGTGCCGCTGACCTCGCTCACCGTGAAGGCCCTCGAAGGTTTCGACCTGTCCAAGAAGGACGCCGAGCGGTCGAAGAACATGTTCGCCCTCGGCCTGCTCTCGTGGCTCTACCACCGGCCGACCGAGCAGACCGTCAAGTTCCTCGAGCAGAAGTTCGCCAAGAAGCCCGACCTCGCCAAGGCCAACATCGCGGCCTTCCAGGCAGGCTGGAACTTCGGCGAGACGACCGAGTCGTTCTCGGTCTCGTACGAGGTCAAGCCCGCGCAGCTGGCACCGGGCGTCTATCGCAACATCTCCGGCAACCAGGCGCTGGCCTACGGATTGATCGCCGCGGCCGTGCAGTCGAAGCTGCCGCTGTTCCTGGGGTCATATCCGATCACCCCGGCCAGCGACATCCTGCACGAGCTGTCGAAGCACAAGCGCTTCGGGATCCGCACCTTCCAGGCGGAGGACGAGATCGCGGGTGTCGGCGCGGCGCTGGGGGCCGCGTTCGGCGGCGCGCTCGGCGTGACCACGACGAGCGGCCCGGGTGTGGCGCTGAAGGCGGAGACCGTCGGCCTGGCGGTCACCACCGAGCTGCCTTTGATCATCGTGGACGTGCAGCGGGCCGGGCCGAGCACCGGCATGCCCACCAAGACCGAGCAGACCGACCTGCTGATGGCCATGTTCGGCCGCAACGGCGAGTCGCCGGTGCCGATCGTGGCGCCGATGTCGCCGAGCGACTGCTTCGATGCTGCGGTCGAGGCGGCCAGGATCGCCGTCAAATACCGCACCCCGGTCATGTTGCTCTCGGACGGCTACCTGGCCAACGGCTCCGAGCCGTGGCGCCTGCCCGAGATTTCGGACTTGCCAGACATTTCGCAGGAATTCACGACTGAGCCCAACGGCGAGGACGGCGAGTTCCTGCCTTTCAAGCGTGACACCGAGACCCTCGCCCGCCCGTGGGCCATCCCCGGCACGCCCGGGCTGGAGCACCGCATCGGCGGCATCGAGAAGGCCGACGGCACCGGTAACATCTCCTACGACCCGAACAACCACGACCTGATGGTCCGCACGCGGGCCGCCAAGATCGCCGGCATCGACGTGCCCGACCTGGAGGTCGACGACCCCAGCGGTGACGCGAGGGTGCTCGTCCTCGGCTGGGGCTCGACGTACGGGCCGATCGCCGCGGCCGTACGGCGCATCAGGCGGGAGGGCGGCAAGGTCGCCCAGACCCACCTGCGCCACCTCAACCCGCTGCCCGCCAACACCGGCGAGATCCTCAAGCGCTACGACAAGGTCCTGCTGCCCGAGATCAACCTCGGCCAGCTCGCCCTGCTGCTGCGCGCGAGATACCTCGTCGACGTGATCAGCTACAACCGTGTGCGCGGGCTCCCGTTCAAGGCCGAGGAGCTGGCCGGAGTCATCCAGGACGTGATCGACAGTGACTGAGCTGGTGAACGGGAAGGGCTTGTCGCTCATCCCGAAGACCGACGTGAAGCAGAGCCTCAAGGACTTCAAGTCCGACCAGGAGGTGCGCTGGTGCCCGGGGTGCGGTGACTACGCGATCCTGGCCGCGGTGCAGAGCTTCCTGCCCGAGCTGGGGCTCAAGCGCGAGAACATCGTGTTCGTCTCCGGCATCGGCTGCTCCTCGCGGTTCCCGTACTACCTGAACACCTACGGGTTCCACTCCATCCACGGCCGGGCGCCGGCGATCGCCACCGGGCTGGCGGCCTCCCGCCCCGACCTCAGCGTCTGGGTGATCACCGGTGACGGTGACGCGCTGTCCATCGGCGGCAACCACCTGATCCACGCGCTGCGCCGCAACGTCAACCTGAACATCCTGCTGTTCAACAACAGGATCTACGGCCTGACCAAGGGCCAGTACTCCCCCACCTCCGAGGTCGGCAAGATCACCAAGTCGACCCCGATGGGCTCGCTGGACAAGCCGTTCAACCCGATCTCGCTGGCCATCGGCGCCGAGGCGTCGTTCGTGGCCAGGACCATCGACTCCGACCGCAAGCACCTGCAGTCGGTGCTGCGCCAGGCGACCGAGCACCGCGGCACGTCGCTGGTGGAGATCTACCAGAACTGCAACATCTTCAACGACAACGCCTTCGAGCAGCTCAAGGACCCCGAGGTCCGCGACGACATCACGCTGCGGCTGGAGCACGGGCAGCCGATCGTGAGCGCCTCGAAGGCCGTCGTACGCGCGCCGAGCGGCGGCATCCAGGTCGTGGCCCGCGACGGCGTGAGCGAGGACCAGATCCTCGTGCACGACGCCCACAACCCCGACCCGTCGGTGGCCTTCGCGCTCAGTAGGCTCGACGAGCCGGCGTTCGAGCACGTGCCGATCGGCATCTTCCGCCAGGTCGACCGCCCGGCCTACGACGTGCTCATGGCCGAGCAGCTGGAGGAGGCCGTGGCCCAGAAGGGTCCCGGCGAGCTGGAGGAGCTGCTGCTGGGTGGCGACACCTGGCGCATCGGCTGACTCACCCGCGCACCTGACGCCGCCGCCCGCTCGGGCGGCGGCGTTCGTGTTTCCGCACTTGCTGCATTCGTCCGTGTAACAGGCCATGGCCGGACGGGGATGCACCAGTGACCACGGGGGGAGTGCTCATGGCATGGAAGGGCAGGCGGGCCCTGGTGACGGGGGCCTCGGGCTTCATCGGCGGGCATCTCGTCACGCGCCTGGCCGCGCTGGAGGCCGACGTCCACGCGGTGAGCCGCAGGCCGGCGGCGGACGGCGCGGTGCGGTGGCACCAGGTCGATCTGCGTGACCAGGAGGCGACGGCCGAGCTGCTCGGCGCGGTGGCCCCCGACGTCGTCTTCCACCTGGCCAGCGAGGTCAACGGCGCCAGGGACCCGCAGGTGGTCCCGGTCACGCTCGCCGGCAACCTGCAGAGCACGGTCAACCTGCTGACCGCCGCCGTGCGGCACGGATGCCGCATGGTGCTGGCGGGCTCGATCGAGGAGCCCCGGCCGGGCAACGGGCAGGCCGCCGCGCCGTCGCCGTACGCGATGGCCAAGAGCGCGGCGTCGGGCTACGCCGACCTCTACCACCGGCTGTGGGGACTGCCGTGCACGGTCCTGCGGCCCTCCATGGTGTACGGGCCGGCGCAGCGGGACACGGCGAAGCTGGTGCCGTACGTGACGCTGGCACTGCTGCGCGGCGAGGAGCCGCGCCTGACCAGCGGCGCCAAGGTGGCCGACTGGGTCTACGTGGACGACGTGGTGACGGCCTTCGTCGCCGCCGCCGAGGACGACCGGGCCATCGGGCGGTCCATCGACGTGGGCACCGGGGTGAAGACCTCGGTGCGCGAGCTGGTCGAGCACCTCTACGCGATCGCGGGCGGCGGCGCGCGGCCGGGCTTCGGCGCGGTCGCCGACCGGCCGCTGGACATCACGCAGGTGGCCGACCTCGGACCGGCGCTGGAGCTGATCGGCTGGCGGCCCACCGTCGAGCTGGCGGACGGGCTGCGGCGCACGGTCGCCTGGTACGCCCAGCAGGCGTCATAGCGGGCACCGATGCGCATCGCCGCGGTGATCGTCACCTACAACAGCGCCGACGTGCTGGCCGGCTGCCTCGCCTCGCTCCCCGCGGCGGCCGAGGGAGTGGAGCTGGCCGCGGTCGTGGTGGCCGACAACGCCTCGGCCGACGCCGGGCCGGCCATCGCCCGGCAGGCCGGGGCACTGCCCGTGATCCCGGTCGACCTGGGCAGGAACGCCGGCTACGCCGCGGGCGTCAACGCCGGCCTGGACGCGCTCGATCTTGACGCGCTCGACGCCGTCTACGTGCTCAACCCGGACTGCCGGCTGCGCCCGGGCTCGATCGCGCCGCTGGCCGAGGCGCTGCGCGTGTCCGGGCGCGGCATCTCGGTGCCCAAGCTGGTCAACCCCGACGGCTCGCTCCAGCCGTCGTTGCGGCGGATGCCCACGCTGGGCCGGGCGCTGGCGGAGGCGCTGCTGGGCGGCACGCTGGCGGGGCGGCTGGGGCGGATCGGGGAGGTGGTCACCGACCCGCGCGCGTACGAACGGCCGGCCTCGTACGCCTGGGCCACGGGGGCGGCGATGCTGATCTCGGTGCCCGCGCTGCGCGCGGTCGGCCGGTGGGACGAGTCGTTCTTCCTCTACAGCGAGGAGACCGAATACTGCCTGCGCGCCGCCGACCTGGGCTGGACGACCTGGTACGAGCCCCGCGCGGTGATCGAGCACATCGGCGGCGCCGGCGGCACGGACCCCGCCCTGGCCGCCCTGCTCGCGGTCAACCGGGTCAGGCTGTTCAGGCGGCGCCGGGGCAGGCCGGCGGGCGCCGCCTACCACGCGATCCAGCTGCTCGGCCAGGCCGTGCGCGCGCTGGCGGGGCGGACCGTCGCCCGGGCCTGCCTGGCCGCGCTGCTGCGCCCCGGGCGGGTGCACGTGCCGTGAGGCTCAGAGCGGGATCTTGTAGATGTGGTAGGAGTGCTCGGCCGCGAAGGAGTCGCTGAAGCGTCCGGACCCGTCGATGGGGACCGTGCGCCCTTCGAAGAGGACCTCGGCCTGGCTCGCCTCGACCCCGGCGGGCAGGGTGAGCCGGCGGGTGCCCGGTTCGGCGTCGCGGTCCGGCATGGCGAAGACGTAGAGGGCGTCCCCGTGCCGCTTCAGCATGGTGTCCAGTCCCTTGCCGAACTCGTGCTGGTAGGACTGGGTGTTGAGCACGGGGGCGAGCTGGGCGATCCGCTTGTTCAGCTCGACGACCGTCGGCCTGATCCGGTCGCCGCAGCGCTCGCGCAGCACGTGCTGCGACTGGCAGGGCCCGCCGAAGTTGTGGTTGAAGTAGAGGATCCCGCGGGCCTCGTGGATGAGCGAGCTCATCACGGCGCCGGCCAGCTCGTCCGGCTCGATCGTGCGCTTGTCGTCGACGCCCGGCCAGCCCACCTCCACGACCGCGTAGACGGGCTGCAACTGCTTGTCGAGGGCGTCCAGCCGGCGGAGCTTCTCGATGATCATGCCGTAGTTGGCCGCCCGCCGGCACTTGTCGAGGGGCACGTTGATGTAGTTCTTGGCGTCCTGGCAGATGCCCTCGCTGGTGTACCAGTAGACGTCGGCCGAGGTGACGTCGGTGTAGTCGTTGACGAACCGGCCGGCCTGCTGGTCGTTCTCCCAGATGATGACGCCCTTGCCGAAGTTGGCGTAGTGCAGGCGGCCGTCCTTGGGCAGCCGCTTCTTCTGCTCGGTCAGCACGGTGTAGCCGCAGCTCTGGTCCTCGGGGACGCACAGCGGCCCCTCGCCGGGGTGGTTCCCGGTCCATTTCGCGTCACCGGGGCCCGCCCACATGTCGGCCTCGTCGTCGATCACCCAGCCGACCGTCTCGTCCCCGTGGCCGTCCAGCGGCTTGTCCGTGAACGCCCACATGCCGCCCTCGCGGACCCGCTGCGCGCTGCTGGTGCTCGTCAGGCCCATGTACGTGTTCAGGCCCAGCGCCTTGTCGCCTGCGGCGTCCCCGGGCTCGACGACCGACTCCAGCCAGACGCCGACGGGGAAGAACGCGGGGTCGGTCCAGCCCGCGGTCGCCATCCCGCCGAACTTGCCGTAGTAGGCGGGCCCGCCCTCCCACGGCACCCTGGGCAGGGCCTCCAGCGACGCGCCACGGGACGGCGTCGCGGGCTGCTCCGTCGTGCCGCCGGGCGGCCTGGTCGGCTCGTCACCCGGCAGGACCTGACGCCACCCGCCGGGATAGAAGTAGAGCAAGGCCAGCACCAGGACGAGGGTCCCGACGCCGAACACGGATAACAGGGACAGCTTTCGCCCCATCGAATCTCCTCAGCCTCTGCTTGGCGGCGCTTCGGCCATGGCCATGAGCTCGGCGGCGCGGGATGACCACGACGCGCCGAGCACGGACTCGCGCAGCGCTTGGGGTTCGCGTGGCCCGCCGTCGTCCAGGATCGAACGGATGGCCGCGATGAATTCGGCGGGGTCGGTGACGGCCCTGACCCGATCAGTATAGTTCGCGAGCTCCGCGAAGTCCGTGCTCACCACGGGGAGGCCGAGCGCCAGATACTCCTTGAGCTTGATCGGGTTCGCGTGCCGGATCCACGCGTTGTCCAGCCACGGCATGATCGCCACGTCGAACCCCGACCCGTACGCCGGGATGTCCTCGTAGGGCCGGAAGCCCAGCCAGTGGACGTTCGGATATTTGGTGAGCCGCTCCATCGGTGCAGTGGCGTCGCCGATGAGCACCAGGGACACGTCGGGCAGGTCCGCCGCGATCCGCTCCAGCAGGTCGAAGTCCACCACGAAGTCGTCGAGCGCGCCGAAGAAGCCCACGCGCGGCCCCGGGACGTCCGCCAGGTCGGCGGGCAGCCGGTCCCTCCTGGTGAAGTGCTCCAGGTCGACGCCGTGGTCGAGGAAGTGGGCCCGGTCTCCGGTGAGGTGGCGCTCCTCGGCCATCAGCGCCCCGCTGACGTAGAGCACGTGGTCGGCGCGGCGCAGCAGGGCCTCCTCCAGCTCCTGGATCGTCCCGGTGTCCGACTCGGGGAACGCGGAGTGCCGGTCCGACCGGTTGAACAGCAGCGCCCGCCTGCGCATCGGCCGGACCACGTCCCAGGCGGTGGGGATGGTCACCATGATCACGGGTTCGGTCAGCCCGATCGCCCGGCACACGACGCGTACCTGGGCGCGTACGAGCACGGCGTTGACCCGCCGTAACAGGGGCGAGCCGTAGAAGGGCAGCGGCAGCGGGGACATGACGTAGAAGTCGGGCATCGGCCTGCGGACGAACTTGGCCACGCTGCGCAGCTTGCGACCGATCCGGCGCAGCGGCTGGGTCGTCCTGCCCGGCGTCGGCATGCGCATGCCGATGCTGTTGACCACCAGCACCTTCCGCCGCCCGGCCACCGAGCGCATGAGCTGGAAGTCGGAGTGGGCCCGGTTGTGGTACCACCAGTCCTGGGCGGAGAAGCAGACGTAGCCGGGCGGCGCCGGCGTGGTCGGCGTGGCGGGCGTGGTCGGCGTGGCCGGCCACCGCGGCAGGGTGAGCAGGGCACGCAGCGCCAGCCGGTGCCGGTGGCCGCGTACGCGGCCTTTGGCGAGGGCCCGCAGCCCCTCGTTGAGCAGCACCGCCGCGCGCATGGCCAGCCCTGGGACCCTCCCGTGCCGCTCGCGGTGCAGCCGGACCCGGTTGGCCGCCGACAGCGCCCACAACGTGCCCGACGTCTGCTGCGCGCCGCCGAGGTGCACCGCCCGCGCCCGGGGCTGGTAGCGGACGGCGAAGCCGCGATCCCCGGCCCGGAGCATGTACTCGGTCTCCTCCGAGTACAGGAAGTACCGCTCGTCCATGGGGCCGAGCGCGTCCAGGCAGTCACGGGAGATCAGCCACGCGGCTCCCGTGGCCCAGTCGGCCGTGCCCTCGCGGGCGTAGCGCGAGCGATCCACCACCAGCTCCCCCAGGGGGGCGAACCGGCCCGCGCGCGGGCCGCCGAGCAGGGCCTCGCCGACGGCTCTGAGCACGGTGGGCCGCCGGCGCAGCGAGAGGTCCAGGCTGCCGTCCTCGCCGGTGAGCTCGGGCACGGCGATGCCGGTCCCCGGTACGGCCAGCGTCTCCCGCAGCCGGGCGACGGCGTCGAGGTCGAGCCGGATGTCCGGGTTGAGCACCAGCACGTCGCAGCCCGCCGCCGCCGCGATGCCGGCGTTCACCCCGGCCGCGAAGCCGCTGTTACGTTCCAACTGGACGATCTCGGCGGCCGGGTCGACCTGGCGTACCAGCTTGACCGTGTCGTCGGCCGAGGCGTTGTCGACCACGATGACCCGGGCCGGACCCTGGTCACGCAGGGCCAGCCGGACCGACTTCAGGCAGTCGGCGACCACCTCGGCGCTGTGATACGTGACGATCACTACCGCTAGCATCGTTCACCTTTCCCGCAGGCGGATGCGCAGGCTCTGGACCAGCAGGCGCAGGGCGAAGGGCATGTCGTGGACCAGGTAGCGGCGGGCCAGGCGGCGCGGTTCGAGCGCGAGCCTGTGCAGCCACTCGCCGCCGCTGCGCTGCAGGAGCGCCGGGGCGCGGCTGAACTGGCCAGCGGCCATCGGGATGCCCGCTCCGCACCCCAGGTGCCAGGCGGCCGGCAGCCGCGCGCGCAGCGTCGCGATCACCCGTTCCTGCTTGGGGAAACCGAGGCCGACGAGCACGAGGTCGGGCGCGGTGGCACTCACGCGCTCGGCGACCTCCCGCAGGTGCCGCGGGTCGGCGTCGAACCCGTACGGAGGCGAGTACGCGCCCGCCACCCGCAGGCCCGGATACCGCTCCGCCAGCACGCGCCCCGCCTCCTCGGGCACGCCCTCGTCGCCGCCGAGCAGGAACACGGAGCGGCCCTCCGCCGCGGCCCGCTCCGACAGGGTGAACACGAGGGAGGCGCCGGTCACCCGCTCCCGGATGGCCGCGCCCGCCAGCCGGCCGGCCCACACCACGGGCATCCCGTCGGCCACCACCACCTGGGCCTGGGCGACCAGCGCGGCGAGCTCGGGATCGCGGGTGGCCGCGCGGACGATGTCGACGTTGGCTGTCACGATCCAACCGCCCTGACCGGCCCGCCAGCCGGCCGCCACTGTCTCGGCCAGCTCCGTCTCCGTGATCACCATCACGTCGATCGCGCCGACCCGTACCCGGGCCGAAGCAGCCGAGGGCACGGCATGATCCGCGGAAATACGATCGCCCCCAGCTTCCGATCGCTCGAATGCCCCTGTTCCAACGGGTAATCGGGCGATATAGGAGGCTTGTTACGTCCGCTGGGGTTAACAGTGAAAGACGCTAAGAAAACGCCCTATTTGATGGCTCGACATGGAATATATAGGGGGCATGAGAGTAGAGCATGGCGCGCTCGACGGGGTGCTGCTGTTCGTGCCGTCCCCCCACCGCGACGACCGGGGGCTGTTCACGCGCACCTTCGACACCGCCGTCGCCAGGGAGGCGGGCCTGACGCCCGAGTCCTTCACCCAGGACAGCCAGTCCCGCTCGCGCCGCGGTGTCGTCCGCGGCCTGCACGGCCGCTCGGGGCGGGGTGAGGCCAAGCTCGTCAGGTGCGCCCGCGGCGCCATGTACGACGTCCTGGTGGACGCCAGGCCCGGCTCTCCCACGTTCGGCAAGACGATGGCGGTGACGCTCGACGACGAGAGCTTCGTCACCCTCTACGTCCCGCCGGGGCTGCTGCACGGCTTCCAGTCGCTCACCGACCCCGTCGACACCTGCTACCGCATCGACCGCGCGCACGATCCCGCCGAGGACCTGTCGGTGCGCTACGACGATCCCGATCTGGGGGTCGACTGGCCGCTGCCCGCCGCCGGGGTCAGCGCGCGGGATCTGGCGGCGGGCTCGTGGGCGGAGCTGTGCCGCCGGCTGGGTTCGGGCTGACCTGCTCGGCCCGCGCGGCCCGCAACAGCGCTCCGGCCGCGCCGACCAGGAGGAAGGACAGCCCGGTCGCCGTCGCGAACGCGATCAGGTCGAAGGTGAACGACCCGACGAGGGGCACGACCAGGCAGGCGGCGATGGTGAGCCCGAGGTCGCGGACACCGGGGTCGGCGCTCAGGTATCTGGCCTTGAGCGCCGAGTAGAAGGCGACCACGAAGAGCCCGGCGAAGGTCAGGGTGCCGAACAGCCCGGTCTCCACCATGGACAGGATGTACTGGTTGTCGAAGATCTGGTGCTTGGGGGCGTACCAGGTCCCCATGCCGCGGCCGAGCCAGAAGTGCCGGCCGATCTCCTGGGAGGCGACCGCGTAGTCGTGCGTCCTGTACTGGATGCTCGGGTCGTAGCCCAGGTTGGTGAACAACCCCAGAATGGCGTTGATCAGGCCGGGCGCGGCCAACCTGATGACCACGAGGAAGCCGGCGGCCACGATCAGCGCCTGCACGCGGCGCCGCGCCGGCCAGCCGGCGAACAGCACCGCGCCGACCACCGCCAGGCTCAGCATGGCCGAGCGCGACACCGAGAACATGAGCCCGCACCCGATCAGCAGCGTGCACACCCACCAGCGCAGCGCGGGCTGCCCCCGCAGGCGCGCCTTCGTGGCCAGGTGCACGCCCAGCGGCAGGATCATGGCGCAGGTGACGCCGAACTCGATCGGGTGGCCGGCGGTGGCGGCCACCCGGCGCAGCTCCGCGCGTTCGAGGACGAAGGTGTCCTCGCTGGTGTAGCGGAGGATCGGCAGTTCCAGGTACGTCGTCAGGTCGATGGAGAACAGGAACTGGAAGGCCCCGATCAGCGACATGACCGTGCCGGCGACCACGACGGTCTTGAGCAGGAAGTCCAGGCGGCGGAACCCGCGGACCCCGTCGCAGACCGTGAGCCCGATGCCGACCGAGGCGATGATCAGCACGAAGGCGTGGTCCGCCATGTTCAGCTCGTCGGACTCCAGGAATCCGGCGGTGGTGAAGCCGTAGGTGGCCACCATGGCGGTGAAGTAGGCGAACAGCGCCGTGCGTACGGGTGTGCGTCCCTTGGCCACCCCCAGCGTAAGCGTGAGCTGCGCGCACAACCACAGCAGCGCCGCCCCCAGGCTCACGATGTTGGCGGGAGTGAGGGAGAGCGGCAGCAGCCTGAGCACCAGCCGGGCGGGCACGATCATCAGCACCACGGCGAACACCGCCGCGACGGTCGCGCCGTCGGCGCGTCCCGGCGCGGGGGCGTCGGCGAGCGCGGGCAGGCTCCTGCCGGGCAGCTTGAGCGCCACCGGTCACGTCCCCCGCTCGGCCGTGGCCAGTTCCCCGGCCTGCGGCTCGGCGGTGTCCCACGGCTGTCCGCGCCGGGCTCTGCGGGCCCGGTAGGCGCGCAGCGGGCCCGCCAGGTTGTCGGCGGCGAAGGCGGCGCACAGCGCGCCGATCGCCCCCAGGCCGAGCGCGGCCGCCGACGAGCGCAGCTTCCTGCCGTACTGCGGGGTCGGCGTGGTCGGCGGCACGGCCGCCCTGATCGTGATGAACGTCTCCGCGGGCGCGTGCACCTGCTTCTGGCGCAGCTCCAGCTCCTTCGCCACCCGGTCCATGACCTTCAGCGCGATGGCGGTGGCCGCCTCCGGCCGGGTGCTCTCGCCCTTGACGAACACCAGCGGGCCTGTGGCCAGCGACTCCAGGTTGTTGGTGCCGTTGGTGACCGCGTACGCGGGATCGCCGTCGACCTTGACGCCCATCTCGGCCACCATGTCGGGGGTGCTCATGACGCTGATCAGCATCGAGGAGGCCACGCTCAGCCCGTGTTCGAAGTTCAGCAGCGGGTTCACCCGGGGAATCGGCGCGTCCGGGTCGCCCGGCGTGACGCCGCCGCTGGTGGGCGCGGTCAGGACGAGCACCGCCTCGGTGCTGTAGGTGATGGGGATCGTGGAGTAGGCGAAGAACGCCGCGCCCATGGCCAGCAGAAAGGCCGGCACCGCGACGTACCATCGCCGGATCAGGACGAGGATGGTCCCCCAGAAATCCACGCGCCCTCCACGTTCTTCCCGCCTCATACATGTCGTGCGGAGCGGGGTGGAGCGTTACATAAATCCCTGTAACACCACCCAAACCATCACGATAAGGAGGTCAGAAGGCGCATCGCGCTGCGCGGGGGAAACTGGAGACCGTCTTCATGAGTTCTTTGGCCGTCGTTACGCCCACGTACGGACCCGACGCCGAACTCTTCGCCCACCTGCACCGATCCGTCCTGGAGTTCACCTCCGACGACACCGTGCACCACGTGGTGATCTCGCCGTCCGACCGGGCGCTGTTCGCCGGCTACGCCGGGCCGCGGTGCCGGATCTGGACGTATCCGGAGATCCTGCCACGCCGCATCCTCCGGCTGCCCGGCGTCGGGCTGTGGGTCAACGCGGCCCGGCCGTGGCCGCCGCTGCGCGGCTGGATCATGCAGCAGGTGGCCAAGATGGCCGTCGCCGCGCGGCTGGAGTCGAAGGTGGTGCTGGTGGCCGACTCCGACGTGGTCCTGGTCCGCCCGGCCACCCCCGACCTGTTCGTACGGGACGGCCAGGTCTGCCTGTACCGGGTCGGCGACGGGGTGCACGAGGGCATGCCCGACCACGTCACCTGGCACCGGGTCGCCCGCGAGCTGCTCGGCCTGCCGGCCTCACCCGCGCTGCCGAAGCCCGACTACGTCAGCTCGCTGGCGTGCTGGGACCCGGCCGTCGTCAGGGCGATGCAGCAGCGGATCGCCTCGGCCACCGGCCGGCCCTGGATCGACGCCTTCGCCGCGCACCTGCAGGTCTCGGAGTTCATCTGCTACGGCGTGTACGCGGACGAGCTGCTGGAGACCCCGGCCCCGGTCAACAACACGCTCTGCCACTTCATGTGGGACACCAACCCGCTGGACCAGGCCGGCGCCCTCGCCTTCGCCGACCGCCTGCCGCCCGAGGCGGTCGGCATGATGATCTCCGCCAAGTCGCACACGCCAATGGAGGCCAGGACTGCCGCCATCCGCCGCTGCGCTCAGGTGGCCGGGTCCGGCTGATCGTCGTCCGGCTTGATGGCCGGGAAGGTCTGGGTGTCCGCGTCGCCCAGCTCCGGGCTGTCCGGCGGGAACTCCGCCAGCGTCCCCAGCGGCGCCTTGACACCGTTGCCCACGACCGCTTCGGCCACGCGCGCGGGCTCCTCGACGGCCTTGCCCGCCTCGCCCTTGCGCACCGGCCCGTGGCCGAACTTGACCAGCGTCCCCTGCATGGGATCCGCGTCGAGGTCGGGCGCGCTGACGGTCACCGGCTCGGGCGTCGATTCAGGCTCCGGCGTCGCTTCGAGCACGGGGTCGAGCACGGGGTCGAGCACGGGCGCGGGCTGCCCGTCCGGCTCGCCGGTGGCCTCGCGGATCGCTCGCAGCCGCTGGTACCCGTAGGCCACGCCGAACCCGCCGACCACGCCGAGCAGCCCGCCGCCCGCCGTCGCCATCAGCCGGTCCTGGATGACGAGTTTGGGCACGGAGGCGGGCATCACGTCGAGGATGCCGATGTGCGTGCTGATCGGCGCGCCCAGAGCGGTCTGCCAGGTGGCCAGCTCCACCCGCACCCGGCGCTGCGCCTTGATCATGACCTCCTGGACCGTACCGGGAGAGGTGCTCTCCACCTCCAGGTAGATGAACGGCCCGTTGGTGCTGATGCTCAGCAGGTCCGGATTGGTCCGGCCGTCGTTGATGGTCAGGGTGGTGGGCCCGCCCTCGGGGGCGCCGATCTCGGCGGCCACGTCCTCGGTGTTCGTGGACAGGATGAGGATGCCGGCCGTGGTCCGCAGCGCGTCGCTGAACTGCAGCAGCGGATTGGTCAGCCCCGGCTTGCGCAACGGCTCGGTCTCCAGCGTCCCGCCGGTGGCGGGGATGGTGAGGACCATGGAGGCCGTGGACACGTAGCGGCTGGGCAGCAGGAAGTACGCGGCCAGGGCCAGCCCGATCGTGGCCAGTGCGATGGGGATCCCGACGGCTCTCTTCCTGGCCAGACCGAAAATAGTCTTCCAGAAGCCCACTATTATTTGCCCCCGTCAGCGTTGTACCGGTACAAACAGGAAATCGCGCTGTTCACTGGACGTGTTACACCAGCCGTGCCATTGCCAGCAATTTCCGGCTCCGGTGCGCGACCGTACGGCGCTGGCGGCGCGCGTACATGCGCACCACGGCGGACCGCGCCCGGCGGCGCCGCTCCGGCGTGAGCTCCGCCTCCGCCACCCATCGCAACAGCTCGCGCAGCTGGAGCGTGTTGGCCAGGCGGGCCTGCCAGGGCGGCACGTCGAGCCGGCGGGCGACGCCCGCGATCCGCTCGACCCGCGTGTTGCGGTACGCCAGCACCTCGGGCACGTGCGCCCACGGGCCGGCCAGCGCGAGCTTGGCGGCGAAGACCTCGTCCTCGCGCAGCATGTTCCGCCGCGGGATCTCGGTCGCCGGGCCACGCCGCAGCAGCCCGTAGAGCGGGTCCATCAGCAGCGGGCTCTCGTTGAGCAGCCGGAGCAGCTCGGAGAGGCGCTCCACGGGGTCGTCCGAGCCCAGGCCCGTGCCCTCGTACGGGCTGGTCCTGGTCACCCCGTCGGGCCCGGTGTAGCCGACCTGGGTGGTGACCAGGATGATCCGCTCGTCGGCCGCGAAGGCCGCCATGGCCCGCGAGAGGCAGGCCGGGTCCAGCCGGTCGTCGTCGCCGATCCAGCGCACGAAAGCGCCCTTGGAGATCCGCGCGGCGTGCATGAAGTTGTTCAGCAGGCCGACGTTGTGCGGGTGCCGGTGGTAGACGATCCGGCGGTCGCCGGCGGCCAGGTCCCTGCACAGCTCCTCGGTGCCGTCGGTGGAGGCGTTGTCCGAGATGACCAGCTCCAGGTGCCCGTAGTCCTGGGCGAGCACCGATTCGACCACGCCTTCCAGCCGCTCGGCGCCGTTGCGTACCGGCAGTGCGATCGAGACCAGTTCAGAGCCGGGCATGGGCCCTCCCTTGGTTCAGCAGTCGTCGGAGTGTCGCCGGCGGCGTGGCGAGCAGCGCGAAGACGAGCAGCCCTGAACCGCCGACGACGAGGAGTTCGAGCAGCGGGTCGCCCTCGAACGTCCCGGTGAACAGCACCATGAGCAGGCCGGCCCCCAGCGTCGCCAGCGCGGGGCGGACCAGCCCGGGAAGGATCGGCTTGACGCGTACGCCCTGCCGGTGCAGCAGCAGGACGCTCAGCGGCAGCGCGACGAGGACGGCCACGACGGCGTGGCCGATGGCCGCGCCCCTGATGCCGCCGTAGTGCGCGCCGGCCAGCAGCGCGGGCAGCAGCGCGATGGCCCAGCCGAGGTTGAGCCAGACCGTGCTCTTGGTCGCGCCGACCGAGATGAGGATGTCCGTGGCCAGGAACGACGTGATCATGCGCACGACCATGACGACGGCCAGGAAGCGCAGCACCCCCGCCGCCGGGTCCCAGCGGGGCTCGTAGAGGAACGCGACGAGCGGATGCGCGAGCGTGGCCATGACCAGCGCCACGGGCAGCACGAAGGACAGCAGCAGCGGGACGGATCGCCGCACGCCCTCCGACAGCGAGTCGCCCTCCTCGGCCAGGCGGGAGAAGCTGGGCAGGGAGACGTAGCGCAACGCCGTGCCGATCAGCCCGGGCACCCAGCTGGAGACGTTGAAGGCGAGCAGGTAGTAGCCGAGCTGCACCTCGCCGAGCACGGCGCCCACGACGACGAAGCTGGAGTTCATCAGCACGGCCTCCAGGCCGAACCCGGCCGCCGACGGCAGGCCGAAGCGCAGCAGCCGGCCGGCCACGGCCCGGTCGAAGCCGTACACGAAGGGCATCCTGGCCAGGGCGAGAACGATGACACCCGTGACCACGGACGCGGCCAGCTGGCCCCAGGCGAAGCTGTAGGCGCCCGCGCCGCCCACGGCCAGCGTGATGGCCAGGGCGGCGTTGACGGCGAAGCCGGCCAGGTTGGCGATGGCCAGCTTGTCCTGCGCGAACTCGCGCATCAGCGCGGCGCTGCGCACCGCGGTCACGGCCTCGACCAGGATGACCGCGGTGAGCAGCCGCACGACGCCGGTCGCCTCCTCGCTGCCGGCCAGCGCGGAGAAGTACGGAGCCCCCGCCCAGAACAGCCCGTAGAGCCCGGAGGCGAAGAAGAACGCGAGCACCGTGGCGGTGGGCGCGATCTCGTCGAGCCGCCCCCGCCACTGGATGACGGCGGCCATGATGCCCGCGTCCTTGACGACCATGACGAACTGCGTGGCCGCCAGGGCGACCGCGTATATACCGAAGTCCCCGGGCGCGAGGAGGCGCGCGAGCACCAGGCTCATGACGAAGGAGGCCGCCTTGGTCACCGTGTTCCCGAGGAGGCTCCATCGCAGTCCACGGCCCGCCTTGCGGCCGATGGATTCGACGTTCTCGTTCATTCCCGCCTTTTCATACCGCTCGTTCCAGCCAGATCTCCCGCCAGAACGGCACGAACTCGCGGGGGCAGTTGAGGCTGTGCACCCCCTCGCAGACGACTTCCTCGAGCACGATGCACGGGTTCTTCATGTGCAGCATCGCGCCGGTCTTCTCGTCGATGCACCGCTCGACCCTGGCCTGCACGCGCGCCGTCCGCCCGCAGTAGCGGGCCATCTCCTGCTCGAAGCCCATGCCGCGGTTGAGCAGGTCGGCGTTGAGCGTCTTGAGGATCTCCTCCTTGGGCTTGACCCTGACCAGCTCTCCCGGGCGCAGGTCGAGGGTCTGCGCGGGCGTGGGGCCGGTGACCCGGCCCTTGAGGAAGCCCCACGGCAGCCCGCCCCTGAGCCACAGCCGCCGCGGCAGCACGCGCCTGGCCAGGTGCTGCAGCCGGTTGAACAGCCCGATGGCCAGGCTCTGCAGGGTCCTGAGCGGGCCCACGTTGCCCGAGCGCACGTCGGTGACGTACTGCGTGACGTTCTTGAGCGGCAGGCACGTCGGCGCCGCCCGCAGCAGCTCGGTGGCCTGGCAGGCGAAACGTTCCGCCCCGCCGTCGCCGGCCGGCTTGCGCGTGTTGACCTCGAGCAGCGGCAGCAGCCGCGGCTCCTGGACCGGAGGCGCGGGCTCGCCCGCCACCCGCCTGATCCAGGCCTCCTTCCAGTACAGGGAGCAGGCGGTCTGGCAGCCACCGTGCGCGGACCCGTCGCAACGGGCCCCCGTCAGGTGAACGGCGCGCTCCATCTTGCGCAGCCCGGTGCGGGCCTGGGTGTCGCACAGCTTGTGCGCCACTTTGTGCACGGTGAGCCGCCGGCCGCAGTAGGCCAGCATCTCGGGCATGAACGGCAGCCCGTCGAGCTCGCCACGCTCGTCCAGCGTGGCGAGGATCTCGGCCTCGCTTCGTACTTCCACCAGGTCTCCGACCCTGAAGTTCAGCACGCCATCTCCTTGACCAGTCCGGCCGCCAGCAGCGCCTGAGCCGCGTCCTCCAGCGCGGCGAACGGCATGTCGGAGCGCTGGGCGATGTCGAGCAGGCTGTGCTCCCCGTCGGACAGGTTCAACACCCATAACATCGCCATCTGCGCCTGTTTCGTGTCACTCCGCCCTCCGAGCGAGCCGTACAGGCCACGTCGGCCCAGTTGCGGTTCGCCGTAAGGGCTGAGGTTGAGCAAGGTGCGATCTCCCTCCAGCACCCGGGTGACCTGCCAGAGCGTCTCCAGCGTGTCGGCCAGGGCGGTGGGGGTGACGAAATTCGGGTTGTCTCCCGACGTGTGATATTCCGGATATCCGGCGTACGGCGTCCTGGTGAGGCTGCCGAACGGCAGGTTGAAGCCCGGCGAGCAGAACTGCCGCTCGTCGTAGCCGTACGGTGAGAACGGCAGCACGTCGTGCGGCCGGTCCTTGAGCACGTGCGTCACGGCCCGGTCGATGCCGGCGTCGCCGCGCCTGCTGCGCTTGTACGTGAGCGACCCCGGATCACCCGCGCAGGCCAGCGTGAGCCCGTGCGCGATCCGGTGCACGCGCTCCCTGTTCAGCGCCAGCCAGGTGATCGCGCCGATCGTGCCCGGCATGAACAGGAAGCGATAGGTGAACCGGGGCCGCCCCCGCTGCCCGGCCAGCCGCCGGGCCAGGCCCGTCGCCACCGCGATGCCGGCCAGGTTGTCGTTGGCCAGCGACGGATGGCAGGTGTGGCAGGAGATGACCACCTCCTCCTCGGTCCTGCCGGGGACGACGTGCTCGGCGATGGTCAGCGAGCCGTCCTGGAGCGTCGAGTCGATCAGCACCTCGTACGGCCCCTCGTCCAGCGCGTCGAGCGTGCTCTGGCGCAGGCAGAAGCCCCAGGTCTCGGCGTAGTAACCGGTCCGGTAAGGGATCAGATCGGGCTGCTCGGGCAGCGTGTGCAGGCGCGGGCGCAGCTCGGCCAGCGAGTACGTCCCCGACACCGGCACGCTGTAGCCCACCACGTGCAGGTTCGACTCGCGGAAGTCGACGACCCGGCGCCCCGTGGCGTCCTTGACGTAGGCGTCGCGGATGTTCCACTCCTTGGGCACCGTCCAGTCGAGCACCTCCGTGCCGGTCGGCACCTCGGTGATCTCCAGCGGGACGTGCTCGCCGACGATCTCCAGCGTGGCCCGCACGCCGTCGCCGGTGATGCTCCTGCACAGCGGGTACAGGCGCTCGACCAGGGCGTGCAGCTCGGCCCCCGTCATGGTCGCAGCTCTTCGCCGATCGTCCCGTCGAGCCTGCGGTCCGACAGCCTGGCCAGGCGCGTGAAGCGGCGGTCGAAGTCGTGCCTGGTCAGCCCGTGCTCACGGTAGGCCTCGGCCAGCTCGGCCGCGCCCGCCTTGACCGTCCAGCGGGCCTCGTAGCCGGGCAGCGCCGCCCGTACCCGCGCGAAGTCCACCCGGTAGGAGCGGGGGTCGTTGCCGGCCTCACCGGTGATCACCAGCCGGGAGCCCGGCACGGCCTCGGCCACCTCCGCGGCGATCTCGGCCACGGTCACGTTGTTGCCCTCGGTGCCGATGTTGAAGGCCCGCGCGTGCACGGCCTCGCGCGGCGCGTCCAGCGCGCGCAGGAACGCCTCGGCGATGTCGCGGGCGTGCACCAGCGGCCGCCACGGCGTCCCGTCCGACAGCACCCGCACCTCCCCGGTCAGCACGGCGTGCCCCACCAGGTTGTTCAGCACGATGTCGGCCCGGAGCCGGGGCGAGAAGCCGAAGGCCGTGGCGTTGCGCATGAAGACCGGGGTGAAGTCGGCGTCGGCCAGCCCCACCAGGTCCTCCTCGACGCGCACCTTCGACTCGGCGTACGGGGTGACCGGCTTGAGCGGCGCGTCCTCGTTCACCAGGTCGTCGCCGCCCGAGGCGCCGTAGACCGAGCAGGTGGAGGCGTACAGGAACCTGCGCACCCCGGCCTCCTTGGCCAGGCGGGCCAGCCGTACCGAGGCGTGGTGGTTGATGTCGTAGGTCAGCTCCGGCGCGAGCGAGCCGAGCGGGTCGTTGGAGAGCGCGGCCAGGTGAGCCACCGCGTCGATGCCGGTCAGCAGGTCCGGCGGCACGTCCCGCAGGTCCACGGCGTGGCCGGGCGGGTCGGCCGGAGGGGGGCCGAGCACGCAGTCGGCGAACAGGCCCGAGTCGAGGCCGATCACCTCGTGTCCGGCCGCCGCCAGCACGGGGGCCATCACGCTGCCCAGGTAGCCCTGGTGCCCGGTCAATAGGATCCGCACGTCAGTCTCCAGCAAGATCGATGGTCAGCTTGGTCACGTGGAAGGCCTCGGCGTAGCGGGCCCCGCACTCGATGCCGCGGATGCGGGCGAGCCCGAGGAACGCCTCCCTGTCGTACCAGGGGCGGTGTCTCTGTGAGGGGTAGTGCTCCTGCAGCAGCCGCACCTTGGCCTCGGCCACCTCGTCGGCGAGCGGGTGGTGGACCGAGGGGCGGCCGAGGTCGCCGTCCCACTTGACGATCTCGTAGCCGAGCACGAGATGGTCGCGGTAGACCGTGGGCACGAGCTCGGCCAGGCCGCGGTGGTCCTGGTGGGCATCGCCGCGCCAGGGCGCGACGATCAGGTCGGGGGCGGGCTGGGCGGCCCGCAGGTCCTCCAGGGCGTTCTTGGCCTCGTCCCAGTGCGCGGGCAGGCGGCCGTCCGGGATCTTGAGCACGGTGAGCCGGAGGTCGGCGCCGGGGCAGAACGCGGCGAGCGCGGCCCGCTCCTCGCGCTCGCGCTCGGTGCCGCCGCCGGACAGCACGAGCGCGTCCACGCGAAGCCCGGGGCGCGCGGCGCAGAGCGTGAGCAGGCTCCCGCCCGCCCCGATCGCGAGGTCGTCGCAGTGCGCGCCCAGGGCCACGACCGCGTCCGTACGCGCGGGCCGCAGGCCGATCACGTTTCCCACAACGCCCACGGCCGCTCGCCGCGGGCCCACGAGCGGTCCAGCTCCAGGCGCTGGTTCACGGTGTCGCTCGGCCGCCAGTAGCCCCGGTGCGGGTACGCCATCAGCCGCCCGCGCTTGGCCAGCTCGGCGCAGCCGTCCGCGACCAGGTCGCCCTGCTCCGGGATGTGCTCGAAGACCTCCTGGCGCAGCACGAAGAAACCACCGTTGACCCAGAGCGGCATCTCGCTGACCGGGGTGATGCCGCCCACCAGGCCGCCCTCGCTGACGTCGATGACGTGGAAGGTGTTCGTGGGCGGGACCACCATCATCGAGGCGCCGGCGTCGGAGGCGGTGAAGCGGTCGATGATGTCGGGCAGCGGGGCGTCGGTGAGCACGTCGGCGTAGTTGGCCAGGAACATCTCGTCGCCGTCCAGGTGCGGGCGCACCCGGCGCAGCCGTTCGCCGATCGACGAGTCGAGCCCGGTGTCGATCAGCGAGACCGACCAATCCGAAATATCCGTGGATAACAGCTCGGCCCGGCCGTTACGCAGGACGAAGTCGTTCGACGCCGTCTCCTTGTACGTCAGGAAGAAGTCCTTGATGTGCTGCGCGCCGTAGCCCAGGCACAGGATGAACTCCTTGTGCCCGAAGTGCGCGTAGTAGCGCATCACATGCCAGACCAGCGGGCGCGGGCCGACGAACTGCATCGGCTTCGGCATGTCGCCGCCGGGCAGGTCGCTGCGCATCCGGGTGCCGCGACCGCCGCAGAAGAGGACGACCTTCACACGACCTCCAGCGTGGGGATGGGGAAGACCAGCCGGCCGCCCCAGTCGCGGATGTAGGAGAGCTGGTCGACCAGCTCGTCACGCAGGTTCCAGGGCAGGACGAGGACGTAGTCCGGCCGGTCGGCGGCGATGCGCTCGGGCGGGAAGATCGGGATCCGGGCGCCCGGGGTGAACCTCCCGTGCTTGTACGGGTTGCGGTCCACGGTGTACGGCAGCAGGTCCGGCCGGACCCCGCAGTGGTTGAGCAGCGTGTTGCCCTTGCCCGGCGCCCCATACCCGACCACCGTGCTGCCGTCCTCGGCGGCGGCGACGAGGAAGCTCAGCAGGTCGCGCCGGACCTTGGCCACCCGCTCGGTGAAGTCGATGTAGCCGGAGATGTCGTGCAGCCCCGCCGCCTTCTCCATCGCCAGCACGTCGGCCACCCGCTGCGAGGGCGTGCCCGACGGCCGGGCCCACAGCCGGATTGAGCCGCCATGCGTGGTCAGCAGCTCCACGTCCACCAGCGTCAGGCCGCCACTGGCCAGCGCGCGCTGCGCGGAGGCGACCGTGTAGTACTGGAAGTGCTCGTGGTAGATCGTGTCGTACTGGTTGAGCTGCATCAGCGTGAGCAGGTGCTGCACCTCGATCGAGACCGAGCCGTCGTCGGCGACCAGCGTGCGCAGCCCCTCGGTGAAGCCGATCACGTCGGGGATGTGCGCGTAGACGTTGTTGGCGACCACGTGGTCCGCGGTGCCGTGCTCCCGCACCACGGCCCGGGCGCTCTCCGGCGTGAGGAACGCCGTCACCGTCGGCACCCCGCGCTCCCTGGCGGCCTGGCCCACGTTGACCGACGGCTCGATGCCCAGGCAGCGCGCCCCCCGGTCCAGCACGTGCCGCAGCAGGTAGCCGTCGTTGCTGGCCACCTCCACCACGAACGAGTCCGGCCGCAGGTCGAGCCCCGCCACGAAGGAGCGCGCGTGCTCCACCCAGGAGGCGGAGTAGGAGGAGAAGTAGGCGTAGTCGGTGAAGGTCTCCTCGGGGGTGATCAGCGGCGGGATCTGCGCCAGCCAGCACGACGTGCACACGCGCAGGTGCAGCGGATAGGTCAGCTCGGGCTCGTCGAGCTGCTCCGCCGTGAGGAACCGCTCGCAGGGCGGCGTCGCCCCCAGGTCGACCACGCCCGTGAGGTCGGTCGAGCCGCATAACCGGCAAGTCTTCATCCACATGCTCCAAGAAGTTGATGTTCCGCTCGGCCCGGTGGTCTCGTTACTGTCGGATCATGGATCCCCTCGGCATCGACGGCGCCTGGCGCCACACGCCGCTCGTCCACGCCGACCCCCGTGGCTCGTTCTTCGAGGCCTACCGCGCGGCCGACCTGCCGCGACGGTTCGAGCTGGCCCAGGTCAACTGCTCCGTGTCCGCCCGCGGCGTGCTGCGTGGCGTGCACTTCGCCGACGTGCCGCCGGGGCAGGCGAAATACGTGATGTGCCTGTCGGGCAGCGTCATGGACGTCGTCGTGGACATCCGCGTGGGATCCCCCACCTTCGGCCGGTGGGAGGCCCTGACGCTGGACGACGAGACGCGGAGCGCCGTGCTGATCGCCGAGGGGCTGGGCCACGCGTTCATGGCGCTCAGCGAGCAGGCGACGGTGGCGTACCTGTGCTCGGAGCCGTACGCGCCGGGCCGCGAGCACGGCATCCACCCGCTCGACCCGGCCCTGTCGATCGGCTGGCCGGCCGGCGTGGCGCCCGTGCTGTCGGAGAAGGACGCCAAGGCGCCCTCCCTCGACGAGGCGCTCGCGACCGGGCTGCTGCCCGACTACCAGGTGTGCCGGGAGTTCTACGCCACGCTGCACTGACGGCTCCTCGACAGGACGGGCCAGGCCGCGTGCAGCGCCGCGCGCCAGTGCCGGATCGGCTCCCACCGGGTGTGCGCCAGCACGCTGTTCGCCGGGCGGGCGGCGGGGCGCGGGAAGGACGAGGTCGGCACCGGGCACACCCGTCCGGGATCCTCGCCCAGCAGCGTGAAGATCTCCTTGGCGAACCCGCACCAGGTCGTCTCGCCCTCACTCGTGCCGTGATAGACGCCCGGCGGCAGGTCCGACTGCGCGAGCCGGACGAGGTAGTCGGCCAGATCGGCGCTCCACGTGGGCTGACCGCGCTGGTCGTCGACCACGTTCAGGGTCCGCCGTTCCCCGGCCAGCCTGATCATGGTCCGCGCGAAGTTGGCGCCGTGCGCCCCGTACAGCCAGGCGCTGCGCACCACGTAGTGCCCGTGCTCCAGCGCCGCCCGCTCGCCCGCCAGCTTGGTCCTGCCGTAGGCGTTCACCGGCCCCGTCGGCGCGTCCTCCGGGTAGGGCAGGAGGCCGGTCCCCGCGAAGACGTAGTCGGTGGAGACGTGCAGGAGCCGGGCCCCGACCCGGTCGCACGCCTCGGCCAGCCAGCGCACCGCGCTCCCGTTGACCGCCAGCGCCTCGGCCTCGTGCGTCTCGGCGTCGTCCACCGCGGTCCAGGCGGCACAGTTGATCACGGCTCGGGGCCGGTAGGCGGAGACGAAGTCGTGCACCGCCCGCCTGTCGCGCACGTCCAGCTCGCCCCGGCCGAGCGCGAGCACCGGCTCGCCGGCCAGCGCGGTCCGGTCGAGGACGTCGGCGGCCAGCATGCCACCCGCCCCCGTGATGAGCCACCTCATGCCGCCTCCTGGCATAAACGGGTGATCACTACCGGGCCCACCAGTCGCGGTGCTCGGCGTACCAGCGGACGGTGGCCTTGAGCCCCTGCTCGAACGGGACCTCCGGCCGGTAGCCGAGGGCCCGCAGCTTGGCGTCGTCCAGGGAGTACCTGCGGTCGTGGCCCTTGCGGTCGGCGACGTACTCGACCATGTCCCAGTCCTGGCCGCAGGCTTCGAGCAGGCGCGTGGTGAGCTCCTTGTTGGTCAGCTCCGCGGTGCCCGCGATGTGGTAGACCTCGCCCGGGCCGCCCTTCTCGGCGACCAGGCGGATGCCCGCGCAGTGGTCCTCGACGTGGATCCAGTCCCGTACGTTGCCGCCGTCCCCGTACAGCGGCACCTTCCTGCCCTGCAGCAGGTTCGTGATGAACAGCGGGATGACCTTCTCGGGATACTGCCTGGGGCCGTAGTTGTTGCCGCAGCGGGTGATCGAGACGTTCAGGCCGTACGTGATCGCGTACGCGCGGGCGATCAGGTCGCCGCTCGCCTTCGACGCCGCGTACGGCGAGCGGGGCCGCACCGGCGCGGCCTCGTCCCAGGAGCCGATGTCGATCGAGCCGTAGACCTCGTCGGTCGACACCTGCACCACCTTCGGCACCTCGGCCTCCAGGCACGCCTGGAGCAGCGTCTGGGTGCCGAGCGCGTTGGTGCGCATGAACTCGGCGGCGCCCTCGATCGAGCGGTCCACGTGGGACTCGGCGGCGAAGTTCACCACCAGGTCGTGCCCGGGGACCAGGTCGGCCAGCAGGTCGGCGTCGCAGATGTCCCCGTGCACGAACTCGTGCCGCACCCCGTCGAGGTTGGCGCGGTTCCCGGCGTACGTGAGCTTGTCGAGGACCGTCACGTACCCGTCATGGAGGTTCCGGACGAAGTGGGAGCCGATGAATCCCGCACCGCCCGTCACCAGAATTCTTGTCATGAACTGATCTGTACCTTGCTGTGATCGCCCAGCACCAGACGGTGGGCTCTGGGCGTGTTGGGCGCGGGGGTGACCTCGACGTCGTGGCCGATCAGCGACGACTCGATGCGGCCGACCCCGGCGATGGAGGCCCGGGGCAGCACGATCGAGTACTCGATCTCGCTGCCGATGATGGCGCAGGCGGCGCCGATCGAGGTGTACGGGCCGACGTAGCTGTCCTGGATCCGGGCGCCCGCGCCGATGATCGCCGGGCCGACGACCCGGGACCGCTCGACCACCGCGCCCGGCTCGATCGCGACGCGGCCGATGAGCTCGCTGGCCGCGTCCACGTGCCCCTGGATCCGCCGCTCCACCGACTCCAGGACCAGCCGGTTGACCTCTAGCATGTCGGTGACGTTGCCGGTGTCCTTCCAGTAGCCCGAGATCACCGAGGACTCGACGCGCATCCCGGCCTCGATCAGCCACTGGATGGCGTCGGTGATCTCCAGCTCGCCCCGCCACGACGGCTTGAGCTCCGCCACCGCCGCGTGCACGGCCGGGCTGAACAGGTAGACGCCGACCAGCGCCAGGTCGCTCTTGGGCCGGGCCGGCTTCTCCTCCAGGCCGATCACGCGGCCCGCGGCGTCGAGCTCGGCGACCCCGAACTGGCGCGGGTCGCCGACCTGGGTCAGCATGATCTGGGCGGCGGGCCGCTCCCTGGCGAACCTGTGCACCAGGTCGTTGATGCCGCCGACGATGAAGTTGTCGCCCAGGTACATGACGAAGTCGTCGTCGCCCAGGTAGTCGCGGGCGATCAGCACGCCGTGGGCCAGCCCGAGCGGCGCCTCCTGCCGCAGGTACGTCACCTGCAGCCCGAATGCCGAGCCGTCGCCCACCGCCTCCTCGATCTCCGCGTGCGTGTCCCCTACGACCAGGCCCAGCTCCTGGATCCCGGCGGCCGCGATGGCCTCCAGCCCGTAGAACAGGACCGGTTTGTTCGCGACCGGGACCAGTTGCTTGGCCGAGGTATGGGTGATGGGTCGTAGCCGTGTGCCCGACCCCCCGGCGAGCACGAGTGCTTTCACCGTTAGTACGCCCCTTCTCCACGGGTGACGACGGACCAGGTCTTCCACAGGATCTGCAGGTCGAGGATGAGCGACCAGTTCTCCACGTACCGCAGGTCGAGGCGTACGGACTCCTCCCAGGTCAGGTCGGAGCGACCGCTGACCTGCCACAACCCGGTCATGCCCGGCTTGACCACCAGGCGGCGGCGGACGTCGGCGCCGTACTTGCCCACCTCTTCCGGGAGCGGCGGGCGGGGGCCGACGAGGGACATCTCTCCGCGGAGGACATTGAGCAGTTGAGGCAGCTCGTCGAGGGAGTATTTCCGCAGGAAAGCGCCTACCCGAGTGATCCTTGGATCGTTCCTAATCTTGAAGAGCACCCCGTCGAACTCGTTCGCGTCGAGTAACGCGCTCTTGAGTCGTTCCGCATCAACCACCATCGTACGAAATTTCACGACACGGAACTCTTTGCCGCTTTTGCCGATCCGCACCTGGTGGAACAGGGCGGCACCCGGGCTCGTCATGCGGATCACCACCGCGATCGCCAGCAGCGGCAGGGCCAGCACCACGAGCGCGGCCCCCGCCACCAGGCGGTCGAAGACCGTCTTCACGAACTGCCGCATGCCGTCGAACTCGGGATGCTCCACGTGCAGGAGCGGCATCCCCGCGACCGGCCTGATGCTGATGCGCGGCCCGGCCACGTCGAGAAGGGCGGGGGCCACGAAGAGATCGGTGCGCGCGGTCTCCAGGCTCCAGGCCAGCCGGCGCAGCGCCGCCCCGTCCAGCTCCGGGCAGGCCAGCACCGCCACGGCGTCCGCCTGCTGCCGCTCGACCGCGCTCGCCACGTCGGCGAAGGAGCCCAGGACCGGGATGCCGTCCACGTCGACGTCGAGCGCGTTGTCCGGAAGGCAGGCTCCCACCACCCGCATTCCGTGATACGGCTGCCGCCTGAACTGCACCACCAGGTCGAGGATCGACTCCCGGTGCCCGACCGCTATGACCTGGCGCATGTAGTCGCCCACCGCTCTCCTTCGGTGGAGCCGCTTGCGCATCCGGTAGCGGTAATAGAGCGTGATCAGCAGGGCCAGCGGCAGCATCGCCATCACGAAGCTGCGCGCGATCACCGCCTGCGTGGCGTAGGCCATGATGGCGACGGTGGCCATCAGGCCGATGCCGCCGTTGAAGACGGCCTTGAACTCCTCCGTTCCCTCGCCGTTGGCGCGCTGGCGATACGCCCCGCTCATCAGGAGCGCGACCGGCCAGGCGATGACGAGACCGAACCCCAGCAGGTATTCGGCCAGTGGAATGTACGCGCCGGCGATCAGCCGGATGCCCAGCACGCATACGCATGCGAGCAGCACGCAGATCGTGTCCCCGCATAACAGGAGCCGTAAATACGCCCGCGTCCAGATGCTGGACGCGCGGCGTGGTACGGCCTCGAGGAGCACGACAGCGGACTCCCCAGTCCCCACCCTCATAGCACCACCCTGACAACTCTGTGCACCGCGATAACTTGACGTTCCTTGAACCACATGGGTTGACAAGTCCCACGCACAACAAGGGCGGCGGCCCCCACTAAAGAGTAAAGATCGAGTCCGGCGCGGGGAATAACGTCAAACGTCCACAATCGGACGATTGCCGGGCGGCCGGAGGGGTTGACGGAACGGTCCACAAGTGGCAGCAGTTCCGTAGGGAAATGGGAGTTTTACGGCGACATTTCAGCAGGTTGCCGTTGCGTGAAGCGGCTAGTCGTACTCGAGGTCCGGCAGCGCCGACGGCGGATCCGGGCTGCGCCAGACGACCACCACCCCGTCGTGCGCGGAGTCGGCGGCCAGGGTCAGCCGGTCGAGGTCGAAATCGGGCAGGTAGCGCAGGCGCGCGAGGAACGTGGCGTCCGTGGCCGAGCGCGGTACGACACAACCTTCGCCGTCGCGATCGAGCAGGATGTAGAGGACGTCTTCCCCGGATTCGGTGACGACACGGACCTCCACCACGTCCTCCCAGGCGAGGGCTTCGACGCTACCGTCCGCATAGTGACGAGTGACGCCCTCTTCCGTGACATACACGTAGGAGTCCGGCATCGGATTGCCGTGCATGGCCGCGATTCTTGCGAGTTCCGGGGCAGTCCCGCAAGGGTTCGCGCTCAATGGTGCTCATGCGCACCCCAATCACCTCAATCACCCCGCCGTCACCCTCCGGCGGGCCGGCTCAATGACCCCGCCCCTCACCGCCCCAGGAGTGGCTGAGATGTGCCGCCACGGCCGCCCGCGCCGCCTCCTGCGGCCCGTCCGCGATGGCGTCGAGCAGCTCGCGATGCTCGCTGATCAGCACGTCGCGGTCCTTGTACACCTCGCGCAGCCGCACCAGCCCGAGCCTGGTCTCGGCGGACAGCGCGCCGTAGAGCCGCTCCAGCCGCGGGCTGCCGACCGCCTCGATCAGCGCCTGGTGCAGCGCCATGTGCTCGGCCACGGTCTCCGACCAGGGCGCGTCGTGGGGCAGGGCGGCCATCCGGTGCAGCGCGGCCTCGGCCCCCGGCACCGTCCGCCCCGCCACGGCCCGCGCCATGAGGTCCTCCAGGGGGCGGCGGACGTACATGAGGTCTTCGAGGTCCGAAAGCGTCACTTCTGGGACATAGGCACTGCGGTTGCGTTCGCGCCTGAGCACTCCCTCGTTGACCAGGCTCGCCAGCGCCTCGCGCACGGTCGGCCTGGCGACGCCGTACGCCGCGGCGATCTCCTGCTCGGGCAGCGCGGTGCCGGGTGGGATCTCGCCGGACAACACCCTGCTGCGCAGGGCGTCGGCGAGCGCGCCGACGGTGGAGACGGGTCTGAGCGGCAAAGTCACGGCTGCGACTCTAGCTCCCTTTCCGGCCTTCTTTCCGGCCTCTTGTCTGGTACGGCCACCGCCACGAGGCTGAGGCCCAGCAGCACCAGCCCGGCCACCGAGACCGGGGCCAGCCGCTCGCCCAGCACCACCAGGCCGAGCAGTGCGGCGACGGCCGGCTCGGCCAGGGCCAGCGTGGCGGCCGTGGCCACGGGGGTGGTGCGCAGGCCCCGGCCGTACAGGAAGTAGGACAGAGCCGTGGTCCCGAGCCCCAGGTAGAGCACGGCGAGCAGCGCGCGCGGCTCCGCCATCCAGCCGGCCCCGCTCACCACCAGCACGGGCAGCATGATCAGCGCCGCCCCGCCGAACATCACGCCCATCACCGCGTTGGACTCGCCGCCCTGGCCGATCGCCCGGGCCGCCATGACGGCGTAGAAGGCATAGAGCAGCCCGCCCATCAGCGCGAGCAGGATCCCCGAGACGACCTGCGCACCGGCCTCGGCACCCCCGCCCGCGATCAGCGCCGCGCAGCCGCAGATGGCCGCGCTGGTGGCCAGTGTCCAGCGCCCGCTGGGGCGGCGGCCGTGCAGCACCCAGGAGAGCAGTCCCGTGAAGACCGGCCCGCTGCCGATCGCGACGACGGTGCCGATGGCCACGCCGGTGCGGCCGACTGCGGCGAAGAAGCACAGCTGGTACGCGGCCACCGCGACCGCTCCCAGCAGCAGCCCCGGCCGGACGACCCGGCGAAGGCCGGCCCCGGCCAGGAGCGCGAGAGCGGCACCCCCGATCACCAGCCGCGCGGCCGCCAGGGCCACGGAGTCGGCGGAGACCAGCAGCCCGGCCGTCCCGGCGGTGCCCCAGAGCACGGAAGCGCCCACGACGGCAAGGGGTCCATTCCTCATGGTCCCATTATGCCGTCATTGTCAGACAATCAGACACCCAATTTGCCTAGCTGTCTGACAATTCCTCCAGCAGCTGCTCGATCACCCGTGCCGCCGGAGCCGCCACCTCCCCCGCGTAGTCGTCGAACACGGCCAGCCCGTCGTGGATCCCCGGCACGCTCTTGCGCGGCAGGTCGAGCAGGGTCTCGGCCTCGGCCGTGATGCCGCCCTCCACGTGGAAGGCGTTGCCGGCGGCGACGATGGAGACCTCGAACCGCACCTCACGGCCGTCGGGCAGCATGAAGAGGGCGCCGACGCGGGCTCCCGCGGGCGGGAAGAAATAGGAGAAGCGCTCACTTCTCACGAAGGGATGACGTAATTCGGCGAGAATCTCCGACGCCCGACCCAGGGCCGCCAGCAGCCCGGCCGCGGCCAGACTCTCGCTGTCCACCCGCAAAGGTTAGTTCAGCGCGCCCCACCCTGACCACTCATCGGTGGCCAGCCGCGCATGCCGCTCGACGTCGTATCGGATACCCTCGTAACAGAGCTTGCCCCGCTCGATGCCCTCCGGCAGGAACCCGGCCTTGGTAGCGACCCTGCACGAAGCCGGATTGTTCGTACGATGCCCCAGCTCAAGCCGATAGAGCCCGCGCTCGTCAAAGGCCCACCTCGCGAGCAACTCGGTGGCCGCGACCGCGATCCCCTTGCCCCTGGCCTCGGGGACCACCCAGTAGGACACCCACCCGTTGCCGTGATCATCGATCCGGGCCACCGCGACATTCCCGACGACCTGCTCCCCGCCCGGCCCGTCGACCGTCACCGCGAAGGCGTGCCCCACCCCCGACCACGACGCGATCCACCCGCAGGCGTCCTTGAGCGTGACAACAGGCCAGGGCGCCTGCCGGCGCAGGTCAGGCGCCTGGAAGGCGCGGAGCACGGCGGGTGCGTCGCCCTCGCGCCACTCCCGGAGCCGGACGTTCACAGGGATCACGTTGCCCGAGATTACCCGGATTGCACCCTCTGCCCGATCGGGTGGGAGGCCTCGAAGTCGGCCACCATCTGCCGCGGCGCGGTCAGACACCAGGCCTCGGCCACCAGCTCGAACAGCTCCTCGGCGTCGATCTTGTCGAGATGCACCACCACCCAGCCGAACCGCCCCGCCGTGAACTGCACCTCGAACACCTCCGGCCGCTCGGCCACGAGCGCGATCTGCTCCTCGATCGTGGCCTTGAGCCCGACGGTCTCGGTCGCCTCCCACAGGTAGCCGAACCCCTTGTCGCGCACCTTGAGCGCGATCCACTCGCCGCCATGGCCCATCCGGACCTCAGGCAGCTCGTCCAGCAACTCGAGGAACTCGTCGACACTCACACCCATGCCGCCTGTGTACCAGACCGGACCGACACTTCCCGAGCCGCCTTCGACCCTCGGCAGGGCCCGTAAGCGGACCTGGTGTCGCACGGGTTCCGGCCGGCGTGAGGCCGGACGGAGCAAGCCCGTCGCCGACCGACACTCGACCGACGCGAACCAACTCTGATCGAGCTGATCGACGCTGATCGAGCTGATCGACGCTGAGAAGCTCGACCTGGGCCGCGCGCTGCACGCCGAGGAGCGCGCGGAGGGCAGCGTCGCGGCGCTCGCCCAGCTCCTGGCGGACAGCCAGTCCGACCGGAAGCTGGCCCCGGCGGTGTTGGCCGGGCTCAACCTGTGGATCGCGGAGGTGGAGCAGGCCGCTCGGGAGGGTGCCGGCGAGCTCGCCACCGGCCGAGTTCGTGGACGTCGCGGAGCCGGCCAAGGCGACGGCGGCGGCGTTCGTGGGGCTGGAGCTGAACGAGGGCGCGTCCAGCGCCTGGACGGCACCGTCGGTGTCCGCGCTGGAGGAGCTGACCGTGCTGGCTCACCCGCGGCATCGGACGTACCCGGGCGACCCACACGTAACGCCGGCCGGGCTCACTCACTCGTAATATCGGACCTCGATCACGTTCCCATCGGGATCGGCGAAGAAGAACGTCTCCGGCGCGATGCCCTGCGCCCCGAAGGAGTTCGCCCCGGTGCCGGTGATCTCCACCCCGTTCTGCTTCAACCTGACCTGCAACGCGTCGAAGTCCTCCCTGCTGACCGCCAGGCAGAAATGGTTGATCGGATGCCCGGCGCTCCCCCGCACCCCGGTGCCCTCGTCCACACCCCGCATCGCCTCGAAGGACATCAGGTCGAGAATGCACTCGGGCGATATCCGTACGCTGGGAAAAGGCGCCTTCCCGTCACGGAACTCCGCGGCCCGGACCCCGGGCAGACCGATCACCTGTTCGTAGAAACGCAGGGAGACGAGCTGATCGGAGACCCAGCAAACGATATGGTCAAGGCGTGCATGCATGAAAACACCTCCGTTTTCCCTTCCAATATCTGATGCCCGAATCCCCCTGTCCACCGGCGACCTCGGATCGCCCGCTGTCGGAAATAGCCGGTTCACAGCGAGTTCGTGCCAGGTTCAGCACAATAGTGATGTGACGAACACGACCGCGGCGCCGGCGACGGATCGAATGCCGATAGCCGTGAAGACAGCCCAATATGTCATGACGTTCGAGGTGGCGTTCGGTCTTGCGGGCACGGCACTCATGCTCGTCGTCTTCGCCCCCTCCTTCGAGTGGCCCCTTCTTCTGCCACTCGCCTATGTCACCGCCCTCCTGTCGGCCATCGGCTGGCAACTGAGCCGCTGGCGACGGCGGAGAAGGATGCTGCGCTGGGAGATCGCCGCCGTACAGGTGGTGTCGATGGCGTCCAATCTGACGGACGCCGCCGTCTACTCCGAGCTCACCTGGTCCAAGCTGATCAACCCGTTTCCCCTGATCATCATCATCGCCATGCTCCTGCCCTCGGCGGGCCGCTGGTTCTGCGAGCCCCGCGGAAAATGGCCGCTCAGCTCGCCGGCGATCGCGCCCCGCACCCCGGACAGCGCCGGATGACGCACCTGCGCACCGGTCACCCGGCACGCCGTCCCTCCACACAGAACCGGTTGCCCTCCGTGTCGGCGAGCACCACATAAGGCCACTCCTCGGGCCGCGGATCGTCCGGATAATGCGCCCAGTCCACGCGCCGTGCCCCCAGGGCCACCAGCCTCTCGACCTCCTCGTCGAGGTCACGATCACCAGCGTGGAGATCGAGATGAACGCGCGGGAACTCCTCCGCCGGGCTCTCGCTCACATCCAGCGCGATCGCGACCCCGGCCACACCCGGCGGCGGCTCCAGCACGATCCAGTCGTCACCCTCGAACCGCGGCGCCCTGCGCACGTAACCGAGCGCCCGCCCCCAGAACCCGGCGGCCCGTACGTCATCCCCCACACCCAGGGAGATCTGCCCGATGACCGTCATCGACCGTCCAGGCGCCGCACCCACTCATCCAGGGCCGCGTGGACCTCGCGGGGGTCGTACCCCCTGAGCACGAGCTCCAGCCCGCCTTCGGTGAGCTCCTTGCGCAGCTCCGCCCCCGACAGCTCCCCGGAGCCACCGAGCGCCCGCTGGACGCGTTCGGCCAGCTCATCGACCTGGTCCCGGCGGTAACCACGGAACCGTACCCTGAAACGCGCCACGCGCAGATCATCACAGCCCCGCCGATCATTGTCGAGGGCCCCTATCGACGGCGGAACTCAGTAGCTGTCGCTCCACCGATACCAGTGACCCCGCACATGCTCGAAGGACGAAGCCACCGCATCGGAGTCGTCCGTGTCGACCGGCACGCCGTTCGGGCTCCAGACATAGCCGTAGGGATCCACCCCACCGGTGCTGTTGCCCGCCTGGAAATACACCCGGTCGCCGTCCCGATGGACCTCCTCGAACTCGAACGCCCCGATTTCCCGCGGCAGTTCCCCGTCACCCGCCGCCCGCGCCACCTCCTCCATGCTCGCCACCGACCGCGCGAACCGGTCCTTCTCGGAAAGCCCGCAACCCGACAACGAAACCACCGCCACGAGCACCACGACGGCACCCCGTGACCACGGCATCCCACCACCCACCGATCTCGGGCCGAGTCCCCGGTGAACCCGGCCGCCGCTCCGTACGTCACCCACGCCGCAGAAACCGCCGGCCCAGCAAGCCGTACCACAAGATGACCGGCAACTGCAGCGCGTACCCGAGCTGTTCCAGGGCCACCGGCACCCCCTCCGCCCCGGCCGTCCACGGCAGCACGACCGCGGCCAGACCGAAGAGAGCCGCGCAAAAGCCGGCCCGGCGAAGCCCGGCAGGCATCGGCACGCCGGCCGCCGCGGCGACGGTGGCCGCGGCCCACAGCAGCCCGGCCAGGTTGACCATCCACTTGGCGGTCAGAAGCACCGCCCCGGCGACCGCGGGAACGGGGCTCAGCTGGGTCAACGCCAGGTTCCCGGCGTCATGGAGCAGCCCGGCCACCCCGGCCGCCGCCAGCAGCCCGCCGGCGAGCACCACCAGGTACGGCCTGGGCGCCCCGCCCGCACCGGCGCCCATCACCAGCCCCGCCGCGGTCAGCCCCAGCCAGCCCAGCACGTCGAAGGCCAGCTCGGCCAGATGCAGCCCGGCCTGCTCGCGCACCGCGGCCAGCGCGGCGGCGGGGTCGGCCGGATTCAGGGTAAGCCCCGATGGCACCACGAGGGCCGCACCGGAGATCATGGCAACCAGCGAGCACAGCAGCAGTACACCGGCAAGCCGGCGCCCAGCGTTGGAGTCAGTCATGGCGGCGAACGTAGGACTCTGCCGCAGGGACAAGGTCAATACGAGAGGTCGAAATGTGGCGGATCGGGCAACTGGCACGCATGGTCGGCATCACCGAACGCACGCTGCGCCACTACGACAAGATCGGCCTCCTCATGCCCGCCGCCACAGACCAGGCCACGGGCTACCGCTGGTACGGCGTGACCGAACTGTCCCGGCTCGAACGCATCCGCGCCCTACGCCGCCTCGGCCTCCCGCTCCGCCAGATCGTCGACCTGCTGGACGCACCCGAGACCCAGCTGCGCCAGGCCGTGACCGAGACCCTGGCGGACATCCGTCGCGACATCACCGCGCTGGCCGCCACCGCGGCTCACGCCGAAGACCACCTCGCCACCCCGATGTCGATCCTGCCGCAGCAGACCGCGGTAGGCCCACGCCACCTCCACGTACGCCACCTGCGCCTCGACCATCCGTCCGCCCTGGCGGCCATCTGCCCACCACCGCTCGCGACCCTTCTGACCTGGCTACGCGGCCACCCCACGGGCACCTTCACCGCGGCGGTGACCACGGACCGCAGCGGAATGCGGCTCACCCTGCCCACCCGCACCGTCGTACGCGCCGTGGTCCCGCCCACGACCACCCTGGTCGAAGCCGGGCAGGACCTGTTCGGCTGGCTGGACCGCCACCACCTGGACGTCGCCGGCCCCACTGTGGAAGACCACCTCGTGGACGCCGACGGCATCCAGGCCACCGTCCTCGAACTCCCCGTACGCCCACGCCCGGTTGCCGCCGCACCCGGATGACCGCCGGCGCACCGGCCCGACGGTCGACCCCGGACGGGGGCGCCCGGTTCTCAGGAGTTCAGGTCGTTGGAGAGGTTGATCCGGATCTCCGTGTTGCGGTATCCGGCGCGCCGGAACGCGGCCGCCATCGGTGCGTTGCCCACGTCGGTGGTGGCGGTGATGCGCGACGCTCCGCCGGCCGCGTGGATGCGGGTGATCTCGGCGAGCACCTCGTCCACGTACCCACGCCCCCGGAACTCCGGGATCACCCCGAGATACCCCACGTTCACGCTGTACGGCGTCGCCGAGGGGATCGCCATGCCGGCCACCTCGCCCTCGCCCGTGTAGGCGAGCCGCCACCACTCCCGTCTGCCCGGCGCGCCGAGATAGAAGTCCATCTCTCCACGCGCCGTCGCGTCCACGCCCTTGGCCGCCAGGCTCGCCCGGGTGTGAGCGTCCAGGCTGCCCTCGGCGATCCGCGCGAACACCGCCAGGAACTCCTCGTCCGACGCCTCGGCGAACCGCAGCACGCCCGTCGCCGCGGGCACCCCGTCGGCCGGCACCCACTCGAACTGCAGCCGCTCCACCTCCCGGGTGAGCCCCGCCGCGTGCGCCGCCGCCCGCCGCCATCCGACGGCCGCCGAGGTGGCCGGATCGTCGCGCCAGCCGCCGGCCGCCTTGATCGCGTACTGCACCGGCTGCGGGAACCCCGCCAGCCCGGCCCTGATCAGCTCGGCGGCGACGGTGGCCCGCTCACCCACCGCGGGATCCACGTCGAGGCAGTCGAGCGCGACCGGGTACGCGCTGTCCCGCGGCCCCCACCACAGCGCCCGCCCCACCACCCGGTCACCGACCTCGGCAATCCACGTCCACTCCGGCCGGTACATGTTCTCGGCCAGCTCCGCGAGGTAACGGTCGGCGGGGATCCAGCCGACAGGCTCGGACACGATCCAAGCAGTCACCCGTTCGAGTTCGGCGGGGACGATCGCACGGCAGGAAATCATTCGAAGAGGTTAGTGCACCTTTAGCCCACCACAACCCAAATGTCCGGCGCCCACCTCTCGCACAAGCCACAAACACCACCGACGACGCGGCTACGACGCGGCGCGCCCCTGCACAAACGCGTCGATCAAACACCCGGCGAGATCACGCCCCGCCTCGCCACCCGGATCGAGCCCAGGATTGTAGATCGTCACGTCGACACACACCACCCGTTCATCGGCGAGCAACGCCCCCACCAGCACACCGAACTCCCGTCGATCCAACCCACCGGGCAGGCGGTAGTCGACCGCCGGCATGAGCGCATCATCGAGCACGTCGGCATCGATGTGCAGCAGAAACCCTTCGACCCCCGCCTCGTCCAGATGAGCGAGCGCCCGCCGCGCGACCCCCTCCACCCCGCTCTCACGCACCTCCTCAAGCGAAACGACCAGGGCATCGGTCGCGGACAGCGCCGCACCGGTGTCCCGCCACTCGTCAGAGTCCCGGCGCCCGATCAGCACCGCCGCCCGAGGATCGACCAGCGGCCGCGCACCGTCCAGGTTCGCGATCACTTCCGCACCGTTGCCGAACGCGAGATACACCTCAGAGTCCGACGCCTGCCCCGTCGGCGAGTCGCCAGGTGGATAGAAGTCGGTGTGCGCATCCAGAAACACCAACCCGTAGGCCCCTCGCCGCCGCAACGCCAGCAAACTACCGAAGATCACGCTGTCGTCCCCACCAAGCACCACAGGCAACCGGCCACCCTCGATCACGTCCGCCACCACGAGGGCCTGGCGCAGCGCCACCTCACCCATCGCCTCGGCATTGAGCAGCCGACTCGGATGAACCCGCTCCCCCGAGTACGCCGGCGCCTCCACCACCGCCCCGACCCTCGCCCCGATCCCCTCCGCCAACCCTTCCCCCAACAGCACCTCACCCAGCCGCTCAACCCCAGGCACCAACCCCAGATTGGTCCGCACGTGAACGATCTCGGGACGACGCACCATCGGCTTCCCCTCTCCTCAGGCCGACGATCTCACCCGATACATGCCCGTCAACCCCGGATACACCAGCCCACGCGTGTCATACGGGGCAGCCACGTCGCACGCGAGCAACACCCGCCCCCTGAGGACATCGTCCGCATCCCCGGCCAGGCACGCGACCCTTGCCACCGATACCGCAGTAGCCCGTTGAGTACTCCAAAAGACATTTCTGGTGATAGCGCTTCGCTTCGGGCAATAGATGCACGACCTAATGTGGCTTGGACCGGTACTCAGCCCACATGTCGACTGCCTCTTGAAGGTCAAGAGCGGCAACGTCCTCACGCGCCATCCCCACTGTGTAGATCAACCGGTCCGCGAGCCAATCTGGAACCGATTCCCTAGGAGGTGCTTTCTCCACCCGAATATGATCGGCCAGCGTGCCCAGGCGTTCGATCACCTGGCCGAGCTGGATGATCTCAGGACGGCCTGCACCCGCCTCACGGACCCTCGCCGTCGCCTCCGCGTACACTTCCGCGTCAGCACGTTCACCGACAGCCCACACCTCGCAGATCTCCACCGACTTGTCCTCAGTTATGCGGTAGACGACACGCCAGGTGTTGCGACCGACCACCAGCTTCCGGAAACCGGTCAGTTCCCCGCCAAGCGGGTAACCAGCTTCAGGGTTGTCCAGCAGGAGAAGGATCTTCTTGAGCACCTTGGGTACCGCGTCTGGGCCAATGCGCCGGAGGTCGTCGACTGCCGGCGCCGTGAAGACGACGTCGGACACGATTCACTCATCGTCTGGGATGGCGGACAGCGACTCGCGAGTATGCCCGAAAGCGGCAAGCACCTCATCGAGTGAGACCCGCTCCCCCGTGTCCGTGACCGAACGGGCAAGCACCAGCGCCAGATCACGCAGATCAGCCGCCGCCTCCTCCAGCTCATTGAGCCGACGAATACTCACCACGGCCGCCACTGGCTGATGCCGACGGGTGACCACCAGATCGGCCCCCTGCTCCGCATCAGCCACCAGGCGGGCAACGCCTCGCTGGGCCGCCTCCGTGACGCTCAGCTCAGTAGCATCGTGCAGAACAGTCATGCATCAACTGTACATCTTTCTGTATAGAACCGCAGCGCCTACGGCAGAGCATCGGCTCACGCGTCGCCCCATGCCAGACCGACCGGACAGGTGACGCCGGTGCCGCCGATCCCGCAGTAGCCGTTCGAGTTCTTCACAAATCGTTCGTCACCTTACCGCCCCATCCTTCGGAGCCGTCCACGCGCACCGCGAGCAGTCAGGCCGGACGCTCCCATGCCGTCCACCCCGGGATCGTCCCGTCTGTGAACACGGCCGGCCGAGGGCTGCGGCTTGCATCACGAGAGCGATGACGTGCAGGTCGGACAGCCCTTGTGGGTGGACTGCTACGACTACATCGGGTCCGCCCGGTGGAACGCTCACGCGGGCGCGCTCTGGCGGGAGTTCACCAGGACCATAGCTTTCTGATCTTGTTCACGACCGCTGTCCGCGTAAGGGTGCAGAGCTCGAGTCCGGCCTTCTGGCCGTTGGCGATCATGAAGGCGGAGGCACGCTTTTCTCGAGACCGGAGGGAACACCTGGCGTGTCCGGACGGATGTGACCTGACCTGCCTGTCTCACCCGTTGGAAGACTCCGTCGCGGGCCCCAGCCCCCAGACCCGCACGGTGCCGTCGTCGCTGCCAGCGGAAAGCGCGATCGTTTCGCCGTGCAGTTGACCGACTGCGACCGAACGCACCTCGGCGGTGTGGCCGGTGAGCGGGTCGCCCAGCTGCTTGCCCGCTGCCACGTCCCACACCCGTAGCGTGCCGTCCTTGCTTCCCGACACCGCGATCGTCTTGCCGTCGAGCTGCCCGGTCGCTACCGAGAAGACGTAGTCGGTGTGGCCGGTGAGCTCGTTCCCGAGCTGTTTGCCGGTGGTCAAGTCCCATACCCGCACGGTGCGGTCATTGCCGCCGGAGACCGCGATCATCCGTCCGCCGAGTTGCCCGAGCGCCGCCGCGTAGACGGCCCTTCGGTGGCGACGAGCATGGTGGCCGGCAGCCGTCCCGCCCCCAGGTGCCACACCCCCACCCGGCCGGCCTGATCTCCGGCGACCGCGATCGGCTTGCCGTTCACCTGCCCCAGGGCGATCGATGACCCCACGCCGACGAAGTCGCCGATGTCCTCGCCGGAGGCCAGATCCCACATCCGTATGGGGTCGCCGCCGCCACCGCCGGCGACGAACTGCCGGCCGTTCATCGACCCGACCGCCAGGGCATCGATGAAGGCGTCGCTGCGGCCGTCGTCGAAGGCCGTACCGAGTCTCTTGCCTGCGGACAGATCCCACACCTGCGCCTGGTCACCGTGCGCGACGATGGCGACCGTACGGCCGTTGGACTCCGTCACGGCCACGGCCCCAGCCCATCTGGGGTCGCCGACGATCGGCTCGCCTATGAGCCGGAACGAAGGAGCCGCATCCGGCACAGAGGCAGCCACGAACAACCCCGCCGCGACCGTCACGATCACCGCCACCGCCGCCATGACCCAGCGTCGTGGGCCTCTAGGGTGACTCCCTGCCGCTGCGTGCGGTCTCGGTGGCGGCGCCACGTCGCCGGGAGACAAGGAACGGTGATCAGTCACCAGACCTCCAGCGGATACTCGGCCTGGCGGCGAGACGGGTAACAAACCCTAGATCACCATTAGTGCGGGCGAAAGAGCAGGCCAGGAACAACGCAAGATCTGCGCCTGCTCCCTCCGGCCACAAGTTGGCTCTGGCAACGGACATGCTTCATCCTTTTGCGGGATGCGCGTACTTGATCTTGTATTAGTGAACCGTACGCCGACAGCCGGAAACCCCCGTTATCCAGTGGCAAGCGGACCCGGAGCGCAGGGCGCCGCCGGGCCCGAAGCACCGGAAGCCGCACGGCAGTCGATCGCCCCAGCCGGTTCGGAGAGTACCGAAGTGAGCGATCGTCACGGCGTTAACTAGTGACCTCTGGCGCCCGGCGGACCGCAGCGGTCCGCCCTTGACCCTGTAGAGAAAGTTGTCGCCGTGGCTACAATCGGCTACCAGCCCGGGGGTAGAACGTTCGGCCTTCGAGTCCACCACCATCGGGTCTCGTTCCCCTCTGCGAGGGGCCGCCAGTACCGTGCAAGCTCAGCGCCGCCGTCCTCGTGCGTCACGGCGCGGTAGCGGTCGTCGAGGCGATCCAAAGTGCTGGTGAGCTTCGTGCGGGCCATCCCTTGCAGAGCCTCGCGGTACTCCTCCAGACCATCCCGAATGGTGAGCTCATTGAGGTACTCGTAGACCGGGCAAAAGACCTGGCCAGGCCACCCTTCCATGTCATGGATCAAGTCCTCCCACCACCTGAGTGAGGAAAGAACGCCATAGATCGGCTCCTCGAACTGCGCCGCACGTTCGGGCACCATGCCCTCCTTCTCCAGGGCGAGGCGCTGAAGATCGAGGACAGTGATCATCTGGCGTTCGTCGGGAGTGAGACTTCCGGCCAGAGCCTCCGTCTCACTCCCAGGCGGCGTACCGCGAATCATCACTCGCTGGTTGTCAGACCAACGGGGCAGGCCACGCCCGTCCCACCGATCCCGCAGTAGCCGTTAATGTTGCGGTGGAGATACTGCTGGTGATAATCCTCCGCGAAGTAGAACGGACCCGCCGGAGCCACCTCAGTCGTGATGTCCCCGTACCCCGCCACCTTCAGCACCCGCTGGTACGCCTCCCGCGAAGCCTCCGCCGACTTCTGCTGCTCCGGTGAGTGGTAGTAGATCGCCGACCGGTACTGGGTCCCGACGTCGTTGCCCTGGCGCATCCCCTGCGTGGGGTCGTGGGCCTCCCAGAAGACCTTCAGGAGCTCCTCGTGCGAGACCTTCGCCGGGTCGAACACCACGCGTACGGCCTCGGCGTGCCCCGTGAGACCGGAACAGACCTCCTCGTACGTCGGGTTGGCCGTGTAGCCCCCCTGGTATCCGACGGCCGTCGTGACCACCCCGGGCGTCTGCCAGAACTTGCGCTCGGCGCCCCAGAAGCAGCCCAGGCCGAAGTCGGCGACCTCCAGGCCCTCCGGGTACGGCGGCGCCGGCGGGGCGTCCAGGACCGCGTGACGGGCCGGCACGGGGATGGGGTCCGGGCGGCCCGGCAGGGCGTCCTCGGGCCGAACCATCGATGTCTTGTTACCGCCGAACAGCCAGCCCATAGCTGCCACCTCCATAGGTCGTTCGCCAGCCTATACAGGCCCCAACACTTAAGAATGTCTACACATTTCCGTGCAGAGACTGAAATTTGTGTTTAAAGGTGGTAATGCCCGAAAATCGGTTACATGCCTGACCTTCGGCGTGGTGTGTTCTACGGGATCGCCGCCTACACCATGTGGGGGCTCTTCCCCCTCTACTGGCCCCTCCTCAAGCCCTCCGGCGCCATCGAGATCCTCGCCCACCGCATGGTGTGGTCGCTGGTGATGGTCCTGGCCGTCCTCGCCGTCCGCAAGCACTGGTCCTGGATCAAGCAGATCGTCCGGCAGCCGGCCAAGGTGGCGCTGCTGGCCCTCGCCGCCGTCGTCGTGACGGTCAACTGGGGCACCTACATCTACGCCGTCAACGCGGGCCACGTCGTGGAGACCGCCCTCGGCTACTTCATCAACCCCCTCGTCAACGTGCTGTTCGGCGTCGTGCTGCTGCGCGAGAAGCTGCGGCCGCTGCAGTGGGCGGCCGTCGGGTTCGGGGCGCTGGCGGTGCTCGTGCTGACGCTCGACTACGGCCGCCTGCCCTGGGTGGCGCTCGTCCTGGCGGTCAGCTTCGGCGTGTACGGGCTGATCAAGAAGCAGGTCAACGTGGCCGCGACCGACAGCCTGGCCGTCGAGACGCTGGTCCTGCTGATTCCCGCCCTCGGTTACCTGGCCTTCCTGCAGAGCACCGGGGACGCCACGTTCGGGCAGGTGACCGTGGCGCACGCGGCGCTGCTGGTCGGAGCGGGCCTCATCACGGCCGTGCCGCTGATCTGCTTCGGGGCCGCGGCCATCCGGGTGCCGCTGAGCACGATCGGGCTGTTGCAGTACATCGCGCCGATCCTGCAGTTCGCCTGCGGGGTGCTGATCGCCAAGGAGGTCATGCCGTCCAGCCGGTGGATCGGGTTCTCGATCGTCTGGCTGGCCCTGGCGATCTTCACGTACGACAGCCTCCGGGCAGCGCGGGCGGCCCGGAGCCGTCGTCGTCGTGAGGCGTCAGCCGGAGCGCTGGACCACGTAGTCACATAGCGCCAGGAACGCGTCCTTGGCCGGGATGTCGGGCAGGCCCGAGATGTCGTCGCGGGCCCGGTCCACCCAGGCGTCCAGCTCCGCCCGCGCCCGGGCCATGCCGGAGTGGGCGCGCAGCAGGGTGAGCGCCTCCTCGACGTCCTCCTCGGCCACCGGGCCCGACAGCAGGGCCGTCAGGCGCGGGGAGTCGCCGACCGCGAGCGCGTACAGGACCGGGAGGGTCTTGATGCCCTCCCGGAGGTCCGTGCCGGGCGTCTTGCCCGACTGCGCGCCCGTCGAGGCCACGTCCAGGAGGTCGTCCCCGAGCTGCCAGGCCACCCCGATCGCCTCGCACGCCCGGCTGAGGCGCTCCTCCACGTCCGCCGGGGCGCCCGAGAGGAGCGCGCCGAAGCGGCCGGAGGCGGCGATGAGCGAGCCCGTCTTGTCCGACAGGACGCTGAGGTAGTGGGCGATCGGGTCCTCGTCGTCGCGCGGGCCGATGGTCTCGCGGATCTGGCCCTGTACGAGGCGGGAGAACGTCTGGGCCTGGATGCGGATCAGCTCGGGACCGAGGTCGGCGAGGATGTCCGAGGCCTGGGCGAACAGGTAGTCGCCGGTGAGGATCGCCACGGTGTTGTCCCACCGGGCGTTGGCGGACGGTGAGCCCCGGCGTACCGGGGCCTCGTCCATGACGTCGTCGTGGTAGAGCGAGCCCAGGTGGGTCAGCTCGATGACCACGGCGCCGGGCACCACGCCCGGCGCCGACGGGTCGCCGAACTGCGCGGCCAGCAGCACCATCAAGGTACGGAACCGCTTGCCGCCGGCCTCGATGAGGTGCTTGGACGCCTCCGTGACGAAGGCGTCCTCGCTCTCCACCGACGAGCGCAGGAGCTTCTCGACCGCGGCCAGTCCGTTGGCCACGTCCTGCGCCAACCGCTCGTCCTCAATGGGAAGGTCAACCACGGGAGGCGCAGACATACGAGATCCCCTTATCTAATGAACAGGCTGCTAGCAGCGTCGTTGGCAACACCGAGTACGGACTCCGGATAGAGCCCCACTCCTACGGTAACCAGCAGCGAAACTGCGATGACGGCCACGGTGCCCATACTGGGTGCCGCGATCGCCGGGCCGTCGGCCGCCGGCTCGCTGAAGAACATCAGCACGATCACGCGGGCGTAGAAGAACGCCGCGACCGCGGAGGCGACGACGCCCACGACGACCAGGCCGGCCATCCAGCCGCCCATCGAGTCGCCGGGCTGGGTGCCGCTGTTCAGGGCGGCGGCGAAGACGGCGTACTTGCCGAAGAAGCCGCTCGTCAGCGGGATGCCGGCGAAGGCGAGCAGGAAGAAGGCGAACACCCCGGACAGCACCGGCGCGCGCTTGCCGAGCCCGGCCCAGCGCGACAGGTGCCCCGCCTCGCCGCCCGGGTCACGCACCAGCGTCAGCACCGCGAACGCGCCGACCGTGGTGATGCCGTAGACCGCCAGGTAGAACAGGATCGCCTTGAGCGAGTCGGCGTTCTGCTGCGCGCTGCCGAACGTGGCCATCACACCGACCAGCAGGAAGCCGGCGTGCGCGATGGACGAGTACGCGAGCATCCGCTTGATCTCGGTCTGCGTGATCGCCAGGATCGAGCCGACGACCATCGTGAGCGCGGCGACGCCCCAGATGACCGGCCGCCACTCCCAGTCCAGGTTGCCCAGGCCGACCCAGAACACCCGCAGCACGGCCCCGATGGCGGCCACCAGCGTGCCGGAGGCCATGAGGGCGGTGATGGGGGTCGGGGCGCCCTGGTAGACGTCAGGTTTCCAGGCCTGGAACGGAGCCGCGCCGATCTTGAACAGCAGGCCCACGCCGAGCATCGCGAACCCGATCAGCAGCAGCGGGTCGAGCGTGTTGCCCGCGGCCATGGCCTGGTTGATGCCCGGCAGCGAGACGGTGCCCGCGAAGCCATAGATCATCGCGGTGCCGTACAGGAAGAACGCCGAGGAGAAGGCGCCCAGCAGGAAGTACTTCATGGACGCCTCCTGCGACAGCAGGCGGCGCCGGCGGGCGAGCCCGCACAGCAGGTACAGCGGCAGCGACATGACCTCGAGGGCCACGAACATCATCAGCAGGTCGTGCGAGGCCGGGAACAGCAGCATGCCGCCGACCGCGAACAGGACCAGCGGGTAGACCTCGGTGTGCCCGGTGCCGTTGTCGTGGGCCTCGGCCTCCTCCTCGTCGGCGCTGCCCGGCACGGCCGCGGCGGAGGCCACGAAGTGGCCCTCGTCGTTGATCAGCAGCACGCAGACGAACGACAGGATGAGGATGACGCCCCAGATGAACAGCGAGGGCCCGTCCACGGCGATCGCGCCCATGGCGGAGGCCGTGGTGGACACCTGGCCGCGCAGCGTCTGCACGAGGACCAGCGCGAACGCGCCGGCCAGGCTCAGCAGGGTGAGCGGCACGTGGATCGACTTGCGCAGGTAGCGCGGCGCGAACGCCTCGACGAGCACGCCGATGCAGGCCGCGCCGAAGATGATCAGCAGCGGCGCCAGCGTGCCGTACTCGATCGTCGGCGCTTCGATGGCGGGGTTCACTGACCTGTCCCCTTCTCAGCGATGGTGGAGGTGGGTACCTTCACGTTCGTCAGCGTCTGTTGCACCGACGGGTTGATCACGTCCAGCAGCGGCTTGGGGAAGAAGCCGAACCCGATGATCAGGGCGACCAGCGGAGCCAGCACCCACACCTCGCGGGCGTTCAGGTCCTTGAAGGCCTTGACCGGCTCGGCCGTCGGCCCGTTCATGATCCGCTGGACCATCCACAGGATGTAGACGGCCGCCAGGATCACGGCCACCGCGGAGATGATCGCCGCCACCGTCAGCGCGCCCGAGCCGTGGGCGGTGCTGGAGTACGTGCCGATCATGACCATGAACTCGCTGACGAAGGACGACAGGCCCGGCAGCGACAGACCGGCCAGACCGGCGACCAGGAAGAAGCCCGCGAGCACGGGCGCGACCTTCTGCACGCCTCCGTAGTCGCCGATGAACGGCGAGCCGCGCCTGGCGATGAGGAACCCGGCGGCCAGGAACAGCGCGCCGGTGGCGAAGCCGTGGTTGACCATGTAGAGGGCCGCGCCGGACTGCGCGATGTCCGACATGGCGAACACGCCCAGCACGATGAAGCCGAAGTGCGAGATCGACGTGTACGCGATGAGCCGCTTCATGTCGGTCTGCCCGATGGCCACGATGGCGCCGTAGATGATGCTGATGACCGCCAGCACGACGATCGGCATCGTGAACGCCTTGGCGGCGTCGGGGAACAGCTCCAGGCAGAAGCGCAGCATGCCGAACGTGCCGACCTTGTCCAGCACACCCACCAGCAGCACCGCGGCACCGGCCGGGGCCTGGGCGGCCGCGTCGGGCAGCCAGGTGTGCACCGGCCAGAGCGGCGCCTTGATGGCGAAGGCGATGAAGAAGCCGCCGAACAGCCACTTCTGCATGTTCGGGTCCTGGATGGCCCCGATCAGCTCGGGGAACATGAAGGTCTGCTTGTTCGCGACCACGTAGAGGCCGATGACCGCGACCAGCATGAGCAGGCCGCCGAACAGCGAGTAGAGCAGGAACTTGACGGCCGCGTAGGACCGCTGGGCACCGCCGTACGAGCCGATCATGAAGTACATCGGGATCAGCATGGCTTCGAAGAAGACGTAGAAGAGGAAGATGTCGGTCGCCGCGAAGACGCCGATCATCATCGTCTCGAGCACGAGCAGCAGCGAGAAGTACGTCTTCACCGACCGCTTGGGCGTGATCAGCGTGCCGTCGGCGGTCTTGACGCCGTCGGCGTCGTGCCAGGAGGCCAGCACCACGATCGGCACCAGCACCACCGACAGCGCGATGAGCACGAGCGCCACGCCGTCCACGCCGACCCCGAACTTCACGCCGAAGCTCGGGATCCAGTTGTACTCGGCCGTGAACTGGAAGCGGTCGCCGTTCGGCTTGAACCCGGCGGCCATGACGCCCGTCAGGACCAGCGTCAGCAGCGAGACCAGCAGCGTGACCTGCTTGGCCAGCTTGTCACTGCCCTTGGGAAGCAGGGCCACCACGATGGCGCCCACCACGGGCACCGCCATGAGTATCGGAAGCCAGGGTGACATCAGATGTTCCCAACGAGGAGCAGGGCGCCGGTCAGCAGGGCGGCGCCGATCAGGATGGACAGCGCGTACGTTCTGGCGAAGCCCGTCTGGAGCCTGCGCAGGCGCCCGGAGCTGCCGCCGATGCCCGCCGCCAGCCCGTTGACGATCCCGTCGACGCCGCGGTTGTCGAAGAACACCGCGAGGCGGGTCAGCCACTGGCCGGGGCGCATGAAGAGCGACTCGTTGAGCGCGTCACCGTACAGGTCGCGCCGGGCGAACGTGGTGAGGAAGGAGCCGCGCGGCTGCACCGCCGGCACCTCGACCCGGCCGTACTTCATCCAGGCGAAGACCACGCCGACCGCGACGAGCGCGAGCGTGGCCAGACCCGGCGTGGTGAACGGGTCGAAGTGCGGCCTCTGCTCGGGCGTGCCGCCCACGGCCGGCATCAGGAAGTCGTACAGCGTCCCGTTCAGGACCAGGTAGGCGCCCAGGCCCAGCGAGCCGAGCGACAGGATCATCAGCGGCACGGTCATGACCAGCGGCGACTCGTGCGGGTGGGCGTCCTCGGCCCAGCGCTTCTCGCCGAAGAAGGTCATGAAGACCATCCGCGACATGTAGAAGCCGGTGATGCCCGCGCCCAGCACGGCCAGCCAGCCGAGGATCGGCTGGTGGTGCACCGCGGTCTCGATGATGCCGTCCTTGGTGAAGTAGCCGGACAGCAGCGGGAACCCGATGATCGCCAGGTAGCCGATGAAGAACGTGACGAAGGTGATCGGCATGAACTTGCGCAGGCCGCCGTACTTCCGCATGTCGACCTCGTCGTTCATGCCGTGCATGACGGAGCCGGCGCCGAGGAACATGTTGGCCTTGAAGAAGCCGTGCGTGATCAGGTGGCCGATCGCGAAGGCGTAGCCCACCGGGCCGAGGCCCGCGCCGAGCATCATGTAGCCGATCTGCGACATCGTCGAGCCGGCCAGGCCCTTCTTGATGTCGTCCTTCGCGCAACCGATGATCGCACCGGCGAGCAGCGTGGCCGCGCCGACGATGGCCACGGCGAGCGCGGCGCCCGAGCCCTCGGGGAAGAAGAACGCCCCCGAGCGGACCACCAGGTAGACCCCGGCGGTGACCATGGTCGCGGCGTGGATCAGGGCCGAGACCGGGGTCGGGCCCTCCATGGCGTCGAGCAGCCAGGACTGCAGCGGGAGCTGCGCCGACTTACCGCAGGCGCCGAGGAGCAGCAGCAGGCCGATGGCGAGCATGATGCCCTGCGACGGGGCGGGGCCGGTGTACTCGGCGATGCCCTTGAACGACAGCGTGCCGAACGCGGGCAGGATCAGGAACATGCCGACCAGCAGGCCGAAGTCACCGACGCGGTTGACGACGAACGCCTTCTTCGCCGCGACCGCCGCCGTCGGCTTGAACTGCCAGAACCCGATCAGCAGGTACGACGCCAGACCGACGCCCTCCCAGCCGATGAACAGGCCCACGTAGTTGTCGGCCAGCACCAGCAGGAGCATCGCGGCCACGAACAGGTTCAGGTAGGCGAAGAACCTGCGCCGGTGCTCGTCGTGCGACATGTAGCCGATCGAGTAGATGTGGATCAGCGAGCCCACACCGGTGATCAACAGCGCGAAGCTGATCGAGAGGGGGTCGATGAGCAACCCCATGTCGACCAGCTTGGGAATGAACTCGTACAGATGGACGGCCCGGCGGCGCTCCTCCGTCCCGAACCCGATGAGCTCGAAGAACGCCAGCACCGCCACGACGAACGAGGCGAGGGACATGGCCACGCCCAGCAGATGGCCCCAGCGGTTGGTGATCCGGCCGAACACCAGCAGGACGAACGCTCCCAGAAGCGGGAAGGCGATCATCAGCCAGGCGTTGCCGATCACTCCGCCGGTGTGCTGGACGATCTCAGCGATTTGAGATTCCACCAGTCACCTCTTAGTACTTCAGCAGGTTGGCGTCGTCGACGGACGCTGACCTGCGGGTTCGGAAGATCGTCACGATGATGGCCAGGCCCACCACGACCTCGGCCGCGGCCACCACCATCACGAAGAACGCGATGATCTGGCCCTCCAGGTTGCCCACCTGCCGGGAGAACGTGACGAAGGCGAGGTTGCAGGCGTTGAGCATGAGCTCCACGCACATGAACACCACGATCGCGTTCCGCCTGATCAGCACGCCCATGGCACCGATGGCGAACAGCAGGCCGGACAGGACGAGGTAGTGCGTCGTCACTTTGTCACCTCATTGGTCTCGGCGTCCTGCTCGGCCTCGGTCGGCGCCTCGTCGTGCTCGGCCGTGTGCTTGATGGCCTCGGCGAGCCTGGGGTCCGCCGGCAGGTGGTCGTGCTCGACGTCGTAGCGCGCGATGTAGCGGTTGACCGAGGTCTCCGCGACCGACCCGTCGGGCAGCAGCGCCGGCATGTCGATGGCGTTGTTCCTGGCGTAGGTGCCAGGACCGGGCAGCGGCGAGGGGTGGTCGCCGAGGAACCGGGCGCGGGCCAGGTCCTTCTGCGTGACCTTCTCGGTGAGCTTCTCGCGGTGTGCCAGCACCATCGCGGCCAGCGCGGCGGTGATCAGCAGTGCTGAGGTGATCTCGAACGCGAACACGTACTTGGTGAAGAGCTGCAGCGCGATCGAGCGGATGTAGCCGCCCTGCTGCGTGGCCGCCGCCAGCCCGGCCTGGGGCGCGAACACCGCGTTGCCCACGGCCGCGACGATCAGCGCCAGGAAGCCGAGGCCGGCGATGATCGCCCAGAAGCGCTGGCCCTTCAGCGTCTCGACGAAGGAGTCGGACGAGTCCACGCCCACGAGCATGAGCACGAACAGGAACAGCATCATGATCGCGCCGGTGTAGACGATGATCTGCACCGCGGCCAGGAAGGGCGCGTCCTGCACGGCGTACAGGACGGCCAGGCAGAGCATCACGGTGCCGAGCATCAGCGCGGAGTACACGGCCTTGCGGTTGAAGACCATGCCGAGTGCCGCACCGACGGAGACGACGGCGAGCACCCAGAAAGTGATGGTCTCACCCATTGGTCCGCCCCAGCCGGTAGTAGTCCTCTTCGGTCTCACCGAGCCGCATGGGGTGCGGCGGCTGTTCCATGCCCTGGGTCAGGGGCGCGAGCAGCATCTCCTTGGTGTAGATGAGGCTCTCGCGGTTGGTGTCGGCGAGCTCGTACTCGTTGGTCATGGTGAGCGCGCGGGTCGGGCAGGCCTCGATGCACAGGCCGCACAGGATGCACCGCAGATAGTTGATCTGGTACGTGCGCCCGTAACGCTCGCCCGGCGAGAAGCGCTCCTCGTCGGTGTTGTCCGCGCCCTCCACGTAGATCGCGTCGGCCGGGCACGCCCAGGCGCACAGCTCGCACCCGACGCACTTCTCCAGCCCGTCAGGCCAGCGGTTGAGCTGGTGACGCCCGTGGAAGCGAGGAGCCGTCGGCTTCTTCTCCTCCGGGTAGTTCGTCGTGACGGGCTTCTTGAACATCGTGTGGAAGGTGACCCCGAAGCCCTTGACGGGGTTCAGCCAATCAGTTAGTCCCACTGGGAATCTCCTTGTGCTGCACCCCGTGGTAGTGCGGCAGGTCGAGCGGCGGCACAGGGAAGCCGCCGGCCGTCGGCTCGTTGGACAGTTCCTCGAACTCGGCCTCCACCTGAGCCTTCTTCGCTTCCTTGCGCCGTTGGTTGACGGTGTCGAAGCGCATCCAGATGGCCAGGGCGCCGACCACGATCACCGCGCCGACCGCGATGCCGATCATCCGGTTGCCCTCGTTGACCACCACGTTGCGCACCGCGGCCACCAGCAGGATCCAGGCCAGGTTGACCGGGATCAGCACCTTCCAGCCCAGCGACATGAGCTGGTCGTAACGCACGCGCGGCAGCGAGGCCCGCACCCACACGATGAAGCAGAAGGTCAGCACGAACTTGATGAAGAACCACAGCGCCGGCACCCAGCCCGTGTGGGCCCACTCCCAGTCCATCGGCAGCGGCGCCCGCCAGCCGCCCAGGAACAGCGTCACGGCGATGCCGGAAGCGGTGAAGGTGTGCAGGTATTCGCCCATCATGATCAGGGCGAACTTCAGCGACGAGGAGTATTCGGTCTGGAAGCCACCGACCAGCTCGCCCTCGCCCTCGGGCAGGTCGAACGGGATCCGCGCGGCCTCACCGAACATGCAGATCACGTAGACCAGGAACGACGGGATCAGCAGCACCGCGAACCAGGTCTGCTCCTGCGCCTTGACGATCTCCGAGGTGGACAGCGTCCCGGCGAACAGGAAGATGGCCACGAACGACAGACCCATCGCGATCTCGTAGGAGACCACCTGGGCCGCCGAGCGCAGACCGCCCAGCAGCGCGTACGGCGAACGCGACGACCACCCGGCCAGCACCACGCCGTAGACCGACACCGCGCCCATGGCCAGCATGAACAGCACCGCCACCGGCAGGTCGACCAGCTGCAGCGGCGTCTGCACGCCGAACAGGTTCACGACCGGCCCGAACGGCACGATGGAGAAGGCCAGGAACGCCGGCACGACCATGATGATCGGAGCCAGCAGGTAGAGCACCTTGTCCACGGTCCGCGGGAAGAGGTCCTCCTTCAGGCCCATCTTCAGGCCGTCGGCGACCGACTGCAGCAGGCCGAACTTACCGGCCCGGTTGGGCCCGTAGCGGTTCTGCATCCGCGAGATCAGCTTGCGCTCGAACCAGACACCGAACAGGACGCCCAGCATCAGGAAGACGAACAGCATCACGGCCTTGATGATGGTGATCCACAGCGGATCGTGGCCGAAGTTCTCCAGGGTGGGACTCATGACGCGCTCCCGATGGTGACGATGTCGCCGGCCACCGCGCGCAGGTCACGCGTGACCGAGCAGCCGCCGGAGTTCGCCGGCACCCAGACCACGCGGTCCGGCAGGTCGGCGATGCGCACCGGCAGGGTGACGACCTCGCCGACGACGAGCTTGTCGCCGTCGGCGACGCCGAGCTCGGCTGCCGTGCTCTCGGAGACCAGTGCTTCGGCGGTGCGGGCGGTGCCCGCGAGGTAGGGCTCGCCGTCCTGCAGCCTGCCCTCGTCGAGCAGCAGGTGCCAGGTCGCCAGCAGCGCCTGGCCCGGCTCCGGCACCTCCTGGGTGCGGGTCAGGGCGTTCGGCGCGTTGACCCGGCTGCCCCGCCAGGAGCCCAGGCCGGACAGCTCGCGCCGGGCGGCCTTGGCGTCCGGCAGGCCGAGGTGGACGTCCATCCGGTCGGCCAGGTTGCCGATCACGGCGAGGTCGGACTGCAGGCCCGGCACCTTGAGCGGCGCCTCGAACGAGCGGCCCCTGCCCTCCCAGTTGACGAACGTGCCGCCCTTCTCCTGGACGGAGGCGACGGGCAGGACCACGTCGGCGCGGTCGGTGACGGCGCTGGCGCGGATCTCCAGGCTGACGATGAACGGCGTGTGCTCGAGTGCTTCGAGCGCCGCCGCCGGGTCGGCCAGGTCGTAGGGGTCCACGCCGGCCACGACCAGCGCGTCCAGCTCGCCGTCGCGGGCGGCGGCGAGGATGCCGGCCGTGTCGCGGCCCGGGGTGGCGGGCAGCGAGGCCACGTTCCACGCCCTGGCGACCTCGGCCCTGGCGCTCTCGTCGTCCACCGGACGGCCGATCGGCAGCAGGTTGGGCAGCGCGCCGGCCTCGACCGCGCCGCGCTCGCCGGCCCGCCGCGGGATCCAGGCGAGCCTGGCGTCGGAGGCGGCGGCGAGGCGAATGAGAGCGGACAGGGCGCCCGGCACGGTGGCCAGGCGCTCGCCGGCCAGCACGATCGTGCCCTCGGCCAGCGTGCCCACCAGGTCGCCGATCGCGTCGGCCTCGGCGCCCGGGACGGTGCGGATGAGCGTGCCGCCCATCTTCGCCAGCCCGGCGGAGGCGAACGGCGCGATCGCCGAGACCTTGAGGCCCTTCTTCATCCACGCCTTGCGCAGGCGCAGGAAGACGATCGGCGACTCCTCCTCGGGCTCGAACCCGACGAGCAGCACGTGCGGGGCGTTCTCGAGGTCGGCGTAGCTGATCTCGATGCCCCTGCCGGCCACCGCGTGCGCCAGGAACTGCGCCTCCTCGCCGGAGTGCGGCCGGGCGCGGAAGTCGACGTCGTTGGTGGCGAGCGCGGTCCTGGCGAACTTGGCGTACGCGTAGGCGTCCTCGACCGTGACCCGGCCGCCGACCAGCACGCCGGCCTTGCCGCGGGCCTTGGCCAGCCCCTCGGCGGCCACCGCGAGCGCCTCAGGCCACGAGGCGGGCACGAGCACGCCCTCCTCGTTGCGGACCAGCGGCTGCTTGAGGCGGTCGGGCTGCGTGGCGTACGAGAACGCCCAGCGGCCCTTGTCGCAGTTCCACTCCTCGTTCACCTGCGGGTCGTTGCCCGCCAGGCGGCGGGTGACCCGGCCGCGCCGGTGATCGGTGCGCTGGGCGCAGCCGGAGGCGCAGTGCTCGCACGCGCTGGGCGTGGAGACCAGGTCGAACGGGCGGGCCCGGAACCGGTAGGCGGCGCCGGTGAGCGCGCCGACCGGGCAGATCTGCACCGTGTTGCCGGAGAAGTAGGAGTTGAACGGCTTGCCCTCGGCCGTACGCACCTGCTCCTTGGCCCCGCGCTCGAAGAACTCGATGAGCGGGTCACCGGCGATCTGGTCCGAGAACCGGATGCAGCGCGCGCACTGGACGCAGCGCTCGCGGTCGAGCAGCACCTGCGTGGACAGCGGCAGCGGCTTGGGGAAGGTCCGCTTCTGCTCCTGGAACCGGGTCTCGCCCTGACCGTTGGACATGGCCTGGTTCTGCAGGGGGCACTCGCCGCCCTTGTCGCAGACCGGGCAGTCCAGCGGGTGGTTCATGAGCAGCAGCTCCATCGCCCCGCGCTGCGCCTTCTCGGCGACCGGCGAGGTGAGCTGGGTCTGCACGACCATGTTCTCGGCGACCTCGATCGCGCACGACGGCTGCGGCTTGGGGAAGCCGCGGCCGTTGCCCGCGTCGGGGATGTCGACGAGACACTGGCGGCAGTTGGCCGCCGGGTCGAGCAGGGGGTGGTCGCAGAACCTGGGGATCTGGATGCCCAGCAGCTCGGCGGCCCTGATGATCAGAGTGCCCTTGGGGACACTGACCTGGAACCCGTCGATGGTCAGGGTCACCAGGTTCGTTTCGGTCTCTACGACGGTCACTGCTCACCCCAGAGAGTGGACTTCTTCGGGTCGAACGGGCAGCCGCCGATCTCGAAGTGCTTGAGGTACTCCTCGCGGAAGTACTTCACCGAGGAGTGGATCGGGCTGGTCGCGCCGTCGCCCAGAGCGCAGAACGAGCGACCCAGGATGTTGTCCGCGATGTCGGTGATCGTGGACAGGTCCTCCTCCGTGCCCTGGCCCTTCTCCAGGCGCTTGAGCACCTGCTTGAGCCAGTACGTGCCCTCGCGGCAGGGCGTGCACTTGCCGCAGGACTCGTGGGCGTAGAACTCGGTCCAGCGCAGCACCGTGCGGACCACGCAGGTGGTCTCGTCGAAGATCTGCAGCGCGCGGGTGCCCAGCATCGAGCCCTTGGCGCCGACCGCCTCGAAGTCGAGCGGCACGTCGAGGTGCTCGTCGGTGAAGATGGGCGTGGAGGAGCCGCCCGGGGTCCAGAACTTGATCTGGTGCCCCTCGCGGATGCCGCCGGCCATGTCGAGCAGCTCGCGCAGCGTGATGCCGAGCGGGGCCTCGTACTGGCCGGGCCTGGTGACGTGGCCGCTGAGGGAGAAGATGCCGAAGCCCTTGGACTTCTCGGTGCCCATCCCGGCGAACCAGTCGGCGCCGTTGGCGATGATCGAGGGAACACTCGCGATCGACTCGACGTTGTTCACGACAGTAGGCGAGGCGTACAGGCCCGCCACGGCCGGGAACGGGGGCTTGAGCCGCGGTTGACCTCTGAAGCCTTCGAGCGAGTCGAGCAGCGCCGTCTCCTCGCCGCAGATGTAGGCGCCCGCGCCACTGTGCACGACGAGTTCGAGGTCGTATCCCGAGCCGAAGATGTCGGTGCCGAGATAACCCTTCTCGTACGCCTCCCGTACGGCCGCGTGCAGCCGCCGGATCACGTGCAGCACCTCGCCGCGCACGTAGATGAAGGCCTGGTTGGCCCGGATCGCGTACGACGTGATGATGATGCCCTCGACCAGCGAGTGCGGGTTGGCCATCATCAGCGGGATGTCCTTGCAGGTGCCCGGCTCCGACTCGTCGGCGTTGACGACGAGATAGTGCGGCTTGCCGTCGCCCTGCGGGATGAAGCCCCACTTCATGCCGGTCGGGAAGCCGGCGCCGCCGCGGCCGCGCAGGCCCGAGTCCTTGACGGCCTGGATGACGGCGTCGGGGTCCATGCCCAACGCCTTCTTGGCCGCCTCATACGCGCCGTAGACGTCGAGCGTGAAGGAGTTGGGCTGGTCCCAGTTGGCCGTCAGGACCGGTGTCAGAGTCGTGCTCATGCTTCGGGGGCCTTCCATCCCTTGGCCTTGGCGACCTTGAGGCCCTCCAGCGAGGGGCCGGCGGCCGACGGGCCGTCACCCGCGAGGTCGTCGGGCAGGCCGGCGAGCACGCGCGAGGCTTCCTTGAAGGTGCACAGCTTCTTCGGGCCGCGCGTGGGCCGCACGTCCTTGCCGTCACGCAGGTCGTCGACGAGCTGCTTGGCCGACTCGGGCGTCTGGTTGTCGAAGAACTCCCAGTTGACCATCATGACCGGGGCGAAGTCGCAGGCCGCGTTGCACTCCAGGCGCTCCAGCGAGACCTTGCCGTCCGGGGTCGCCTCGTCGTGACCGACGCCGACGTGCTCCGTCAGCTCCTCCCAGATCTCGTCGCCGCCCATGACCGCGCACAGCGCGTTGATGCACACGCCGACGTGGAAGTCGCCGGCGGGCTTGCGCTTGTACATGGTGTAGAAGGTCGCGACGCCCGTGACCTCGGCCTTGCTGAGGCCGAGCATCTCCGCGCAGAACTCCTGCCCGTCGTCCGAGACGTAACCGTCCTCGGACTGCACGAGGTGGAGCAGCGGCAGCAGGGCCGAGCGGGTCTTGGGGTAACGCCCGATGATCTCCTTGGCGTCCCGCTCCAGACGCTCCCGGACCTCCGGTGAATACGTCATGACCGCGCCTCCGGCGCGCTCATGACCTGCGTGCTGTGTCCGATTGTGCGCGCGACAAGCTCGCTCACCTGTCCACACCTCCCATGACGGGGTCGATAGAAGCCACCGCGGCGATCACGTCGGCGACCTGGCCGCCTTCCGCCATCGCGGGGAAGCTCTGCAGGTTGCAGAAGGACGGCTCGCGGAAGTGCACGCGGTAGGGCCGGGTGCCCCCGTCGCTGACCACGTGGGCGCCGAGCTCGCCCTTGGGCGACTCGATGCTGGCGTACGCCTGCCCGGCCGGCACCCTGAAGCCCTCGGTCACCAGCTTGAAGTGGTGGATGAGGGCCTCCATGGAGGTGCCCATGATGTGGGCGATGTGGTCGGGCGAGTTGCCGAACCCGTCGGGGCCGAGCGCGAGCTGCGCGGGCCAACCGATCTTCTTGTCCTCGATCATCACCGGGTCGCCCTTGAGCGGGCCGGCGATGCGGTCCAGGGCCTGCTCGACGATCTTGAGGGACTCCTCCATCTCCCTCATGCGGACGAGGTAGCGCGAGTAGACGTCGCAGCCGCGCTCGGTGGCGACGTCGAACTCGTAGGTCTCGTAACCGCAGTAGGGCTGCGACTTGCGCAGGTCCCACGGGAGCCCGGCGGCGCGCAGGATCGGCCCGGTGACACCGAGCGCCATGCAGCCGGTCAGGTCGAGGTAGGCCACGTCCTTGGTGCGGCGCACGTAGACGGGGTTCTCGTCGAGGAGCTTGCGGATGTCCTTGATCCGCTTGGGCATCTCCTTGAGGAACTCGCCGATCTTGTCGACCGCGCCCGCCGGCAGGTCGACGCTGACGCCGCCCGGCCTGATGTAGGCGTGGTTCATGCGCAGGCCGGTGATGTACTCGAACAGGTCCATGATCATTTCACGATCGCGGTACCCGAAGAGGAACGGCGTGGTCGCGCCCAGCTCCATGCCGAACGTGCCCATCGCGACCAGGTGCGAGGCGATGCGGTTGAGCTCCATCATCATCACGCGGATGGCCTGCGCCCGGTCGGGCACGCGGTCCTCGATGCCGAGCAGCTTCTCCACGCCGAGGCAGTAGGCGGTCTCGTTGAAGATCGGCGAGAGGTAGTCCATGCGGGTCACGAACGTGGTCCCCTGGGTCCACGTCCGGTATTCCATGTTCTTCTCGATGCCGGTGTGCAGGTAGCCGATGACGCCGCGCGCCTCGGTGACCGTCTCGCCGTCGAGCGTCAGGACCAGGCGGAGCACGCCGTGCGTGGACGGGTGCTGCGGGCCCATGTTGACGACCAGGCGCTCTTCCTCGGAGTCGCGCACGCCGGTGACGACCTGCTCCCAGTCGGCTCCGGTGACCGAGTAGACCTTGCCCTCGGTCGCCTCGTCATAAGCGGTGCTCACGAGTGATCCTTCCTACGGTCGTCAACGCTCAGCTCCACAAGGTCGCTCACGCGTACGACCTCCTCTCATCCGGCGAGGGGATGGTGGCGCCGCGGTATTCCACCGGGATGCCCCCGAGCGGATAGTCCTTGCGCTGCGGGTGTCCGTCCCAGTCGTCGGGCATCATGATCCGGGTGAGCCCGGGATGACCGTCGAAGATGATCCCGAAGAAGTCGTACGTCTCGCGCTCGTGCCAGTCGTGACCAGGGTAAACGCTCACCGTGGATGGAATGTGCGGATCGGAGTCGGGAGCGCTCGCCTCGACGCGCACCCGCCGGTTGTGGGTGATCGAGCACAGGTGGATGACCGCGTGCAGCTCCTCACCCGCCAGGTGTGGGTAGTGGACGCCGGACACGCCGAGCGAGAGCTCGAAGCGCAGCGCCGGGTCGTCGCGCAGCTTCTGGCAGACCTCCACCAGGCGCTCGCGCCTGACGTGCAGGGTCAGCTCGCCGCGGTCCACGACCACGCGCTCGATGGCGTCGTCGAGCCCGAGGGTGTCCACGAGCTCGTCGAAGTAGCTCCCGTACGGGCGGGGCGTGGACAGCTGCGGCGCCCGGCGTACGACGAGGCCGCCGTAGCCGGAGGTGTCGCCGGTGTCCTGGGCCCCGAACATGCCGCGCCGGGCGACGGGGGACTCGGGCACCGCCGGGACCGGCGCCTGCGGGGTCTCGCCGCCTTCCGGGCTTCCGGGGAGGTTGTCGGGCGAGGTCACTTCGCGGCCCCCTGATCGATCAGCGGCAGCGTGCGCAGCGCCTGCAGCTCGAGCTCCTCGATCTGCTTGGCCCGGTGCGCGCCGAACTTCATGTTCTGGATCTTGTCGTGCAGCTTCACGATCGCGTCGATGAGCATCTCCGGCCGCGGCGGGCAGCCGGGCAGGTAGATGTCCACCGGCACGATGTGGTCGACGCCCTGCACGATGGCGTAGTTGTTGAACATGCCGCCGCTGGAGGCGCACACGCCCATGGAGATGACCCACTTAGGCTCGGCCATCTGGTCGTAGATCTGGCGCAGCACCGGCGCCATCTTCTGCGACACGCGCCCGGCCACGATCATGAGGTCGGCCTGGCGAGGAGACGCCGAAGCGCGCTCCATGCCGAAGCGCGCCAGGTCGTAGTGGGGGCCACCGGTGGCCATCAGCTCGATCGCGCAACACGCGAGGCCGAAGGTGGCCGGCCATACGGAGTTCTTACGCGCCCATCCGGCGGCCGCTTCGACCGTGCTGAGGATGAACCCGCTGGGGAGTTTCTCTTCAAGTCCCATTTTCAGTCCCAGTCCAGACCCTTGCGGCGCCACACGTACGCGTAGGCGACGAGCACGGTGACGATGAACAGCAGCATCTCGACGAGCGCGAACAGCCCCAGGCCCGAGGAGAGCACGCGGCCGAGGTCGTCCGTCTGCGGAGCGAACGAGACGGCCCACGGGTAAAGGAAGATGATCTCGATGTCGAAGACGATGAAGAGCATCGCCGTGATCATGTATTTGAGCGGGAACCGTCCGCCACCGACCGGCTGGGGCGTCGGCTCGATGCCGCATTCGTAGGCGTCAAGCTTCGCGCGGTTCCAGCGCTTGGGACCGGTGAAGGGAGCGATGGCGACCGAGAAGATCGCGAAGCCCCCCGCGAGAACGGCGAGCACCAGGATGGGCACGTAAAGGTCCATCGCTACGCCTCCTCTGGAGTCGCCGCGCGCGCGGGCGCGCAGCCGGATCTGTGGATTCTGAGATTCATGCTGGTGGCGCGACCTTCGAGAGTGCGTTAATGATCATGTCCGACGCATCGCCTCGCCGGTCGGTGAGATTACCAAGGAGTTTGAGCGCGAAGCGCATCAGCCTCGGGTGGGGCAGCCCGTGCCTGGTGCCGAAGCTCATCACACCCGGCTTCCCAATCGCCTCGACGAACAACCTCCCGAGCGTGAAATATCCGCCGTAGGCGTCCTTCAGTACTCGAGGATAGGACCGCAGGGTCCGCTCCCGTTGCGCGGGGGTGGTGCCCTTGAGGGCCTTCGCGATGACCTCGGCGGCGATCTCGCCGGTCTCCATGGCGTAGGCGATGCCCTCGCCGTTGAACGGGTTGATCGACCCGCCGGAGTCTCCCACGAGCATCAGGCCGCGTGTGTAGTGGGGCTGCCTGTTGAAGGCCATCGGGAGCGCGGCGCCGCGGATCGGGCCCGTCATGTTCTCCTCGGTGAAGCCCCACTCCTCCGGCATCGACCGGCACCAGCGCCGCAGCAGGTCGCGGTAGTCGATGTTGCCGAACTGGGAGCTGGTGTTGAGCAGCCCCAGGCCCACGTTGGAGGTGCCGTCGCCGACACCGAACACCCAGCCGTAGCCGGGCAGCAACGTGTCGCCGTCCCACAGCTCCAGCCAGGTCTCGAGGTAGTCGTCGTCGTGGCGCGGGCTCTCGAAGTACGTCCGCACGGCCACGCCCATCGGGCGGTCCTCCCGCTTGTGCAGGCCCATGCCCAGGGCCAGGCGGGTGCTGTTGCCGTCGGCGGCCACCACCACGCGGCTGCGGAACTCGCGGCCGTCCTTGGTCGTCACGCCCACGACGTGGCCGCTGCGGTCGTCGAGCACGGGGCCGGCGACGGTGACGCCCTCCATGAGGCGCACGCCGTTCTTGACCGCGTTGGCGGCGACGATCTGGTCGAAGTCCTGGCGGGTGCGTACGAGCCCGAAGTCGGGGAAGCGCTCGAGCCGCGGCCAGTCGAGCTCGAACCGGAGGCCGCCACCGACGACGCGCAGGCCCTTGTTCCTGATCCAGCCGGGTGCGTCGATGTCGACGCCCATGTTCTGCAGCTGCTTGACCGCCCGCGGGGTCAGGCCGTCGCCGCAGACCTTCTCGCGGGGGAACCTGGTCTTCTCCAGGAGCAGCACGTCGAGCCCGGCCTGCGCGAGGTAAAAGGCGGTTGCGGAACCGGCGGGACCGGCGCCGACGACGATGACGTCTGCGTCAGCCTGTGTGGCTGTTGGCACGGTCACTGGACTGTCCTGTCCCTACACGCTCGAAGGCCTCGGGGTGTGGCGCCTTCGTTCCTTTGTGAACCCCTTCACAAACTTACCGGCCCGCAGTCTACTGCTTTTCCTGTACATAGTGGCAGTCGGGGTGCTGTTCTGTGATCCAAGAGGACGGCGTGTCGCCTGGGGCAGCGCAGTCATGATCGTCACGCTAGCAGCAGGCCCCCGGCACTCAGAGTCCGGCGAGTGAGGCGATGCAGTCTCGAGATGCTTCTTCGTCGAGAGCCGCCTCCTTGAGCAGATCGAATATCACGGAGTAGCGATAGACCCGCTCCTCGTCCTCCACCACTTCGGCCACCGGATAGTCCTCCGAATAGACGATGTCGCCCGAGACCGGACCCAGCACCGGCATGGAGGGAAATCCGAGGAGCACGAAATGCGAGAAGTTGATGGGGTGCGACTGCTCCAGCAGGAGAACGTGAATGCTGATGTTCGGCCGGTCACCGAGTTTCAGCAGGTGACGTAACTGCTCGCGCATCAGCCCATCGTCGGCGGCGCCGAACCGGCGGCGCAGGACGGCCTCGTCGATCACCGCCGAGTAGGCCAGCGGCGGATCGGCGAACAACCGCCGCTGCCGGCGCAGCCAGGTCCGCGTCCGGCGCTCGACCTTTCCCGGCGGGACTATCTCCACGGCGCGGGTGAGCCGCGTCATCTCCGCGCAATAGGCATCGGTCTGCAGCAGCCCGGGCACCGCGTTCGAGCCCCACGTCCTGAGCGAGGAGGCGCCGTCCTCCAGCCCGACGAACTCGCGGCCGATCTCGGTGAGCACGTCGGAGTAGGACTCCCACCAGCCCTTGGCCGCGTGGTTGCCGACGAGCGAGAGCAGCAGCGCGGCCGGCTCCGGGCCGATGCGGTAGTGGTCGAGCAGCTTCGCCACGTCCTCGGCCGAGGGCGCGACCTGGCCCGTCTCGAGGCGGGAGAGTTTCGACGTCGACCAGTGCAGCGACCGTGACACCTGAACGCCGTTGAGACCCGCTTCCTCGCGGAGCCGCCGCAGCTCAGTGGCGATTTTCCGGCGGCGGAGTGTCGGATTGATTTCCCCGATCACTCGGTCTCCTTTCGGCATTCCGCGATATATGCCCCGCCCCGCCCACGCGCAATCGTCGCCGGGAAGCACCTTTCGCGTTTCGCCAGGAGTCCCTGGACTCATCCCCGCGGGAATTGCACCGGGCGGCCCTGCGGAACACCCTTAGGGTAGCCCGCAGGCAGGAAAGCGGGCCAGACGGAAATGAGGTTTTCGCCAGACGCGGGCAGGCGGATGGTGGGACCCCATCCGCCCGCCACCGCGTAGCACCCCGACTCTGACCGAAGAGTGGAAATGGGAGCCGCGGACATGACCGACGCTACACGTGGCAGGGGAGATCGCAAGGGCGGACGGCGGCGATTAACCGTCGCCTTGAACAGGTGGTTCTGGCACGGATCCAACGAGTTCGCCAGGGAACAGGGCTGGGAGATCGACAGGTCGGCCGGGGGCGGCCGGAGATACCGCGATCCCCGGTTCGACATCCGCAAGAAGGAGATCCTGGAGGCGCCGCTCCAGGAGGAGCCGGTCAGCGAACCGCCTCCGCGCAAGTTCAGCCCGGGGGACGGTTTCCCCAGGAAGCATCCGAAGATAGCCAGGGCACACGACCTCATCGCCACCACGGGCCTGGTCTGGCGATGGAGGACCGAAATCACCGTGTGCTGCGCCGTACCGATGGCCGCCGTCCCGCTGATCCAGTGGCTGGGGCCGGTGGCGGCACTGCTGCTCGCGGGGGCGGTGTCCGCCGGCGGCGCGATCCCGGGAGTGCGCAGGGCCGCCGACCGGGTTGTCGTCCGCCATCGCTTCCAGGGCCTGTGCCTGCGTACGTCGATGCGTACGCCCGAGGGGCGCCTGCCCCTCATCGTCCACACGCAGTCGATCCCGCACGGGACGGCGCTCCTGATCTGGTGCAGGTCGGGCATGAGCCCCGAGTTGTTCGAGGACTACATCCCCGAGATCAGGGTCGCCTGCTTCGCCGAGGAGGTGACCTTCCACCGCCATCCCCACCGGCCCCATCTGCTGACGATGGAGCTCAGGCGGGCTTGAAACCCCTGTGCATGGCGACGATCCCCATCGTGAGATTGCGCCAGGCCACCCGTTCCCAGCCGGCGTCCTGGATCGTCCGGGCCAGCGTCGGCTGGTCGGGCCAGTCCCTGATCGACTCGGCCAGGTATTCGTAGGAGTCGTCGTTGGACCCGAAGACCTTGGCCACCTTCGGCAGCATCCGCATCAGGTATTCGCGGTAGACCAGGTCGAACGCGCCGACGGTCACGTGCGAGAACTCCAGGATCACCAGCCGCCCGCCCGGCCTCGTCACCCGCAGCATCTCCCGCAGCGCCTGCGCGGTGTCGTGCACGTTGCGCAGCGCCACCGAGATCGTCACCGCGTCGAACGCGTCGTCGGCGAACGGCAGCCGCATCGCGTCGCCCGCGACGAACGGCACCCCCGGCCCCGCCAGCGCGTTACCGCCGTGGCGGCGCACTCCCGTGCGCAACATGCCGAGCGAGAAGTCGGAGGCGATCGCGCGCGCGCCCAGCGTGGTGAACGCGTCGGTGGACGTGCCGGTGCCCGCCCCGAGGTCGAGCACGATCTCACCGGGACCGGCGTCCACGGCGGCGGCCACCGCCTTGCGCCAGAGCCTGACCTGCCCGAGGGAGATCACGTCATTGACCAGGTCGTAGCGGCGGGCGGTGCGATCGAACATCGCGGCGACCTCGTCCGGCTGTTTGTCCAACTGAGCGCGCGTCATGCTCACAGCCTATTGGGAGGGGTCGCAGACCTTGCGGTCATGCCCATCCGGGACAATCAACGGAAAGTAGTCTCATGACTACCGAACGTCTGCTAGATATTGGCGAATGCTTGCCCGTGTCGCCCTTGCGGCGATCATCGCCTCGGCCCCCGTCGCGCACCCGCGTGTCGTGTCGGCCGACCCGATCGACAGCACCCCTCATGTGCTCGACGGCATCGTCAACGCCATCACCGTCGTCGGGAGCACCGTCGTCGTCGGCGGCTCGTTCAGCGAAGTGAGCGACGCAGCCCGCAGGACGACCTATCCGCGCGACAACCTGTTCGCCTACGACCTGGCCACCGGCCGCGTCCTGCCCGGCTTCGCGCCGAGCGTCGCGGGCCCGGTCTACGGCCTGGCCGCCGGCGACCGGGGCACCGTCTACGTCGGCGGCGAGTTCCACGGGATCAACCACCAGAGGTCCCGCGGGCTGGCCAGGCTCGCCCTCGCCGACGGCTCGCTGGTGCCCGGCTTCGCGCCGCGCATCGGCGGCGGCATGGTGACCTCGCTGGCGCGGCAGGGTCCCAAGCTCTACGTCGGCGGCGACTTCATCAGCCCGCGCACGGCGCTGGCCAGGCTCGACGCCGCCACCGGGGCGCCCGACCCGGCGTTCGACATCACGCCGGGCACGCCGCTGACCGCGAACGTGAAGGTCTACGCGCTGGCCGTCTCGCGCGACCGGCTGGTCGTGGACGGCTCGTTCACCACGCTCGACGGGCATTCCAGGCCGCAGCTCGGCCTGATCGACGTCAGCGGCGCCACGGCGAGGGTGGCGCCGTGGCGGACCGACGCGTACGCGCGCAAGTGCAGCGGTGCCTTCCCCTCGTACGTACGCGGCCTCGACTTCTCCCCCGACGGGCGCTATTTCGCGGTCGTCACCACGGGAGGCGCCCGGGGCGGGATGTGCGACACCGCGGCGCGGTTCGAGACCTACGCCAGGGGCTCGGCCATCAGGCCGACCTGGGTCAACAGCACGGGCGGCGACTCGCTCTACGCGGTCGCGGTGACCGGGGCGGCGGTGTACGTCGGCGGGCATCAGCGCTGGTTGAACAATCCGCAGGGCCGGGACTCGGCCGGCCCGGGCGCGGTGTCACGGCCGGGCATCGGCGCCATTCATCCGCGGACCGGAAAGGCCCTGAGTTGGAATCCCGGACGGGAGCGCGGCATCGGCGTGAAGGCGTTTTTCGCGCACGGCAGCGGACTACTTGTCGGTAGTGACACAACGAGACTCGGACGGGAGTACCATGCCCGGATTGGCATGTTCCCCCTGCCCTAGTCGTCGTGCGGCTTCGGCCGGTCGATCCTGTCGCTGAGACGCGCGCTCATGGCGTCGCGCTGCTTGGACAGCAACACGTAGCTCGCAATGCCGCTGATCAAGAAAGAAGCCGCGATCAGGATCAGCGGGTTTGTCAGGCCGAGCAGCCACAGCACACCGAGGGTCACGACAAACAGGCCGATCCGCGACGCGGTGTAAACGAGAACGGGACGCACAGGTTCGAGGTTACTCGGACCTGCGCAGCGGTCGCTCTTCGCATCGGACGCGAGCACTGCTACTGTTCCCAGTTAGGGAGTTTCGTAAAGAAACACCCACGAGAGCCCCAAAGAGGCTCTATCATATAACAATCGGGCAGTCAGCTGATAACAACCCGTGATCTTTGCAGAAAACCACGGATAAATCAGGCTTCGCTCGACACACTGGTTACCTGTCCGCCCGCTGGCAGGAAGCGGGATGCGAGGGGGAGAGATTGGTGGAGAGTAGCAGCGAGCGTCTGCTGACCCCAGGAGAGGTTGCCGCCCTCTTCCGGGTAGACCCAAAGACGGTTACGCGCTGGGCTGCGGCAGGCCGCATCAGCAGTATCCGCACCCCCGGAGGGCACCGGCGCTTCCGCGAGTCGGAAGTCCACGCCCTTCTCCGAGGCGAGGACGTTCTTACGGCCGACAGGCCAGCAGGTGAGTCCCCGCGCGTCTGACGTTCCGTCTAGTCGGTGATCCTGCACGGTGGGCCGCATGAACAGCGGTCCGAGCCGCCAGGATCACCGCTGGCGGAACACCCACTGTTCGCGTGCTTCCCGGCCACACTTCCGTACGGTGAGCACGGGGCGGCGCCAACCGCCGACCGTGGCTGGCGCCTGTCCTTTTTCTCCGCCGATCAGGCGTCCTCCTGCCGCGCTTTGAAGGCCAGGAACTCGCGCTCCAGATCGTCGTTCTCCTCTTCCCAGCGCCGGCGGCGCAACTCGGCCTCCTCCTCGGTCAGCGACTCCGGCAGCCACTGCTCGTAGTCGGGGTCACCAGGCTGCAGTTCCACGTACGCGTTGCCGATCAGACGCCCGTCTTCGCTGGTCAGGCTCTGCGGCACGCGCAGGGTCCCGTCCGCGAGCCGGATGACGTACATGGCCGATCACCTAGATTCCGTAGCGCCGGTTGAAGAACAGCATGATGTCGAGCGCCATGCGCGTGTCGCCCCCGAGCATGTCCACGAGGGCCGGACGCTGGCGGGAGGCGATGGCGGCGAAGGCGTCGGCGAAGAACTCCTTGCGGCCCAGCCCTCCTCCCTGACGGTGGAACGTCGAGGCCAGCAGCGGGACGGCCGCTTCGTAGAGGCGCACGAACTCGGGCGAGTCCGACACCCAGTCGCCGTACATCGAGTCGACGTCGTCGATGGCGTGGCCGACCTCGTGCATCATCACGTCAGGGGTGGGTGAGGGGCGGTCGCCGACGACGATCTTGCGGTCGCCGTACGCGCCCGCGCAGATGTCCCAGGTCGCCCGCCCGGACGGGAGCGGGGCGCCGCGTAAGTAGGCCATGTCGTCGAGGTCGGGCACGCCTCCGGGGCCGACGTAGATTCCTTCCAGCCCGGCCGCGAGCAGCTCCTTCAGCCGATCGGGCAGCCTGGCCAGGCTCTCCACGGCCCGGACGACGTCCGCGGGCGGCGGGCCCAGCCGGGCGTCCCACTGGCGGTGCAGGATGGACTCCAGCTTGCCGCAGTGGCGCAGGCCGTCGCCGAGCGAGGGCACGTCCGGCCGGTTGGGCTGGGCCCGGGGGGGCTGGTCGGCGAGCTCGAAGTCGTACCAGGTGTAGCGGGGGCGGTCGGCCATGACGGCGGCGGGCAGCCGCTCGCCGCGCTCGCGCACCGCGAACCCGTCCCAGCTCGCCTCCGGCGCACGCCGCCCACCTTCACCCGGCCACGCCGCGCGCTCCCGTTCACCGGGCCAGGCCGCTCTCTCGCGCTCGCCAGGCCACGCAGCTCTCTCGCGCTCGCCGGGCCACGCCGTTCCTTGGCGCTCGCCGGGCCACGCCATCCGCGCCGTCTCCTCGCCGCCGCCCGGCCACGTCACCCGCTCGGACTGCGCGCCACCGGGCCGGCCTGCCCGGCCGGGGTGGCCGCCGAGCTCGCGGTCGCCGGGCCGCCGGCGGCGTTCGGCGCCGTCGTGTCCCCTGGCCGCCGCGCGCGCCTCACGGCGCTTCTCGCGGGCGTTGGACCAGAAGGAGCGGTGAGCATCGGGGGGCGCTTCGTCACGCCGTGAGAAGAGGTACGAGCCGCGCCGCCACCAACGACCGCGCCGATGCCGCCCCTTGTCACCGTGACTCTTGTCGTGAGAAAAGGCCATCTCACCCCTCAGCGCCTGTGGAGCCCCTTGGACACCGCCGCATCGGGTTCCACCGTACGACGCCGATCTTCCGCTAGTCACCCGAAATGGGACATCGGGCAGCACGATCACGCCGCATGATGGCTTACAGTTCGGGACATGGCAGGTGTTCTGATCGGCCTGGCGCTGCTGGCCTTCTGGCTCTTCTCGCTGTTCGACGTGGTGACCACGCCGGAAGACGAGGTTAGGAACGTACCAAAAGGGCTCTGGATCCTCGTTGTCGTGCTCATCCCGCTGCTCGGCGGCCTGGTTTGGATGGCGCGCGGCCGTCCGCGGGCCCCGCGCGCGGCGTGGCCCGTCCCCCCGGGCGCCCCGGGTCCGGGCATGCCGAAGGGACCGGACGACGACCCCGACTTCCTCCGTGACCTCGACCGCCGCATGCGTGGCGACGACCTGAGCTAGGGCACGTCGGCGTAGCTGTGCAGCCCCTCGATGAAGATGTTGACCCCGATCAGGTTGAACAGAAGGCAACCGAACGCCACGAGCTGCACGATGGTCGCGGCCCTGCCCCGCCATCCCGCCGTCGCCTTGGCGTGCAGGTAGGCGGCGTAGGCGACCCACGTGATGAACGACCAGACCTCCTTGGGGTCCCAACCCCAGTAGCGGCCCCACGCCCGGTCCGCCCAGAGGGCGCCCGCGATGACGGCGAACGTCCACAGCGGGAACGCGAACACGATCGCCCGGTGCGCCACCCTCTCCAGGTCGGCGCGGGACGGCAGGCGTGACATCCCGTCGCCGCGCACCAGGTAGAGGATGCCCGCCACGCCCGCCAGCGTCAGCAGGCCGCTGGAGATGATGGCGGCGGTGACGTGGATGGCGATCCAGTACGAGTCCAGCGCGGGCATGACCGGACCCGCGGCGGTGTAGAACACCTTGGACGCCAGCCCGAGGCCGAGCGCGGCGGTGACCGTGACGAAGGCGCCGAGGAAGCGCACGTTGTGACGGAGCTGGGTGCCGAGGAACGCGGTCACGGCGGCGAAGCAGATCGCGACCACGAACTCGTACATGTTGCCCCACGGCCACCGGTCCACGGCCAGGCCGCGGGTGACGATGGCGCCCAGGTTGGCGGCCCAGCCGAGCCAGGTGAGCACGAGGGCCACCGTTCCGGCCCGGTCGGCCCCGGCGGGCGGTTCGGCGGGCGGCGCCGGGACGGCGGGTTCGCCGGAGGCGACCACCGACGTCGTCGGCCCGTCAGCGGCCTCCCCCGTCACCGCGCCGACCGCGACCGGCCGCTTGGCCTCGACCGGCGGCGTGGCGGCGGTCTCCGCCCTGCCGGGCCGGGACCGCCCGAAGGCCAGCTCGATCGCGAAGCCGACCATGGCCACGACGTAGAGCAGGACGGCTGCGACGACGAAAAGGTCGCTCAGCTCGGCGAGTTGCTCAGCGGACATCCTTTTCTCCTGCTGATAGAACCTTCACGATGTCGGCGAACTCCTCTGCGAAGCCCGCCGCGGAGCCCTCGGTACGGGTCAGGCCGCCCACGTCGACCCGGCCCTCGGAGATCCGCACGAACACCCTCCGGCGGCGGATCATGAGCGAGAGCGCGATGGCGACGACGGCCGTGCCGGCGGCCAGCAGGGCGGGCATCCGCCCCGGGTCGTAGGCGGTCTGGAGCGTGATCCACTCCTTGACGCCGGTGAACTCCAGCTTGCCCAGCCCCTTGGGCAGGTCGACCGACTGCCCCACGGCCAGCGGCTTGGGCGTGCCGGCGCCCATGAACAAACGGTCGAGCTTTTTCAGCACCTCGGGCTCGGCCAGCGTGTAGACCGACTGCGGCTTGCCCGAGCGCACGCCCAGGTCACCGGAGAAGGCCCCGAGGATCTGCACCTCGGGGTTGAGCTCGCCGGGGAAGGCCGAGGCGTAGCCGCCGTTGGTCAGCGGCACGCTGGTGGGCATGAACTGCAGCAGGAACCCCAGCTGCGACGGCTGCGCGTCGGGCACCTTGACCACGCAACCCGAGGTCAAGGTGGCCTTCTCCTCGATCAGGCAGGCCACCGGCCCCTCGAAGGCGACCTGCCCCTTGCCGTCGGTGACCTTGAACACGGGCGCGTAGCCGTTGCCGATCAGGTAGGTCTGCGTGCCGTTGATCTCCAGCGGCTCGTTGACCTTGAGCTCGTAGTCGCGGGTGGGCGCGGTCGGCGAGTCGTTGACCTTGAGGTGCGCCGAGTAGTCGAGGGCCTGCCCCCGCTTGTCCCCCGTGACCTGGTAGGCGGCCTTGAACTCGGCGAGCTGGAAGGAGAACGGCTCCAGCGACTCGGCCGAGACCTGGTTGCCCGGGATGAACCGGTCGTAGGCGGCCACGGTGTTGGCGAACCCGTCGCCCTCGACGACCAGCACGTTGCCGCGGTAGCCGAAGAGCGAGCCGGCGCCGATCGCGAGCAGGATGCCGAGCAGGGACACGTGGAAGAGCAGGTTGCCGGTCTCGCGCAGGTAGCCCTTCTCCGCCGACACCCAGCCGTCGCCCGCCACGACGCGGAAGCGCAGCTTGCGCAGCCGCAACGCGGCCTCCTTGACCCCGAGGTCGCCCTCGAAGGAGGCGGAGTGCGGCAGGCGGGACAGGTTTTTCGGGGCGGCGGGCGGCTTGCGGCGCAACTCGCGCAGGTAGGTCGAGGTGCGCGGGATGATGCAGCCGATCAGCGAGGCGAACAGCAGCAGGTAGACCGCCGCGAACCAGGTCGAGGTGAACACCTCGAAGAGCTGGAACCGGTCGTACCACTCGGCCAGCACGGGGTTCTGCTCGTAGATCCGGGCGACCTTGTCGGGCTCGACGCCCCGCTGCGGCACCAGCGAGCCCGGCACCGAGCCGAGCGCGAGCAGGAACAGCAGGATCAGCGCCGTCTTCATCGAGGTGAGCGTGCGCCAGGCCCAGCGCAGCCAGGCCACCAGCCCGAACGATGCCTGCCTGGGCTCCTGCTCCCTCTCCATCTCCGTGACGCTCATCAGATCACCGGCTCGAACGCGCCGATCAGTCCCTGCATGGCCGCGATCATCTCTCCCCATAGCCCGGTCACGAGCAGGACGCCGACGGCCACCATCATGCCGCCGCCGATCCGGGTGATCAGGCGCGAGTGCTTGCGGATGGCCCGGAACGTACGCAGTGCCCGGCTGTAGGCCAGCGCCGCGGCCACGAAGGGCAGGCCGAGACCCAGGGCGTACGCGACGGCCAGGAGGGCGCCCCGGCCCGCGCTGCCCTCGTTGAGCCCGAGCGTCAGCACGACCGCCAGGGTGGGCCCGATGCACGGCGTCCAGCCGAGCCCGAACACCACCCCGAGCAGCGGCGCGCCCGCCAGGCCCGCGGCGGGCAGGCGGTGGATGCGCACGTCGCGCATCAGCCCGGGCAGCACGCCCAGGAAGGCCAGCCCGAGCACGATGGTCAGCACGCCGAGCACCCGCGTGATGACCTCCGCATTGCCCAGCATGATCGACCCGAGCCCGCCGAACAGCGCCCCGCTGAGCACGAACACCAGCCCGAACCCGGCCACGAACAGCGCCGTCCCCAGCACCAGCCGCCCCCGCTTGGGGTCGGCGCTCATGCCGGTGACGTAGGACAGGTAGCCCGGCACCAGCGGCAGCACGCACGGCGACAGGAAGGACACCACCCCGGCCAGCACCGCGATGGGCACGGCCAGCAGCAGCGAACCCGAGGCGACGACGTCACTCATCTCGCACCTTGGTCACCGCGTTCATCAGGTCGGTGTATTTGACGGCGCCCAGCGCCCTGGCCGCGATCCTGCCCTGCTCGTCGATGATCAGCGTGGACGGGATGGCGGCGGGCGGCACCGTGCCCTGGAAGGCCAGCGCGACCTTGCCGGGCTGGTCGAAGATGTGCGGGTAGCCGGTCTGCTCGGTGCGCTCGAACGCCTGCGCGTCGGCCTGCCGGTCCTTGAAGTCGACGCCGAGGAACTCCACGCCGCTGCCCTTGGTCTTGGCCGCGACCTCCTTGAGCACCGGCGCCTCCGCCCGGCACGGGCCGCACCACGACGCCCAGAAGTTGAGCACCACGACCTTGCCCTTGTGCGCGGCCAGCGAGGCGGTGGCGCCGTCGAGCGTCGGCCCCTCGATCGCGGGGGCGGGGTTGCGCTCGCTCGCCTCGAACACCTGCATCTTCCCGTCGCCCGCGACGAACCGGGTGTCACCGGCCTGCGGTTGGCCGCTCTGGTTGCCCGCACAACCGGCGACGAGGACAGCCAGGAGAACGAGGGGAAGGGACTTGGCGCGCACGGAGGAAGATCTCCTTGTACTACAACCGGTAGAGCTTGCAACTCTACCGGTGTGCCTCCGCGCCCCGGACATCAGGCCCCGGGGACGGAAGGGCCCGCCTCCAGGGATCCGGCGGGCTCGCTGTAGCCGATGCTGATCAGGCGGTCGCCGTCGAACGTGAGCGTGGTCAGGCTGGCCAGCGCGCACTGCCGGCGCCGCGGGTCGTGCCACAGCCGGCGGCCCTCCGCGGCCGACCTGATCGCCCAGATCGGGAGCTGGTGGCTGACGAGCACCGTCTCGTGCCCGCGTGCCGCCGCCCTGGCCTCGTCGATGATCGACTTCATCCGCTTGACGATGACCGGGTACGCCTCGCCCCAGGACGGGCGCAGCGGATTCCAGAAATAGCGGTAGTTGCGCGGGTTGCGCAGCAGGGCCAGGCCCTGGCCCACCTCACGTCCCTCCAGGAGGTTGCCGGCCTCGATCAGGCGGGCGTCCCGGGTGATCTCGAGGCCGAGCTTCTCCGCGAGCGGGGCCGCCGTCTCCAGCGCGCGTTCGAGCGGCGAGCTGTAGAGCGCGACGATGTCACGGCCCCCGACGGCCTTGGCGACCGTCTCGGCCATGAGCTGACCTGTCTCCGACAGGTGGTAGCCGGGCAGCCTGCCGTACAGGATGCCTCCGGGGTTATGCACCTCACCGTGGCGCAATAGGTGAACGACGGTGGTTTCAGCCATGGTGCGCACAGCCTATCCGCTCACCCGAGCCTTACGGCCAGGCCCGCGCCGAAGATGTCAGTTCACGGCCCAGGCGTTCTCCTGCTTCCTGCTCACCTCGACCAGCGCCTCGACCATCGCCCTGATCGCGGGGCGGCGGGCGGCGTCCGTACGCCACACCGCGTAGATGCGCCGCGACTGGCGCGGCCGCAGCGGGATCAGCCGCACCCCGTCGGGCACGCAGTCGCGGCCCAGGCGCGGCACGATCGCGCAGCCCAGGCCCGCCGCCACCAGCGCGAGCTGGGTCGGGTACTCGTCGGCCATGCAGGCGATCACCGGCTCCAGCGAGGCGCTGCGCAGCGTGAACACCAGCCAGTCGTGGCAGACCGTGCCGGGCGAGGAGCTGATCCACTGCTCGCTCCGCAACGCGGACAGCTCGACCTCCCGCTCGCCGGCCATCGGGTGACCGGCGGGGACGGCGACGTCCGCCACGTCGTCGAGCAGCGTGGCCTTGGACAGGCCCTCGGGGATGGCCATGGGCCGGTTGAGCCAGTCCTGGATGATGCCGAGGTCCAGCTCGCCCCTGGCCACCTCGCGTACGACCCGCTCGGGCTCGCGCTCGTTGAGCTGCACCCACAGATCGGGGTGGCGCTGCCTGAGCGAGACCAGCGCACCGGGCATGAGGCCGCGCACGGCGGTGGGGAAGGCCGCGATGTTCAGGCGGCCCACGACCTCGCCGCGCAGCGCCTCGAAGTCGGCCTCGGCGGTCTCCACCAGGGCGAGGATGCGCTCGGCGTGCTCGGCCAGCAGCCCGGCGGCGTCCGTCAGCCGCACGCCGCGGCCGTTGCGCTCCATGAGCCGGGCGCCGGTCTCCCGCTCCAGCTTGGCGATCTGCTGGGAGACCGCCGAGGGGGTGACCATCAGCGCGTCGGCCGCCGCCCCGACCGACCCGTAGACGTGAACTGCGTGAAGAGCCTTGAGCCGGTTCAAGTCCAACATGTAAGCCAGCCTAAACGGTTTAGCGTAGAAAGTCTCGCTTGTCGTTGAATGTGTAGCGGATGAAAATAGTTGTATGAGAATCCTGAAGACGAAGAAGCAGCAGACCGGCTCCGTGTCGTACCTCAAGGCGCTCGCCGAGCAGGCTCGCGAGCAGCGGATCCGCTACCAGAAGCCCACTCGCTGAGTGAGCCCCCGCCACCTCGCCCTCGCCGTCGGCCTCGCGGCCGTGTGGGGCTTCAACTTCGTGGTCATGCAGGTGGGCCTGCGGCACTTCCCGCCCCTGCTGTACGCGGGCGTCCGGTTCGCCATGGCCGCGTTCCCGGCCCTGCTGCTGGTGGGGCGGCCCGGAGTTCCCTGGCGCTGGGTCGCCGGGGTGGCGGCCACCATCGGGGTGGGCCAGTTCGGCCTGCTGCTCGTGGGGATGCGAGCGGGCATGCCGGCCGGCCTGACCTCTCTCGTCCTGCAGATGCAGGCGTTGTTCACCGTGGTGTTCGCGGTGACGCTGCTCGGGGAGCGGCTCACCGCCCGCCGCGTACTCGGGCTGGCCGTCGCGTTCGGCGGCCTGGCCCTGGTCGCCCTCGACTTCGGCGTGTCGGGCCCGATCGGCGCCTTCGCGCTGTGCGTGGCCGCCGCGGCCGCCTGGGGCCTGGGCAACGTCGTCCAGCGCCGCGCCGCGCCACCCGACTCCCTGCGCTTCATGGTCTGGGTCAGCGCCTTCTCCGCGCCCCCGCTCCTGCTCCTGTCCCTGCTGGTGGAGGGCGCGCCGGTGCTGAGCTCACCGGCGGAGGGCTGGCTGTCGCTCCTGTACGTGGCCTTCGTCTCGACGCTGGGCGGCTTCGGCGTCTGGGGCTGGCTGCTGCGTCGCTACGACGCCTCGACCGTGGCGCCGTACACGCTGCTCGTGCCGGTGTTCGGCATGTCGTCGGCCGCGCTCGTGACGGGCGAGTCGCTGTCCTGGCTCGAACTGCTGGCGGCGGCACTCATCGTCTCCGGCGTCCTCTACGCCGGCACCAAGCCCCGCCGCGCACTCGTGGCGACCTAGAGCACCGCGGCGGCGGCCTTCGCGGCGGCCGGGAGGGCCTCGGCCACGCGGTTGAGCGCCTCGTCGTCGTGGGAGGCCGACAGGAACCACGCCTCGTACGCCGACGGCGGCAGGTAGACGCCCTGGTCGAGCATCGCGTGGAAGAAGGCCGTGAACGCCGCCGTGTTCTGCGTCTTGGCCTCGGCGAAGCTCGTCACCTCGGCGTCCGTGAAGAAGATCGAGAACAGGCTGCCCGCCCGCTGCAGCCGGTGCGGCACGCCCGCCGCGGCGAGCGCCTCGGAGGCGGCCTGCCCGACGGTGAGCGCCGCGGCGTCCACCCGCGCGTACGCCTCCGCGTCCAGGGCGCGCAGCGTGGCCAGGCCGGCGGCGCAGGCCAGCGGGTTGCCCGACAGCGTGCCCGCCTGGTAGACGGGACCCTCCGGCGCGAGGTAGGCCATGACGTCCGCCCGGCCGCCGAACGCCGCCGCGGGCAGGCCGCCGCCCATGACCTTGCCGAACGTCATCAGGTCGGCCTCCACCGGGTCCAGGCCGTACCAGCCCGCCGGCGAGACGCGGAAGCCCGTCAGCACCTCGTCCACGATGAGCAGCGCGCCGTTGGCCGTGCACAGCTCGCGCAGGCGCGCGTTGAAGCCGGCGCGCGGCGGGACGACGCCCATGTTCGCCGGGCACGCCTCCGTGATCACGCACGCGACGTCCGCCGCCGCGAACGCCTCCTCGACGGCCGCGACGTCGTTGTACGGCAGCACGATCGTGTCCGCCGCCGACGCCCCCGTCACACCGGGCGTGTCGGGCAGCCCGAACGTCACCACCCCGGACCCGGCCGAGGCCAGCAGCGCGTCCACGTGCCCGTGGTAGCAACCGGCGAACTTGACCACCTTGGACCGGCCGGTGAACCCCCTGGCCAGGCGCACGGCGCTCATCGTCGCCTCGGTGCCCGAGCTGACCAGGCGCACCTTCTCGACCGGCGCCACCCTGGCGACGATCTCCTCGGCCAGCTCGACCTCGCCCTGCGTGGCGGTGCCGTAGGAGAACCCGTTGGCCACGGCGCCGGAGACGGCCTCGACGACCGCGGGGTGGCGGTGGCCGAGGATCATCGGGCCCCAGGAGCAGACCAGGTCGACGTAGCGGTTGCCGTCGACGTCGGTGATGTAGGGGCCCTGGCCCGAGGCCATGAAACGCGGCGTGCCGCCCACCGCGCCGAACGCGCGCACCGGGGAGTTGACGCCTCCCGGCACGATCTGGCGGGCGCGGGCGAACAGGTCCTCGGAGTTCTGTGTACGGCTCACCCGATCCAGGTTAGCCGCGCCCGCCGCTGACCCCGGCAACGCCCCACACCCGCCACCCTGCCCGACCCCTTCGTGCCCCCCTGCCCCACCCTCCCTGACGTCTTCTGACCGTCCTTCCCCCTGGCCTCCGAAGGACCGCCGCAGCGTGCGGTGACGGGCCCCGCGGCTGCGCGACCCTCCGCTGATACGCCTTCCGAGCGCCGCAACGGCGGGGAGTGGTGCGGAAGCCCGGGGCCGCGGAAGGGCCGGGGGCGCGCGGAGGCCCGGCGGCCCGCGAAAGGCAGGAGGGCGCGAGAGCCGGGGGTGGGCGGGAGGCGGGAGCGCCAGCGAGCCGGGGGCCAGAGGCCGGAGGGTGCCAGCGAGGCTGGGGCTGCCAACTGAACCTTGAGGGGTGCGCAGAAGGCCAGGGCGCGCAAGGCCCATGGGGAGACGCGGAAGGGTCAGGGAGCCGCTGGAGCACGGCCGGGCGCGCGTGAACGGCGGGCGGGCCTGAACGGCGGGTGGTGGGTGGGCGGTGGGCCGGGTCAGTCGGCCAGCCACTCCAGGAGGCGCAGCGGGTCGGGCAAGGGGCGGCCGTCAGGGGGGCGGAGCCAGGTGACGGGCTGGCCGCTGGGCAGGGTGGACGGCGGCGCGAGGACGTAGCTGTCGCGGCAGTGCCACCGCAGCCCCGGCGTGTCGTCGATCGTCGCCGGGTCGCAGTCGAGGTGGCACGACCACCACTCGTCCTCGTCCTCGGGATTGCCCCGCGTGGCCACATAGAACAAGACCCGGTCGCCATTGGCGGCGACCGGGCCGGGATGGGCTCCCGCGGCGTCGATCCGGGTGAGGGCGGACAGGCCGACGGGGAGCGGTACGTCGAACACGTCGAACACGCGCCCCGTGGGGAGGATCACATTGGCCTCGGGCTCGGCCTGCCACCAGCGCGTGAGCAGGGCGGGGTCGGTGGTGGCCTGCATGTGCCAGGCGGGGGACAGCGGGTGGGCGCCGGGGTCGGGACAGCCGACGCGGTCGCACGAGCAGGCGCGCGGCCCGTGCCGCAGCGGATAGGCGCCCGGCACGACGGGCCAGCCCATGGCGGCGTATTCGAGCACCGTCCCGATCCGTGTCGGCCGCGACCGCTTTTTGGTACGCCGAGCCAGTGGTACCCCCACCATGGTGTCTCCCGTCGAGTCCCCGTGCCTGAGGAGGCCCCGGCTCCGGGCGTTGCGCACACGCGGGACACACCAGCACTTGTCATGCACTCTAACCCACAGGCCCCACGAGTTGACGGGAAACCCCTTGGTTAGAGCGTTCGCGCCACTTCCGTGGCCCAGTACGTGAGGATCAGGTCGGCCCCCGCCCGCTTGATCGCGACCAGCGACTCCATGATCATCCGCTGCCGGTCCACCCAGCCGTTGGCGGCCGCGGCCTCGATCATCGCGTATTCGCCGCTCACCTGGTAGGCGGCCACCGGCACGTCCACCTCGTCGCGGAAGCGGGCGATGACGTCGAGGTAGGCCAGCGCCGGCTTGACCATGACGGCGTCGGCGCCCTCCGCCAGGTCGAGGCGCACCTCGCGCAGCGCCTCCTCCAGCGGCCCGGCCGGGTCCTGCTGGTGGGTGCTGCGGTCGCCGAACTGCGGCGCGCACTCGGCGGCGTCGCGGAACGGGCCGAAGAAGGCTGACGCGTACTTGGCGGAATAGGCCAAAATCGGGATATTTCCGTAACCTGCCCCGTCCAGGGCCGCACGGATCGCCCCCACCTGGCCGTCCATCATCCCGCTCGGCGCCACCATCTGCGACCCGGCCTCGGCCTGGGCCACCGCGATCGAGGCGTACCGCTCCAGCGTGGCGTCGTTGTCCACGTCACCGGACGGGGTGAGGATGCCGCAGTGCCCGTTGTCGGTGAACTCGTCGAGGCACGTGTCGGCCATCACCACGATGGAGTCGCCGACCTCGGCGGTCACGTCGCGCAGCGCCTTCTGCAGGATCCCGTCGGGATCGTCGGCGGCCGAGCCGCGGGCGTCCTTCACCGCCGGGATGCCGAACAACATCAGCCCGCCCACCCCGGCCTCGGCGGCCTCGTGGGCGGCCTTGCGCAGCGAGTCGCGGGTGTGCTGCACCACGCCGGGCATCGAGGCCACGGGGTGCGCCTCGGAGATGCCTTCCTTGACGAACATGGGCAGGATCAGGTCGGCGGCGTGCAGCCGGGTGCCCGCCACCATCCGGCGCAGGGCCGGGCTGCGGCGCAGTCGCCTCGGACGGGCGACGGGGTATTGCGCGCTCATTCGGCGCTCCTTCTGGGGTGTCGCACGCTCATTTGGCTCTCCTCCTGGCTCCCCGGCGGTTCTGCGAGGGCCGGCGCGGGGTGTCACCCACGGCCAGGGCCGCCTGGCGCTGCTTGGCTCCGTACTCGGCGACCGCGGCGGCCAGGGCGGAGGCGGACGGCTTGTCGGCCATGACGTCGACCCGGAGCCCGAACTCCTCGGCCGTCTTGGCCGTCTGCGGCCCGATGACCGCGATCACGGTCACGTTGTGCGGCTTGCCCGCGATGCCCACGAGGTTGCGCACGGTGGACGAGGAGGTGAAGAGCACGGCGTCGAAGCCGCCGCCCTTGATGGCCTCGCGGATGGGCGCGGGCGGCGGGGCGGCCCGCACGGTGCGGTACGCGGTGACGTCGTCGCACTCCCAGCCCAGCTCGGTGAGCCCGGCGACGAGCGTGTCGGTGGAGATGTCGGCCCGCGGCAGCAGCACCCGGTTGATCGGGTCGAGCATCGAGTCGTACGGCGGCCACTCGGCCACCAGCCCCTCGGACGACTGCTCCCCCGAGGGCAGCAGGTCGGGCTTGACCCCGAACTCGACCAGGGCCCGCGCGGTCGCGTCGCCCACGGCCGCCACCTTGAGCCCGGCGAAGGCACGGGCGTCGAGACCGTATTCCTCGAACTTCTCGCGCACCGCCTTGACCGCGTTCGAGCTGGTGAAGGCCACCCACTCGTAGCGGCCGGTGACCAGGCCCTTGATCGCGCGGTCCATCTGCTGCGGCGTGCGGGGCGGCTCGACCGAGATGGTCGGCACCTCCTCGGGCACCGCGCCGTAGGCGATGAGCTGCTCGGACAGGCTGCGCGACTGCTCCTTCGTACGGGGCACCAGCACCCGCCACCCGAACAGCGGCTTGGTCTCGAACCACGACAGCTTGTCCCGCAGCCCCACGGCCTCGCCGACCACGATCAGCGCGGGCTCGGTGAACCCGGCGTGCTTGAGGTCGGCCTGGAGCCGTCCGAGCGAGGACACGACGGTGTACTGCTCGGTGGTGGTGCCGCCGCTGCTGACCGCGACGGGCGTGGTGTCGGGCTTGCCGCCGGAGACGAGGGCCTTGCCGATGGCCACGGCGTCGCCGATGCCGTTGTAGATCACCAGCGTGCCGCGGCAGGCGGCGTGGGCCGCCCAGTCCTGCTCCTGGGCCGCGTCGACGATCCGGAACTCGGGCACGGCGGTCGCCGGCGGGATGCCCGCGTAGGTGAGCACGGCGGTCGCGGGCGGCACACCGGGCACGATCTCGAAGTCCACCTCCGCCGCGGCACAGGCCGCCACCTCCTCGGTGATCGAGGAGAACAGCATGGGGTCGCCCTCGCAAAGGCGCACCACGAGCTGCCCCCGTGCGGCGCGCTTGACGAAGTCGCCCTCGGCGACCTCGACGCCCGTGCGGCAGTGGCGCAGCAGCGGGGTCTGCGTCTCCGCGTCGAGCACCACCGCGTCGGCCTTGCCGAGCAGCTCGGCGGCGCGGAGGGTGAGCAGGTTGGGATCGCCGGGGCCCGCGCCCACGAACGCGACGAATCCGGAGGTTGGACTATCGGAGCTCAATGGGAATGCTCCCCCATCAATCTGTCGGCCCCTTCGGCGATCATCTCGGCCGCGAGGAGGCGGCCCAGGTTCGCTGCCTCCGAAGGAGAGCCGGCGGCGGACTTGCGGACCGCTTCGCGGCCGTCGATGGAGACGACCACTGCGGTCAGGTTCAGAGTGTGCCCGTCATCGGCCGCGAAAGCACCCACCGGTGCGGAGCACCCGGCCTCCAGGGCGGACAGCACGGCGCGCTCGGCGGTGACCGCGGAGCGCGTGGCCGGGTCGTCGAGCACGCGCAGGAACTCGATCAGGTCGGAGCGGTCGGAGCGGCACTCGACGGCCAGCGCGCCCTGGCCGGGTGCGGGCAGCAGCTCCTCGATCTCGAAGATCTGGGCGATGTCCGCGCTGCGGCCGATCCTGGTCAGGCCGGCCGAGGCCAGCACGACCGCGTCGAGCTCGCCCGAGGTGACCTTGCCGATGCGCGTGTCGGCGTTGCCGCGGATCGGGACGTATTCCAGGTCGGGGCGCAGCGCGCTGAGCATGGCCACGCGACGGGGCGAGCCGGTGCCGACCCTGGCCCCGGGCGGCAGGTCCGCGAACTTGTGCATGCCGACCAGCGCGTCGCGGTGGTCGTGACGGGCCGGGATGGCGGCCAGTGTGAAGCGCGGGTCCTGCTTGGTCGGCAGGTCCTTCAGCGAGTGGACGGCGAAGTCGACCTCGTCCTCGATCAGCTTGTCGCGCAGCGCGCTGACGAACACGCCCGTGCCGCCGAGCTGCGCGAGGTGCGCCTTGGTCACGTCGCCGAAGGTCGTGATGCCGACCAGCTCCACCGCCCGCCCGGTGCGCTGGGTGTAGGCGTCGGCCACCATGCCGGACTGCGTGGTCGCCATGAGGCTGCGGCGGGTGCCGAGACGCAGGGTGCCCAACCGTGACATCACAGCTCCACCTCCCTCACGGCCTCGGGCATCTTCGGATCCAAATTGAACAACTCACGCAACGCTTCCGCATAATGATCGCCTCCTGGGCAGGTGGCGAGCTGCTTGACACGCACAGTCGGCTCGTGAAGCAGTTTGTCGACGACCCGCTGAACGGTCATGGCGACCTCGTCCTTGACCCGCTCGTCGAGGTCGGGCACGCGCATCAGCAGGCGGCCCAGCTCCGACTCGACCACGCTCGCCGCCTTGCTGCGCAGCGCCACCACGGTCGGGGTGACCTTGGCCGCCCGCTCGGCGTCGAGGTAGGCGCGCAGCTCCTCGGCGACGAGGGCGCGTACGGACTGAACGGCGTCGCCCTCGCGAGAGCCGATGCCGGACTCCTGGATCGTCTCCAGGTCCACCAGCGTGACGCCGGGGACGGCGCGCACGGCCGGGTCGATGTCGTGGGGCAGCGCCAGGTCCAGCAGGAACGCGGGCCGGCTCAGCATGCCGGGGGTGATGACGTGGCGGCCGGCGCCGGTGCAGGTGATCACCAGGTCGGCCGTGGCCAGCTCGTCGGCCACGGCGGCGAACTCGACCGCCCGCCCGCCGACGGACTCGGCCAGCCGGGCGCCCCGCTCGTACGTACGGTTGGCCACGACGATGTCGGTGACCCCGGCGCGCGCCAGCGTGACGGCGGCCAGGGAGCTCATGGAGCCCGCGCCCACCACCAGCGCGCGCCGCCCGGCCAGGTCGCCCGCGAGGGCGAGGCCCGCGGAGACGAGGGAGGCGCCGTGCTTGTCGATGCCGGTGTCGTGGTGCGCCCGCTTGCCGACCCGCAGCGCCTGCTGGACCAGGTCGTTGAGGGTGGCGCCCACCGTGCCCTGCCGCTGGGCCAGCTTGAGCGCCTGGCGGACCTGCCCGAGGATCTGGCCCTCGCCGACGACCATGGAGTCGAGGCCGCACACCACGGAGAACAGGTGCTCGACCGCCCGCTCCTCGTAGTGCACGTAGAAGTGCGGCGTCAGCTCGTCGACCGGGACGCCCGAGTGCACGCCCAGCAGGTTGCTGATGGCGGTCACGGCGGCGTGGAAGCGGTCGACCGTGACGTAGACCTCGACCCGGTTGCAGGTCGAGACCACCATGGCCTCGGCGACGCAGGGGTCGCTCTGCACGTCGTGCAGGAGCTTGACGAGCGCGTCGCCCGTCATCGAGACGCGCTCGAGAAGAGCCACCGGCGCGGTCCGGTGGCTTAGTCCGATAGACAGAACACTCATTGACTGTCCACCGCCATGAGTGGCCCCCCAGCCTTGCGTTGCTCGTGGAACGCGAGAATCTGCAGTTCGATTGATAGGTCGACTTTACGGACATCGACGGTGTCCGGTACGGAAAGTACGACGGGCGCGAAGTTCAGGATGCTGGTTACGCCCACGGCGACCACGCGATCGCAGACCTTCTGCGCCGCTGCCGCCGGTGTCGCCAGAACCACGATCGAGACTCCACGCCGCTTGATGACGGCTTCCAGTTCGTCGATGTGCTCCACATTCAATCCCGCGATGGTGTCGCCCACGACTTCGGGGTCGGCGTCCACGAGCGCCGCGACCCGGAAGCCCCTGGAGACGAAACCGCCGTAGTTGGCCAGCGCGCGACCGAGGTTACCGACTCCGACGATCGCGACCGCCCAGTCTTGCGTCAGGCCGAGCTCGCGGGAGATCTGGTAGACGAGGTATTCGACGTCATAGCCTACGCCGCGGGTGCCGTAGGAGCCGAGGTGCGACAGGTCCTTGCGCAGTTTGGCGGAGTTCACGCCGGCCGCCACGGCCAGGTCCTCCGAGCTGACGGTCGCGACGCCCCGCTCCGCCATCCCGTGCAGCGCCCGGAGGTACAACGGAAGCCTGGCGACCGTCGCCTCGGGTATACCGCGGTCACGGGGCTGGGACGGGCTCTTCACGTGCCGGTGCTCCAGGGGACGGGCGGCTTGGGGACCGCGTGACGGGAATCGAACCGTCTTTCAGGTTAATCCCTTTGTGAACCGATGCACAAAGTCAGCGGGGTACGGTTGCGTTATGCATCGCATCACGTTGCTCGGCAAGCCCGGCTGTCACTTGTGTGACGACGCGCGAGAGATCATCGCGAGGGTCGCGGGCGAGCTCGGCGTGCCGTGGGAGGAGGTCAGCATCGACTCCTCCGACGAGCTCAAGGAAAAATACTGGGAGATGATCCCCGTCACGCTGATCGACGGCGTGCAGCACGACTTCTGGCGCGTCGACGAGAGCCGCCTGCGCGCCGCGCTCACCACCTGAGCGGGCTCAGTACATCGCGGTGGGCAGCGGCACCACCTTCGCGGCGTTGACGGTGAGCTCGATCACATTGGTGGCCAGCACCATGGCCTGCCGTTCGTTGACGAACCTCTCCACGTGCGGCTGCCGCTGGTGGTCGCGGTAGGCGACCTCGTCGCGGTAGAGCTCGTAGACGATCCGCTGCAGCGGCGCCGACTTCACCGCGTGGCAGGCGTAGACCAGCGTGTCCGGCTCGCCGCGGCGCACGGCCTCGACGGTCGCCTCGGCCAGCCGGTCGAACGCGTCGCCGGCCCCGTCCATGATCGTGAAGACCGTGAGCAGGCCGTAGATGGTCGGTGACGGCTTGCCGGAGGCGGGCTGCTGCCGCGGCGCGGGCGAGAACACGTCGGCGCCGGGGAAGACGGCTCCCGTCCCGGGCACGGCGTAGTCGGGGCGCTGGGGCGGGGCGCCGTTCATGATGTAGCCGGTCGAGGGACCCGCGTCGGGCGGCGGGGCCATGCGGGCGGCGTAGTCGACCTCCTGGTCGCCCGCGCGGTATTCGGCCACCAGGTCCCCCAGCCCGGACGCCCGGCGCGGCGGCGCGGGCGGCAGGTCGGCGGCGGGCACGGGCTCGGGCATGCCCATCGGCTGGGGCCTCTCGTCGCGGAACATCGGGCGGTCGCCAACTGGCATCTGGCGGTCGCCGACCGGCATCGGGCGCTCGCCCAGGGGCATGGGCCGCTCCTCGCGATGCTGGGCACGCTCGTCGCGGCGCTGAGAGCGCTCGTCACGGCGTGCGGGCCGCTCGTCGCTGTCAGGACCGAAGTCGTCCTCGTCGTCGTCCTCGTACGGCGCCAGCGGCCGCAGCACGGTGTACCAGACCGCGGCCCCGGCCACGGCCAGCAGCGCCGTGGTGAACAGCGCCGGCACCGGGAACCTCATCGCGCCCACGAGCGCCAGCCCCGACGGGACGATGACGACGGTCGCGTGCAGGTTGTCGGTGTCGTATTCGTCGCCGCTGCGCCACTTGAGCCCCGCCACGACCAGCATTGCCAGCATGACCAGCACGGCGACGGCGTGCACGCCGATCAGCAGGTAGCCGGGCGGGACGTTCCAGTGGGTCGCGGCGGAGGGCAGGGACTTGCCCATGTCCGTGTTCTTCAGCGGGTCGAAAACCATGATCACCGCGGCGACGACGGTCAGCGCGATGCCGAGCAGCCACGCCAGGAACCGGGGCGGCACCTTCTCCGACAGCAGCTGCACGAGCCCGATGGCCAGCCAGAGCGGCGCCAGCAACGATCCGGTCACCTGGTAGATCCGGAAGGTGACCTGGCCGAAGCCCATGAGATAGCCGATGCCGATCACGACCAGTGAAAGGCAAAGAGCCACGACTGCAACGGTCCAGGCGATCAACCACCCCTCGGGCTCGTCGCGCAGTCGTTGGATCAGGGCACCTGCCGCGATCGCGGCCAGGAGCGCACCGGCAAGAGCTATGACAGCAACGAGGATCTCCATGGTGACTCCAATGCTGCCGGACGATGCCTCCCAGCCGGTAGCCGAAGAGGGAACGGGTCGGTCCAACACGGTATCCGCCGATTACGCCTAGTCATGCCAGGACGATGTGGATTGTGAATTTTCCGGTTGATTTCTAGAGTGTTCGAGCACGCCGCACCCCTTACCCCTAGGGATACCGGATGCCTGACTCGTCGCCGTTCGCCGGGCTGCTGGCGCCAGCGGTCGCTGGACCTGCCCGGACGGGCGAGCTCGCCGTGCGCGAAGACGTACGTGACAGCGGGCGTGAAGACGTGCGCGAGGACGCGCGGGACGGCGTGCCCGACGACCTGCGTACGCTGGTGATGCACGCCAAGAACGGATGCACGCAGTCCTTTGGCACGCTCTATGACCGCTACGTCGACCTCGTCTACCGCTACATCTACTTCCGCGTGGGCTCCCACCCGCTGGCCGAGGACCTCACCAGCGAGACGTTCCTGCGCGCGCTGCGCAGGATCGGCGACTTCACCTGGCAGGGCCGCGACTTCGGGGCCTGGCTCGTGACCATCGCGAGGAACCTGGTGACCGACCACTTCAAGTCCGGGCGCTACCGGCTGGAGGTGCCGACCGGAGAGGTGATCGACGTTCCGCTCGACGGTTCCCACATCCCCGAGAACGCCGTGGTCACGGCCATCATCAACGACCGCGTGCTGCGTGCCGTACGCGATCTCAATCCCGAACAACAGGAATGCGTGGTCCTGCGCTTCCTGCACGGCCTCTCGCTCGCGGAAACCGCGCTGATCATGGGGAAGAAGAGTGGAGCGATCAAAGCGCTGCAGTTCCGGGCCGTACGGGCGCTGGCCAGGGCTCTCAAGCACGACCTGGCGTAACCTCCGCCATCGGCCCCTCGTTAGGCAAGTGTCATGGCCTGGTCGGTCAGGGAGCTGTCATGAGTAGTGCGCGCAGGCGGCGGGAGCGCGTGCTCGAACACCTCACGGAGCTGAGGGAGCTGCCGCTCGGCGGCGCGCCGGAGCCTGCCTTCAGGGACCGGCTGCGCGCCGAGCTGCTGTCCGGCGCGCTCGCCGAGGAGCGGGCGGCGCCGGCCGCGCCGGCGGGCCACCGCCGCCCGGTCCGGCGCCGGCCGCTGCTGTCCCAGCTCGCCGCCGTGGGGCTGGCGGCGGCCATGATGGTCTCCTCCTTCGCCACCTACCGGGCGGTGCCGGGTGATTCGCTCTACCCGCTCAAGCGCGCCGCCGAGAGCACGCTCGTCCGCCTCAGCACCGACGACGCCGAACGCGGCGAGCGCGAGCTCGCCTCGGCCAAGACGCGCGCCAAGGAGGTCGCGAGCCTGCTCGGCTCGTCCACCGACGGCCCGCTGATCGACAAGACGCTGGAGGACATGGAGGAGTCGACGCGGGCGGGCATCAGCCGCCTCGAACGGACCGAACCGCGCTCACCGAAGATCAAGACTTTCGCGCGGGACCAGAAGGAGACCGTCAAGCCGATGCTCCAGCAGCTCAACGAGGATCAGCTGGCCCAGGCGGAGGGGTACCTCGACTACATCGAGGGTCTGGTCGCCCCTGAGTAGGAAAGTAAGCTGAAGCCCATGTGGCGGCTTATGCGACGACGACAGGAAGTCCGGCCGGAGGTCGCCGGTGAGGCCGCGGCGCGAGCGGCGGTCACCGTCGCCCCGGTCGCCCCGGTCGAGCCCGACCTGCAGGCCGCGGCCTTCTTCGACGTGGACAACACGATGATGCGCGGCGCGTCGATCTACCACTTCGCCCGCGGGCTGGCCACCCGCGGCCTGTTCACGACGTCCGACCTGTTCAAGTTCGCCGTCGGGCAGGCGGTGTTCCGCCTGCGGGGCAACGAGAACCCCGAGCACATCGCGGTGGCCAGGGAGACGGCGCTGGCCTTCGTCGCCGGCGCCAAGGTCGACGACGTCGTACGCCTCGGCGAGGAGATCTACGACGAGGTCATGGCCGACCGCATCTGGGGCGGCACCCGCGCCCTCGCCCAGAGCCACCTCGACGCCGGCCAGCGGGTCTGGCTGGTCACCGCCACGCCGATCGAGCTGTCCAGGGTCATCGCGCAGCGGCTCGGCCTGACGGGCGCGCTCGGCACGGTCGCCGAGACCAGCAACGGCGTCTACACCGGGCGGCTGGTCGGCGACCTGCTGCACGGACCCGCCAAGGCCGAGGCCGTGCGCGCGCTGGCCCGCCGGGAGGGGCTGGACCTGACGCGGTGCACGGCCTACAGCGACTCGGCCAACGACCTTCCCATGCTGTCGCTGGTCGGCAACGCGGTGGCGATCAACCCGGACAGCGAGCTGCGCGAGCACGCCAGGAAGCACGACTGGCCGATCAAGGACTTCCGCACGGGCCGCAAGGCCACGCTCACGGCCCTGCCCATCGCGGCAGGCGTGGGGGCGGTCGCCGGCGGAGTGGCGGCGGGCCTGGCCCTGCGCCGCCACTACCGCCGGTCCTGAGCTACTCCTTCAGCGACTCGAACAGCTGGTCCGCCTCCGGCTGCGCCCACTCGATCCGGTTCCTGTCCTTCGCGTGCGGCTTCCAGGGCACCGCCAGGAAGGTCATCTTGGTGCCGGCCAGCTGCGTGCCCAGCTCGTACATCTCCTCCAGGCTGAGATCGGTCCTCACCTTCTCGCGCAGCACGGCGAGCAGGTCCTTGAGCTTGCCGGGTTCGGCGACCATCCGCTGCGCCTTCTTCAGCATCGCCAGCACGACCGTCTGCTGCCGCTTCAGCCGCGCGATGTCGGAGCCGTCCCCGTAGCCGCGCAGGCGCACGTAGCCGAGGGCCCGCTCGCCGTCGAGCACCTGCTCGCCCGCGGAGAGCCGCAGCTTGGAGGCCCGGTCGTCCACCGGCTCGGGCACCTTGACGGTCACGCCCCCGAGCGCGTCCACCATGTCCTTGAAGCCGGCGAAGTCCACGTCGATCGTGTAGTCCAGGCGCAGTCCCGTCAGCTTCTCCAGCGTCGTCCTGAGGCACGCGGCGCCACCCTTGGCGTACGCCGAGTTGATCATGTCGATCCGGGCCGGCTCCGAGCCGCAGGGCGCGATCCGCACCATCGAGTCGCGCGAGATGCTGACCGCCGTGGCCCTGCCCCGGTCGGCCGGCACGTGCACGATCATGATCGTGTCGGAGCGCTGGTCCGCGTGCTGGCTCCGCGGGCCGTACTTGGCGTTGCCCGCGCCCTGCCGCGAGTCCGAGCCGATCACCAGCACGTTCCTGGCGCCGCTCACGTCCACCCGATCGGCCCCGGCCGGCGGCGCGGCCGTGTGCTGGGTGCCGATGAGCACCGTGGGCACCGCGACGGCGGTGGCCGTGGCGGCGGCCACGAGGCCGGCCGTCCACCAGCCCGTCCACCTGCGCCGGGGGCGGGCGCGCAGGAAGCGGTCCCGCTGGCGGGCGAGGGTCGCGGGAGGTTCGTGCTCCAGCTCTCCCCCGAGGTTCCGGAGCAGCTTCAGGTCGTCCATCGTCACTCCTCCTCCATCGGGTTGGCGTCGCCGAGCGCGGCACGTACCTTCCGCCTGCCCCTGTTGAGGCGGGAGCGCACGGTTCCGACGGGGATGCCGAGCGCTCGCGCGACCTCCTCGTACGTGAGATCGCCCCAGGCGATCAGCAGCAGGACGTCGCGGTCCTTGGCCGGGAGCGCGGCCAGCGCGCCGGCCAGCTCCGCGCGGACGGCCTGGGCGGTCACCCCGGCCGCCACCCGGTCTGCGGGCGACTCCACCTCGGAGTCGACAGGGGCGCGCAGGAGGGCCCGGTAGCGGGCCGCCTCCGTGCGGTGGTGCCGGGAGACGAGCTTGGTCAGGATGCCGAACAGCCAGGGCCGGGCGTCCGGGTACGCCAGGTCGTAGCTCCTCCTCCGGGAGAAGGCGACCAGGAAGGTCTCCCCGACGAGGTCCTCGGCGGGCTCGGGGCCGAGGCGTTTGGAGACGTACCTGTAGAGCATGGCGGAGTAGCGGTCGAAGAGCTCGGCGAACGCCTCGGGTTCGGTCCACGAGGCGCTCACGAGCTCCGAGTCCGCACCCTTGACGGCGGGTTGCGTGATCATCTCCGCCCTTCTGTGGGGGATCGGTCACGGATGTCTTGCCACAACCCGCCGTTCGGGTTCACAGCTCCTTGAGCTGGCCCCCGTCGATCACGAACTCGGCACCGGTCGTGCTGCCGGAGCGGGGGGACACGATCAGGGCGATCGCGTCGGCGATCTCCTGCGGGTGCACGAGCCGCCCGGTGGTCAGCTTCATCATCGCAGGGGCGACCTCGGAGATCACACTCTCCTTGTCCGACCCGGCCAGCCCGGCGATGACCTCGGCCGCGCCGCCCTGCTTGGTCCACCAGTCGGTCAGCACCGGCCCGGGCGAGACGGTGTTGGCCCTGATGCCCTGGGGGCCGTACTCCTCGGACAGCGACTTGCCGATCGCCAGCACGGCCGCCTTGGCCGCGCTGTAGTCCACGTTCATGGCGCCGGGCTGCCTGCCCATCGTCGAGGACACGTTGACGATCGAGCCGCCGCCCCGCTCCAGCATGACGGGCACCGCGGCCCGGATCATGCGTACGGCGGCGAACACGTTGAACTCGAACATCGCCCGCCAGTCCTCGTCATCCGGCGTCATGAACCCCACCCGCGGCAACGTCGCCCCGGGCGGCGGCCCGCCGGCGTTGTTGACCAGGATGTCCACCCCGCCGAACTCCTCGACCGCGCGGGCGACGACCCGGGCCGGGGCCTCCGGGTCCATCAGGTCCACCGCGACGTGCGCCACCTTGCCGTCGATGGGAGCTTCGGCGGGCGTGCGCGAGGCGGTGACCACGTGGGCGCCCTCCTCGGCCAGGGTGCGGGCGACGGCCAGGCCGATGCCCTTGGACGCGCCCGTGACGACGGCGACGCGGCCGGAAAGCTGCAGATCCATGGGAGTTCTCCTCCGGTGTTCGGCGATGACGGTTGCTGAACACCGGGGCCGCCGCGGAGGTTGCAGCCCTCAGAGGAACGGCGGGAAGGCGTGGCCCCTGCGCAGGCGGAGCTCGTTGAGCAACTGCTGGATGACCTCGCGCACGTGGTCGGTGATGTTGAAGACGGTCATGGGGTCGTCGGCCGCCGACGGGTCGTACTCGTCGGTGCGGATCGGCTCGCCGAACTCGATCATCCACTTCGACGGCAGCGGCACCAGGCCGAGCGGGCCGAGCAGCGGGAAGAACGGGGTGATCGGCAGGTAGGGCAGGCCCAGCATCCGGGCCAGGAACTTCAGGTCGCCGATCTTGGGATAGATCTCCTCGGCCCCCACGATCGCGGTGGGCACGATCGGCACCCCGGCGCGGATGGCCGAGGCCACGAAGCCGCCGCGGCCGAAGCGCTGCAGCTTGTAGCGCTCGGAGAACGGCTTGCCGACGCCCTTGAATCCCTCGGGGAACACCCCGACGAGCTCGCCCTTGCGCAGCAGCCGGTCGGCGTCCTCGCGGCAGGCCAGCGTGTGGCCGGTCTTGCGCGCCAGGTGGCTGAGCAGCGGGAGCTGGTAGACCAGGTCGGCGCCGAGCAGTCGCAGCGGCCGGCCGGCCTCGTCGTGCAGCGCTACCTGCAACATCAGCGCGTCCATCGGCAGGGTGCCCGAGTGGTTGGCGACGATCAGGGCGCCGCTGTCGTCGGGGATGTTCTTGAGCTCGACCGTCTCCACCCTGAACCAGTGGTTGTAGAGCGGCCTGATCAGCTCGAGGACCACCTTGTCGGTCAGCTCGGCGTCGTAGCCGAACTCGTCGACCTCGTAGTCGCCCGTGACCCGCCTGCGCAGGAAGGCCAGCATCCTGGCCATGGGGTCGGGCTCCTCGAAGGAGGGTGCCGCACTGATCGGGATCACGCGGGCCTCTTCCTCGTGGGGAACGCTCAAGTGAGGACACCTCCGAACGGCCGCAGGCCGCGCGAGCGCAGGTAGTCGTCGAAGGCCGCCCCGGTGGTGAACTTGGGCTTCCAGCCCAGCTCCGCCTCCAGCCTGGAGGTGTCGACGGCGCGGCCGTGGCTCATTAGCCTGACCTGCTCCGGCGAGTATTCGACCAGCCCGATCTTGCGTACGGCGCTGCCCAGCGCCCTGAAGGCGGGCGAGAACAGCGGCAGCGACGGCCGCCCCGCCCTCCGGGCGCACTGCGACAGCAGCAACACGCCTGCCCCGGCCACGTTGTACGTGCCGGGGTGATCCTCGGTCGCCATCCGGCGCAGCACCTCGACCGCGTCGTCCTCATGGACGAACTGCAGCCGCGGGTCGAAGCCGAACACGGTCGGCAGCACCGGCTGGGTGAAGTAACGCGTCAGCGGCGAGTCGACGCCGGAACCCATGAAGTTGGCGAAGCGCAGCAGCGACACCGTCACGTCGGGACGGCGCCGGGCGAAGCCCCGCACGTAGCCCTCGACCTCGACCGCGTCTTTGGCATAGCCGTGGACGGGGCCGTCGTGCGGCTCCAGGTCCTCGGTGAACACCGCCGGATCGCGGGGCGACGAGCCGTAGACGGCGGTGGTGGAACGCACCACCACGCGCCGCACGGTCGCCGACCGCTGGCAGGCACCGAGCAGTTGCATGGTGCCGATGACGTTGTGCTCCTTCATGGCGGCCCTGCCACCGCTCCGCGAGGGAGCGCTGACCAGGCTCATGTGCACAACGGTGTCGATGTCCGCGGCCGCGATCACCTGAGCGATGTCGGGGCTGCGCAGATCGACCCGGACGAACTCCGTCCGGCCGAGAGAGATGCCGCCTTCTCGCGTCAGCGAGGAGGGCGGCACGGTGTCCACTCCGATGACACGGCTGATGTCCGGGTCCGCCGCCAGAACGCTCGCCACCCGGGCGCCTATGTGGCGCGAGACCCCGGTGACAAGCACGGTGTGGGTCATCAGCGCCTCGCAGCTGCGTCGGTTACTTCTTGTTACGCCGCTGGATGCGCGTCTTCTTGAGCAGCTTGCGGTGCTTCTTCTTAGCCATCCGCTTGCGGCGCTTCTTGATGACAGAGCCCACGGGACCCCCAGGTACTGATAGCAAGTCTGGAACGGAGTGCGAGCGCACACCGGGTCACAGACTACCGGCGATCCATGGTAGATCGCCCCCCGGGGGGTGAGAGCCCGGTCGCATGTGCGGCGGCCGGGCCCCTCCCGCGACAGCATTCACGACACGGTCTGGCGTGTCGCTACATCAACCTGCCTCGATGTAGGCCTCCCGCAGATAGTCGTGTACCGCCTGCTCAGGCACCCTGAACGATCGGCCGACTCTGATGGCCGGCAGCTCGCCAGAGTGGACGAGCCGGTACACCGTCATCTTGGACACCCTCATGACCGTCGCCACTTCTGCGACGGTCAGGAACTTCACCTCGCTGAGAGGTCTTTCGCCTGCACCCATCGGACGCCTCTTCCGCACGTGTTTCCGGGTTATCCCCACTGGTGCCATTGCTCACGCACGTGTACTGCCGTCAGCGTAAGTCGGGACTCCGAGTGCGCAAACCCCCTATTTTCTCAGCCGACGGAGCCACCTGTCAGCCGAACCAGCGAAATCGCTGGCCAGCAGCCGGGCCGAGCACCTCACTCGGACGTTGGAACTGTCCAAGCTGCCACACATAAGAGTCGCCGGAGCCCCATCAAAAGTTGGCAAAGGGACAGCGAGCCCCTTGGAATGCAGGCGCGAAAAGACGGTATGGGGATGACCGAATCGGACTCAAAGGGCGCGTGAGACTTCTGTGACTAGTCTCTCGGTCAGCGGAGCGTAATAGCGCGGTAGCACGTTGTCGTCAAGTGGCACGACCACGTCAATCTTGCCCTCCGCCTCCCCGACGAACAGCCCGGGGTCGTTGCTGTCGGCGAACGCCACTGTCGGCACACCGGCCTCTCCGGCCGCTCCCGCCCAGCCATGATCGGCGATCACCAGGTCCGGCAGGTCGTCACCGAGCTCGCCGAGCATGTGCCGCATCGGGGCGGAGTCGTGGGTGTGCACCAGCGCGCCCCGGTCGTCGAGCATGGCGATGTCCTGCAGGTAACGGATCCTTCTGGGACGACCGAAACTCGACCCCGCGTACGTCCAGCCCTCGGCGGGCGACAGCAACCGCGCGCCGCGCGCGGCGCAGAAGGCGGCCAGCCGCAGGTGCACGGCCAGCAGGCCCGTGGGGTGCCCGGTGGCGAACAGGATGCGCGGGCTCGGCCGCGTCAGCACGGCGGCGATGCGCTCGGCCATGGCGTCGATCGCGTCGATCGTCAGGTCGGGGTCGATGGTGTCCTGGCCCCAGCGGTGTCCCGGGTCGGAGACCACGCCCGCGGACTTGGCCATCAGCGCCAGGATGTCGCGGTAGGACCACGGCTGGTCGAACGTCAGGCCCAGCGCGTAGTAGGGATCACCGTTGGCCAGCGAGCTGTAGTGGTCGAGGTTGTTCTCGCGAGAGGTCGCGACATCGCCGGCTATGCGGCTGTAGACAAGTTGTTCTCGGAGTTCGTCGCGGCTCAGCACTGCTTCTTTCCTCGTCAGGGCATCGGATCGAGGCCGTGCAGGGGGAACACCGCGTGCCGGGTCGCCATGACCGCACGGTCAATGGGGTCCGCTGGATCATAACCATCGGAGAAGTCGCGAAATTCCGGGCTTCGGCCGTCGGTCATGGTAAGGGGCGGGGTCTCGCCCGTACGCTCCCGCACGAACCGGCGCCATTCCTCGCTCGTCGGCGTGGCCGGATCGAGCGGGTGCCCCGCCATCTCGGCGATGAGGTGCGTCCACGCCCGCGGCACCACCTGGACGAGCTCGTAGCCGCCACCGCCGGTCGCGATCCACCGCCCGCCGGCCGTCTCGTGGGCCAGGCGGTGCAGGGCGGCGTACGCGGCCCGCTGGCCGTCCACGCTGAGCATCAGGTTGGCCAGCGGGTCGAGCGCGTGGCTGTCGCAGCCGTGCTGGGTCACCAGGATCTCCGGCCCGAAGTCGTGCAGCAGCGGCGGCACGACCGCGTGGAAGGCCCGCAGCCAGCCGGAGTCGCCGCAGCCGGCCGGGAGCGCGACGTTGACGGCCGTTCCGTCGGCGCCGGTCTCCTCCGGGAACCCGGTGCCGGGGAAGAGCGTGCGGGGGCTCTCGTGCAGGCTGATCGTCAGGACCCTGGGGTCGTCGTAGAACACCGTCTGCACGCCGTCGCCGTGGTGGACGTCGACGTCCACGTACGCGATGCGGCCCACCCCCCGCTCCAGCAGCCAGGCGATGGCCAGCGCCGGGTCGTTGTAGACGCAGAACCCGCTCGCCACGGCGGGCATCGCGTGGTGCAGCCCGCCGGCGATGTTGACCGCGTGCTCGGCCGAGCCCTCCCAGACCGAGCGGGCGGCGGCCAGGGAGGCGCCGGCGATCAGCGCGGAGGCCTCGTGGACGCCCGCGAACGCGGGGTTGTCGGTCGTGCCGAGCCCGGCGGTGAGGTCGGGCCGGCCGGAGGCGGACACGCGCTTGACGGCCTCGATGTAGCCGCGCTCGTGGACCAGGGAGAGCTCGTCGTCGGTCGCGGGCGCGCAGCCGGTCATCTCGACCTTGTCGAGCACGCCCAGCTCGCGGGCCAGCGCCATGGTCAGCTCCACGCGCACGGGATGGAGCGGATGGCTCGCGCCGAAGTTGTAGGAGGTGAGAGCGTCGTCCCAGATCACCCGTGCCGACCGGCTCATGCCAACCCCTCTGCTGCGCCCTCGCCTTGCGCCGACGTTACCGCAGCGCAGGCACCTCGTTGTAGCCCAGGTTCATGGCTGTGAAACCTGCGGGCAATAGGGGAAAATCGTGAATTAGGGTTTCAGCGTGCGCGTGGCGCGGGCCTTCATGAAGATCGTGCGGTTCTTACGGCGTCCCCAGGTGTTCGACCGGGCGCTGGTGATCGTCCTGGCCGCGCCGATGCTCATCGGGACCATCGCCCTGGTCCTCCGGGGCCAGACGGGCACCGTCCCGGGCTCGGCGCACTACCTGCTGGGCCTGGCGCTGCTGCTCATGCGCCGCCGCCGCCCGATCCTGACGGCGGCTCTGGTGGCCGCGACCGACGTGGTCTTCCTCGCCACGCAGACCGTGGCGATGACGAACCTGCCCACGATCATCGCCCTCTACAGCGTGGGCCGCTACACCAGCGGCCGCACGACCGCGATCGCCTCCGGGGCGGCGTTCGCCGTCTACGCCACGGCGCAGGAGCTGTCCTGGCCCGGCGCGGGCGGCTGGGTGGCGGCGCTGTTCACGGTCGGGATGTCCGTAGGGGTCGGGCAGCTCGTACTCCTCAGGGCGGAGCTCAACGACCGCAACAGGCGCGAGGTGGCCGACGCCGCCGTACGGGCGGAGCGCCGGCGCATCGCCAGGGAGCTGCACGACGTGGTGGCGCACCACATCACCGTGATCAACGCGCTGGTCGGCGGCGCGCGGGCCACGCTCCCGCCGGAGCAGGAGGTCACCAGGAGCGCCCTGGAGAGCGCCGAGCAGACCGCCCGCCAGGCGATGTCGGAGATGCGCCGCCTGCTCGACGTGCTCAGGGCCGACGGCAACGAGGGGCCGGACGCCGCGACCGGGGTGGGCGCGGAGCGGCTGCCCGAGCTGATCAAGGAGGCCGCCTCGGCCGGGCTGCCCGCCAGCCTGACCGTGACGGGCGAGCCCGTCGGCCTGCCCGCCGCCGTGGACCACGCGGTCTACCGGATCGTGCAGGAGGCGCTGACCAACACCCGCAAGCACGCGGTCAGCGCCAGGGCCAGCGTCCGGCTGGCGTACGGGCCCGCCGCGGTCGAGGTCGAGGTGCTCGACGACGGCCTGGCGAAGGCCGGCGGGACACCGGGCTTCGGGCTCGGGGGCATGGCCGAGCGGGTGGCCCTGTGCGGCGGCCAGCTCTCCACCGGCCCCCGCCCGGACGGAGGATTCCGCGTGCACGCCCGCATCCCGCTGGAGACGAGATGACGCCTGACGGAACGATCAAGGTGCTGCTGGCCGACGACCACGAGCTGGTGCGCAAGGGCTTCAGGCTGATGCTCGACGCGCAGCCCGACCTGGGCGTGGTCGGCGAGGCGGCGGACGGCGCGCAGGCGGTGGACCTGAGCCGGCGGCTGCGGCCGGACGTGGTGCTGATGGACCTGCACATGCCGGGCATGGACGGGGTGCGCGCGACCCAGCTGATCACCGCCGAGCTGCCGGGTGTGCGGGTGCTCGCGCTGAGCACGTTCGACCTGGACGAGAACGTGGTCGCCGCCCTGCGCGCGGGCGCGGACGGATTCCTGCCCAAGGACGTCTCGCCGGAGGAGCTGATCGAGGGCGTGCGCGTGGTGCACCGGGGCGAGTCCGCCGTCGCGCCGCGCCTGCTGACCCGGCTCATCGGCACGTTCGTCCGCACGTCTCCCCCGCGCCCGGCCCCGGCCGAGCTGGGCGGGCTCACCGAACGCGAGCGGGAGATCCTCGTGCTCATCGCCCGCGGCAGGTCGAACGCGGAGATCGCCGCCGGCCTGTCCGTCTCGCCCTCGACCGTCAAGAACCACGTGACGAGCCTGTTCGCCAAGATCGGCGTCAGGGACCGCGCGCAGGCCGTGATCGTCGCCTACGAGGCGGCGCTGATCCACCCTGGAGAGTAGGACCAGGGTCCTACACGGCCGTCCCCGAAACGGTTCCCGGGCAGGAAGAAACCGGGCGCGCGCAGCGGCACGCTTGGAGCCATGACCGCGATTCGGGCTACGAACCTGAGCAAGCGCTACGGCGGCACCGTCGCCGTGGCGGACCTGTCGTTCGACGTCGAGCCGGGTCAGGTGACCGGCTTCCTCGGCCCCAACGGCGCCGGCAAGTCGACCACCATGCGCATGATCCTCGGCCTCGACCGGCCTTCGGGCGGCTCCGTGCTCGTGGACGGGAGGCCGTACGGCGAGCTGAGACACCCCCTGCGCAAGGTGGGGGCCCTGCTGGACGCCAAGGCCGTGCACGGCGGGCGCAGCGCCCGCAACCACCTGCTGGCCATCGCGCAGAGCAACGGCATCCCGGCCGGCCGGGTGAGCGAGGTCCTGGAGCTCGTCGGCCTGCGCGAGGTCGCCAGGCGGCGGGTCGGCGGGTTCTCGCTGGGCATGGCGCAGCGGCTGGGCATCGCCGCGACGCTGCTCGGCGACCCGGAGATCCTGCTGTTCGACGAGCCGGTCAACGGCCTCGACCCGGACGGCATCCTGTGGATCCGCACGCTCATGCGCAAGCTGGCGGCCGAGGGGCGGACGGTGTTCGTCTCCAGCCACCTGATGAGCGAGATGGCGCAGACGGCCGACCACCTGATCGTGATCGGCAAGGGCCGGCTCATCGCCGACACGAGCGTGCAGGAGTTCATCGGGCGCAGCTCCCAGGGGTACGTACGCGTGCGCTCGCCCCGGCTGGCCGAGGTGGCCGAGCTGGTCAAGGTGGGCGAGCTGCACCCCGACCACCTGCGGGTCACCGCGATGAGCACCCTCGAGATCGGCACTCTCACCGCCCGTGCGGGCCTCCCCCTGGAGGAGCTGACGTTCGTGCAGCCCTCGCTCGAAGCGGCCTACATGGAGCTGACCAAGGACAGCCTGGAGTTCTCCTCATGATCGACATCCTCAGGTCCGAATGGACCAAGATCCGCTCCGTGCGCTCGACCGTGTGGACGCTGGCCGCCACGGTGGCGCTGATGGTCGGCATCGGCGCGCTCATCAGCGCCGCGAACAGGGGCAACACCGACGGCCCCATCCCCGCCGACGAGGCCATCGCGGGCAGCCTGGTCGGCGTCATGTTCGCCTCGCTCTCCCTGGCCACTCTGGGCGTGCTGGTGATCTCCAGCGAATATCGCACCGGGGGCATCCGCACGTCGCTCATGGCCGTGCCGAAACGGCTGAGCCTGCTCACCGGCAAGATGCTGGTGTTCACCGCGACGGCGCTGGTCACCTCCGCGGTCGCGTCGGCCGCCGCGTTGGCCGTGGGCCTGGCGATCATCCAGCCGCCCTCGCTCGTGCTGGGCGACGCGGCGCGGGCCGTCGGCGGGGCCGCCCTCTTCCTGACCGCCTGCGGCGTGTTCGGGCTGGGTCTGGGCACGCTGGTCCGGCACACGCCCGGCGCGATCATGGCGGCCACCGCGCTGATGCTGGTGCTCCCTCCGCTGATGAACCAGCTGCCCGGGCAGTGGGGCAGGACCGTGGCCGACTACTTCACCACCAACGCCGGGATGCTGATCGCGAACGGGCAGAGCAGCGCCTCGCTGGGGCCGTGGAGCGGGTTCGGCGTCTACCTGGTCTGGATCGCCGTCACCGTGGTCGCGAGCGCCGCACTGCTGCTCCGCCGGGACGCCTGACCCGGCCCGCTGCTCCGCCGGGACGCCTGACCCGGCGCGCGCGGGCTCATTCGGCGCGGAGGGCGATCACGGGATCCAGCCGGCCCGCCCGCCGCGCCGGCGCCACGCCGAAGAACACCCCGACGGCCGCCGACACCCCGAAGGCCAGCACGATCGACCACCACGTGATCGACGCGGGCACCTCGGTGAGCGCCGCGATGGCCAGCGAACCGCCGACCCCGAGCATGATCCCGATGAGCCCGCCGATCGTGGTCAGCAGCACCGCCTCGATGAGGAACTGGGCCAGGATGTCGCGCTGCCTGGCCCCCAGCGCCTTGCGCAACCCGATCTCGCGGGTGCGCTCGCGCACGCTGACCAGCATGATGTTCGACACGCCCACGCCGCCGACCAGCAGCGAGATGCCCGCGATGGCGGCCAGCACGCCGGTGAGCATGCCCAGCACGCTGCCGATCGTGCCGAGCAGCGCCGTCTGCGTGACCGCCGAGAACTGCTCGCCCGGGTACCGGTCCCGCAGCGCCGCCGTCACCCGGTCCGACAGCGGGTCGATCTCCTCGGGCCCGGACGCGCCGACGGCCAGCCCGTTGATCCGCTCGATCCCGAGCAGCCGCTGCGCCGTGGTCACCGGGATGTGGATCTCCTGGTCCCGCGAGAGGCCGAACGTCTGCCCCACCTCGGCGTACACCCCCACCACCCGGAACCTCGCCCCCGCCACCGTCACCTGCCGCCCGATCGGGTCCAGGTCGCCGAAGAGCCGGTCGGCCACCTCCGAGCCCAGCACGGCCACCCGGCGCCGGGTGTCCACGTCGGTCTCGCTGAGCGCCCGGCCCTTGCCGACCGGCCGCTCGAAGATGTTGACCATGTTCTGGTCGGTGCCCATCACGGTGACGAACACCTCGGTCCGGCCCACGCGTACGGTCTCGCCCGACTGCAGCGAGACCGTCACCTTCGACGGGTCGCCGACCACCCGCCGGACGTACGCCACGTCGGCCAGCCCGAGCTTGCTCTGCGAGGGCGCCGCGCCCAGGCTGATGCGGCCGGGGACGACGAGGATGATGTTCGTGCCGAGCCCGGAGATCTGCTTCTCGATCTCGTCCTTCGCGCCGGTGCCGATGGCCACCAGGATCACCACGGCCAGCACGCCGATGATCACCCCGAGCATGGTCAGCACGCTGCGCAGCCGGTTGACCCGCAGCGCCTCCAGCGCCATGACCAGCGCCTCGCCGCCCCTCATGACGCGCTGTCCCGCTCGATCAGTCCGTCGCGCACGTGGATCTGCCTCCTGGCGTGGGCCGCGATCTCCGCCTCGTGCGTGACGAGCACCACGGCCACGCCCCCGTCGGCGTTGAGCCGGTCGAGTATGGCCATGACCTCGGCCCCGTTGCTGGTGTCGAGGTTGCCGGTGGGCTCGTCGGCCAGCAGCACCTTCGGCTCGCCGACCAGCGCCCGGGCGATGGCCACGCGCTGCTGCTCGCCGCCGGACATCTGCGAGGGCCGGTGCTCCATGCGATGCCCGAGCCCCACCGACTCCAGCGCCGCACGGGCCCTGGCGCGCCGCTCCGCCCGCCCCAGACCCCGGTAGACCAGCGGCAGCGCCACGTTGTCCAGCGCCGAGGTCCTGGCCAGCAGGTGGAAGGACTGGAAGACGAAGCCGATCGTCTTGTTGCGCAGCTCGGCCAGCTCGGCGTCGGACAACCGGGAGATGTCCACCCCGTTGACCCTCAGCACGCCCGTCGAGGGCCGGTCGAGGCAGCCGAGCAGGTGCATGAGCGTGGACTTCCCGGATCCGGACGGGCCGACGATGGCGGCGAACTCGCCCTGGTCGATCCGGAGCGACACGCCGCGCAACGCCTCGACGGCCACGCCGTCGAGCTGGTAGCGGCGGGCGAGGTCCACCGCTTCGATGGCGGGGGCCGTCATGGCAGGATCCGCCCCTCCCGTACGGAGCGTCATGGGAGGGTCTGCCCCTCCCGTACGGAGTCCGCGCCCTTGACCACGATCCGCTCGCCCACGGACAGCCCGCTCAGCACCTCCACCACGGCGTCCCCCTGGGCCCCGAGCTTGACCACGCGCCGCCGCGCCACGCCGTTGCTGACCGCCCACACCACGCTCTCGCGCCCGCTGGAGACGATGGCCGAGGCGGGGGCCGAGACGGCCGACGCCGACTCCCGCACGGTCAGCCGCGTGACGGCGCTCATGCCCGGCTTGGGCGTGGGCGCCTTGGAGCCGTCGTCGAAGGCGCCGGCGCCGAGCGAGAGGCGCACGGGGTAGCTGACGCCGCCCGTGGTGCCCTCCATGGGCGTGACGCCGATGCCGGTGACCACGGCCGTGTACGTGGCGCCGGGCACCGCGTCCAGCTCGACGTCGGCCTTGACGCCCGCGCGCACCAGCAGCACGTCCGTCTCGTCCACGTCGGCGGCCAGGGTGAGCTCGGAGACGTCGGTGACGGTGGCGATCGAGTCACCGGCCGAGATCGGCACCCCCGTGGCGACCGGGGTGCCCGAGGCGGACCCGCCGGAGGGCATGGACGGCAGCTGCTGCCCGCCGCCGGGGAGCTGGCTGAGCAGCCCCTCGACCCCGCTCGGGGCGCCGCCGCCGCCGGACACCCGGCCCAGGGTGACGATGCCGGAGAACGGCGCCTTGACCGTGAGCGACCGCACCGTGCTCTCCGCCGCCTTGACCGCGGCCCTGGCCTGCGACTTCGAGGCGGCCTGGAGGGAGGCCATGGAGCTGGACAGGCCGCTGCTCACGCCGGTCAGCAGGCCGCTGATCGAGCGGTTGAGCTGGGCGGTGATCGACGACAGGGCCTTCGCCTGCGCCCTGTGCTGGGCCTGGGCCAGGTCGATGGCGCTCAGCAGCTGCTTGCGGGCCTGGGGGTCGTCGACCTTCCTGGCCTCCTTGCGGGCCTTGGCGAAGTGGGTGGCGACCTTGCGGTCGAACGCCCTGGTGTCGAAGGTTGGCAGGCGTACGTTCGGGGTGAAGCTCGCAGGGGCCGACATCCTGGACGTCTGGCGGGCCTGGCGCAGCTGGTCCTCGGCCTGGGGCGAGCGGATCCTGGCGATGATCTCGCCCTTGCGGACGCGGTCGCCCTCGCGGACGTACAGCTTGGCGATCGTGCCCTGGGCGGGAGAGCGCAGTGTCGCGGAGGCCCGCGCGCCGATGGTGGCGGGGGCCTCGACGACCTCGGTGACCGGGGCACGCCGGACCTCGGCGAGCTGGACGCTCGGCGGTTCCTCGGAGGTGCAGCCGGTCAGTGCTAACAGGACGAGCAGCGGGGCGAGCCCGCGACGGATCGTCACCCGACCCATCGTAGGATCCCGCCCACCCGCCTCCACAAGCGCCCGCTCGGGCTCTCTTCCCCCTGCCGACCCACCCAGCTCAGCACCACCCCGAGCCTCGCGAGCACGCCGGGCGGCGGTCGCGGAGCGGGGCGGACCGGCGCGGAGCGGGGCGGACCGGCGCGGAGCGGGGCGGACCGGCGCGGAGCGGGGCGGACCGGCGCGGAGCGGGGCGGACCGGCGCGGAGCGGGGCGGACCGGCGCGGAGCGGGGCGGACCGGACCGGCGCGGACCGGACCGGCGCGGAGCGGGGCGGACCGGACGGGCGCGGGAGCGGTCAGCCGGAGGCGAGCTGGCGGCCGCGGTCGCGGGCTGCCTCGATGGCCGCCAGGAACGCCGCGCGCACGCTGTGCCGTTCCAGCTCCGCGATGGCCGCGATCGTGGTGCCCCCCGGCGAGGTGACGGCCTCGCGCAGGATCACCGGGTGCTCGCCGGAGTCGCGCAGCATCACCGCGGCCCCCACGATGGACTGGGTGACCATGTCGAGCGCGGCGGCCCGCGGCATGCCGAGCAGGATGCCGGCGTCCACCATGGCCTCGACCAGGTAGAAGAAGTAGGCGGGCCCGCTGCCGGAGAGGGCGGTGGCGGCGTCCTGCTGCGACTCGGGGATGCGCAGCACCTTGCCGACCGGCTCCAGCAGGCCCTCGGTGAGCTTGAGGTGCTCCTCGCCCGCGTGCGCCCCCGCCGAGATCACGCTCATCGCCTCGTCGAACTTGATCGGCGTGTTCGACATCACCCGCACCACCGGCACGTCGACGCCGAGCCGCTGCTCGACGAAGGACGTCGTGATGCCCGCCGCGGCCGAGATCACCAGGCGGTCGGCGGGGATGTGGGGGGCGATCTCGGCCAGCAGCGTGGCCATGTCCTGCGGTTTGACGGCCAGGATCAGGGTGTCAGCGGCCTTGGCCGCCTCCGGGTTGGACACGACGCGTACGCCATAGGTCTCCCGCAGCGCCTGTGCCCGTTCGGCCCTGCGGGTGGTCGCCATGATGTCGCCCGGCTTGAACCCGGCCCGCAACAACCCGGACAGCAGGGCCTCGCCCATCTTGCCCGTGCCCAGAATCGCGATCATTTCGGCCCCTCGAAAGAAATAGACGCTGGTCTGGAAGCCTATCCGCTAGCCCCGGGACACCAGCGACCGCAGGAAGAAGGCCAGGTTGCGGGGCCGCTCGGCCAGGCGGCGCATGAGGTAGGGGTACCAGTCGGAGCCGTACGGGACGTAGACCCGCATCCGCGCGCCGAGCCCCGCCAGGCGGGCCTGCTCCTCGGGGCGCACGCCGTACAACATCTGGTATTCGAAGCCGGTCACGTCGCGGCCGTCCAGCACGGCCAGCGTGGAGGCGATGCGCAGCAGCCTGGGGTCGTGGGTGGCGACCATGGGGTAGCCGGTGCCGGCCATGAGGACCTTCAGGCAGCGTACGAACGAGCGGTCGATGTCGGCGGTCCTGGTGTAGGCGCCGGGCGCGGTGTAGGCCCCCTTGCACAGCCGTACGCGGGCGCCGCCGAGCTTCTCGCAGCGGTCCAGCGAGTCCGGCAGGTACGCCTGCACCACCACCCCCACGTCGGGATGCTCCCTGCGCAGCGCGGCGTGCACGGCGTGCAGCCCCGGGATCGTGTCGTGCTCCTCGGCGTCGAGCGTCACCGTGATGCCCTTGCCCGCGGCGGCCGCGCAGATGGCGGCGGTGTTGTCGATCGCGAGCCGCTGTGACAGCCGCAGCCCCAGGGCGGTGAGCTTGACCGAGACGTCGGCGCCCGCGGGCAGCAGGTCGAGCAGCGACAGGTAGTTCGCGACGGCGGCCTCGGCCTGCGCCTGGTCGGTCACCTCCTCGCCGAGGTGGTCGACGGTGACCAGCAGCCCCTTGCGGGTCAGCTCCGCGAGCACGGCGCCGATGTCGTCCGCGACATAGCGCCTGACGACGTCGGCGGTCAGCGGCGAGGTGGTGACGAGCCGCTCGGCGCGTCGGCTCTTCGAGATGGCGAGCAAGGCCTGACGGAGCACGCGAACCACACTAATCAGTCGGCTTCTCACCCGTGAACGATCCACGACCGGCTTTGAACCGGCGGCCGGTGTGATCCGTCCTATGGGTATGCGGACAATGACAGCGACTTTCCTGGCCGGATGTCTGGTGCTCGCCACGAGTTGCGGCACGGCCCCGCCGGTCGAGCGGGCCGCCTCCACCACCCCGGAGAAGCCCCCGGTCGTGTCGGAACCGGTCACCACCGCTCCCACGAAGGCTCCCGAGCCGGTCAAGCCGACGGGCAACGCCATCAACGTCCACAAGATCCGCTGGACCAAGGCCAAGCCGGTCTCGAAGGGCAAGAAGATCCAGCTCACCTGGTGGTCGGGCGTGGCGCCGTGCACGGTGCTGGACCGCGTCAAGGTGAAGGAGACCGGCAAGCAGGTCACGATCACCCTGTACGAGGGCACCGCTCCCAAGGCCAGGAACATGTCGTGCATCATGATCGCGGTCGAGAAGACCACGACGGTCAAACTCAAGAAAGCCCTGGGCAAGCGCAAGGTCGTGGACGGCGCCAAGTCGTGATCTGTCCACTTACGGACAACCCCAGTGACAAATGATCGATTTGTTGCGATACATCGATCAGAACACCGTGGCGTGGGGGCGCCGGTGGTGATGTAACGCTCCAAATGGGGGGACCCGTGAGACGGCTCTTATCCTGCCTGATTTCTGCTGCCCTGATCCTGACCAGCCTGATCGTTCTGTCTCCCCCGGCGGCGGCACTGCCCCAGCGCTTCCACAAACAAACCGTCTTCAGCGGGCTGATCAGCCCCACCAACATCGAGTTCGCCTCCGACGGGCGGGTGTTCGTGGCCGAGAAGGGCGGCTACATCAAGGTCTTCGACTCGCTGACGGACACCACCCCCACCGTGTACGCCGACCTGCGGACCAAGGTGCACGACTTCTGGGACCGCGGCCTGCTGGGCATGGCCCTGCACCCGAACTTCCCCACCGACCCCCGCGTGTACGTGCTCTACTCGCACGACGCCGAGCCCGGCGGCACCGCACCCCGCTGGGGCGAGCCCAACGAGGACTTCGACGCGTGCGCCTCTCCTCCGGGCCCGACCGGGGACGGCTGCCGCGTCACCGGCCGCCTGTCCGTCATCTCCCCCTCGGGGGCGGAGACCCCGCTGATCACCGACTGGTGCCAGCAGTATCCCAGCCACTCCATCGGCGACCTGCAGTTCGGCCGCGACGGCGCGCTCTACGCCTCGGCGGGCGACGGCGCCAGCTTCGAGTTCCCCGACTACGGCCAGGACAACCAGACCAGCTCCGACATCGTGCCGGACAACCCGTGCGGCGACCCGCCGAACGCGGTCGGCACCGCGCTGACCCCGCCGAGCGCGGAGGGCGGCGCCCTGCGCTCCCAGGACGTGCGGACGAACGGCGACCCGGCCGGACTGGACGGCACCATCATCCGGATAAATCCGGACACGGGGGCGGCCGCCGCCGGCAACCCGAACGCCGCCAGCTCCGACCCCAACGTACGCCGGATCGTCGCCCACGGGCTGCGCAACCCCTTCCGGATCACCCAGCGCCCCGGCACCGACGAGATCTGGTCCGGCGAGGTCGGCTGGGGCTCGTACGAGGAGATCAACCGGGTCGCCAACCCGACCGGCGGCGTGGCCAACTTCGGCTGGCCCTGCTACGAGGGCGCGGACCGGGAGGACGGCTACGACGCCCTGAACCTGACGCTCTGCGAGAACCTCTACAGCGCCGGCGCCGCCGCGCACACCCAGCCGTACTTCGCCTGGCACCACGGCCAGCGCCTCCACACCGGCGACACCTGCACGCCGGGCGGCCAGTCCTCCTCCAGCGGCGTCGCCTTCTACCAGGACGGCACGTACCCGCCGTCCTACGACGGGGCCCTGTTCTTCTCCGACTACAGCCGTAAATGCGTCTGGGCGATGACCAAGGGCTCGAACGGCCTGCCCAACCCGGCCACGGTCGCCACGTTCGACACGGGCATCGGCGCGGTGGAGCTGGAGACGGGCCCGAACGGCGACCTGTTCGCGGTGAACTTCGACAACGGCACGATCGTCCGCTACATCTTCGACAACGCGCCGCCCACGGCGGCGATCAACGCCGTCCCGACCTCCGGGGCCGCCCCGCTGGCCGTCGCCTTCTCGGCCGCGGGATCCACCGACGCCGACGGTGACGCGATGACGTACGCCTGGGACCTGGACGGCGACGGGGAGCTCGACGACTCGACGTCGGTGGCGCCGTCGCGCACGTACACGCAGAACGGCTCGTACGTGGTCCGGCTGCGGGTGAGCGACGACAAGGGCGGCCAGGCCGACGCCACCGTCACGGTCAACGTGGGCAACACCGCCCCCACAGCGGCGATCACCAGCCCCTCGTCCACCACGACGTGGGCGGTCGGCGACACGATCGGCTTCTCCGGCACCGGCACGGACCCGGAGGAAGGGGCCGTCCCCGGGTCCCGGATGACCTGGACCCTGATCATGCACCACTGCCCGGGCGCCTGCCATGAGCACGAGATCACCCGGTACACCGGCGCGTCGGGGTCCTTCCAGGCGCCCGACCACGAGTACCCGTCGCATCTGGAGCTGCGGCTGACCGTCACCGACCAGCACGGGCTGACCGACACCAAGAGCGTGCTGCTGCAGCCCAGGACCGTGAACCTGACGTTCCAGACGAACCCGCCCGGCCTCCAGCTCGGCTTCAACCAGGAGCAGACGGTCGCTCCCTTCACCAGGACGGTGATCGTCGGCTCCAGCAACTCGATCACGGCGCCCTCGCCCCAGGGCGAGCACGGGTTCGACGCCTGGTCCGACGGCGGGGCCGCCACGCACAACTTCGCCGCGCCGGCGACGGCGACCACGTACACGGCGGCGTACAAGGTCGTGCAGTCCCCCGCCGGTCTGGTGGCCGCCTACGGCATGAACGAGGGCGCCGGCACCACCGTCGGCGACGCCTCGCCATCGGGCAACCCCGGCACGGCCACGGCCACCACCTGGGCGGCGACCGGCAAGTACGGCAAGGCCCTGTCGTTCAACGGCTCGTCCAGCTGGGTCACCGTCAACGACGCCGCCGGCCTGCGCCTGACCACCGGCATGACCCTCGAAGCCTGGGTCCGCCCCACCACCGTCGACAGCTGGCGCACCGTCATCATGAAACAACACACAAACGGCCTGGCCTACGTGCTCTCCGCGGGCAGCGACACCGACCGCCCCCACACCGTCATCCACACCACCGGCGAGGTCGACACCGGCGGCACCGCCTCACTCCCCCTCAACACCTGGAGCCACCTCGCCACCACCTACGACGGCACCACCATCCGCCTCTACGTCAACGGCACCCAAGTCAGCCAACGCACCGCGGGCGGACCCATCCGCACCGACAACGGCGTCCTGCGCATCGGCGGCAACAGCCTCTGGGGCGAATGGTTCAACGGCCTCATCGACGAAGTACGCATCTACAACCGCGCACTGACCCCCCTCCAGCTCCAGACCGACATGAGCACCCCGATCGGCGCGGCGCCCGAGCCCGACACCCAGGCGCCGGCCGCGCCCGGCTCGCCGGCGGCGACGGGCGGCCCCGGCAGCGCCCAGCTCACCTGGACGGCCTCGACGGACAACGTGGGCGTGGAGGGCTACACGGTGCACCGCTCGACGACGCCGGGCTTCACTCCTTCGGGCGCGAACCAGGTGGGCTCGTCGCAGACCACCGCGTACACCGACACGGGCCTGGCGGCGGGGACCTACTACTACCGCGTCCGCGCCTTCGACGCGGCCAGCAACCTGAGCCCGCCGTCGGCCGAGGTGTCGGCGGCCGTCACCGCGCCGCCGACCACCCCGGGGCTGGTGGCGGCGTACGGGATGAACGAGAACACCGGTTCCACGGTCGCCGACGTCTCGGCCACCGGCAACACCGGCACCCTCACCAACACGAGCTGGACGACCACCGGCAAGTACGGCTCGGCGCTCTCCTTCAACGGCTCGTCCAGCTGGGTCACCGTCAACGACGCCGCCGGCCTGCGCCTGACCACCGGCATGACCCTCGAAGCCTGGGTCCGCCCCACCACCGTCGACAGCTGGCGCACCGTCATCATGAAACAACACACAAACGGCCTGGCCTACGTGCTCTCCGCGGGCAGCGACACCGACCGCCCCCACACCGTCATCCACACCACCGGCGAGGTCGACACCGGCGGCACCGCCTCACTCCCCCTCAACACCTGGAGCCACCTCGCCACCACCTACGACGGCACCACCATCCGCCTCTACGTCAACGGCACCCAAGTCAGCCAACGCACCGCGGGCGGACCCATCCGCACCGACAACGGCGTCCTGCGCATCGGCGGCAACAGCCTCTGGGGCGAATGGTTCAACGGCCTCATCGACGAAGTCCGCATCTACAACCGGGCGCTCAACGCCACCGAGATCCAGGCGGACATGAACACACCCGTCTCCTGAGCCATCTCCCGAATGCGGACCCCCGGCGCGCGCCCACCGCGTCCGGGGGTCCGCCCTGTTCCGAGGTGGAACCCCCGTACCTCCGGTCCCGTTACCCGTGGTGTGGAGCGACACGGGCGTTGTCTCCGATTTGGCGGGAATGCTTTCGCGCTCACGAGGGTTGAGTCGGGTAGGCTCAAGTCGTTTGACAAAGACGACTCGCATCCATACGTTGAGTCCAACAGACTCAACTTTGACTACAAGGACGTACTCATGGCACGTGCGGTAGGTATCGACCTTGGGACGACCAACTCCGTCGTCTCGATCCTCGAGGGCGGTGAGCCCACCGTCATCGCCAACGCGCAGGGCTCGCGGACCACGCCGTCCGTGGTCGCCTTCGCGAAGAACGGCGAGGTCCTGGTCGGTGAGGTCGCCAAGAGGCAGGCCGTCACCAACGTCGACCGGACGATCCGCTCGGTCAAGCGGGAGATGGGCACCAACTGGTCCCAGGAGATCGACGGCAAGAAGTTCTCGCCGCAGCAGATCAGCGCCTTCGTGCTGCAGAAGCTCAAGCAGGACGCCGAGGCCTACCTGGGCGAGAAGATCACCGACGCGGTGGTCACCGTTCCCGCCTACTTCAACGACGCCCAGCGCCAGGCCACCAAGGAGGCCGGCACGGTGGCGGGCCTCAACGTGCTCCGCATCATCAACGAGCCGACCGCGGCGGCCCTCGCCTACGGGCTCGACAAGGAGCAGGACCAGACCATCCTGGTCTTCGACCTCGGTGGCGGCACCTTCGACGTGTCGCTGCTCGACGTCGGCCAGGAGGACGGCCACGGCTTCGTCGAGGTCAAGGCCACCTCCGGTGACAACCACCTCGGCGGTGACGACTGGGACCAGCGCGTCGTCGACGAGCTGGTCAAGCGCTTCCAGAACGCGCACGGCGTCGACCTGGCCAAGGACAAGATGGCGCTCCAGCGCCTGCGCGAGGCGGCCGAGAAGGCCAAGATCGAGCTGTCCAGCCAGTCCGAGACCAACATCAACCTCCCCTACATCACCGCCTCCTCCGAGGGCCCGCTGCACCTCGACGAGAAGCTGACCCGCTCCGAGTTCCAGCGGCTCACCGCCGACCTGCTCGAGCGGACCAAGGGCCCGTTCCACCAGGTCATCAAGGACGCCGGCATCAAGGTCTCCGACATCGCCCACGTGGTGCTCGTCGGCGGCTCGACCCGCATGCCCGCCGTCTCCGAGCTCGTCAAGGAGCTGACCGGCGGCAAGGAGCCCAACAAGGGCGTCAACCCGGACGAGGTCGTCGCCATCGGCGCCGCCCTGCAGGCCGGCGTGCTCAAGGGTGAGGTCAAGGACGTCCTGCTGCTCGACGTGACCCCGCTGTCGCTGGGCATCGAGACCAAGGGCGGCATCTTCACCAAGATCATCGAGCGCAACACGACGATCCCCACGAAGCGCTCCGAGGTCTTCACCACGGCCGAGGACAACCAGCCGTCGGTGCAGATCCAGGTCTACCAGGGCGAGCGCGAGATCGCTTCCTACAACAAGAAGCTGGCGACCTTCGAGCTGACCGGCATCGCGCCGGCGCCGCGCGGCATCCCGCAGATCGAGGTCACCTTCGACATCGACGCCAACGGCATCGTCAACGTCTCCGCCAAGGACCTGGGCACGGGCAAGGAGCAGACGATGACGATCACCGGCGGCTCCGCGCTGCCGAAGGACGACATCGAGCGGATGATGCGCGAGGCCGAGTCGTACGCCGAGGAGGACAAGAAGCGCCGCGAGGAGGCCGAGGTCCGCAACAACGCCGACGGGCTCGCCTACCAGACGGAGAAGTTCCTCCGCGAGAACGACGACAAGGTCCCCGGCGACATCAAGACCGAGGTCAACGACGCCCTGGCCGAGCTAAAGAAGGCTCTTGAGGGCACCGACACCGACGTCATCCGCAACTCGGCGGAGAAGCTCGCCACGGTCAGCCAGAAGATGGGTTCGGCGATCTACGCTCAGAGCCAGGGCCAGCAGGCCGGCGGCGAGGGCGCCCCGCAGGACACCTCGGCCGGCCAGGACCAGAAGGCCGACGACGACGTGGTCGAGGCCGAGATCGTCGACGATGACCAGCCGAAGAAGGACCAGTGATGCCGCCGCGTGAAAACGGGCACGAGGAGCCGGTGATCCGCGACAACCGCAAGATCGACCCGGAGACGGGCCAGGTCAGAGAGGCGCCGACCGTGCCACAAGAGGTGCCGGCCGACGTGCTGGAGGCGCAGGACGGCGAGCTGGCGGCCCAGCTCGCCGAGCGGACCGCGGACCTTCAGCGCCTTCAGGCCGAGTACACGAACTACCGCAGGAGGGTCGAGCGCGACCGCGTCGCGGTCCGCGAGCAGGCCGTCGCCGGGGTGCTGGCGGAGCTCCTGCCCGTGCTCGACGACATCGGCAGGGCTCGCGACCACGGCGAGCTGACCGGCGGCTTCGCGAAGGTGGCGGAGTCGCTGGAGTCGGCGGTCACCAAGCTGGGCCTCAGCTCCTTCGGGCAGAAGGGCGACCCGTTCGACCCGACGGTCCACGAGGCGCTGATGCACAGCTACTCGACGGAGGTGACCGAGCCGACCGCCGTCGAGGTGTTGCAGCCTGGATACCGGATGGGTGACAGGGTGCTGCGCCCGGCGCGGGTGGCCGTCGCCGAGCCCGAGGACGCCCCTGCCGCGTCCAATGACGACGACAACTGATCACAAGGACGAAGGGCCGTAGATGAGCACCAAGGACTACCTGGAAAAGGACTACTACGCCGTCCTTGGTGTGCCCAAGACCGCCACCGCCGACGAGATCAAGAAGGCCTACCGGAAGCTGGCCCGGCAATACCACCCCGACACCAACCAGGGTGACGCGACCAAGGAGACCAAGTTCAAGGAGGTCTCCGAGGCTTACGACGTCCTGTCGGACGGCAAGCGCCGCAAGGAATATGACGACGCGCGCACGCTGTTCGGGTCCGGGGTGGGCGGCCAGCGGCCCGGCGGTGGCGGTTTCCCGTTCGACTTCGGTGACCTGTTCGGCGGCACCAGCCAGCAGGGCCAGGGCGGGGGCGCGGGTGAGCGGCTCGGCGACCTGTTCGGCGGGCTGTTCAACCGGGGCGGCGGAGCCCGCACGACCAGCGCCACCCGGCCGCGGCGGGGCCAGGACATCGAGTCCGAGGTCACGCTGACGTTCACCGAGGCCGTCGAGGGCACCACCGTGTCGCTCAGGCTGACCAGCTCCGCCGCCTGTGCCGCGTGCACCGGCACCGGCGCCAAGGCGGGCACGACCCCCAGGGTCTGCCCCACCTGCGAGGGCACCGGCGCGGCCAGCCGCAACCTGGGCAACTTCGCCTTCTCCGAGCCGTGCCGCGACTGCAAGGGCCGCGGGCTGATCGTGGACGACCCCTGCCCCGTGTGCGAGGGCAGCGGCCGGGCCAAGAGCACCCGCACCATCCAGGCGCGCATTCCCGCGGGGGTGGCCGACGGCCAGCGGGTCAAGCTCAAGGCGAAGGGCGCTCCGGGGGAGAACGGCGGCCCGGCGGGCGACCTCTACATCCAGACGCACGTCAAGTCGCACGCCGTGTTCGGCCGGATGGGCGACAACCTGACGATCACCGTGCCGGTGACGTTCACGGAGGCCGCTCTGGGGGCCGAGATCAAGGTGCCGATCCTCAAGGGCATGCCGGTCACGCTGCGCATCCCCGCGGGCACGCCCAACGGGCGCACGTTCCGCGTCCGCGGCAGGGGCGTCACCAGGAAAGACGGGACGAAGGGCGACCTGCTCGCCAGCGTCGAGGTGATCGTGCCGAAGACGCTCGACGACAAGTCGCGCGAGCTTCTCACCGAGTTCAACACCGCGACCGCGGGCGAGGACCCGCGCGCTGAGCTCATTCAGCGAGCCAGAAGCGAGTAAGCCGATGGACGCCAACTATTTCGACCTTTCAGATGACACCCCTGTCTATGTGATTTCGGTGGCCGCGCAGCTGTCCGGGCTCCACCCGCAGACGCTGCGCCAGTACGACCGGCTCGGCCTGGTCAGTCCTGGGCGCACGGCGGGGCGCGGCCGCCTCTACTCGACACGCGACATCATCCAGCTCCGCGAGGTGCAGCGGCTCTCCCAGGAGGAGGGCATCAACCTCGCGGGGATCAAGCGGATTCTCGAGCTCGAGAACGAAGCGCTGCGGCTGCGTGAGGAGGTCCACCGCCTGCGAGCCGAGATGCGGATGGTCAGAGCGCTGATCCGCTACGAGCTGCCACCGGGGGCCTAGGAACATGGACTACAAGCTCACCCAGAAGAGCCAGGAAGCGCTCTCGGGTGCCATGCGGCGCGCCGCCGCGGAGGGCAACCCCGAGATCTCCCCGGCTCACCTGCTGACCACTCTGCTCTCCCAGACGGGCGGCACCGCCGTGCCGCTGCTGGAGGCCGTCGGCGCCGACTGGCGCACGCTGCGCGCCCGCACCGAGGAGCAGCTCGCGGCGCTGCCGAAGGCACAGGGCTCGACGGTGGGGGCGCCGTCGAGCTCCCGCCAGCTCCTGACGGTGATGAACACCGCCGCCCAGCACGCCAACCGCCTCGAAGACCTCTACGTCTCGACCGAGCACCTGCTGGTCGGCCTGGCCGCCGACGGGGGCCGGTCGGCCGAGCTGCTCAAGGCCCAGGGCGCGACGCCGCAGGCGCTGCTCGACGCCTTCGAGAAAGTACGCGGCAACGCCCGCGTCACCAGCGAGACCCCGGAGGACACCTACCAGGCGCTGGAGAAATACGGCGTCGACCTGACCGAGCACGCCCGGGGCGGCAAGCTCGACCCGGTCATCGGCCGCGACTCCGAGATCCGCCGCGTGGTCCAGGTCCTCAGCCGCCGCACCAAGAACAACCCGGTGCTCATCGGCGAGCCCGGCGTCGGCAAGACCGCGGTCGTCGAGGGCCTGGCCCAGCGCATCGTGGCCGGCGACGTGCCGGAGTCGCTGCGCAACAAGCGGCTCATCTCCCTCGACCTGAGCGCGATGGTGGCCGGCGCGAAATACCGCGGTGAGTTCGAGGAGCGGCTCAAGGCCGTGCTCTCCGAGATCAAGGAGAGCAACGGGCAGATCGTGACGTTCATCGACGAGCTGCACACCGTCGTCGGCGCGGGGGCCGCCGAGGGCGCGATGGACGCCGGCAACATGCTCAAGCCCATGCTGGCCCGCGGCGAGCTGCGCATGATCGGCGCGACCACGCTCGACGAATACCGCGAGCGCATCGAGAAGGACCCGGCGCTGGAGCGCCGCTTCCAGCAGGTCTACGTGGGCGAGCCCACGGTCGAGGACACGATCGCGATCCTGCGCGGGCTCAAGGGCCGCTACGAGGCCCACCACCAGGTGCAGATCGCCGACGGCGCGCTGGTGGCCGCCGCCGCGTTGTCCGACCGCTACATCACCAACCGCTTCCTCCCCGACAAGGCCATCGACCTGGTCGACGAGGCCGCCTCGCGGCTGCGCATGGAGATCGACTCCCGTCCCGTGGAGATCGACCAGCTCCAGCGCAACGTCGACCGGATGAAGATGGAGGAGCTGGCCCTGTCGAAGGAGACCGACGAGGCCTCCGTCCAGCGGCTCGACCGGCTGCGCCAGGAGCTGGCCGACCGCCAGGAGGAGCTCAACGCCCTCGTCGGCCGCTGGGAGCACGAGAAGGCCGGGCTCAACAAGGTCGGCGAGCTGAAGAAGCAGCTCGACGAGGCGCGGGGCGCGGCCGAGCGGGCCCAGCGCGACGGCGACTTCGAGGCGGCCTCCCGGCTGATGTACGCCGAGGTGCCCCGCCTGGAGCAGGCGCTAAAGGCGGCCTCCGAGGCCGCGCCGCCGGACAACGCCATGGTCAAGGAGGAGGTCGGGGCCGACGACATCGCCGAGGTGATCTCGTCGTGGACCGGCATCCCCGCGGGGCGGCTGCTGGAGGCCGAGACGGTCAAGCTGCTGCGCATGGAGGATGAGCTGGGCCGGCGCCTCATCGGGCAGCAGCAGGCCGTACAGGCCGTCTCAGACGCCGTACGCCGCAGCCGCGCCGGCATCGCCGACCCCGACAGGCCGACGGGCTCGTTCGTGTTCCTCGGGCCGACCGGTGTGGGCAAGACGGAGCTGGCCAAGGCGCTGGCGGAGTTCCTGTTCGACGACGAGCGGGCGATGACCCGCATCGACATGAGCGAATACTCCGAGAAGCACAGCGTGGCCCGGCTCGTCGGGGCGCCTCCCGGCTACGTCGGCTACGAGGAGGGCGGCCAGCTCACCGAGGCCGTCAGGCGGCGCCCGTACACCGTGGTGCTGCTCGACGAGGTCGAGAAGGCCCATCCCGAGGTGTTCGACATCCTGCTGCAGGTGCTCGACGACGGGCGGCTCACCGACGGCCAGGGCCGCACGGTCGACTTCCGCAACACGATCCTGATCCTCACCTCCAACATCGGCTCGCAGTTCCTCGTCGATCCCAAGCTGGAGAACGGCGCGAAGCGGGAAGCCGTCATGGGGGCGGTGCGCAGCTCGTTCAAGCCGGAGTTCCTCAACCGGCTCGACGACGTGATCCTCTTCGACGCGCTCGGCACCGAGGAGCTGGCGCAGATCGTCGACCTGCAGGTCGACCGCCTGGCCCGGCGCCTGTCCGACCGCAGGCTGACGCTGGAGGTCACGCCGGCGGCCCGCGAGTGGCTGGCGATGACGGGCTTCGACCCGATGTACGGCGCCCGCCCGCTGCGCCGCCTGGTCCAGTCCGCCATCGGCGACAAGCTGGCCAAGGCGGTGCTGTCCGGCGAGGTCGCCGACGGCGACAAGGTCGTGGTCGAGCTGGGCGACGACGAGCTGCTCATCCAGCGCGCGGCCTGACAGCCCGTCCCGGAGCCCGGAGATCCAGGTGATCTCCGGGCTCCGGCGTGTCATGGCACGGTCATCGGGCCGCCTCTTCGGTAAGGTTCGCGCCACCCTTCGGACAAGCCGCACTCGCCCTGCCGGAGGTATGACTACGTTCGGCGTTCGTCAGATCACCGAAATCGATCAGGGGGACGTGCAGTGTCATTCCAGAAGATCCGGAGCATGATCGCGGTGGCCGCTCTGACCGCGGGTGTCAGCTGGCTGTGCGCGGGCCCCTCGGCGGCCGGCAGCTGCGCCGGCACCGAGCCCGCGCTGTTGTCGCCCACCTCGATCGCCAACTTCTGCGACGAGCACGCCAGGCTGCGGGTGAACGACGGCGGCCCCGGGAGCAGCCGGATGCTCACCTCCGAGAGCAACAAACTGGCCACGTCGGCCGGGGAGCTGGCCAGGCATCTGGGTCTGACCGGCCTGGCGACCGGCAAGGAGGTGCTGGGCCTGGCGGACCTGGGCGGCGTGGCGGCCACCTGGGGCATGCCCTCGCTGGCCACGGCCTCGCCCGCGTTGTTCCCCATGGTGCCGGGACCGGCCGGGATGAAGGATCTGTCGACGATGACCGGCATCCCCGCGCTGCTGGCGCTGCCCGAGATGCCGCAGCGGCCGCTGGAGAGGAAGCTGCCGGGCGAGATGACGCTCGGCCACGCCCCCTACCACAACCGCATCGCCGGCAGCGGGATCGAGTCGCCGCTGGACCTGCAGCAGCCGGTGAGCGAGGTCAGTGAGGAAGTCATCGGCGTGCTGCTGCCGAAGGCGGTGGAGAGCGTCGAGGGCACCTCGATGCTGCCGGGCGGGCAGACCGCGGTGTCCGGCTTCACCGGCCTCGCGGAGGGCCTCGGACTGCGATGAGCCACCTCGTCCGGGCGCGGACCGTGCCTGCCGCGCCCGGATTCCCATAGGTCGGAGGGCCGCGGTCGCCCGGCCGCGGCCCTCCGGCGAACCATGGGGACCGCACGTGTCGGGGCATGACGGAGCGCGCCCTGCCGGGACGGTCACCGCCCGGCGGGACGCGCGCCCTCAGGAGACGAGCTCGTCGAGCTCGTCCTCGGGGAGCCCGAGATCGACCCTGATGCGATAACGGGTGCGCAGCAGCGCCACCTGCTCCGGGTCGTTCTCGTCACACCGCAGGGCGGCCTGCGTCGCCCATTCGAGGCCCCCTTGCAGGTCGCCATAGGCGACCAGGGTCTCGGCGATCGTATGAGCGGTCGCCGTGGAGACGTCTCCCTCCGCGCGTATCGTCTCGATGACCTCCCTCGCCTCGTCCGGCCGGTCGAGCTCGAAGAGCGTGTCGGCGATGCCGGCACGCGGATCGAACCCGGCCTCGCCACCGTCCTCGACCGCGCGCTGGAAACACTCCATCGCGCGCGCGGGCTGGCCCGCCGCTCGCCATTCCTCGGCGGCGAGGACCAGGATGGATGCCCTTGAGACGTCGCCGGACGAATAGTCGAGCGCGACGTCGTACAGCCGACTGGCCAGGGAACTGTGGTCGTCGGCCAGCAGGGCCTGCTCAAGCAGACGATCAAGGTGCTCACGGGTCACATGCGCCACACCGCGAGACTACCGAGCCGCCCGGGCCTTTGCCCGGTCAATCCACATCGCCGGTCCCGTGCAAATTCGGTAACGTCTCGTCCAATCCTGCTCACAGAAGGCGTGTCCGCCCAGGTCACCGGGCATATAGAGGTCGCTTTGCCGCCACGCGAGCGAAGGGACTGTGATGGGCATGTCCAAGCAGCTGACCTTCATGCTGGCCTGTGCCGTCGTGTTGTCGGCCCTCATTCCCGGTGTGGCCGGCTATCTGTCGGCCCGGATGGAGGCCCTCGAGGCCGCGGAGAGCAACCTGCGGGCGCTGGAGGCCCGGCTGGACGTCCGCGAGGCCAGGGACGCGCGTCCGATCTCGTTCCCGGCCCCCTGCCTGCGCACGCCGGCCACGCCGCGATTCCAGCAGGTGCCCGCGACCGCGCTCGGTGAGCGCGAGCACGGGAAGCACTGGCACCGCGATCTGGTCCCCGGCGCGCCGAAGGTGGCCGCCGGCTACTGATCCGGCCATCTGCGGGCCCCGCCGGGCTCCTAGCGGGGGGACCAGGATCGGAGCTGGCGGGACAGGAAGCCTCTGATCAGGTGTTTGGCCGCGTCGATGATCTCGGGCGCGCCGTCGGGGTCGCGGCGGAAGGCCAGCTTCAGCACGGCGTCGCCCGCCTCGACCGCGACGAGCACCGCCAGGTCGAGCGAGGGGCTGTCCGCCAGGCCGAACTCCTTCAGGAACAGCCCGCGCAGCCGCCCGGCGATCACCGTGTTGTTGTCGGAGTCGGAGTCGAGCAGGTTGAGGTCGACGACGTCGCCGAACTGCAGGCTCTTGAAGCCGGCGACCGTCCTGTGCATGTCCACGTAGATGTCGATGATCGCGTCGACGGCCTCCCACCAGCCGCGGTAGTCCTCCTCGAGGAACCTGCGATCGACCCTGCGGACGAACTCCTCGACGTTGCGCCGGGTGAGCTCCTGGGTGATGGCCCGCTTGTCGGGAAAGAACTGATAGACCGAGCCGATCGCCACGCCCGCCCGCTCGGCTATGCGGGTGGTGGACAGGGCCTCGTATCCGGTCTCGTCGAGCAACTCGGCACACGCGTCGAGCATGCGCTCGACACGCCGGGCGCTGCGGCGCTGTGCGGGCTGCCGCCTGAGGGCTTTGGGGTGGACGCACTCATCGTTCATTTGCGGCGTAGACACGGATTCATCTTCTCTCGTACGGGCGATCGTTACCTGCCAATTTCGGATTTCTCACGGCACCGCTCAACCGGGCGAGCCCCCGCATCGCCCTCGGCGAAATCCGAGACAGGGCATACCCGACTTTCCCCTCCAAGTTCACCGGCACGACCGCCTGATTTCTGTGCACCGCCCGCAGAATGTGCGCGGCCACGCGCTCCGGCGGGTATCCGCGCCGCGCCAGACCCTGCACGGCTCCCTGGCGCAGGCCGTCATCGGTGTACGTGGCGTTGCCCGCGATCCCCGTGGAGACGAAGCCCGGGCAGATGACGGTGACCCCGATGCCCTGACCCGCCAGCTCGGCCCTGAGACAGTCGCTGAGCATCTTCACGGCCGCCTTCGAGGTCGAGTACGCGGGCAGCACGATGGACGGCGCGAACGCGGCCAGAGAGGCGACGTTGACGATGTGGCCGCCCTCGCCGCGCTCGGCCATGGCGGCGCCGAAGAGCCGGCACCCGTGGACGACGCCCCACAGATTGACGTCGATGGTCCTGCGCCAGTCCTCGACGGTGTGGTCGAGGAACGGCCCGGCGACCGCGATCCCCGCATTGTTCACCACAATGTCCGGCACGCCATATTCAGAGATGATATTTCGCGAAAAATCCTCCATCTGATCGCTTTTCGCCACATCGACCTGCGCCGCGTACGCCGTACCCCCGAGATCCGCACCAATGGCGTCGGCGGCCCGCTTCGCGGCGTCCAGGTCGATATCCGCGCACACCACTTCCGCCCCATGCGCCGCGAAAGCCCGCGCGGTCGCCAGCCCGATCCCCGACCCCGCGCCGGTGATCACCACCAGCTTTCCCCCGAACGCCCCGGCCGCCCCCGCCGCCCCCGCCCGCCGCAACCCCCGGGAGGCCGGGGCGCCCTCGGCGTGCTCCACGAACTCCGCGATCATCCCGGCGACCGCCTCCGGGCGGCTCCGGTGCGCCCAGTGCCCGGTCGTGATCCGGCGGTGCCAGAGCCTGGGCGCCCAACGCCCCACGGCGGCCAGCAGCGCCGGGGTGACGTACGGATCGTGGGTGGCCTCGACGAGCTGCACGGGCACCCCGGGGACGCGCGGATCGAGCCCGGAGCCCCCCAGCGGCATGTTCCGCCGGTAGAGCCACAGCCCGTTGAGCCCGTCCCTGCTCAGGGTGTCGGCCGGATGCCCGGGCCGGGGCGGCGCCCCGAGGGCGCGGGAGACGATCCCCGGCAGGACCGTCCGCCACGCCAGCTCGGGCAACACCGGAATCTGAAATGCCCCGATATACCAGGACTTGAGGCGCTGCACCGCCACGTCGCGCCGCCGCCCGTGCCGCGTGAAATCCGCCGCCTGCCGCAGCCCCGGCCCGCCCAGGCTGGTGAACGAGGTCAGCCGGTCCCGGATCCCCGCCCGGCCGAGCGCCTCCCACCCCTGCAGCGAGCCCCAGTCGTGCCCGACGAGGTGCACCCGGGGCGCGCCGACCGCCTCGATCACCGCGCCGAGATCGGCGATCAGCCGGTCGAAGCCGTAGTCGCGCCGGTCGCGCGGGGCCGTGGACCGCCCGGCGCCGCGCACGTCGTATCGCACCACGCGGAAGCGGTCGCGCAGCAACGCGGCCACCTCGTCCCAGACGCGATGCGTGTCCGGATAGCCGTGCAGGAGCAGCACGACCGGCTTGCCCGGATCGCCCTCCTCGAAGACCGCCAGCCGCACGTCACCGGACTCGACCCACCGCATCGCGACCTCCTATTGGACGAACTGTCCAGCAGAATAGATCGATCAGGGTCGCGCGGCCAGCCCCGTGCAGGATCGCAGCGCCTTCCAGTCCGCCACGGCCTGGGTCCGGGCGGACCCCGTCATCGGTATCGGGATACCCCCCTGGATGGTCGCCGGAGTCCAGGCGTCCTTGAGAATCTTCCGTCCGTTGATCGTCAGCGTCAGCACGCCGGTCCTGCCGGTGGTCGCCGGGTTGGAGTTGTAGAAGACGAAGTTGCCCATGCCGTAGTTGACGTAAGCGTTGTCCAGGTATCCCGACCCGAGCAGGATGTGCGCGTGCCCGCCGACCACCACGTCGGCCCCCGCCTCGACCAGCTTGGGAGCGAGCGAGCGCTGCGCCTCGTTGGGGCACTTCTGCATCTCGGTGCCCCAGTGCAGGTGGACGATCACGGTGTCGGAGTTCTTGCGCGCCTGCCGCACCGCCCGCAGCAGGGCCGTCTCGTTCTTCGCCGAGGCCAGCCCGCCCTTGTCCGCCGTGGCCGTCCACGCCTGGATGAACTCCGCGTCCAGCACCTGCGTGGCCCCGATGATCGCCACCCGGTTGCCGTTCACGACCTTCCGGAAGGGCCGGTACGCCTCCGCAGCGTCCGCCCCGATCCCCACCACGGGGAACTTGCTGCGCTTGACCGCCGCCAGCGAGTCGGCCAGCCCGCTCTCCATGTAGTCCATGCCGTGGTTGTTCGCCATGGAGGCGACGTCCACCCCCGCGCCCTTCAGCGCGGTCAACGCGCTGGCCGGAGCCCTGAACGTGAACTGCTTGCCCGGCGCCGGCGTCCCCCCGGTGGTGATCGCCGTCTCCAGGTTCACCATCGATAAGTCGGCCTTGCGCAGCGTGCTCGCGATCGGCCCCAGCGCCGTGCGCGGGCTGGCCAGCCTCCCCCGCAACATCCCCTCGAAGTGCACGTCCCCGCCGAACGCGATCGTGTACGGCCTCCGCTCCGGTGTCGGCTTCTTGCTGGGCGAGGCGGCCGCCTGCCGCTCCACCTGCCCGCTCTGCGGCTCCCTCTCGGGCGGCGACGAGCACGCGGCCAGCGACGCGACGACAGCGAAAACCGGGAGGGCACGGGGGAATCTCATCTGCCGCCACTTCCGCTCGAATCCTGTCTTTCAGGGATCGAGCATGCCATGTGGGGCGGATTACCGCGCAGCCTCCCGAATCCTGGACATAGCGGAACGAGTGTCGTCATCCATCGGGGAGTACACAATCAGCCGCAACTCGGGCACGGCCATGAGGCTGGTCGTGCTGAAGCGCAACATCCCGAGTTCCCGGTGCTTGTATCCCTTCACCCGCGGCCCGGGCTCGGCCACGTCCTGCCGCGCCCACAGCCGCGCGAACTCGGCGCTCTCCGAGCTGAGCCGGCGGACGAAGTCCTGCCAGCACGGATCGTCCGCGTGCCGGGTGTAGGCGCCCCTGAAGACCGCCACGGCCCGGGCGAGCTCGTGGTCGCGGTCGAGCAGCACCGTCATGGGCGAGGGGTTCAGGCAGGTCTGCCAGAGCGAGTTCCGCTCCCCTTCCGGCGCGGCGACCAGCTCGGGGAACAGCGCCGCGTAGGAGTCGTTCGAGGCCAGGACGTCGCACCGGCTGTTGGTCACGCAGGCCGGCAGGTCGCCGAGCCGGTCGAGGATCTCCTGCATCTCGGGCGTCACCTGGCCCGAGTCCACGGGGATCGGCTCCTCCGCCTGCCCGGCCAGCCGGTAGAGGTGGTGGCGCTCGGCGGTGTCGAGCCGGAGCGTGCGCGCGATCGCGTCGAGCACCTGGCTGCTGGCGTTGATCGGGCGCCCCTGCTCCAGCCACGTGTACCAGGTGACGCCCACGCCCGCGAGCTGCGCCACCTCCTCGCGGCGCAAGCCCGGAGTGCGCCTGCGCGGGCCCGGCCCGAGATCGACCATCTCGGGCGTGATCCGCTCGCGCCGGGTGCGCAGGAACGCCGAGAGATCGGTACGTCGTGCTTCTGCCACGCTCATCCCTCCACTATCGGGTGCAACGCCGACACTTAGCCAGTTACCACCAATACCAGGATAAATGGGCTCTCGTTACTGGTACCGGATCCACGGCAGACTCATCAGCATGTCGCAAACTGCCGCTTTTCCCTCTCCCGTGGGCACAAAGCCACAGGAGGCCTCGAAGGCCAGCGGTCTGCTCCTGGCGATCATCCTCGTAGGGCAGTTCCTGGCCATCCTGAACGTCAACATCGTCAACGTGGCCACCCCCACCATCGAGTCCGACCTGCACTCGTCGGGCGCGGGGCTGCAGATGATCGTCGCCGGTTACACCATTGTCTACGCCGTACTTCTGATCACCGGAGCCAGGGTCGGCGATCTGTTCGGCTATCGCAAGGCGTTTCTCGGCGGCCTGGCGGTCTTCACGGTCACCACGCTCGCCGCGGGCCTGGCGCCCTCGACGGGCTGGCTGGTGGCCTCCCGGCTGCTGCAGGGCGCCGGGGCCGCGATGATGATGCCGCAGGTGCTGACGCTGATCCAGCGCAACTATCAGGGTGCGGCCAGAGGCCGGGCGATCGGCCTGTGGTCCCTGGTGATCAGCGGTGGCATCGTGGTCGGCCAGGCGCTCGGCGGGATCCTGCTGGGCCTCGGGCTGGGCTGGCGGATCGTGTTCCTGGTGCTGGTGCCGATCGGGGCGCTGCTCCTGCTCGCGGGGATCCGGGTGCTGCCCGCCGACGAGGGCGGCGGCAAGACCGGGCTCGACCCCTGGGGCCTGGTGACCCTGTCCGCCGCCGTGCTGCTCTTCGTGGTGCCGCTGGTGCTCGGGCGTGACCTCGGCTGGCCGGTGTGGGGCTGGGTCTCGATGGCGCTGAGCGTGGCGGCGTTCGCGGCGTTCGTCCGCATCGAGCGCTGGGTGACCGCGCGCGGCGGGCGCCCGCTGGTGGACGCCCGCGTGCTGCGCGCGCCCGGCATGCGGCCGGGGCTGGCGATCCTGCTGTTCGGCCCGGCCACGTGGGGCGCGTTCCTGTTCACCTCGGCCCTGCACCTGCAGGGCGACCTGCACCTGACGCCGCTGGCCTCCGGCATGATGCTGGTGCCGTGCGCGCTGGCCTTCGGCCTGGTCGGGCTCGCCTGGCCGCGCCTCCCGCCGCGCCTGCAGCGGACGCTGGTGCCGTTCGGCTACGTGGTGGCCGCGCCGGCCTACCTGGGGCTCGGGCTGGCCGCCGGGGGCGGGCTCCCGTACGCGGTCATGAGTGCCCTCATCGGCGCCGGCCTCGGCGTGCAGGTCGCGGTGACCAACATGGCGACCGAGCAGGTGGACGGCGCGTACGCGGCCGACGCCAGCGGCGCGCTGCTCACCGTGATGCAGCTCGGCCAGGTGATCGGCGTCTCCACCGTGGGAACGCTGTTCATCACGCTCAGCCAGGGCCAGGACACGGGCTCGGCCTCCCTGCTCTCCTCCCTCGCGATGGCGGGCCTGGCCGTCCTCGCCGGGCTGAGCTCCCTCTTCCTGGTACGCCGCCGCACGCCGATCACCGCATAACTTGGAGAATTCCTTTACTTGAGTCATTCAGGTTAAGGGCATAGGTTGACAGACATGGACAAAGCCGACGTCAGCACTCGGGGGCGTCTGCCCGAACCGTCAACGATGATCATTCGGAGGATCGCGCTATGACGACCAGGCCTGTCACCACCGACGACGCCGGCATCCCGGCGCCGAGCGACGAGCACTCGCTGTCCGTCGGCCCGAACGGCCCCCTGCTCATGCAGGACCACTACCTGATCCAGAAGATGGCGCACTTCAACCGCGAGCGCGTCCCGGAGCGGGTGGTGCACGCCAAGGGCGGCGGCGCCCACGGCTTCCTGCGGATCACCGAGGACGTCAGCCAGTTCACCAAGGCCGAACTGTTCCGCAAGGGCGCCGAGACGCCGCTGTTCCTGCGCTTCTCGACCGTCGCCGGTGAGCTGGGCGCGTCCGACACCGCGCGTGACCCGCGCGGTTTCGCGATCAAGTTCTACACCGAGGACGGCAACTACGACATCGTCGGCAACAACACGCCGATCTTCTTCATCCGCGACCCGCAGAAGTTCTCCGACTTCATCCACAGCCAGAAGCGCCGCGCGGACAACCACCTGCACGACCACAACATGCAGTGGGACTTCTGGACCCTGTCCCCCGAATCCGCGCACCAGGTCACCTTCCTGATGACCGACCGGGGCACGCCGGCCTCCTGGCGGCACATGCACGGCTTCGGCTCGCACACCTTCCTCTGGTACAACGCGGCCGGCGAGAAATACTGGGTCAAATACCACTTCAAGACCGACCAGGGCATCCAGAACTTCACCGCCGCCGAGGCCGCCGCCCTGACCGCCACCGACCCCGACCACCACACCCGCGACCTGTACGACGCGATCAGGCGCGGCGACCACCCGTCCTGGACGGTCAGCGTGCAGATCATGCCGTTCGCGGCCGCCGCCGACTACCGGTTCAACCCGTTCGACCTGACCAAGGTGTGGCCGCACAGCGACTACCCCGAGATCCCGATCGGCACCTTCACCCTGAACCGGAACCCGCGGAACTATTTCGCCGAGGTCGAGCAGTCGGGCTTCGAGCCGTCGAACCTGGTGCCCGGCATCGGTGCCTCGCCCGACAAGATGCTCCAGGGCCGCCTGTTCTCCTACCCCGACGCGCACCGCTACCGGATCGGGCCCAACTACCTCCAGCTCCCGATCAACCAGCCGCGCAACCCGGTCGACTCCTACAACTTCGACGGCCCGATGACCTTCCGCAACCCGCAGGACCCGGTGTACGCCCCCAACTCGGCGGGCGGCCCGGCGGCCGACCCGGCGCTGTACGAGGGCGAGCACTACCACGTCACGGGCGAGATCCTGCGCTCGGCCTCCATCAAGCACGCCGAGGACGACGACTACGTCCAGCCCCGCGCCCTGTGGGAGAACGTGCTGTCCGACGTCGACCGCGCCCACCTGGTCGGCAACATCGTCGGCCACGCCTCGGCCCCCGAGGCCACCACCGACATGAAGCAGCGGGTCGTGGAGTACTGGAGCAATATTCACAAGGATCTCGGCCAGGGCGTCGCAAAGGGCCTGGGCCTTTCCTGACCGGCCGCACCGCACGGCCCGCAGCCCATTTCGGGAGGCGGGCCGAACGCGTTTCTCCAGAGAAAGGTGAAGCGTTCACAGCATTTCCCGTCCAGGCAGCCGGGAATCGAAAATCCTGCGTCCCGCGAGGCAACTCGGGGAACATTTCCCGGCCACCGGAGAATGCCGTCCTGCCGCGCTGGAAGTCGCTGCGGCGGCGGTCACGAGAGGCCGGGACACCTGGCTCGGGCGGGCCGGAAACAGCCGCGCCGAAGGTTGATCAAGACGGTGGTGGGTGTGCCATGATGAGCGGGTCTTCTGTGCTCGACCTGTGGGGAGAGCTGGAATGCCCTGGAGGCTGTGCCATGCCTCCGCCCGAACGGCCCTGCGGTTGTGCCAGCAACTTGCCAGGGCCGTTCACTTATGCGCTGGCTACGAGCGTGGCCAGGTCGAACTCGCCGCTCCGGACCCCGGCCGTGAAGGCGGCCCACTCTGCCGGCGTGAAGACCAGGACGGGCCCGTCCTGCTCCTTGCTGTCCCTCAACGCGACATTGCCGTCGGCCAGGGGGGCAACCTCGACGCACGCCGCCGCGCCGTTGCAGAACGAACTCTTCTGCCAGGATGCCGTCTTAGTGTGGTTGTACATTTTCTCCCCAAATGCGTAAAGGGGCTCCATTGCCCCTTTCTGAGGTTTTCGTCGCTAGCGCCGCCATAGCATGGCTTTACGCTGGATAAGGACCCGCGACTCATCCTCATCCAGAGCTTCCGACCGGATGTGGTCGAAAGCCGTTTCGTATCCGGCCACTCGTTCGAGATCATCGACGAAGTGAGCAGTATACAGTTGCTCTAGGTACACAACATCATCAAACGCGGCAAATTTCAGGTGAATGAACGCACCGGTGTTAACTGGATGAAGTGATTCTAGAGCCAGAACCTGGACACTCACGTGTGGCAGGAGGGAGATCTCCAGGAGATGCTCCATCTGCTCACGCATGACCGACGGCTCACCGAAGCGGCGCATCAGCGCCGACTCGTCGAGCACCACGGTCAGGGCGCAGGGGTCGGTGCGGTGCAGCACGCGCTGCTGCCTGTCGAGACGGGCCTCGACCCGACTCCTGACACCGCTGTGCGTGATGCGCGCGATGCCCCGGGTCGCCAGGATCACTTCCCTGGCATAGTCGTCAGTCTGCAGCAGGCCAGGCACGAGCTGGGGTTCCCAGTTGCGCTGGAATGTCGCCTCAGCCTCCAGCCCGAGGAATCTTGTGTACTCCTCAGGCAGGGAGTCTTCGTAATCCTCCCACCACCCTCGCTGCTCCGCATCCCGTAGAAACCCGAAGAGCTCGTCAAGCTTCTCCCCGTCCACGTGATAGAGCTTCGCCAGCGCCTTGACGTCCTCGGCACTCGGCATGGTCTTGGCGGCTTCGATGCGGCTGACCTTGCTCGCCGACCAGCCGAGCTCTCTGGCCGCCTTGGACCCCGTGAGCTTTCGCCGCTCCCGGAGGAGACGCAGCTCCTGGCCCAACCGGAGCCGCCGTACCGTTGGACTGCCCTGCTGTGATGGCACCGTCCACTCTCCTTCTCGGGAATGAAGGTGTAGCCGGGAGGGACCGTTTGGAGCCCGGCATTCTGGGCCGTTCGCCCAATCTTACACTGCAAGTTGCATGTGTAGTGCCGCACAGCCTTGCCAGAAGGCTTTCATGCAGGGAGCGTAGGAGCAAGGACAAGGTTCGCAATCAGCACGGGTCGGGAGAGTTTCTCGACCTCACGCCTGCTGCCGACACTTCTCGTGCAAGTTGCACGGCAACCGGCGAAGAAATTCAAATCTTCCTTGCTCGAAGTATTGCAGCATCGAGGACGTCGGGGGACGATCAGAACCAGGAGGGCTCTCGAGTGGTGAGGAGGCCGTACATGACGCGACGGCCGTACGCATCGGGCCTTCCGCTCACGATGGCGCGCCCGCACGAGGGCCGCCGCTCCGGCAACGTCGCCGTCCCGGAAACGAAACTCTGCCCCAGGGAGGCCACTTGCCGGAGGTATCACGCAATCGCCTGAACAACGCTGCGCGGATCCGCTCATTCGAGCGCACAAAAAGCCGGGCCGAGGCTGACCACCAGTTCACCGCATATGGGCTGCCACCCTGCGGCGAAACCGGTCATCAGCCGTCGGACCGGCCAAGAAGCCACCTCTGAATTGCCGCGAAAGGGGTCTTCTATGTACTCACAAGGTACCAAGGGACTCAGCCGAATCAAGTCCTGGATCCAGGAACTCATCGCCTCGGCAGACTACGAAATCTGCGTCGAGCCGGACGAATTCGCCTTCCGGGTGGGCTGGACCGTGACCAAGACGGGATTCGGCTCGCGTCGCTACCGCGACCCACGGTTCGACCAGCTCCGCCTGCCGCACAAGGTGACCGAGGAGGTGTCCTGACGTGTCGAGGAATCCGCGTAACCAGATCTACCCGGCCAACGAGGACCTCCCCGGCGCCGGCGGTGGCGGGCCGCTCGTGAAGCTCTGGCGGGCCCGGGCCGAGTTGCTGCTGCTGGCCGGGCTGGCGGTGTTCACGCTGGCCCTGCTGGGCGCCACGCAGGAGGGGCGGTGGGTGCCCTTCATCCTGCTGACCAGCGCCATCTCGGTCCCGGCCGCCACCAGGGTCGGCCGCAACTGGATCGTGTCCCACTTCTGGTGCGTGATGTCCAGGCACCGCCTGCACCGGGTCTGCCTGGAGACCACGATGCACACGAGGGCGGGCCGCATCCCGCTGGTGTTGTGGATCACGCCCACGGCCACCGGCGAGAAGGCGCTGATCCTGGTCAGGGCCGGCATCAGCGCCGAGGAGTTCGAGGCGTACAGCGAGGAGATCGCGGCGGCCTGCTGGGCCCGCAGCGTGAACGTCTACCGGCACCGCACGCGGGCCCAGTTCCTGATCGTGGAGATCGTCAGGCGCGACGAGGTGCCGGGGGCCACCTCTCCCGGGCTGGACCGCCTGTACGGCAGGCGCGCCTGGGTCGCGCTGAGACCCGACCTCGAGGAGCCGCCTGATCTGCGCACTCGGGTGGCACTTCCCCAGATGGGCTGAGGCCCGCTGAAGAAGCCTAGGGAATCCGGGAAATTCCCTGGGGTGCAAGCCCCGGAGACCGCGGGGGCTCCGGGGCTTCCCCATGCGCGCGCTCCGCGCGAAGATGAGTTCATCTGGCGAACTCAGGAGTCGTGATGACCTCGACCGTCCACCGGACATGTCCCCTCTGTGAGGCCGTCTGCGGCCTGACACTCACCCTCGACGCCGGCGGCCACGTGACCAGCGTCAGAGGCGACAAGGACGACCCGTTCAGCAAGGGCTTCATCTGCCCGAAGGGGGCCAGCCTCGGCCGGCTCGACGAGGACCCCGACCGCCTGCGCAAGCCCCTGGTCAGGGACGGCGACCTGTGGCGCGAGGTCGGCTGGGAAGAGGCGTTCGCCGCCGTCAAGGCGGGGCTCGACCGGGTCGCCGACCGTGGCTCCGTCGCCGTCTACCTCGGCAACCCGAACGCCCACACCATGGCCGGCGCCCTGTACGGCGCGCCGCTGATCAAGGCGCTCGGCACCCGCCACGTCTACTCCGCCAGCACCGCCGACCAGATGCCCAAGCACGTGGCCAGCGGTCTCATGTTCGGCCATCCGCTGGCCATCCCGGTGCCCGACCTGGACCGGACCGACTTCCTGCTGATGCTGGGCGCCAACCCGCTGGAGTCCAACGGCTCCCTGTGCACCGCGCCCGACTTCCCCGGCCGGCTCAAGGCCCTGCGCGGGCGGGGCGGGCGGTTCGTCGTGGTCGACCCGCGCCGCACGCGCACCGCCGCGCTGGCGGACGAGCACGTCTTCATCCGCCCGGGCACGGACGCGTACCTGCTGTTCGGGATCGTCCACACCCTGTTCGCCGAGGACCTGGCCCGGCCCTGGCACGAGGTCAACGGGCTGGCCGAGGTGCGCGAGGCGGCCAAGCACTTCCCGCCGGAGGTCGTCGCGCGGCGGACCGGGGTGCCCGCCGAGGTGATCGTGCGGCTGGCCAGGGAGCTGGCCGGAGCGCGTACGGCCGCCGTCTACGCCCGGATCGGCACGTGCACCACCGAGTTCGGCACGCTGGCCCAGTGGCTGGTGGACGTGCTCAACGTGCTCACCGGCAACCTCGACCGGCCGGGCGGCGCCATGTTCGCCAAGCCCGCCACCGAGTTCGCCGCGCGCCGCCGGGCGTACACGGTGGGGCGGTGGAAGAGCCGCGTGCGCGGGCTGCCGGAGGCGAACGGCGAGCTGCCCGTGGCCACGCTCGCCGACGAGATCGAGACGCCCGGCGAGGGCCAGATCAGGTTCCTGCTCACGGTCGCGGGCAACCCCGTGCTGTCGGCGCCGCACGGCGACCGGCTGGACGCGGCCTTCGAGCGGCTCGACTTCATGGTGAGCGTGGACCCGTACCTGAACGAGACCACCCGGCACGCGAACGTCATCCTGCCCCCGCCCCGGGTCCTGCAGTCCGGGCACTACGACTTCGCGCTGCTCGGGTTCGCGGTGCGCAACTACGCGCGTTACTCGCCGCCGCTGCTCCCGCTGGACGAGCGGCCCTCGGAAGCCCAGATCCTCGCCAGGCTGGCGTTGATCGCCTCGGGGCTGGAGGGTGACCTCGACGCGTTCGTGATCGACGAGATGTTGCGCAAGGCCACGCAGACGCCCGCTTCAGGGGTCGAGGGGCGGGACGTGGCGGAGCTGCGCGAGCTGCTGGAGGGCGAGACGGGGGCCGAGCGGCGTTTGGACCTCATGCTCAGGCTCGGCCCGTACGGCGAGTGGGCCGGCAAGGGCGACCTGTCCCTACGCAAGCTGCTCGACAACCCGCACGGCCTGGACCTGGGGGCGCTGGAGCCCCGGCTGGACGAGGTGCTCAAGACCGCCTCCGGCCTGATCGAGCTGGCGCCGCCGCAGCTCATCGAGGACGTGGAGCGGCTGCGCGCCAAGCTGGAGGAGGAGCCGCCGGAGATCGTCCTCATCGGGCGGCGTCACCTGCGCTCCAACAACAGCTGGATGCACAACGTGGGCCCGCTGGTCGGCGGCAGCAACACCTGCACGCTGCAGATCCACCCGGCCGACGTGGCGCGGCTCGGGCTGGGCGGCGAGGCCGTGGTGCGCTCGGCGAAGGGCCAGGTCACGGTGCCGCTGGAGCCCACCGACACGATCATGCCGGGCGTGGTGAGCCTGCCGCACGGATGGGGTCACGCGGGGGGCAGGCAGAGCGTCGCGGCCGAGCACGCGGGCGTCAGCGCGAACTCGCTCACCGACGAATCCGCCCTAGACGTTCCAAGTGGTAACGCAGTGTTCAACGGAGTTCCGGTCACGATTTCACCAACCGGGGTGATCATCGCACATTAGGGTGTCGCGCGTGACTATCGCGCCGGAAGAGGACCGCCTGAACGCCCAGATCGCCTTCGCCATCGAGATCGACAAGTTGAAGCGGATCATCCGCCGCAACCATCTCATCGACGGCTCGCGGCGGGAGAACACCGCAGAGCACTCCTGGTACGTGGGCACGCTGGCGATGGTCCTCGGCGAGCATGCCCCACCCGGTACCGACCTCCAACGGGTGGTGGCCATGTTGTTGGTGCACGACCTGGTCGAGATCGACGCCGGTGACACCTTCGTCTACGACGCGGTGGCGGTCTCCGCGCAGGCCGAGGCCGAGCGGGCCGCCGCCGACCGCATCTTCGGCCTGCTGCCCGCCGAGCAGGGGGCGTGGCTGCGGGAGCTGTGGGACGAGTTCGAGGCCAGGAAGACGCCGGAGGCGAGGTTCGCCAAGGCGCTCGACCGCTTCGCCCCGATCCTGGCCAACCACCACACCGAGGGCGGCACGTGGCCGCTGTTCAAGGTGACGGCCGGGCAGGTGAGGGAGAAGGTACGGATCATCGAGGAGGGGTCGCCCTCGCTGGGCGCGTACGCCCTGGAGCTGGTCGAACTCTCCGTGGCCCGGGGCCACCTGTCCGAGTGATCCCCCAAAGCCCGGGGTAGGGGACTTGTCGTGAAAGAGACAGTACGCGCGAGACGTCGGCAGTTGCGGGGTTTCGCCGGGCCAGTGGCCATCGCCGACCGGCTCGAGAAGTCGAAGGCCATGGACCGGCCGATCAGAGGGCTGGCCAAGGCCGTACGCCGGCGGCTGCGCCAGGGCCGCCTGCGCGACCTGCTGCACGGCGTCCCGCTCGGGGAGCCGGTGCACCCGCCGCTGGCCACGGTCAGCCTGGGCTGCTGGATCTCGACGGCCGTGCTGGACCTGGCGAAAGCCGACCCGCGCGCCGCGCGCCTGCTGCTGGCCACGGGCCTGGTCAACGCGCTGCCCACGGCGGCGGCCGGGCTGACCGACTGGTCCTCGCTGCACCGCGAGCAGCAGCGGGTGGGTTTCGTCCACATGTTGTCGAACATGACCGCGCTTGGCCTGTTCTCCGCCTCCCTGTGGGCCCGCATGCACGGGCGCGAGCGGCCCGGCCGGATGTTGTCCTTCGCCGGGCTGGCCGTGGGCGGGCTCGGCGCCTATCTCGGCGGCCACCTGGCCTACCGGCAGGCCGCGGGGGCCAACCACGCCCCGCAGGTGACGCATCTGGTGCCGCTGGGCTGGCACGACCTGTGCCCGCTCAAGGACCTTCCCGAGGGCCGGCCGGTGGCCCGGCGCCTCGGCTACATCCAGCTCTTCGTGCTGCGCCAGGGGGAGGGCGTGACCGTGCTCGCCGACCGGTGCCCGCACCTGGCCGGACCGCTGCACCAGGGCCGGCTGGTCATGGAGGACGGCGAGGCGTGCGTGGTGTGCCCGTGGCACAGCAGCACGTTCCGGCTGGCGGACGGCTCGGTCAAGCACGGGCCCGCGACCGCGCCGGCGCCCGTGTTCGAGACGCGGATCAGGCGTGACGGCACGATCCAGGTACGGCCGGGGTTGACCTGAAGTTAGATTGAGGTCCTACCGTCGAGGTCATGGGGAAGATTCTTGTGACCGGCGCGACCGGCAATGTTGGCAGGCATGTGGTGTCCCGGCTCGCGGAGGCCGGGCTGGACGTCCGGGCGTTCGCCAGGAACCCGGAGCGGGTCCAGGCGGACGTGGAGACCGTACGCGGTGATCTGACCGTTCCCGGGACGGTGGAGGCCGCGCTGGCGGACGTGGAGAGCGTCTTCCTGGTCTGGCCGGGCTTCACGACGGGGAACGCCTCCGACGTGATCTCGGTGATCGCGCGGCACGCCCGGCGCGTGGTGTACGTGTCGGCGAACGTGCCCGACGACGGGACGGCGGCCTCGCACTACCAGGAGATCGAGGAGCTCATCCGGCGGTCCGGGCTCGGCTGGACGTTCCTGCGGCCCGGCGGCTTCGCGGTCAACACGCTGGGGTGGGCGGACCAGATCCGGCAGGGTGTGGTGCGGTGGCCGTACGGGAAGGCGTCCAGGGCGCTGATCCACGAGCAGGACATCGCCGCGGTGGCCGTGCACGTGCTCACCTCCGGCGGCCACAACGGCGCCTCGTACGTGCTCAGCGGTCCCGATGAGCTGACCCAGGCCGAGCAGGTACGCGTGATCGGCGAGGTGATCGGGCGGGAGGTGCGCTGGGAGGAGCTGCCGCCGGAGGAGGCCAGGGAGCAGCTCATGGCGGGATGGGGCGACCCGGCGTTCGTGGACAGTGCGCTGCGGACCTGGGAGAGCTTCGTGACCAGCCCCGAGAGGGCCACCGGCACCGTGGAGAAGCTGCTGGGCCGGCCCGCGCTGACGTTCCGCCGGTGGGCGGAGGAGCACGCCGCGCACTTCTCCTAGGAGGCCTCGTCGGCGGGGTGCTCCACGAGGGCGAGGATGCGGCTGGACATGAACCTGGCCGTGCGCACCGGCGTGCCGCTGCGGGTGACCTCGCTCACCTCCACGAGCCCCCGCCGGTTGGCCACCTCGACCCGCCGGCCGGCGCGGGTGGCCGTGATCTCGTAGGTGCGGGGCGACGAGCCGCCCGCGTCGATGACGATCTCCACCCGATCACCCTTCATGTCCTGGTTATACCCACGGGCAGTTATCCGTACACCAGTACGATAATGGCCGCAATCCCGACACAGACGATGACCGCGCGCAGCACCGGGGCCGGGATGCGCCGCCCCAGCTGGGCGCCCACGAACCCGCCCGCGACCGCGCCCAGCGCCACCCCCGCCACGGCCTGCCAGTCGACGTCCGCGACGACCACGAACAGCACGGCGGCCACGGCGTTGACGATCAGCGCGAGGACGTTCTTGGCCGCGTTCACCCGCTGCAGGCCGTCGTCCAGGAAGATGCCGAGCAGCCCGATCAGCAGCACACCCTGGGCGGCCCCGAAGTACCCGCCGTAGACGCCCGAGGCCAGCACCCCCAGCCACAGCGCCGTGCCGCCGTTCGGATGCGCCTCCTCGCGCCGCGCCGACACCCACGCGTTGAGCCTGGGCTGTGCCAGGACCAGCACGCAGGCCAGCGCGATCAGCGCCACGACCACGACCTCGAACACGTCGGGATCCAGGAACAGCAGCAGGATCCCGCCGATCAGCGCCCCCAGGGCCGAGGCGGTGCCCAGGCGCAGCAGGCGCTCGCGCTGGCCCAGGAGCTCGGTGCGGTAGCCGTACGCGGCCGTGAAGGAGCCGGGCACGAGGCCGATGGTGTTGGAGACGTTCGCCGTGACGGGGTCGACGCCGATCGCCAGGAGCGTGGGGAACGTGATCAGCGACCCCGACCCGACCACCGCGTTGATGGCGCCCGCCACCACTCCGGCAGCGCAGACCGCGGCCAGTTCCCACCCCGTCACGAACCCTCCCCGACCAGACCGCCGCCGTGCCGCCGTGCCCGGTCAGGGCCGCGGCGGCAGTCAGTGCGGCAGGGTTCTCACCGGGTGTCCCGGTCCTTGGGGGGAGTGAAGAGGCCGCCCAGGTTTTCCAGGACCTTGCCCATTTCGGATGGGACGATCCAGATTTTATTGGCGTCGCCTTTTGCGATCTCGGGCAGGGTCTGCAGGTACTGGTAGGCGAGGAGATGCTGGTCCGGGTTGCCCTCGTGGATGGCCTTGAACACCATGCCGATCGCGTCCGCCTGCCCCTTGGCGCGCATGGCCTGGGCCTCCGCGTCCGCCTGGGCGCGCAGCACGGCCGCCTCCGCCTCGCCGCGCGCCCGCAGCACCGCCGCCTGCTTCTCGCCCTCGGCGGCCAGGATCGCCGCCTGGCGCTGCCCCTCGGCGGTCAGGATGGCGGCGCGCTTGTCGCGGTCGGCGCGCATCTGCTTCTCCATCGAGTCCTGGATGGAGGCGGGTGGGTCGATGGCCTTGAGCTCGACCCGGTTGACCCGGATGCCCCACTTGCCGGTCGCCTCGTCCAGCACGCCGCGCAGCGCGGTGTTGATGTCCTCGCGGGAGGTCAGCGTGCGTTCCAGGTCCATGCCGCCGACCACGTTGCGCAGCGTGGTGACGGTGAGCTGCTCGACGCCGGTGAGGAAGTTCGCGATCTCGTACGTGGCCGCCTTCGGATTGGTGACCTGGAAGTAGATGACGGTGTCGATGGACACTACGAGGTTGTCGGAGGTGATCACCGGCTGCGGCGGGAACGACACCACCTGCTCCCGCAGGTCGATCATGTCCTTGATGCGGTCGATGAACGGCACCACCAGGTTCAGCCCGGGGGTCAGCGTCCGGTGGTAGCGGCCCAGGCGCTCGATGATGGCGGCCGTGGCCTGCGGGATGATGCGGATCGTACGGGCCACCCCGAAGCCCACCGCCGCGACCACGACGATGGCGACGATGAGCTGCTCGACGGACATGGCGACGCTCCGGAGTCGAGGATACCGACTCCGTAGATCCTATTTGGTTTCAGGTTTGGCCGTCTTTTATCCGCATAAATGGTGATCTAGTGAGCGCGCGCGTACCAGCGGCCCTCCGCGCTGCGCTCCAGCGAGAGCGGCACGCCGAACGTCTGCGAGAGGTTGTCGGAGGTCATGACGTGCTCCAGCGGCCCCTGGGACACCACGGAGCCGTGACGCAGCAGCAGGCCGTGCGTGAACCCGCTGGGCACCTCCTCCACGTGATGCGTCACCAGCACCAGCGTCGGCGAGCGGTAGTCGCCGGCCAGCAGCGACAGGCGGCGCACCAGGTCTTCGCGGCCGCCCAGGTCGAGCCCGGCCGCCGGCTCGTCGAGCAGGAGCATCTCGGGGTCGGGCATGAGCGCGCGGGCGATCTGCACCCGCTTGCGCTCGCCCTCCGACAGGGTGCCGAAGCGGCGCCTGATCAGGTGGGCCGCGCCCATCATGTCGATCAGCTCGACGGCCCTGGTCACGTCGTTGGAGTCGTATTCCTCGGTCCAGCGGCCCATGATCGCGTAGGAGGCCGTCAGCACGAGGTCGATGACCTTCTCCTCCGGCGGGATGCGCTCGGCCAGCGCGGCGCTCGCCAGCCCGATCCTGGGCCGCAGGTCGAACACGTCCGCCTGCCCCAGCCGCTCCCCCAGCACCTCGACCAGGCCCTCGCTCGGATAGAGCAACGTGGCCGCGACCTGCAGCAACGTGGTCTTGCCGGCACCGTTGGGCCCGATGACGACCCATCGCTCGTCCTCGTTGACCGTCCAGTCGATGCCGCGCAGCAGGGCCGCTCCGTCGCGCCTGACGGCGACGTCCTGGAGCCGCAGCACCTGACCACCCATCCCCGATCCCTCCTTAGGAGTCACCCTCTGGACAAACCTATTGCAGGGCGAGCGCTTATCGTGGATCGGTGCGCCCTGAATCGACTGTCTGCCCATCCCTGGTCGCCTGGGGCAACGCCTGGCTGTCCGGTCACGTCGGCCTCGATGAGGCGGCTGACCACGTGGAAGCCGTCGGCGGGCCCGCCGTGGCGGGCGACGTCCCCTTGCGTAAATACCTCGCAAACCTGCGCGCCGGTGGCCTGCGCGAGTTCCGGCTCGCCCTGCCCGCGCCCGGCGACCCGCTGGGGCTGTCGGGGCCGGCGTCGTTCAACTCGGCCGCGGTCGACGCCGGCCAGGCCGCGATCGCCGTGCTCGGTGACCACAACCTCGGGCTGGTGCCACTGCCGGACCGGCGCGGGTCGTCCTATGTCGGGGTACGCCTGGAGGTGCACGACTCCGGCCCCGTACGCCATGACCTGCCCTCCTTGGCGGAGGCCGAGCGGGAGTTGTCCGACGCGATGCGCGCGGCCACCGAGGCCCTGGCGTCGGTGGACGGCCCCGCGCAGGGCCGTCCCGAGCGGCTGGAGCGCGGCGGGGAGCTCGCGCCCGGCTATCCGGGGCGGGCCCACCGGGTCTCGGCCCTCGCCACGCGCCTGGGCGCCGTGCTGCGCCTGGCCGACGAGCGCGGGCTCACGTCGGGGCAGGTCGCCGCGGGCAGGGCCGCCCTGCGCGAGCTCGACCGGGCGGTACGCCGCGCGCTCGTGGCGGCGCACCACGCGATCTTCGAGCCGGTCAGGAACCAATGACCCCGCCCTTTCGTGTGCCGGAACCGTCGACCCGATCCCCTCGTCCACCGGAACCGTCGACCCGGTCCCCTCATCCACCGGAGCAGGCCGCCGCGCGCCTCCGTCCCGCCGTCAGGAGCCGGAGGCGGCCACGTCTTCGGCCTTCCACACCCTGACCAGCTTGTCCTTGCCCGCCGAGACCACGGCCGTGTCCTTGCCCACGGGGACGATGCCGACCGCGTACACGCCGCTCTTGTGGGCCTTGACGGGCTTGCCGAGGGCCTTGCGGGTCTCGGGGTCCCAGAGCCGGATCGTGCCGTCGGTGCCGCCTGACAGCAGCACCGTCCGGTCGCTCATGGATCCGAAGGACAGCGAGTAGACGATCTTCTTGTGGCCGGACATGGTGCCGAGGGTCTTGCCGTTCTTCGGATCCCAGATCCGGATTTTTCCGTCTTTGCCGCCAGACGCCACGACCGTCTTCCCGTCCACCTTCCCCACCGCGACCGAGTAGACGCCCTTCGAGTGGCCCTTGTACGTCTTGCCGTACGCCTTGCGCTTCGACAGGTCCCAGACCCGCAGCGTCTCGTCCTCGCTGGCCGACACGACCACCGCGCGGTCGCCGATGTGGGTCGCGCTGAGCCAGTTCACCGGCTTGCGGTGGGCCCTGATCATCTTGCCCGTGGCCTTGCGCCTGTCCAGGTCCCAGAACTTCAGGTAGCCGTTGGCGTCGCCGGTGACCGCGACGTACTTGCCCTTGACCTTCGTCAGCGCGACGGCGTAGACCGCGTCACCGTGCCAGCCGAGGACCTTGCCCTTGCGGGTCTTGAGGTTCCACAGGCGGACGCTGCCGTCGTAGCCGCCGGAGAGGGCCATGGGGGTCTTGCCCATCATCACGCCGGCGACGGCGTAGACCTCCTCGCTGTGGCCCCTCATCGTGGCCAGGGACTTGTGCCCGCCCAGGTCCCACAGGCGTACCCGGCCGTCCTGGCCTCCTGTGACCAGCCACGTCTTGTCACCCACGGGGACTGCGGAGAGCGTCTGCACGCCCCTGGTGTGGCCCTTGAGCGACTTGCCGTCCTGCTTGCCCAGCACCGGCACCGTCGCCCGCTCCACCTCGACCGGCGTCGGCACCGGAGTCGGCGTCGGCGTCGGCGTCACCGTCGTCGGGGTTGGGGTCGGGGTGGCGCTTGCGGGAGTCGGGCTGGCGGACGTGGTCACCTGCGCCACGGTCCCGCCACCGGACGGTCGCGTGCCGAACATCGTCGGGCCGAAGTACAGGATCCCACCGGCCAGCGCCAGGGCGACGACCAGCGTGACGGACACCATGGCGGCCCGCTTACGCCTGGCCTTGACGAGGTCGGGCTGCTCCTCGGCCGGGGCATGCTTGAAGAAGGCGTCGTTGCCGTCACTCCCCGCACCGCCGCCGGCGGGGTGGTCGGCTCGCGACAGCGACTCGGACGCATCCCCCTGCTCACGCACGGCGCCTTCGCCCTGCACGGGTGCTTGGCCCTGCACGGGTGCTTGGCCCTGCACGGGCGCTTGGCCCTGCACGGGCGCTTGGCTACGCGGCTCCACCTGGCTACGCGGAATCGCCTGGCCCTGCGCCGCTGCTGAACCATGCGGCGCCGCTCGACCCCGCAACGCCTGCCCTTGAGACGGCCCCTGACCAGCGGGCGACACCTGATCGGGCGATGACGTCTGCCCAGCTGGCAGCGGCGCCTGACCGGCTGGCGGCGCGTCACCGGGCGGCGGCGCCTGACCGGGCTGAGGTGCCTGGCCGGGCGGTGCTTCCCCGGGTGCGGGCGCGGCTCCACCACCTGCAGCGCCATACGGCGGGGAGCCCATGGGGTAGGGCGGCGGAACCTGCTGTGGGGACGGCCCAGGCTGCTGGTGGTGCTGTGACGGCACATAGGGCGGGGAAGACGGCCGCACCCCAGGAGCCGGGGCAGGCGAATGCGCCCCGAGCACCGCACCGGGCGGCTGCTCCCCATCCGGCCCGCCATAAGCTTGCGGGCCGTTCAACCCGCCGGGCGTCTGCGGCCCGCCAGAAGCCTGTGGCCCATGCAACCCGCCGGGCCTCTGCGGCCTGTGCGGCCCGTCATGGCCTGGCACACGCTCCTGTCTGCCAAAGCCCTGCACACCCTGCGGCCCGCCCGGACCTTGCACGTTCTGCGGCCCGCCGGGGCGGTGCGCGCTCTGCGGCCCGACGGGACCGTGCGCGCCCCACGGCGTGGCCGGGGGCTGCGCTCCGCGCTCTTGCCCACGTTGCGGCCCGTACTGGGGGCCGGGCGCATGACCGGGCGCATGACCGGCGGAGGGGCCCCCGGGCGGCGCGTGATCGTCGCCCGACGGGTTGGCCCACCCGGACGGATTCGCCCAGCCCGAGCCGCCTGCACCGCCAGCACCGCGAGCACCGCCGGACGGCGGTCGGCTGTCCGGCGCGACCCAGCCGGAGCCCGATGGAGCCGCACCCTCCGGGCTGGCCCAGCCTCCACCGGCGGGACCCGCGTCCGGCCCGGCACCACCAGGACCGGGAACGGAGGGCCGCCCCTGGGGATCACCCCACCCGGCAGCAGGCGCCTGCCCCCGGGAACCGACCCAGCCCGCAGCAGCCCCGGCCCCCGGACCCGGCTGCCCCTGAGGACCGGCGGCCCGCCCAGCGGCAGGCGCGGCACCGGAACCGGCGGGAGAGTGCCTCTGAGGACCGGCCCAGTCAGGCGCGGCACCCGGCCCCGGCGGCCCCTGAGGGCCGGAGCGTCCGGCTGCGGGGGCGGCGTTCGGTGTGGCGG
>NZ_JBGNUW010000013.1:0-397174 GCF_041950495.1 Nonomuraea sp. MTCD27 | reverse complement strand
GTGGGGTGGGCGGGGCTCGGGGTGGGGTCGGGGTGGTGGGCGGCGAACACGAGGTGCTCGCAGTCGGCGACGTCACCGGCCGGCCGGATCCGGATCAGCGGCAGCAGCGGCCCCGCCCGCCAGCCCGTCTGCTCCTCCACGTGCCGGGCCGCCGCCTCCTCCGGCTCCTCGTCCGGCCCGATCTCGCCGAGCGGGATCTCCCACCCCCACGTGTCGGTGATCGGCCGGTGCCGCCACAGGAGCAGCACCCGACCGCCATGGAACACGACGGCGCCGGCGGCTCTCGGCGTACGGATGAAGGGTTGCTCCACGCGCCCACCGCCGGTCAGCTCGACGTCCGCGACCCGCAGATCGACCCCGTTCGCCGCGTAGAGCAGCCTTTCCGACCGCCGCCGCATGGAATGCTCCTCACCCGTTCGCCGGGACGTGGCCCGCCGGCAACCGCCAGGACCGCTCTCCTGAGAATACGCACAGGAATAGCTACGCTCCGGCGTGGCAGGGAAATGTCAGAGGGGGAGATTAGCCTGAGCGGTGTCGTCCCGACGTGGGGCGGCGCCGGGCTCCGGCTCGGCTCCGAGGCGAGGTCCCATTGTTCGACCGGAGGGGAAGCGATCGTGGTGTCTTTCGCGGGCGGCGGGCTGCCCTCGGACGACGTCGTCGTCACGGCCCTGCGCGCCGGCGATGAGGCGATGTTCGCGGCGCTGCTCGACACCTGGTCCAGGGGCATGTTGCGGGTCGCGAGGTCCTACGTGTCCACCGACCACTCCGCGGAGGAGGTCGTCCAGGACACGTGGCTGGCGGTGATCGACGGGATCGGCGGATTCGAGGGCAGGTCCTCGGTCAAGACGTGGGTCTACCGCATCCTGGTCAACTCCGCGAAGAAGCGCGGCGTGCGGGAGAGCCGCACGCTGCCGTGGAGCGCCGTCGAGCAGGACGGCGGCCCGCCGCCGGGCGGGTGGAGCGATCTCACGGCGGTCTGGCCGACGCCCGAGGGCGAGGCGCTGGCCGCGGAGGTACGCGCGCTGATCGCCGAGGCCCTGGCCCGGCTGCCGCCCCGGCAGCGGATCGTGATCACCCTGCGCGACGTGGAGGGCTGCACCTCCGACGAGGTCTGCGAGATCCTGGAGATCTCCGCGGCCAACCAGCGGGTCCTGCTGCACCGTGCCCGCACGGCTGTACGCGGCTGGCTGGCGGACTACTACGACTCGGTCAAGCAGCCCGAATAGCGGGTCCGAAAACCGCGGCGCGCCATCCGGTCCGCGCAGCGGCGACAATATGTGAAACGGTTCATCCCAGAGACAAGGGCGGTCAACGTCGTGAAGCGGTTCACCTGCGACGAACTGGTGGAACTCCTCACCGCCTACCTTGAAGACGCCCTCGACCGGCCGTCACGCGACGGCGTACAGGCGCATCTGTCCTGCTGCGAGGGGTGCGAGCGCTACTTCGGGCAGTTTCGGGCCACCATCACGGCCCTCGGCGACCAGCCGCCGGAGAAGCTGTCCGCGGACGTGCGCGACCGGCTCATGTCCGCCTTCCGCGAGCACCACCGGTCCTGAGCCTCCTCACCTGGCGAAGCTCTCGTGCAGAGCGGCCAGCACCGGCGGCGGGACGACGCCGTCGCGCAGGCACCTCATGGCCGCGATCGTGGCGATGACCTGCGCCAGCCACCCCGAGCAGGCCGGGCACGCGCCCAGATGGTCCGCGACGACCCGATGCCGGCCGGCCGGGAGCGCCTCCTCCAGAAAGTCCGTGAGCAGCGTCAGCACCTCGTCGCAGCCCATTGGTCGCAGCTCCATGTGAACTAGTGCCCGGCACACCCCATCCGTTACACGAAATTCGTCTGTAACGATCGCGCCCCTCGCGGATCTATAGCTCCGGAGTCTGCGGCGAGGGGGAGACGATGATCGGGGTCACGGCCGAGAGCGCACCGCTGCGGGACGCCTCGGAGGTGGCGGACTTCGCGCGCCGCTGCTTCCGTCCCGCCCCCACTGACCAGGTGGGAGTCGAGCTGGAGTTCCTGATCTTCGACCGCACGGAGGCCGCCAGGCACGTCCCGCTGGCCCGGGCCGAGCGGGCGCTCCCGGCGGAGCTGCCGGGCGGGAGCCGGGTGACGTTCGAGCCGGGCGGCCAGCTCGAACTGTCCGGACCGGCCGGCCCGCTGCCTGGCACGGTGGCCCGACTGGCCGCCGACGTGGCCGCCGTGCGCGACGCGCTGCGGGCGGCCGGGCTGGTGCTGGCCGGGGTGGGCCTCGATCCCGTACGCGCGGCCCGCCGCCAGCTGACCCTGCCCCGGTACGAGGCGATGGCCGAATACCTCGGCGTGCCGTACGGGGCGCTCATGATGTGCTCGACCGCGTCCATCCAGGTCAACCTGGACTTCGGCGAGCACCCCGCGACCCGGTGGGAACGCGCCCACGAGCTCGGTCCCGTGCTGCTGGCGGCCTTCGCCAACTCGCCCTTGAGCGGCGGCCGGCCGTGCGGCTGGATGTCGGGCCGCCAGGCCGTCTGGGACAACCTCGACCCCACCAGGACCTCGCCCGTGCCCGCCACGGGCGACCCCGCCGCGGACTGGGCCGAATACCTGCTGGACGCCCGCCTCATGCTGGTACGCGAGGACGACGAGCGCTACCGCCCCGTCCGCGACGGCTCGACGTTCCGCGACTGGCTGGACGGGGCCGGGGGCCGCCGCCCCACCGCCGAGGACCTGGCCTACCACGCCACCACCGTCTTCCCGCCGGTCCGCCCCCGCGGCTGGCTGGAGATCCGCTACCTCGACGCGCAGCAACCGGCGGCCTGGCCGGTCTGCGTGGCCGTGACCCACGCCCTCATCGCCGACGACCGGGCCGCCGACGCCGCGATGGCCGCCGTGGAGCCGTACCGGGGGGCGTACCCGGACCTCTGGGGCAGCGCGGCGCGCTGCGGGCTGGCCGATCCCCGCCTGCGCCGGGCCGCCGAGGTGGCCTTCCGCGCGGCGCTGGAGGCGCTGCCCCGCCTCGGCGCGGGCCCCGGCCTGGCCGGCGAGGTGGCCGCGTTCGCCGACCGGCACGTGACGACGGGCCGCTCGCCGGCGGCCGACCTGATGGACCCGACGCCGGGGCGTGCGGCCCCGGCCTGGCTCGACGAAGGACTGCTATGAACGACTTCAAGGAACGCATCGCCAAGGAGCTCATCGCGGTGCGCGACCGGTCGCTCGCCTACACGGAGGCGGACGACGACCTTCTCGTACGCCAGCACTCGCCGCTGATGTCACCCCTGGTGTGGGACCTGGCGCACGTGGGCAACTACGAGGAGCTCTGGGTGCTGCGCGAGGCCGGGGGCATCACGCCGCTGCGCCCCGAGATCGACGACATCTACGACGCGTTCAAGACCCCGCGCAAGGACCGCCCCAGCCTGCCCTTCCTGGGTCCGGCCGAGGCCCGCCGCTACATCGAGGGCGTGCGCGGGCGGGTGCTCGACGTGCTCGACGCCGTCGACCTGGAGGCCCCCTCCCCGCTCCACCGCGACGGCTTCGTGTTCGGCCTGGTGATCCAGCACGAGCACCAGCACGACGAGACCATGCTCGCCACCCTCCAGCTCTCGGGGCAGCCCGGCCTCGTACGCGACGGCGACCTGCCGCCCGGCCGCGCCGGAGGCCCCGAGGAGGTGCACGTCCCGGCCGGCCCCTTCCTCATGGGCACCGACACGCTGCCCTGGGCCTACGACAACGAGCGGCCGGCCACCTGGGTGGACCTGCCCGGCTACTGGATCGACCGGCTGCCCGTCGGCAACGGCGCGTACGCGGCCTTCGTCGAGGACGGCGGGTACGACGACCCGCGCTGGTGGACCCCCGAGGGCTGGCGGTGGCGGCAGCGCAGCGGCGCCACCGGCCCGCTGTTCTGGACCAGGGACGGCGGCTCCTGGTGGCGCAACCGCTTCGGCCGCACGGAGCCGGTCCCGATGGACGAGCCCGTCCAGCACGTGTCCTGGTACGAGGCCGACGCCTACGCCAGGTGGGCCGGCAAGCGGCTGCCCACCGAGGCCGAGTGGGAGAAGGCGTGCGGCTGGGATCCCCGGGAGCGGCGCTCGCGCCGGTACCCCTGGGGCGAGGCCGACCCGGGGCCCTCCCTGGCGAACCTCGGCCACCGCGCCGCGCATCCGGCGCCGCTGGGCGCGTACCCGGCCGGGGCCTCCGCCTACGGCGCCGAGCAGATGGTGGGGGACGTGTGGGAGTGGACCGACTCCTGGTTCCGCGGTTACCCGGGTTTCCGCAGCTTCCCGTACAAGGAGTACAGCGAGGTGTTCTTCGGCGAGGAGTACCGCGTGCTGCGCGGCGGCTCGTGGGCGGCCGACCCGGCGGCGGTGCGGACCACGTTCAGGAACTGGGACTACCCGATCCGGCGGCAGATCTTCACCGGCTTCCGCTGCGCCCGGTCGGAGCTGGTCTGAGGTGTGCAGGCACGCCGCCTGGCTGGGCGCCGCCCGCCCGCTCACCTCGCTGATCCACGAGCCCGAGCACGGGCTCCTCAAGCAGTCGTACGCCCCCCGCCGCCAGCGGGCCGGCCTGATGAACGTCGACGGGTACGGCATGGGCTGGTACGACCCCCGCCGCGCCGAGCCGGTGCGCTATCGCCGTGCCGTGCCCATCTGGACCGACGCCAACCTGCCCGCCCTCGCCGAGGTGGCCCGCTCGACCTGCCTGCTGGCGGCCGTGCGCTCGGCCACCGTGGGCATGCCGGTCGAGGAGAGCGCCACCGCGCCGTTCGCCGACCGGACCTGGCTGATCAGCCACAACGGCCGCGTCGCCAGGGACGCGGTCAAGGATCTCGCCGACGGCGCCGAGAGCACCTGCGACGCCGCCTGGGTCGCGGCGGCCGTGTTCCAGCGCGGGCGCGCCGGGGCCGGGCTGGGCGAGGCGCTGGCCGAGGTCGTCGTACGGGCCGGGGAGAAGGACCCCGCCGCCCGCCTGAACCTGCTCGCCTGCGACGGCGCGTCCATCGCCGCGACCGTCTGGGGCGACACCCTGTTCCACCATCGAACCCACGACGGTGTGCTGGTGGCCAGCGAGCCGCTCGACGACCTGCCGGGCTGGCAGGCCGTACCCGAGCGCAGCCTGCTGACCGTCACCCGCGACGACGTACGCGTCCAGCCGTTGTGATCTCACTCCAGGAGGCTTCGTGCCCGTCAGCCAGTCCACCGTGCATGTGATCAACCACCTCGACCGCGACTACCTGCGCCAGGCCCTGGAGAAGGACGTTCGGAACGGCCTGACGTCGTCACCCAAGTGGCTGCCGCCCAAGTGGTTCTACGACGCCGCCGGCAGCGAGCTGTTCTCCCGGATCACCCGGTTGCCCGAGTACTACCCGACCCGCCGCGAGCTGGCCATCCTGCGGGCACGGGCCAAGGACGTGGCGGCGGTGGCCGGCGCGGACACGCTGGTCGAGCTGGGTTCGGGCACCAGCGAGAAGACCGTCCTGCTGCTGGACGCGCTGTCGGCGGCGGGCACGCTGCGCGGCTACACGCCGGTGGACGTGGACGCGGTCACCCTGGAGGCGGCGGCGCGGCGGCTGGCCGGGCGCTATCCCGGGCTGGCCGTAGTCGGGGTGTGCGCCGACTTCGAACGGCACCTCGCGCTGCTGCCCCGCACGGGGCGGCGGATGGTGGCCTTCCTCGGCGGCACGATCGGCAACCTCGAACCGGTCGCCCGCGCGGCCTTCCTGAACGATCTGCGGGCCACGCTGCGACCGGGGGACACGTTCCTGCTGGGGGCCGACCTGGTGAAGGACACGGGACGGCTGGTGGCGGCCTACGACGACGCGGCGGGGGTGACGGCCGAGTTCAACCGGAACGTGCTGCGGGTGATCAACCGGGAGCTGGACGCGGACTTCGACCCCGAGGCGTTCGCGCACGTGGCGGTGTACGACCCGGAGCAGGACTGGATCGAGATGCGGCTGCGGGCGAGCCGGGACATGCGGGTGCGGGTCGGCGGGCTCGGGCTTGAGGTGGAGTTCGCGGCGGGGGAGGAGATGCGTACGGAGATCAGCGCCAAGTTCCGGCCGGAGGGGCTGCGGGAGGAGCTGGAGGCGGCCGGCTTCCACGTACGGCGCCGCTACACCGACCCGGCCGGCGACTTCACCCTGATCCTGGCCGAAGCGTGACCCTCGACCCCATCCGCGCTCCCCGGCCTTCCGACGCTCCCGGCCCCGCGCCGGGGGCAGGGGTGGGGGAGGCGTGGCGGGCGGCCAGGAGCGTGGCACCGCCCGGCCACCTGGACGCGGCCGGCTGCAACGTGCCCAGCGACCGGGTGCTCGACGCGGTCGTGGCGCACCTGCGGCTGGAGCGCGAGCGCGGCGGTTACGGGGCGGTCCCCGACCTCGCCACCTCCCGGGAGGCCCTGGCCGCGCTGGTCGGGGCCGGGCCGGGCGACGTGGCGTTCCTGGAGAGCGGGACGGCGGCGATGGCGGCGCTGCTGGGCGGCTGGCGGCTCGGTGCCGGCGCCCGCGTCGGCTGCGCCCGCACCGAGTACGGCAGCACGCTCATGCTCCTGCGCCGCCTGGCGGCACGGCACGGCTGGCACCTGGTCGAGCTGCCGGTGGACGGCGACACCCGCATCGACCCCGACGGGCTGCGCGCCCGGCTGTCGGCGGGCCTGGACCTGGTGGTGGTCTCCCACATCGGCTCCCATCGCGGGGTGGTGCAGCCGGCGGTCGAGATCGGGGCGCTGTGCCGCCGGGCGGGCGTGCCGTTCGTGCTGGACGTCTGCCAGTCGCTGGGGCACGTGGAGGTGCGGGGGACGGGGGCCGGCGCGTACGTGGGGACGTCGCGCAAGTGGCTGGCCGGCCCGCGCGGCGTCGGCTTCCTGATCACCCCCGGCCTGACCCCCGCCATGGACGCCCCTGCCCCGACACTCGGCGGCCACGTGTGGCACGACCCGTCGTGGCAGGGCCTCGCGCCGGAGGCCGGTGGCCTGTCACGGGACGGGGGAGTGTGGGCGCGCGGAGGCGGCGAGGCGTCGTGGGAGGGCGGGGAGCCGGTGCCCGTGCCCGGGGCGGCGCGTTACGAGAGCTCGGAAGCGGCCGTCGCGGCCCGGGCCGGGCTCGGCGTGGCGGTCCTGGAGCACCACGCGCTCGGCCCAGCGGCCGTCCACGCGCACCTGGCCGAGCTCGGACGCACGGCCCGCGAGCTGCTCGACGGGGCGGGCGGCTGGCGCGTGGCCGAGCCGCTCGACGAGCCGTCGGCCCTGGTGACGCTCATACCCCCGCCAGGCGACACGGCCGAGCGCGCCGCCGCCCGGGCGGCCGAGGCGTCCCTGCTCGTGAGCGTCGTACCGACGGCCAGAGCGCCGCTCGACCTGCGCGAACCCGTCCTCCGCGTCTCCCCGCCCCCAGGCACCCCCGTGGACACGCTGCAGGCTCTCACCCACACCCTGTGTTTTTGAACGGTGTCTATGGATCTTGGAGGACGCTGTGCGTATCGGGTGTTCGGCGCCACGGGTGTCATCGGGTCCCGGGTCGTCGCGGAGGCCGCGCGGCGCGGCCACCAGGTCACGGCGTTCACCCGGGACGCAGCACGCGTCCCGTCCGAGGTCCCGTCCGGCGTTTCGAGCGGCGTCCCGGGCGGTGCCCCGTCCGGCGTCCCGGGCGGTGCCCCGGCACGTCCAGCGGCGGTTCACCGTGGGTTAAGGAGCTCGCCGGTTCATGAGGGTTGATCGCGGTGCCGCCGATGAGATCATGACCGCGAACGCGCGAGATGGAGGCATCCATGCGTATGTTTCGCACTTTAGGCGCCGCGGTCGGGGCCGTCGTGGCGGTGGCGATTATGGCGGCACCGGCCGCTGCCGCGCAGCCGCCCACGTACACCTGGCACAAGCAGACCCTCTGGAAGCAGTACTCGACCACTGATCCGGCCACCGGAGCGGCGGTCGTGACCTGCTTCCGGCTCCCGGCGGTCGTGAAGACCAGGAACAACGTGCTGCTCGCCTTCGCGGAGCGGCGCAACCGGAACAACTGCGCCGACCACGGCGCGTTCGACGTCGTCATGCGGCGCTCCACCGACAACGGAGTCACCTGGGAGGCGAGCAGGACCGTCCTGGCAAGCACCGCCGGGGCGATCCTCCAGGGGAACGCGACCGTCGTGGCCGACTCGACCGGACCCGTGTTCCTGCTCACGACCTCGGAGCCGACCGCCACCCAGACCACGCCGCGCACCCCGAAGGTCCAGGTCAGCAGGGACGACGGGCGCACGTGGTCGGCGCCGGACGACCTGTCGGACGAGATCAAGGCCCCCGCCGGTCCCGGCGACTGGTTCGCCACCGGGCCCGGGCACGGGATCCAGCTCACGCGCGGCGACCACGTGGGCCGGCTGGTGGTGCCGGTCTACTTCGCGGTGGGGAACCAGCAGAGCGTGCGCCTGGTCTACAGCGACGACCATGGCGGCAGCTGGCAGACCGGCGCGACCGCCACGTACGACAAGTCGGTGCTCAAGCTGGGCGAGCAGACCCTGGTCGAGCGGACGGACGGCGGCATCCTCGTGATCGCCCGCAACGGCGCGGTCCCCGACCAGACCTCCGTGCACGGCCTGGCCCGCGGGGTCAGCACGGACGGCGGCCAGACCTTCGACGGCGGGTTCCGCGCCGACAACGCCGTCACCGCGCCCCCGACCCATCCCGCCCTGCTCCGCCAGCGCTGGGACGGCGGCCCGTACACCCGCGTCCTGCTGTCGGCGCCCGCCACCCCGAAGACCGACAACAACCCGGTGGGCATGAACGTGCGCTCGTCCTTCGACGAGGGGGCCACCTGGCGCAACTACAACGACACGGTCAACAACGCCGGGGTTCGGATCGACAGCGATCATGCGGGGTATTCGGACATGACGCTCATCGGCAACGGCGCCATCGGTGTGCTGTACGAGGCGGGAGCGGCCCGGTTCCGCGACGAGATCCGGTGGAACTGGTTCTGGGAGAGCGCCATCGGCCTCCACTGAGGCTGAGGCTGAGGCTGAGGCTGAGGCTGAGGCCGGCGGACGCGTGGCGGCGTGGGGCCGTCAGGGGTGGTGGGGGACGAGGAGCTGGTCGAGGGCGGCGGCGACGCGGCGGGTGAAGGGGGAGGCGCTGGCGGGGCCGTGGAAGGGCTGCGTGACGCCCTCCGTGACGCCCTCGATGGTGGCGAGGTCGGCGCCCGGGTGGCAGACGACGTCAGGCGCCGGCAGGTCGGCGAGCAGGAACTCGCCCTGGTCGGCGCGGGCGTCCGACGGGTGGGCGGCGCGCCGGACCCAGCGCGGGCGGTCGGCGCGGTCCAGCCGGTACACGCCCGAGCCCTGGCCGGTCGCCACCCGTACCGGCGACTCGCGGCTCAGGCGAACCCTGATCGAGAACGGCCCGCCGCGCTGGGTGGCCCGGAGCAGGCTGAGCTGGTTGAACTCCTGCGGGTCCGCCAGCCAGCTCACCGGGCCGCCCAGCATCACGGCCAGGTGGGCCAGGACGAACGGGGGCACGCCGATCACCTGCTGGTTGACCGCCGAGACCTCGGTGCTCGCGTCGTGCCGCCACTTGATGGCCGACAGGTAGACCCGCTCGCCCGGCGTGAGCAGGGCGTTCAGGCTGAACAGCCCCGCCACGCCGTAGCGGCGCCAGCCCCAGATCGCGATGCGTTCCGCGCACTCGATGAGCAGCGCGGCGGCCGGGACCGGCCAGGGGCGGGACCAGTCGTGGCCGGCGCAGGACAGCGGGGCGGCGCCCAGCTCGGCGACGCCGGCCGCCGTGTGCGACGGCCGGTCCACGTACACGCTCACCCCGCCGGCGCCGTCCGGGACGCTGAGGACGGTGACGGCGCAGGGCCAGCCGTCCACGTACGCCGCCACCCGGTACGGCCCCAGCAGCCGCGCCGCCCGCGCCATGTCCTCCTCCCCCGACACGACCACGGTGCCGTGCCCGCCGGACCCGGCCCCCGCCTGCACCACGACCCGCTCCGTGCCCACCGCGCGCCGCAGCTCCGCCAGGCTCGGCAGCCGCTCGGCCGGCACGCAGCGGATCCGCGCCACGGCGGGCACGCCGGCCGCGCGCAGCAGGTCGTCGAAGAGGTGCCTGGCCTCGATCGTGGCCCGTACGCCGGCGTCGATCGCCGCGACGGTGCCGCCGGGGCCGGCCAGCTCGTGGAGCTGGGCGCCGGCGTACCAGGCGGAGATGACCGGTGGGCGGTCGAGTTTGACCAGGTGGCGGGCGGCGTCGTGGCGTACGCGGCGGAGCCAGCCCTGCCGTTCGGCCACCGAGCGTACGCGGGTGCGGTCCTCGGCGGCGACGACCATGCCCGGCAGGGCGGGGTCCCACGCCGAGTAGCAGCCGATGCTCAGGGCGGGACGCAGGGCCTCGATGGGGGCGGGGCCGGTGTAGCCGGTACGCAGGGCGGTGCTGAACCGGCCGACGGCGACCAGCGGCCGGCCCGCCAGCGCGGCCAGCAACTCGGCCTGGGCCACCTCGGCCGGCGCCCCGGCCTCCATCCCGGACCGCCCGCCGTCGCGGTTCACGCGCCCCCGAGGCCCCTCGTCCTGGGCCGGGTGGCCGGGCTCGGGGTCGCTGCCGGCGTGCCCGGGGCCGTTGTCGCAGCTCATGCGTTCGGGGCCGCTGTCGCGGCTCATGCGCCAGGGGCCGCTGTCCGCGGGACCGCTCACTCGTGCACCATCCTCGTATCGGCCGGTCCGGGAGACCGCTGATGCCGTGGGCATCACGGTCCGCACTATTGACGGTGCGCTGCGTACGGCGGATCGTCGAGAGCACCGCGATGTGAAGCGATGTGAAGCTGCGATGCCGCCACGGCGTACCCGCCCCGTCGTGAACGGGGCCCTCGCCGCGCTGATCGAGGAGGCCGGCTGGACGCACGCCGCCACCGCGCAGCACGTCAACGCCGTCGCCGCCGAGACCGGGGAGCGGATCCACTATGACCGCTCGGCGGTGGGGCACTGGCTGACCGGCACCGTTCCCAGGCCCGAGGCGATCCGCGCCGCCGTGGAGGCGTTCCGGCGCCGCCTCGCCCGGCCGGAGCTCTCCCCGACGCACCTCGGCTGGCCGGATCCCGGAACGGCGCCGCCCGCCGACGACCCGTGGCGCGGCGACCCGGTCGCCCGCCTGGCCACGCTGGGGGAGGACGACCTGCTCAACCGCCGTACCGTACTGACCGCCGGCACGTTCACGCTGGCCGCGCTCTCCGGCCTGTCCGGCCACCGAGCCGCCGTCCGGGCCCCGGGCCCCGCCGGCAGGGTGGGCGCGGGCGACGTGGCCCGTATCCGCGCCGCCACCGCCAGCTTCGCTGACCTGGACGACCAGTACGGCGGCGGCCACGCCCGCGTCGCGGTCGCCGCGTACCTGTCGCGCGAGGTCACGCCCCTGCTGCACGATGCGACCGGCCGCACCCGCCCCGACCTGTTCACCGCCGCGGCCGAGCTGAGCTACCTGGCCGCCTACATGGCCATGGACGCCGGCGCGAACGCGCTCGCCCAGCGCTACTACATCAGCACCGTACGGCTCGCGGACGAGGCCGGCGACCTGGTGCTGCGGGCGACGGCGTTACGCAGCATGGCCGTGCAGGCCGCCGAGCTCGGGCACGACGGCGAGGCGCTGGCGCTGGCCGACGCCGCCGCCTCCGCCCTCGGCGGGCACGGCCCCCGCCGCACGCTGGCCTGGATCACCGGCATGCGCGCCGAGGCGCACGCGGCGGCCGGCACCCGCTGGGACGCCCTGAACCTCCTCCGCAGCACGGAGACCCAGCTCGAACGCGCCGACTCCCCGCCGGAGACGGAGTGGACGGGCAACTACCGGCGCGAATCCCTGGAGCACCAGATCGGCCTGACCCTCACCCAGCTCGGCGACCACGCCACCGCCGCCCGCCACTTCACCGCCTCCATGAACGCCCGCCGTCCCGTCGAGCTGCGCACCCGTGCCCTGATCGGCCTGCGGGCGGCGCACGCCTACCTGCGGGCCGGCGACCCGGAGCAGGCCGCCGCCACCGCCCTCGGCCTCAGCGACGACGTACGGCTGATCGCCTCGGCCCGGGTGCGCGACGAGGTCCGCCGCCTCCGGGACGGCTGGCAACGCCACCGCGCCTGCCCGCTCGTCGCCGAGGCCGACAGCGCCATGGCCGGCCACCCGCTTCCACCCACCAGACCGGGCCGTCGCTCCCCACGCCCAGGCCCCCGCCCTGAACGCTGAGCACCTGGAGCCCCCGGGCCTTTGCCGGTCCCGGGCCTCCGCTGGCCCCGCGCCTCCGCCTGTCCCGGGCCTCCGCCGGTCCCGCGCCCCCCGCTGATCCCGCGGGTCTGGCCCCGCGCCGGGCCTGGCTCCCCGCTGTCCCGCGCGCCCCGTGTGCCCGCCCCCCGCCCCCCGCCCCCGCGCGCCCGCGCCCCCGATGCCTTCGGGTCTGACGCGCCCGCGCCGCTCGCGCGGTCCGTGCCTTCCGCGGGTCCCCTGCCTCGACGCCCTGCGTGCCCGACGCCCTGCGCGCACGGAGCCCGCATGTGCCCTCCGCGCGCCAGGAGCCACTGGCGAGGGCGGTGGGGCGGCGGGGCGGCAGGGCGATGGGGCGACTGAGCGGTGGGTGGTGGGACCGTGCGGCAGGGCCGTGCGGGAGGTCAGTGCGGGAGGGTGCGGGAGGCGACGAGGTCGCCGTCCTGGAAGCCCTCCACCCGAATGACGTGAGCCGACCCTGCCCCGGGCACCGGCACGGTCGTGACCTCCCGGGTCACGTTCACCGACGCCACCGGCCGGCCGTCCAGGTAGACGTCGGCCCGGTCCACCAGCCGCGTCGTGAGCGTCAGCTCGCCGGCCGCCCCGGAGACCTGCACGTCGAGCCGCCGCACCGGCCGCCCCGCGAGCAGTTCCCCCGCCCGCGTGAGCAGGTCGGCGTTGTCCTGCAGGACGTCCTTGCGGGTCATCTGGTGGCGGAAGTCGGGCACCACCCCGAGGTCCTCGACGGGCGTGCCGGCGAGCTCGTGGACCCGCAGCGTACGCCGTACCGACACCCGCATGTTCGCCTGCCCGGGCAGCGGCCGGTAGGGGTTGTCGGGTACGGGCGTGGGCAGTTCGAGCAGGACCTTGAGCAGCTCGTGGGTCCACACGTTGGCGCCGCCCGCGCCGGTGTTGTCGTCGGTGCCGAGGATCGGGCCGATCTTGTGGTCCTGGAAGCCGCCGGCGAAGATGTCGGTCGCCGAGTAGCAGAGGGCGTTGGTGACCAGGACGACCGGGCCGAAATACCGCTGGCCGATGGCGTTGGCCCCGCCCGCCGGGGTGATGGGGAAGCTGCCGGAGAAGACGGCGCCGATCTCCAGCGCCTGTTCCATGGACGGGCACCAGGGGCCGAGGTCGATCTGGCCGGTGGGGTTCTCCTGGTGCTGCTTGCAGATCCGCTGGTTCAGGGCGGAGGTGATGAACTGCGTCGGCTCCGGCACGATCGGGCGCGGCGTGAGCGTCTGCAGCAGGAACTCGCTGGCGTGGATGTGCCCGCCGCCGTTGCCGCGCACGTCCACGATGAGCCCGTTCTGCGGCAGGAGCGCGACGAGCCGGAGGAACTCCCCTAAGAACGCGTCCGGGTCGTTGACGTTGAAGCTGAAGATGCGGATGTGGCCGAAGATGCCCGACGGCGTGTCGACGCTCTTGGCCCGGAAGAAGCCCGGCATGGACGTCGGGATGTCGGCCCCCGGCGCGGCGGGCTCGGCCGTCAGCTCGGTGCCGCCCACGATCTCCTGCGTCGAGACGGCCTCCGGGATGTACAACATCTTGAGCGCCCGGCCGATCTCGTCCGCGCCGAGGTCGAGGCCCTGGGCGACGGCGGCGACGCTGAGCTGGTCGGCGTCCACGAAGGACGGCTGGTTGTCGTCGACCCGCCAGCTCTCGCGCAGCTCGCGGCGGATGCCGTCGGCGCCGACGTACGTCAGCACGACCCAGGTCTCGTCCGGCGGCACGTGCAGGCGCAGCGGCCGGATCGTCAGGGACTGCAGGCCGCGCGCGTGCCGGGCCGCCGGGTTGCTGCCCGCGAACCGGGCCGCGTTGATGTCCACCGCCCGGTCGATCGGGATGCCGTTCCAGTGGGTGACCTCCACGCCGGGGGCGAACCCGGGGGCGGAGAAGCCCGCGACCGTCCTGGTCACCACGTAGTGGCGCTCCTCGCCGACGTAGTACTCCTCGATCAGGTACGGCAGGTAGGCGATCTTGCCGGCGTACGGCAGGGGGAGGATGTAGTTGGTGTGCAGGTCGCGTACGGAGTGGAAGATCTCCGACATCTCCGCGTGGAAGCGCCATTCCGGGCCCATGGTCCTCGGGGTCTGCCGGTTCAGCCGCACGGCGAGCAGCCGCAGCCGCTGCACCGGGTTCACGGCGTGCATCGCGGCCTTCAGCGGCAGATGTACGTAGTTCTGCTCGATGAGCAGCAGCGCCTGCTGGACCAGGAGCTTCCTGTCGTCGAGCGTCAACCTGTCCGCCGTGCGCAGGAAGTCCTGGAGCTCCTGCTTCGCCGCCGCACCTGATGGCTCGGTCATGTCTTCCACCCACCCCGGGTCGTCGTCCGCGTGCGGGCGCGGGGGATCGGCTCCCGCGCCCGGATACCGGAACGCTTTCACCGGGCGCGCGGCTCCGCCAGAGGAGGTGACCTAGGGGTTTCCCTAGCCTGTGGCCATTTTGGTCGACGAGCGGAACATGCTCGGGATGCCGGCACGGCCGTAGCTCGGCAAGGGGGGTCAGAAAGCGTAGTTGCGCAGGACGGACAGGGCCTCGGCGGCGTGCGGGCCGGTGGCCTTCAGCGCCGAGTCGGCGGGGGCGAGGCGGCGGGCGCCCACCCGGCAGAAGTCGGCCGCCGGTCCGGTGATGACCGAGGGGGCGTCGGGGTCGCCGAGGTGCCACGGGTCGCCGTCGGGCGAGGTGAGCTCGCACCGGACGGGCCCGCCCGAGAGGCCCTCGACGTCGAACGCGTACGGCAGCGTACGGTGCCCCAGCCAGGCGATGTGGCGCAGCCGCGAGGTGTCGGGGTAGGCGATGCCCAGGGGCGCGGTGATGTCGTAGGCGTGGGCCCAGTGCTCGGCCAGGCGGGTGGTGGCCAGCGTCGCCGGGGACAGGGAGGCGGCCACCCAGGTCAGGCGGCTGCCCTTGGGATGGGCGCGGAGGGAGCCGGGCGTGGCGGAGGTGGCCGCGCGCCAGCGGGCCAGCACGTCGGCGGGGGAGATGGCGCGCTCGGCGGTCACGAGGGCGTCGGCCATGGCGTCGACCTCGCCGGGGGACCTGCGGTCGGCCAGCTCACCGGCGATCGAGGCGATGACCAGCTCCTCGCTCTGGGCCAGGTGAAGGACCACGTCGGAGACGGTCCAGCCGGCGGCGGCCGACGGGTGGGCCCACTGGGCGGGGGTGAGGGTGGCCAGGACGGCGTCGAGCTGCTCGTACTCGGCTGCGAGGTCGTCGAAGATGTCCGTCATGCCACACCACACTACAGAATAATGTTCGGTAGGGGTCTCAGGTGAGGAGGGGGAGTTCGCCGAACCGGTGGGCGGACCACAGGCGGCGCGAGGTCTCCTCCGGGTAGGGCACGACGGACGGCTGGGTGTCGAAGAGGCGGACCAGGCGCCGCCCGGGCTCGTACGCCGCCCACCCCGGCCCCTCGCCCGCCGCGAAGGCCGTCCACGTGCGGCGGAAATCGGCCGACACGCGCTCGGCCTCGGCCGGTGCGGGGTCGCCGAGGAAGAACCGGCCCATCCCGCTGTCCAGGTTGCCGAAGACCAGCGGCACGTCGAGGGCGTGGCAGGCGCCCAGCGCGCCGCCCATGACAGGGCTGGCCCAGGTCAGCTCGTACGCGTGCACCCGCCCGCCCCCGGCCGCCTGCGCGTCGGCCAGGCGCAGGGAGGGCATGCGGAACAGCCAGTCGGACCGGACCAGCTCGCCCAGCAGCTCGGGCTCCGCCCCGGGGAAGGCGTCGCGGTAGGGCAGCCCGGGCGCGAACGTACGCAGCAGGACGTCGGCCGAAGGCCCCGCCGACCTTCCCGTCTGCGTGAACAGGCGGTATTCGTCCCGGTTGTGGCCCACGATCAGCTCGACCCCGCGGGCCGCCCCGTCCGCCAGCGCCGCCCAGGGGTCGCGGGGCAGGACGTCGCCGTCCACGACGGGGGAGAACGGAGTGACGGTGCGGGCGACCGGGCCCCAGCGGTCCTCGTACTCGGGCATCTTGGCCGTCACCGCGTCGGCGGCGGCCACGAGCCGGTCGGGCGCGACGTCGGCGAGGTCGGCGACGGTGGGCCGCAGGCCCAGCTCGGCGGCCAGGACCGCGCCGATGCCGGCGGCCAGCGGCGCGGAGAAGTACGTGCCGGGGACGCTCTGCGCGATCGCGCGCCCGAACAGCCCCGCCGCGCGCGGCATGGCCATGAGCGCGGCCACGGACCCGGCCCCGGCGGACTCGCCGAACACCGTCACCCGCCCCGGATCGCCCCCGAACGCCGCCACGTTGTCCCGCACCCACTCCAGCGCGGCCACCTGGTCGAGCAGCCCCCGGTTGGCCGGCGCCCCCTCGATGTGGGCGAACCCCTCCATCCCCACCCGGTAGTTGAGCGTGACCACGACAGCGTTCCCCTCGCGGGCGAGCAGCGCGCCGTCGTAGACGGACTCGCCGGCGTCACCGCCGCGGTACGCGCCCCCGTAGATCCACACCATCACCGGCAGCCCCGCCGCGGCGTCCAGGGACGGCGACCAGACGTTGACCGTCAGCCAGCTCTCCCCGCTCCGCTCCGCCACGGGCGCGCCCCCCGGGGAGGGCGCCTGGGGCGGTGGCGGCCCGAAGGCCGGGCAGTCGCGCGCGCCGTCCCACGCCTCGGCGGGCACGGGGGCGGCGAACCGCAGCTCGCCGAGCGGCGGCCGGGCGAACGGGATGCCGCGGAAGACCGCCACACCGCCCTCGGCCCGGCCCCGCAGGCCGCCCGCCGCTGTCCTGACCTCTGGCTCCATGCGGCCCACCCCTTCTCGTTCGTCCCAAGATTACGATGGACTACCCTGGCCGTTCGTCGACGAGATTTGACCGTTCGCCGTAAAGATCATCCGCCTTTTCAATACTGCATACCGTATGTGATACCGGTGGGGCGTGGCAGACAGTTCGAGGTCCGTGAGCCCCGCAGGCTTCCTCAGTCGTTCCCGTAGCGTGGCGGCGCCCACCTGGAGCCGTTGGCTCGTGCCGCCGGCGGCGCTCTCCGTGCACCTGGCCATCGGGCAGGCGTACGCGTGGAGCGTCTTCAAACCCCCGCTCGAATCCTCGCTCGGGCTCTCCGGCACGCAGAGCGCGCTGCCGTTCCAGCTCGGCATCGTCATGCTCGGCCTGTCGGCGGCCTTCGGCGGCACGCTCGTGGAGCGCAACGGGCCCCGGTGGGCCATGTTCGTGTCGATGGCCTGCTTCTCCTCCGGCTTCCTGCTCTCGGCGCTGGGCGTGGCCACCGGGCAGTACTGGCTGGTCGTGCTCGGCTACGGCGTCGTGGGCGGCATCGGGCTCGGCATCGGCTACATCTCGCCGGTCTCGACGCTGATCAAATGGTTCCCCGACCGGCCGGGCATGGCCACCGGCATCGCGATCATGGGGTTCGGCGGCGGCGCCCTGATCGCCTCGCCCTGGTCGGCGCAGATGCTGGCCTCCTTCGGCCCCAGCGCGACCGGGATCGCCACGACGTTCCTCGTGCACGGCCTGGTCTACGCCGCCTTCATGACGATGGGCGTGCTCCTGGTACGCGTCCCGCCCGAGGGCTGGTCCCCGCCGAAGGGCCGGCGCCCGCGCACGGTCAAGTTGCGCCCGCTGATCACCACGGCCGACGTCTCGGCCCGCAACGCCATCCGTACCCCGCAGTTCTACTGCCTGTGGGTCGTGCTGTGCTGCAACGTCACCGCCGGCATCGGCATCCTGGAGAAGGCCGCGCCGATGATCACGGACTTCTTCACCGGCACCACGGCGGCCGTCGCGGCGGGGGCGGCGGCGGGCTTCGTCGCGCTGCTGTCGCTGGCGAACATGGCCGGCCGCTTCGTCTGGTCCTCCACCTCGGACCTGATCGGGCGCAAGAACATGTACCGCGTCTACCTGGGCGCCGGCGCGCTGCTGTACCTCGTCATCGCCCTGTGGGGCGACGCGTCCAAGCCGCTGTTCATCATCTCCGCGCTGGGCATCCTGTCCTTCTACGGCGGCGGCTTCGCGACCGTGCCCGCCTACCTCAAGGACCTCTTCGGCACCTACCAGGTCGGGGCCATCCACGGCCGCCTGCTCACCGCCTGGTCCACCGCGGGGGTGCTCGGCCCGCTGATCGTCAACGCCATCGCCGACGCGCAGAAGGCCGCCGGGCGGTCCGGGCCCGAGCTCTACACCACCTCGCTGTTCATCATGATCGGGCTGCTCGCGGTGGGCTTCCTGGCCAACGAGCTGATCCGGCCCGTGCACGACAGGTATCACGAGCGGCCCGCGCAGCGGCTCGACCCGCAGGCGACGGAGAAGGGACAGACGGTATGAACCCCCAGGAGACGGGCCGGCGTACCGGGCTGATGGTGCTGGCGTGGGCGTGGGTGGGGCTGCCCTTCACGTACGGGGTGTACGAGCTGTTCCTGAAGCTCACCCAGCTGTTCGCCGGCTGACTCACGAGGAGAGCACGAACCCCTCGTAGCCGGCCGCCGCCACCTGGTCGCACTTCTCCCGGTACACCCCCACACCCCCCACGTACGGCATGAACACCCGCGGCTTGCCGGGGATGTTGGCCCCGAGATACCACGAGTCGGCCCGCACGAAGAGGGTCTGCCCGGCGATCTCGTTGACGTGCGCCATCCAGGCGTCCTCGGCGAGCGGGTCGGCGTCGATGGCCGCGACGCCGCCGGCCCGCAGCCGGGCGACGCAGTCGGCGATCCACTCCACGTGCTGCTCGATCGAGACGATCATGTTGCTCAGCACGGACGGGCTGCCCGGCCCGGTGACGGTGAACAGGTTGGGGAAGCCCGCGGTCATCAGCCCCAGGTAGGTGCGCGGGCCCGCCTCCCACTTGCGGCGCAGCGACAGGCCGCCCTTGCCGGTGATGTCGATGGCCAGCAGCGGGCCGGTCATCGCGTCGTAGCCGGTGGCGTACACGATCACGTCGGCGGGGTGCTCGGCGGCGGCGGTGCGCACGCCGGTCGGGGTGATCTCCACGATCGGGTCCTCCCGGACGTCGACCAGGGTGACGTCCGGCCGGTTGAAGGTGGCGTAGTAGCCGGTGTCGACGCAGATCCGCTTGGTGCCGAGCGGATGGTTCCTGGGCGACAGCTTCTCCGCGACCTCCGGATCGGCCACGATCTCGCGGATCTTGGCGCGGACGAACTCGGCGGCGTGCTCGTTCGCCTCGGAGCTGATGCCGATGTCGCCGTACGCGCCGAGGAAAGTGACGCCGCCCTTGGCCCAGCGCGCCTCGAACTCCCGGGCCCGCTTCTCGTCGCCGGCCTCCAGCGCCGAGCCCGGGTTGCCGGGATCGAGCAGCCCGGTGTGGGACTCGCGCATGGCCCGCCGCAGGCCGGGATAGTTCGCCTTGACCCAGCTCTGGTACTCGGGCTCCAGCGGCCGGTTCCAGGCGGGCACGCTGTAGTTGGGGGTGCGCTGGAAGACCGTCACGTGCGCGGCCTGCTCGGCGATGACCGGGATGGACTGGATGCCGGACGAGCCCGTGCCGATGACGGCCACCCGCAGCCCGGTGAGGTCGACGCCCTCGTGCGGCCAGCGCCCCGTGTGGTGGCTGGGGCCCCGGAAGGAGGCCGCGCCGGGGAAGTCGGGAACGCGCGCCGCCGACAGGCAGCCGACCGCCGTGACGAGATGGCGGGCCGCGACCCGGTCGCCCCGGTCGGTCTCCACCCGCCACACGTGCTCGGTCTCGTCGTACGCCGCCCGCGTCACCCGGGTCCCGAACCGGATGTCGCGCCGCAGGTCGAACCGGTCGGCGACGTGCTCCAGGTAGCGGAGGATCTCGGGCTGGGACGGGTAACGCTCGGTCCACTCCCACTCCTGCTCCAGCTCGGGGGAGAAGGAGTAGGAGTACTGCATGCTCTCCACGTCGCAGCGGGCGCCGGGGTAGCGGTTCCAGTACCAGGTGCCGCCCACGCCGTCGCCGGTCTCGAAGACGCGTACGGACAGGCCCAGGCCGCGCAGCCGGTGCAGCATGTACAGGCCCGCGAAGCCCGCCCCGACGACCACGGCGTCGTACCTCGCCTGGGGTGTCATGCCACGCTCCGCTCGATGGCGGCGGCGACCATGACGAGCGCGTCCGCGCTGGCGGGCAGCACGTTCACCATCGTGAAGAAGATGTGCATCTGACCCTCGAAGCGCTTGAACTCGACCGGCACGCCCGCCTGGCGCAGCCGCTCGGCGTACGCCTCGCCCTCGTCGCGCAGCACGTCGTGCTCGGCGGTCAGCACGACCGCGGGCGGCAGGCCGGACAGGTCGGCGGCGCGCAGCGGAGAGGCGTCGGGGTTCGTCCGCTGGGCGGGGTCGGGCACGTAGTGGTCCCAGAACCAGACCATGGTGTCCCGGGTGAGCAGGAGCTGGTTCTCCGGGTCGCGGTAGGAGGCGTTGTCCAGGTCGCAGTCGGTGGCCGGGTACACGAGCACCTGCAGCGCGATGGCCGGGCCGCCCTCGTCCCTGGCCCGCCGGGTCACGACGGCCGCCAGGTTGCCGCCCGCGCTGTCGCCCGCCACGACGATCGGCAGGCCGGGCAGGCGGGCGGCGCTCCACAGCAGCGCCGCGTAGGCGTCGCGGGCGGCGGTGGGGTAGCGGTGCTCTGGGGCGAGCCGGTAGCCCACCAGGACGACGGCGCAGCCGGTCCGCGCGGCCAGCTCCCTGCCCAGGGTGTCGAACTCGTCGATGGTGCCGAGGACCCAGCCGCCGCCGTGGTAGTACACGATGACGCCGCGCGGGCTCTCGGACGGGACCAGGACGCGGGCGGGGAACGAGGCGCCGTCCTCCGCCGGGATGGTGACCTCTTCGACGCGTTCCACGTCGGGGCCCTTGCCGTACATCTCGCTCAGCGCCGCGCTGACGGTGCGCGCCTCCTCGGGGGTCGACTCGTGAAGCGGGGCGCCGCCGGCGGCGGCCATCTCCTGCAGGAACCGGGTCGTCGCGTGGTCAAGGGACATGCGAGGTCACCTCATCGGGGGAGCGCGGGCAGTGATCCACCTCACTTCGAACGTAGGATCCATCACGGTTATTGTCTAGAAATATCGTCTGTTGGAGCGTGTGGATGATTGTCTCGGACATTGACCCTCTTACGCCGATCGTCGTCGGGACCGGGCAGTCCTCGGAACGGATCGGCGAGCCGGGCTACCGCCGTCTGTCGCCCGTCGAGCTGGCCGCCGAGGCCGCCAGGGAGGCGCTCGCCGACACCGGCGCGGACCCCGCCGAGGTCGCCGCGGCCGTCGACACCGTGGCCGGGGTGCGGCAGTTCGAGATCTCCGCGCCCGGCATCCCCTCGCCGCTCGGCAGGTCGAACAACTACCCGCGCTCGGTCGCCGGCCGCGTGGGAGCCGCCCCGCGCCGGGCCGTCCTCGAGACCGCCGGCGGGCAGGCGCCCCAGCACCTGGTCAACGAGCTGGCCGCGACGATCGCCGCCGGGGCGGCCGAGGTCGTCCTGCTCTTCGGCTCGGAGGCCATCTCGACGACCCAGCACCTGGCCGGGGCGGCGCCGCAGGACAGGCCGGACTTCGGCGAGAGCGTCGAAGGCTCCCTGGAGGACCGGGGCTACGGCCTCGACGGGCTCGTCTCGGCCGCGCAGATCGTGCACCGGCTGACGGACGCGCCCAGCCAGTACGCGCTGTTCGACAACGCGCGCCGGGCCCGGCTCGGCCAGACCCGGCAGGAGTACGCGGCCGGCATGGGCGCCCTCTTCGCCCCGTTCACCAAGATCGCCGCGGTCAACCCGCACGCCGCCGCCCCCGTCGAGCGCGGCGCGGCCGAACTCGTCACCCCGACCGCGAGCAACCGCCTCATCGCCGACCCCTACACCCGCTACCTCGTCGCCCGCGAGAAGGTCAACCAGGGCGCGGCGGTCGTGCTGACGTCCGTGGCCGCCGCCCGGCGGCTGGGCGTGCCCGAGGACCGCTGGGTCTTCCTGCACGGCCACGCCGACCTGCGCGAACGCGACCTGCTGGACCGCGCCGACCTCAGCACGAGCCCGGCCGCCACGATGGCCGTCCGGCACGCCCTGGAGCAGGCCGGCGTCGCGGCCTCCGACCTGGCGGCCATCGACCTGTACAGCTGCTTCCCCATCGCCGTCTCCAACGTCTGCGAGGGGCTCGGGCTGCCGGTGGACGGGTCGGGGGAGCTGACGGTCACCGGCGGGCTGCCCTTCTTCGGCGGGGCGGGCAACAACTACTCGATGCACGCCATCGCCGAGGTGGTGCGGCGGGTGCGGGCCCTGCCGGGGGCGTACGGGCTGGTGGGGGCGAACGGGGGTGCGCTGAGCAAGTACTCCGCGGGCGTCTACTCCGCCGCGCCCGCGCCCTGGCGGGCCGACCGCAGCGCCGAACTCCAGTCCGAGATCGACTCCTGGGCCCCCGTCGAGCAGGCCGCCCAGCCGCACGGCCGGGCCACGATCGAGACCTGCACGGTCAAGCACCGGCGGGACGGGAGGCGTACGGGGTTCGTGGTGGGGCGCGTGGAGGGCGGGGGCCGCTTCCTCGCCCTGGCGGACGACGAGCGCACCCTGACCTTCCTGTCGGAGGGAGAGCCCATCGGCGAGCCCATCCACGTCCGCCCCGCCGACACCGGCAACCGAGCCACACTCACCCCGTAACCCCGAAGACCCGGACGCCTTGCGCACCCCAAGGCCCGTTCGGGCACGTCACCGCACCCTGCCCCTTTCCGCGAAGGCCCGCACGCCGCAGCCGCCCACACCCCGGACGGGCCTGCGCTCCGGACGGGCCCGCGCCCCGGCCGCGCCTCCTCCCCCAATGGACCTCGGCCGAAGTGCGGTGCGAAAGCGGCAGCGGTGGGTGGGCGCCCCGGGGGTCCCTGGGCGTGGGGTGCGGCCACGGGGGAGGAGGCGGGCAGGTGTGGAGGGCGTGGTCAGGGGCAACGGGACCATGGTGAAGGTGGTTACGGTGTCGTCCTGGCGCGAGCTGGACGATGCGATCAGCGAGGCCGGCAGGTGCGACGGCGGCGGGCCCGCGCATTCGACGCTGGTCTTCCGGGGCCTGGCCCGGAGCACGTACTCGCACATGTCGGGCCTGGCCCGGCTCCGGGGTGACTACGCGGCCGTCGAGTCGCACCTGATACGAAATTTCCGTAAATATGCTCACCGCCAGGCCCCAGGCCCGACCGTCTGGGACTGGCTGGCCCTGGGGCAGCACCACGGCCTGCCCACGCGCCTGCTGGACTGGACCTTCTCGCCGCTCGTGGCCCTGCACTTCACGACCGCGTCGTGGCCGGACGAGGACGGCGCGCTGCTCGCGGTGGACTGCTCGGGCGCCCACCGGCTGCTGCCGGAGCCGCTGCGCGCGTCGCTCGACGCCGAGGGCGCCCTGCTCTTCACCACGGAGATGCTCGCGGAGGTCGCCGCCGACCTGCCCTGCTTCGACCGGCTGGGCGGTGGCGGCCGCCCGTTCCTGGCGTTCTTCGAGCCGCCGTCGCTGGACGAGCGGGTGATCAACCAGTCGTCGGTGCTGTCGGTGTTCTCGGACCCGACGTTCCAGCTCGAGGAGTGGCTGGAGGAGCATCAGGGGCTCGGCCACCGATGGGTGATCCCGGCCGGGGTCAAGGCCGAGATCAGGCAGAAGCTGGACCAGGCGAACGTCACGGAGCGCGTCCTGCTCCCCGGGCTCGACGGGCTGGCCGACTGGCTGCGCCGCTACTACTCGCCGGACTCCATCGACGACGGGCAGGGCGGCGGCTCGATGACCGGCCGGTAGCCGTCGTAGTCGTCCCACGCGGAGTTCCCGGTCAGCTCCCGCCAGGTGGGCCAGGTACGGCGGGTCGCCTGGCGGACGAGCTCGCCGGGCACGCTGAACGGCGGCGCCTTCCGCGGCTTGACGAGCGCCTGGCCGACGATCGCGTCATGGAGCACGGCGGCGGCGTGCAGGCGGGGCAGCACCGCGTGGATCTCGTCGGCGTACCCGGGCGGGAGGGCGGGTTCGGCGGCCCCCAGGTCGAAGCCGGCGCCGGCCGTCACGAGCGCGATCTCGGGCCGCTTGCGCAGGGCGATCTCGGGGGACAGGTGCAGGGCGATCGCGTCCCAGACGACCTCCACCTTCTCGGGCGGCACGCCCTCGGCGGTGAGGAAGTCGGCGGCCAGGTCGGCGCCGTCGAGGTCGAAGCGCTGGTCGCCGTCGCCCGGCTCGCTGAGCCCGGTGTCGTGCAACACGCAGGCCAGGAACAGCAGCTCGTCGTCGTAGTCACGGCCGGGCCGCAGGTCCTGCCGCTCGCCGATCAGGCGCCCGTAGAGATAGGTGCGCATGCTGTGGTTGAAGATCGCGGGCTCTTCCAGGTCGCGGGCGAAGCGCGTCGCGTTCCGGGTCAGGTCGTTCCAGGGGAACGGGAGGCTGCCGTACAACGCCGTCACGCCCCTTCCACCGCGCCGGGGCGGACGATCATCAGCACGACGACCACCGTCCACACCACGTTGTAGCCGCCCGCGAGCATGGACAGGGTGCGCAGCGGCGCGCGGTCGCCGGGCGTGGCGAGGGCGTCGCGCTGGCGCGGGTGGATCTGCACCGCCAGCAGCAGGCCCGCCGCCGCGGTGAGGACCATGGCGAGGACGACCCAGATCTCACCGGTACGGCCCTGCGCGAAGGCCAGCACGATCCCGGCGGCGGGCACGACGAGCCCGGCCAGGCTGTAGCCACGCGTGATGCGGTGCAACGCCACGGCCACGGCCCGGCTACGCCCTTCCTGGGCGGCCGCGTCCCCGTCCGCGGCGATCGGCACGTATCGCGGGAACAGGCTCGTGGCGACGGCCGAGCCGCCCACGAACACGATGCCGGCGACCACGTGGATCGACAGCAGCAAGTGCTCCATGTGTTCCTCCTCCAACCTTCAGGTGGCCTGAAGCGTAGCACGCACCTTCAGGCATGCTGAAGGCATGGCGCGATCTGTGGGGTAGCGGTCATTGACGCCATCGCCCGGCGGCCAGCAGGGTGAAGGGGTGAACCAGCGCCGCGTCGTCTTCGTCGTCTTCGAGGGCTTCCAGTCCCTCGACCTGACCGGCCCGTACGAGGTGTTCCAGCAGGCCGGCAGGCTGGCGGGCGGCTACGCCTGCGAGATCGTGGCCCCGTCCCCGGGCCTCGTCCACGCGGGCAGCGGCCTGCCCGTGCACGCCGGTCACGGCATCGCCACGCTGTCCCCGGAGGGCGTGGACACGCTGGTCGTCGCCGGCGGCACGGGCGTCTACGAGGCCAGGAACGACCCCGGGCTGACCGCCTGGGTCGCCGCCGCCGGCGCCGGGGCCCGCCGGGTCACCTCCGTCTGCAGCGGGGCCTTCCTGCTGGCCGCGGCCGGGCTGCTCGACGGCCGCCGGGTCACCACGCACTGGGCGCGCGTCGACCAGCTCGCCCGGGAGCACCCCGGTGTGACGGTCGACGGCGATCCGATCTTCGTCAGGGACGGGCGCGTGTGGACGTCGGCCGGGGTGACCGCCGGCATGGACCTCGCCCTCGCGCTGGTCGAGGACGACCTCGGCGGCGACGTCGCGCTCGAGGTGGCCCGCCGGCTGGTCATGTACCTGCGCAGGCCGGGCAGCCAGTCGCAGTTCAGCGTGGCGCTGTGGTCGGCGCAGCCGTCCACCGACCCCGTCCGCGCCGCCGTGTCGGCCATCCACGCCGACCCCGGCGCCCGGCACGACATCCAGGAGCTCGCCGCGCACGCCGGGCTCAGCCCGCGCCACCTGCAACGGCGCTTCACCGCCGAGCTCGGCGTCCCACCCGGCTCGTACGTCGAGCGGGTACGCGTCGAGGCGGCCCGCCGCGCCCTGGCGGAGAGCGACGACCCGGTCGAGGTCATCGCCCGCCGCTGCGGCTTCGGCACCGCCGAGACCCTGCGCCGCACGTTCCACCGCCGCGTGGGCGTCGCGCCCTCCGACTACCGCGACCGATTCCACTCCATCGCCAAGGGAGGCGACCTGTGACCACGTACGGACTGCTCATCTTCGACCAGGCCGAGGAGCTCGATTTCGTGGGCCCCTGGGAGGTCTTCACCGTGTCCGCGGCCCGGCGCGGCGGCCAGGACGCCGCCGTGCTCATCGCCGAGGGCCCCGGCCCCGTGCGCTGCGCCAAGGGCATGCGCGTGCTGCCCGACCACACCCTCGACGACCACCCGCCCCTGGACGTGCTGCTCGTCCCGGGCGGCCGGGGCGCCCGGGTGGTCGAGCCGCACAACCCCGTCGTCACCGGCTGGATCGCCAAGACGGCCGCCCAGGCCACCTGGGTGTGCTCCGTCTGCACCGGCACGTTCCTGCTGCACGCCGCCGGCCCGGCGCGCGGGCGGCGGGTGGCCACGCACCGGGACCACGAGGACGAGCTCGAAGCGCTGGGGGACGTCACCGTCGTGCGGGACGCCCGTTACGTCGTGGACGGCGGCCTGCTGACCAGCCAGGGCGTCTCGGCCGGGATCGACAGCGCGTTGTGGCTCGTCGGCCGCCTGCACGGCCGCGACCACGCCCGTGCCGTGCGGCGGGCGCTGCAGTACGACCCCGCACCGCCGTACCTCGCGGACGAGCCCGTCCCGGACGCCTGACCGCCGGCGCCGGCGCCGGGGCTCAGGGGGCGAACGCGGACCGCACGGCGTCGCCCACCTGCCGCTGGATCGGGTCGGCGCCCGGCCCGAACATCCGCTCGTCCACCCCAGCCACCGCCGCCCGGGCCTCCTGGAGCAGGCGCTCGCCGTCGGGCGTGAGCTCGATCGTGGAGGCGGACCCGGCGCGGGCGGTGTGGTCGCGCACCAGCCCGGCCCCGGCGAGCGCCTTCACCGCCGCGTGCACGCTCTGCACCGTGATGCCGGACATCCGCGCGAGCTCGCTGAACGAGATCCCGGGCACGGCCGCGACGTGACCGAGCAGCCCGAGCCGGCTCACGGTGAGGTCGAGCGGCGCGAGGGCGGCGTTGAGCTCGGTCTCGATCCGGCGCGCGAGCGTCAGCACCACGATGGAGGTGCTGGTCACCGGGGCGGCGGGGCGGTCGTTCTCGGCACTCACCCGCCAAGTCTCCCGTACTTCCCCGCCAGGGTGCCGAGCCATGGCGGATGATGACGGCGTGAACGATGACGGCGTGCCGGAGAAGGTGGCCTGGGTCCTGGTACGCGACCACCAGGTGCTGATGACGCGCAGCCACGGCCGCGACGTGTTCTACTTCCCGGGCGGGATGCGCGAGCCCGGCGAGTCCGACCGCCAGACCCTCGTCAGGGAGATCGACGAGGAGCTGCTGACGGCCATCGACGGGGACACCATGGTGCATTTCGGCACCTTCGAGATCCCGGCCGGCCACCCGGAGCGCGGGCCGTTCCGGATGATCTGCTACACCGCCGACCACCAGGGGCCGCTCACCCCGTCCATGGAGATCGCGGAGAAGGCCTGGTTCGGGTACGCCGACCGGCACCGGGTGTCGTACGTCGACTCCCTGGTCCTGGAGGCCCTGCACGGAAGCGGCCTGCTGCACTGACCGCGCAGGGGGTTCACCCCGTACGGGGTGATCGCTACGCTGGCGCTAGCCCCAGCGCAGGGAGACGACACGTGAGTGCTGCTGAGCCGGACGTGCCCGGTGTTGACCCGACGGTTCCCAGCGTGGCCCGCATGTACGACTACTACCTGGGCGGGAAGGACAACTTCCCCTCCGACCGCGAGGCCGCCGAGAAGATCATCGCGATCGTCCCGGAGGTGCGTGAGACGGCCCGTGACAACCGGGCCTTCATCGGCAAGGCCGTGCGGCTCATGGCCGAGCAGGGCGTGCGCCAGTTCCTCGACATCGGCGCCGGCCTGCCCACCCAGGAGAACGTTCACCAGGTCGCGCAGCGGGTCGCCCCCGACACGCGGGTGGTCTACGTCGACAACGACCCGATCGTCCTGGCGCACGCCCGGGCCCTGCTCGCCGACACCCCCGACACCGTCGCGGTCTGGGGCGACGTCACCGACCCGGCGGCCATCCTGAGCGACCCCCAGATCACCGGGCATCTCGATCTCGGCCTGCCCACGGCGGTGCTGATGTCGGCGGTGCTGCACTTCGTGCCGGGCGACCGGCAGGCGAGCGACATCGTCGCGACGCTGCGCGCGCCGCTCGTGCCGGGCAGCCACCTGCTGATCTCCCACTTCTACACGCCCGACGCGGACGACCCCAAGGTCAAGGCGGGGCAGCAGGTGTACAGGGCGACGAAGCCGGGGGCGCTGGCCGCCCGCTCGCTGCGGCAGATCACCGACTTCTTCGACGGCATGAAGCTGCTGGAGCCCGGGCTCGTACCGGTCAAGTCCTGGCGGCCGGAGTCCGAGCTCGACCGGCTGGCGGAGGTCGACCTGACCGTCCCCGGGCTCCTGGGCGCGGTCGGCCGCCTGTCTTAGGGACTTCCCTAGGTCCTCCCCTGAGGACGGAGCGTGGCCATCGGCATAGTGTCGGCAGCTCTCATCCCCTTTTCTGAAGAAGGTGCCGAACATGGCCACTCCCCGTTCGGAAGAGAGCGAATACAGCTACGTCGACAAGACCAACGGCCATCTCACCGCGTTCGCCCCCAAGCCCGACGAGGCCATGGTGACGTTCGGGCGCCAGGGGGAGATCGACACGCTCAACCGGATCGTCTCCGCCCCCGCGCTCCTGTCGGTCAGCCAGGGCTACAACTTGGAGCGGGGCTTCGCGGCCGTGTACGTCAGCCCCACGAGCATGGGCGAGGTGACCGCGCAGGACGAGGTGACGGACTCGCTCCCGGTGATGATCGACGAGCACGGCGCGTCCCGGTACTTCCTGCCGGACGAGCTCACCGTCCAGTTCCGGGGGGACGTCGACGCGGCCCGCGCCGAGGAGATCATCCGGGAGCACGGCAGCCGCATCCTGGTCCGGCAGCGCACGCCCGGCTACTACACCGTGGCCGTGCCCGAGGGGCGGGGCCTGTTCGCGGCGATCCGCGAGCTGTCGCAGCCGGCGGAGGTGGTCTTCGCCGAGCCCAGCGAGGTGGGCTTCAACAGCGCCCTGCTGTTCGTCCCGGACGACGGCGACTTCGGCCTGCTCTGGGGCATGCGCAACACCGGCCAGGCGGTCAACGGCGCGACCGGCGTCACGGGCGCGGACATCCACGCCTCCGAGGCCTGGGAGCTCACCCGCGGCGACCCCGAGGTGATCATCGCGGTGATCGACACCGGGGCGTCCATGAACCACCCCGACCTGAAGGCCAACTTCCTGCCGCGCGGCACGGAGGACTGGGACTTCGCCGACGGGAACGACCCCGTACCGGAGGACGGGAACGGGCACGGCTCGCACGTCTGCGGCACCTGCGCCGCGGTCAACGACACGAACGGGGTCATCGGGGTGGCGCCGCTCTGCCGCCTGATGCCGCTGCGCGTGGACCTCACGACCGGCATGAACCAGAACCGGGCGGACGCCATCAGGTACGTGGCCGGCCACGCGAACGCCCACCCCGACCGCCGCTACGTCGTCAACTGCAGCTGGCGCATGAACGGCGACCACGCGGGCGTGCGTACCGCCATCCAGGACGCGGTCGCCGCGAACGTGGTCGTGGTCTTCGCCGCCGGCAACAATGGCACCAACACCGACGTCACCCCGCAGTACCCCGGCGTCTACCCCGAGGTGATCGCCGTCGCCGCGCTCGACCAGTCCGACCGCAAGGCGTCGTTCTCGAACTTCGGCACGAACGTCGACGTGTCCGCGCCCGGCGTCAACACCTGGTCCACCTTCCGGGACGGCGGCTACGCCTTCAGCGACGGCACGTCGATGGCCTCGCCGCACGTGGCCGGGGTCGCCGCGCTGGTCTGGTCGCGCAACCGCAACCTCACCAACCACCAGGTACGGCTGATCGTCGAGAGCACGTGCGACAACATCGACGCGACGAACGCCGGTCTCGCCGGCATGCTGGGCGGCGGCCGCGTCAACGCGATGAACGCGGTCACCTCGCCGCTGATCTTCCCGGCGGACGTGGCCTTCACCGCCGACCTGACCGGGGACAGGAAGGCCGACGTCGTCGGGTTCGGCGACGCCGGCATGTACGTCTCCAGGAACCAGGGGAACGGCAACTTCACCGCGCCCCAGCTCGCCGTCGGCAACTTCGGCTACGAGGCGGGCGGCTGGCGGGTGGAGCGGCATCCGCGCTACCTGGCGGATCTGACCGGTGACGGCCGGGCGGACGTCGTCGGGTTCGGCGACGCGGGCGTCTACATCGCGCTCAACAGCGGCAACGCCACCTTCCAGGCGTTGCAGCTCGCGGTCCCCAACTTCGGCCACGCGGCCGGGGGCTGGCGGGTGGAGCGCCACCCGCGCCTCGCGGTGGACCTCACCGGCGACCGCCGCGCCGACATCGTCGGGTTCGGCAACGCGGGCGTCTACGTCGCGCTCAACAGCGGCAACGGCACGTTCCAGGGGCCGCAGCTCGCGCTCGGGAACTTCGGGTACGACGCGGGCGGCTGGCGGGTGGAGCGCCACCCGCGCTTCCTGGCGGACGTGACCGGCGACCACCGGGCCGACATCGTCGGGTTCGGCAACGCCGGTGTCTGGGTGTCCCGCAACATGGGCGCGGGCCATTTCGACACGCCGCAGCTCGCGCTCGGGAACTTCGGGTACGTGGCGGGCGGCTGGCGGGTGGAGCGCCATCCGCGCTTCCTGGCGGATCTGACGGGTGACGGCCGGGCGGACATCGTGGGGTTCGGCGACGCGGGGGTGTGGGTCTCGCTCAACAACGGCAACGGGACGTTCCAGGCGCCGCAGCTCGTGCTCGGCAGCTTCGGTCACGTGGCGGGCGGCTGGCGGGTGGAGCGGCATCCGCGCTTCCTGGCGGATCTGACGGGTGACGGCCGGGCGGACATCGTGGGGTTCGGCGACGCGGGGGTGTGGGTTTCCCTCAACAACGGCAACGGGACGTTCCAGGCGCCGCAGCTCGCGCTCGGGAACTTCGGGTACGTGGCGGGCGGCTGGCGGGTGGAGCGCCATCCGCGCTTCGTCGCCGACCTCACCGGCGACCGCCAGGCCGACATCCTCGGCTTCGGCCACGCGGGCGCGTGGGTCTCGTTCAACAACGGCAAGGGCGCGTTCGGGAGCCTGGACCTGAAGATCGGCAACTTCGGGTACGGCGCGGGCGGCTGGCGCGTGTACAAGCACCCGCGCCTGGTCGTCGGACCCCGCTGACCGGCGGCGGCGCGCCGGCCGGGTCCGCGCGGGGCTCCCGGAGCCCCGCTACGACGCGGCCGGCGTGTCGCAGGGAGAGAACCGCCGGTCCAGCCCGGTCAGGCGCAGCAGCCGCGTCACCCGGGGACCCGCGCCGCTCAGCTGGAGCCGCCCACCCGCGGCCTCCACGGTGTTGGCGGCCCAGATCAGCGTGTTCAGCCCCGAGGAGTCGCAGAAGCCGACCCCCTGGAGGTCGACGACGACGAGCGGCGGCCTGTGGCATTTCATCGCCTGGGCCAGCCCGTTGCGGAACTCCTCCATCGTGGCCAGGTCCAGATCCCCTTCGGGACTCAGGACAGCCGCACCGTCACGCTGAGTGACGATCCAGGTGAAGCCGGTACACTGCGCGTTTGCCATTCCACCCCTCCGCTCCAACGGTTCGCCGTCCTTATATTTGCATAGTGCAATAAAAGGCGTAACCCGCTCCCAGGACAGGATTGGCATACTGGCGACCCGCCGATCACGCCCCTCCCGCCCTCGTGGTGGGAATCAACGCTCCCCGGCGGGGTAGCCGAGGGCGGATGCGCATCGAGGAAGGGCGGCCGATCACGGTCGTGGCGTCTGTGGCGGCGGGACGGGGGCCGCGGGCCCGCCTCGCCGGTGAGCGAGGGAGTGATCGGTGATCAGGTCCGAGGACGTCAGGTACTACGCGTTATCGATCTTGACGCCGATGCTGCTGCTGGCGGCGGCCACGTACGGCGCGGGCCTGGTGGTCATGGGCCGGCCCACCGGCGAGGCGGCCGTCAACCGGGCCCTGGCCGCCGGCCGCACCTCGCTGGGGAACACCCTCACCGACCTCGGCAGCAGCCTGTCGGACACCCCGTACATCGTGGCGCTCACCGTGGCGGCGGTGATCGCCCTCAGGCTCCGGCACGCCGCCTGGCGCGAGCCGATCTTCCTGATCGCGGCAGTATGGAGCCAGTCGCTGATCTTCCTGGCCACCACCGAGCTCGTCGGCCGCCACCGCCCGCCCGTCCGGCACCTCGACGAGGCCCCGCCCACCTCCAGCTTCCCGTCCGGCCACGTCAGCGCCGCCGTCGCGTTCTACTGCGGGCTCGCGCTCATCGTGGCCACGCGCGCCCGCGGCCGGCCGGCCCGGGTGGCGATCTGGGTGCTCGCGGTCGCCGCGGTGCTCGTGGTGAGCTTCTCCCGGCTCTACCGGGGCCTGCACTTCGTCACCGACGTCGTCTGGGGGCTGCTGCTCGGCGCCGGCTGTCTCGTCATGGCCGCCCGCGCGATCCTCCACCGGCCGCGGGTCGCGGCCGAGGCGGGGGTCAGAGCAGGTCCTCGATGAGGATCGGCAGGCGGCGCAGGCGGCGGCCGGTGGCGTGGAAGACGGCGTTGGCGATGGCGGGCGCGACCCCGACCACGGCCACCTCGCCGAGGTTCTTGACCCCCATCGGGTTGAGCACGAAGTCCGGCTCGTCGATGAAGTCGACCTCGATCCGGCCGATGTCAGCGTTGACCGGGATCACGTAGTCCGCCAGGTCGTTGTTGACGAAGCCGCCGTAGCGCGGATCGACCTCGCTGCGCTCGCGCAGTGCCGCGCCGATGCCCCACACCACCCCGCCGCGCACCTGCGCGTCGGCGGTCACCGGGCTGGCCACCCGGCCGCAGTCGGCCACGCTGACCACCCGGGGCACGCGTACGCGCCGCGTGGCGGGCTCCACCCGCACCTCGGCGAAGTGGGCGATGAAGCTGAAGGAGACGTGGGCGGGGTACTCGGGGCCGGCCGGCGCGACCAGGCCCGCCCGCATCCGGTCGATCATCTCCGGCGGCTGGCCGGGCGCCTGGGTGACGGCCTCGACCACGACTTCCTCCCCGCCGGTCGCCCTGACGGCCGCCGCCAGGTCCACCGGCCCCTCGGGCCCGGCGCCCACCTTCCGCCGCAGGTCGCGCAGCGCGGCGTGCACCGCCAGCAGGGTGCTGTTCGTCCCCCACGCGCCCGCGGTCAGGTGATGCGGCACGGACCGGGTGTCGCCGACGTCGACGCGCACGGCGTCGGGGGCCAGGCCGAGATCGCCCGCGACGGCGGCGACGAGGGTGGTCGTGATGCCCTGGCCGAACTCGTGCCCGCCCACCTGGACCAGGACGTGGCCGGCCGCGTCGGCGCGCAGCCGGGCCAGGGTCGGCACCGTGAGCGACGGGTACGCGCCCGCCGCCACCCCCCACCCGACCAGCGTCCCGTCGTCCTCGCGCATGGAGCAGGGGTCCGGCGCGCGCTCCGCCCAGCCGAACAGCTCCGCGCCCCGGCGCAGGCACGCGGTCAGATGCCGGGAGGAGAACGGCTTGCCCGTCACCGGGTCCGCGCGGGCGTCGTTGGACAGGCGCAGCTCGACCGGATCGCGGCCGGTGGCGTGGGCGATCTCGTCGACGGCCGACTCCAGCGCGAACACGGCCGGGTGCTCGAACGGCGCGCGCATGTAACCAGGGGTCTGCGCGTCGGTCCGGACGTGCCGCTGCCGGCCCCGGAAGTTGCGGATGTCGTACAGGCGCGAGGTGATCTCGGTGTAGGTCGCGGGGAGCAGGTCGTACCGGGAGGCCTGCTGGTCCACCTCGTGGATCGCGGCGAGCAGCCGGCCCGAGCGGTCGGCGCCGAGGCGTACGCGGTGGCGGCTGGCGGGGCGGAAGCTGGCCGCGTGGAAGGTGTGGGCCCGGGGCAGCACCAGCTTGACCGGGCGGCCGAGCCGGCGGGCGGCGACCGCCAGCGGCGCGATGTGCGGCTGCAGCGAGTTCTTCTGCCCGAACGCGCCGCCCACGTACGGCGCCATGACCCGGACGTCGTCGGGGTCGATGCCGAGCTGCCTGGCCAGGCCGCCGCGCAGCGCCCCCACGCTCTGCGTGCCCTCGTGCACGACCACGGTGTCCCCGCGCCAGTCGACCACGCCGCCGATCAGCTCCATCGGCACCTGGTGCTGCGGGCCGGCCTCGTAGACCTCGTCCACCCGGACGGGGCTGCGGTCGTACTCGCCGTCGGCGTCGCCCACCACGACGTCGGCGAGGAACGGCAGCGGGAGCGCCTCCTGCTGGAGCACGGTCTCGGTGCCTTCGGCGGCCAGCTCCACCGCGAACGGCTCCGTGTCGTACTCCGCCCGCACCAGCCCGGCCGCCTCCGTGGCGGCGACCAGCGTGTCGGCCACGACCAGCGCGATCGGCTGTCCCCGGTAGGCGATGCGGTCGTCCAGCAGCGGCTGCAGGCTCTGGAAGGCGTAGCCGTCGTGCATGATGTAGCCCGCCGGGGTGATGCCCAGGTCGTCGAGGTGCGACAGGATCAGCAGCACGCCGGGGACGGCCGCGGCCCGCGCCGTGTCGAGGCGCGTGATGCGGCCCTTGCCGACGGTGGCGACGACGGGCATGGCGTACGCGAGGCCGGGCGGGGTGCGGTCGGTGCCGTAGCGCGCCGCCCCGGTGACCTTCTCCCTGGCGCCGACGCGCCGGATGCCGTCTCCGATCATGGTACGGCCCTCTCCCCGGCGATCCGCAGCGCCTCGGCCACGGTGCGGATCCCCAGCTCGACCCGGAAGGCGTTGTGCGTGCCCGGACGGGCGCCCGCGAACGCGGCCTCGCCGGCCCGGCGCGCGCTCCGCCGGTCCAGCACCGCGCCGGCCAGCTCGCGCTCCGCGTCGTGGCAGCGCCAGGGGCGGGTGGCGACGCCGCCCACCGCGATGCGGCACTCCTCGACGGCGCCGCCGCCGTCCAGCGTCACCGCCACGGCCGCCGAGGCCAGCGCGAACGCGTACGACTCCCGGTCCCGGACCTTGTGGTAGGTCGAGCCGCGCCCGGCGGCCGTCACCGGCACGCGGATGCGCGTGACGATCTCGTCCCAGTCCAGCGTGTGCTCCCTGGCCGGCGTGTCCCCCGGCTCCACGTGCAGGTCGGCCAGTGCGAGCGTGCGCTCGCCGCGCGGCCCCGCCACGTCCAGGACCGCGTCGAACGCGATCAGCGCGACCGCCCAGTCCCCGGGATAGGTGGCGATGCAGGCGTCGCTGCCGCCGAGCAGGGCGTGCCCCCGGTCCAGGCCGCCGATCGCCGCGCAGCCGCTGCCCGGTTGCCGCTTGTTGCACGGGAAGGCCGGGCCGCCCCGGAAGTACGCGCACCGGGTGCGCTGGAGCAGGTTCCCGCCGATCGTCGCCATGTTGCGCAGCTGCTGCGAGGCGGCCTTGGACAGGGACTCCGCCAGCGCCGGATAGTCGCGCCGCAGCACCGGGTCCGCCGCCACGTCGGCCATCAGCGCCCCGGCGCCGAACGACAGCTCCTCCTGCCCGGCGGTGTCGATGCCGGCCAGCTCGCGCAGGGAGCGGACGTCCACGACGGCGGGCGGAGTCTCGATGTCCAGCTTCATCAGGTCGTACAGCGTGGTCCCGCCGGCCAGCACCTTCGCGCCCGGCCCCGCCTCCGTGAGGGCGCGCACGGCCTCGTCGAGGGTGGCCGGGGCGGCGTAGGAGAACGAGCGCACGGCCTCAGCCCTCCCCCCGGCCGGCGGCCGCGCGCACCGCCGCCAGGATGCCGGTGTACGCACCGCACCGGCACAGGTTGCCGCTCATGTACTCGCGGATCTCGTCGTCGTCGCCGGCGTGCCCTTCGGCGATGCAGGCCAGCCCGGACATCACCTGGCCAGGCGTGCAGTAGCCGCACTGCAGGGCGTCGTGGTCCACGAACGCCTGCTGCAGCGGGTGCAGCTCGCCGCCGGGGCCGGTCACGCCCTCGATCGTGGTCACCGATCCGCCGTTCACCTGCACGGCCGGCAGCAGGCAGGGCACGACGCGGCGCCCGTCCACGTGCACCGTGCAGGCGCCGCACTGTCCGTGATCGCAGCCCTTCTTCGACCCGGTCAGTCCAAGCCGCTCCCGAAGGACGTCGAGCAGCGACTCTCTCGGGTCGAGGTCCAGGCGGACGGCCCGGCCGTTCACCGTGAACCCGGTCGTCACCTCCGAGGTCATAGGCGCCACGCTAATCCGCCACGTCACACCGATCCCCATATGGCATGACAAATGCGAGTCAAGATTCCCGGCGGTTCGCGGAGCTCAGCGCTGGGCGGGCAGCGCCGATCCGGTGAGGCGGCCGGTGCGGCGGTAGACGGCGCACATCACGTCGCGGTCGCCGTCGGCCCAGGTCTCGGCGGTCGGCATGATCGGGTAGTGGTCGAGGCCGTCGACGCGGGTGGCGCCCCACAGCTCGGTGTAGAGCTCGCCGCAGCTCTTCCAGGCGAACGAGGTCAGCGCCGCCCGGTCGTACGGGCCGTCGGGGGCGTGGGTGAAGCCGTACGACTGGTTGTCCGCGCCGCCGGCGCAGGGCGTGTAGAGCACGATCCGCTCGCCCGCCCCCGGCGAGTACGTCGGATCGCTGAAGCACTCGCCGCCCTCGATCAGCAGGAGCCCGGTCGTCTCCGCCGTCATGAAGGTCTCCGTCTTGACGACCGGCTGCGCGGGCGGCACCACGAACAGCGTCCCGAGCGCCGCCACGGCGGGCAGCAGCCCCCACCGGCGGGTCACCGCCATCCGTCCACCTCCCGGCCCGCGCGCATGATCGATCCGATCGCCGATCGTAGGACGCGCCGGGGAAACAACGGACAAACAACCGATTACCGCCATATTTCCGATCATGAATTCATCTGCCGGACAAGCGCGGGACAGATGATCGTCAGAGATGCCTGGGTGAATGCGCTGGCGTCCATCCCGCAACTCGCGGATGGGCGAGTCCGCTTCTCGATGGAGTGAACCAGAAGTGAATCAGCCCACGAAGTCGCGGCCGTTCGGGTCCCGGCAGGCGAAGCTCGCGGCCGTCGGCACCGGCGTGCTGCTGGTCAGCGCGTTAGCCTTCGGCCCGGCGGCGATCGGCGCGGCGGCACCGCCCGTCTATCCCGCGGCCGAGGTGCACAAGCCCACCCCGATCCCGGACCGCATCATCCTCATCCCCACCACCACGCCGGCCACCACCCAGCGCGTGACGTGGCGCGCCGAGGCCACCGCCGACACCGCCATGGCCCAGATCCTCCAGGCGCCGCGCGCGCTCGGCCAGGTCCAGCCGGCCGCGGGCGCGGTGACCGACGTCAGGGCCAGCGCCAGCACCCCGGTCAACACCACGCTCGGGTACGCCTCCACGTACCACACCGTCGAGTTCACCGGCCTGCAGCCGAACACCCGCTACACCTACCGCGTCGGTGACGGCACCAACTGGAGCGCCTGGACCGACTTCACCACCGCCGCCGCCGGCTTCGAGCCGTTCTCGTTCATCTACTACGGTGACGCGCAGAACTACATCGACTCCGCCGTGCCGCGCGTGTTCCGCCAGGCGTTCGCCGACCGGCCGCAGGCCAAGGCGATCGTCAACGCCGGCGACCTCATCGACTCCGCCAACAGCGAGGAGCAGTGGGGCCAGTGGTTCAAGGCCGGCGGCTTCATCGACGGCCAGGTCAACAACATTTCGATCCCGGGCAACCACGAGTACAGCGGCGGCCTGTCGACGTTCTGGCGGCCGCAGTTCCCGTACCCGGACAACGGGCCGGGCAACGCCGAGCTCAAGCAGACCGTCTACACCCTTGACTACCAGGGCGTACGGTTCATCGGCCTGGACACCAACTACCAGAGCAACGCCACGCTGATGGCGGCCCAGACCGCCTGGCTGGAGGGCCTGCTCAAGGACAACCCGAACAAGTGGACCGTGGTGACCTTCCACCACCCCGTCTACTCCACCACGGGCACCCGCAACAACCCGAACGTCCGCGCGCAGTGGGCGCCGCTGCTGGAGAAGTACGGCGTGGACCTGGTGCTTCAGGGCCACGACCACTCGTACGGGCGCGGCAACCAGGTCGCGGCGCGCAAGTCGGCCACCGTGCACAACGGCGTCCCGTACGTGGTGTCGGTCTCCGGTGGCAAGATGTACGCGCTCAACGGCGGCGAGAACTGGACCGGCAACGGCGCCGAGGTGCGCAGCACCAGCCAGAACACGCAGCTGTACCAGCTCATCGACGTCGCCAAGGACACCATCACCTTCGAGGCCCGCTACGCCAACGGCGAGCACCACGACGGGTTCGTGATCCGCAAGAACGACAAGGGCGAGCGCACCGTCAACGACATCCGCACCCCCGAGAACACCGTCGGCGAGCAGGTCATCGTCGACAAGACCTCGGTGCGGCGCCTGGAGACGCTCAAGGTCTCGGCCTTCGGCTACGACCCGGGCGAGAAGGTGGCCATCTGGTGGCGCGAGCAGGACGACGAGGCGCGCCGCGGCGGTGCCTGGAACGGCCGCAACGGCACGCTGATCGGCTACGAGAAGGCCGATGAGCTGGGCCGGATCGAGCAGACCGTCCGGGTGCCCGTCACCGCGAAGCGGGACGCCACGTACGTGGTCTACCTGGACAGCCAGCATCAGAAGATCACCAGCCCCGCCATCACCGTGACCAAGTGATCCACCCCGGGTGGGGCCGTGCCGTCCGTACGGCGGGGTCACGCCGCGCACCTGCGGTTGCCGTGCTCGCCGGTACGGCTCCATCCGGGTTCCGTACAGGAGCTTCCCCGTGACCCTTCCCCTGATCACCCGCCTGCGCGCGCCCCTCACCGCCCTCGCCACGGCGCTCGCCCTCGTCCCCGCGATGGTCCCCGCGATGGTCCCCGCGATGGTGGCGCCCGCGCACGCTGCGGCGGTGGCGCACCCGTTCGGGCCGCCGTCCACGGCCAGGATCGCCGCCGACGGCTCCCGGGTGACGCTCACCTGGTTGCCGGCCGAGGACGACTGGGTGGCGCTCGGCCGCTCGGTCGGCGCGTTCGAGGACCCGGCGGCGGGCGCCGACACCACCCTGACCGGCGAGCAGAAGCTGGCCCGCTCCGCCGCCGTACGCGACTACCTGCTCGCCCGCGTCGGGGTGACCCAGGACGGCCGGCCCTGCGCGGGGGAGCTGGCCCCGCTGGAGCGGTTGCTCGCCCAGGGTGCCAGGTTCGGCTTCGAGTGCCCGGAGCCGGTGGTGGCGGTCGACGTCCGGATCGGGGCGCTGACCGATCTGCACGAGGCGTACCGCACCATGCTCACCGCCGAGACGCCCGCCGAGCCGGCGCAGGCGCTGCTCACGGCGGCGGCCGACACGCGGCGGCTGCGGTTCGACCCGGCGGCGGCAGGTGGCGTGCCCCTCGCGGTGCCGGTCATCGCGCTGGTGGCCGCGCTCGGGGCGCTGGCGGCGTTCCTGCTGCGCCGGCGGCGGCGCGGGCCGGACCCGCTCCCCGGATCCGCTCGGGGGCACGCGGACGTGCGCGGATGAACGGCACCACCGGTCCCGAGAACTACCTGATCGCGCTGTTCGACGGCGCGGGCGCGTTCTGGACGGCGCTGGTCGTCGCGCTGGGGGTGGGGGCCTTGCACGCGGTCGCGCCGGGGCACGGCAAGAGCGTGACGGCGGCGTACCTGATCGGCACGCACGGCCGGTACCGCGACGCCCTGCGGCTCGGGGTGGTCGTGGCGCTGATGCACACCGTGTCCGTGCTGGCGCTGGCGCTGGCCTGGGTGGGGCTGAGCAGCGCCGCCGCCGTCGGCACCAAGGCCGTCACCGCGTGGCTGCAGGTGGTCGCGGGCTTGGTCGTCATCGGTGTCGGGGCGCACCTGACGTACCGCCACCTCCGTCACCGGAAGGCCCACCAGCACGGGCACGGGCATGGGCACGGACATGGCCACGGGCATGGGCACGGACATGGCCATGGGCACGGGCATGAGCTCCCGGAGGATCCGTGGTCGCGGCGCGGGCTGACCGCTCTCGCGCTCTCCGGCGGGCTGGTGCCCTCGCCGTCGGCGTTCATCGTGCTGGTGAGCGGGCTGCTCACGGGGCGGTCGCTGGACGCGGTCGTGCTGGTGCTGGCGTTCGGCGTCGGGATGGCCGTCACGCTGACCGCCGTCGGGATCGTGACGGTGAGCGGGGCGGCGGTGCTGAGCCGCCGGACCCGCCGCCTGGGCCCGCTGCGGACGGTGGCGTCCTGGATGCCCGCGCTGGCGGGCGTCGCCGTGGCCGTCGGCGGCTGCCTCTACCTGGCCACCGCCGTCACGGCCCTGACCCCGTGACGGCCGCTCGCTTCGCCGGTCTACTCCTCCGGGTGCCCGACGCTGATCACGACGTTCCCCGTCTTCTGGCCCGTCTCGACGTACCGGTAGGCCTCGACGATCTCGTCCAGCGAATATCGCCGGTCGATCACCGGCCGGAACTTCCCGGATTCGATGAGCTCCTTGAATTCACGCGCCATCGCCGCGTCATTCTTGGGCAGCGGGAATTTGACCCTCCTGCCGCCGAACAGTGGCGTGATGAGCGCCAGCAACAGGTTCTGCCACATGGGCCCCACATCGGCGGCGATGAAGACGCCGCGAGGTTTCAGCAACCGCCGGCACCGCCCGAACGTGCTCTTCCCGACCGCGTCGATGACGACGTCGTAATCCTGCTCGTCCTTGGTGAAATCCGTGGCTGTGTGGTCGACCACCTTGTCGGCGCCCAGTTTCCTGACCAGGTCGAGCTGCGCGGTCCCGCAGACGGCGGTCACGCGGGCGCCGAGATCGTTCAGCAGCTGCACCGCCGCCGACCCGATGGCCCCGGTGGCGCCGTGGACGAGGACGTCCTGCCCGGCCCGGATCCCCGCCGACCTGATGAGCGAGCGGGCGTAGTGCGCCCCCTCGGTGCTGGGCGCGATCTCCTCGAACGTCAGGTCCTCCGGGATGAGCGCCAGCGTGCCGCTCTGGGGAATCGACATGTACTGCGCGTGGGCCCCGAATCCGGGGTCGTTGTATCCGAACACCCGGTCGCCGACCCGGAAAAGCGTGACGTCGCGGCCCACCGCCTCGACCTCGCCCGCGAACTCGGTTCCGAGAACGGACACCTTCGGCCTGATGAAGCCGGTGAAGAATCGCCAGAGGAATGGCTTGGCCGCCCGCATGGCGCAGTCCGTGCGGTTCAGCGTGGTCGCCCTGACCTTGACGAGCAGTTCGTCGTCCTTGACGACCGGCTGCTGGATTTCTAAGACGCTGACCACTTCCGGCGGGCCATATCTGGCGCGCACTGCGGCTTTCATGCCCGGATTCTAGCCACCGGATTCAGCCGTCCGCGGCCGCGCTGGTGTAGGCGAGCTCGGCCTCCATCCGCGCCGCCGTCTCCCGGAGGGCGGGCAGGACGTTGCGTACGAGGGTGCCGTCGGTGGCGCGGCCGGCGTGCGTGGCGACGTTCACCGCCGCCACGACGCGCCCGGTCCGGTCCCGGACGGGGACCGCGATGGACCGCACGCCCTCCTCCAGCTCCTGGTCGACCAGGGCGTACCCGTCCGCGGCGGCCTGCCGCAGCAGCGCCCGCAGCTCGGCGGGGGAGGTGACGGTCCGCGCGGACAGCCGCCGGGGCACGATCGTGGCCAGCCGCTCCTCGGGCAGCTCGGTCAGGAGCACCCGGCCCATGGAGGTCGCGTACGCGGGGAGCCGGGTGCCCACGGTGATGTCGATGCTCATCAGGCTCACGGTCTGGACCCGCGCCACGTACACCACGTCGTCCCCGGACAGCACCGCCACCGACGCCGACTCGCGGACCCGGTCCACCAGGTCGGCCAGGTGCGGCTGGACGATCTCGCGGAACGTCAGCCCCGACAGGTGGGCGTACCCCAGCTCCAGCACCCGGGGCAGCAGCACGAACCGGGACCCGTCGGCGGTCGCGTAGCCGAGGTGCTCCAGGGTCTGGACCGCGCGCCGCACGGTCGCCCGGGGCAGCCCCGTCACCTTGGCGCAGTCCGCGAGGGTCAGGCCGCCCCGCGCCGACCCGAGCGCGACCATGACGGCCAGCCCGCGCGCCAGCGACTGCAGGAAACCCATCCCCAGCTCCTGCTTGACGCTCCGGGAGCGATCCACCCCGGAAGCGGTCGGCGGCCGGGTGTCCTCGCCGGTCAGGGCCGCCTCCATCTCCGCGACCGCCTTGCGCAGCGCCGGCAGGCAGTGGTCGCGCAGCCCGGCCGCGGTGTGCCGGCTGGTGTGGCTGACGACGCTGACCGCGCAGACGGCCCGCCCGGCCCCGTCGCGTACGGGCACCGCCACCGCGATCAGCCCCGGCTCGACCAGCTGGTCGTCCTCCGCCCACGGCGCGGCCGGGTCGAGCAGGGCCAGGCCCGCCGCGCACCGGTCGGCGGGCAGCAGGTCGCCGACCCGGAAGGTGACCGACATCGTGCGCCGCCGGGTGAACCGTACGACGAAGCGCACCCCGTCCCCGTCCCGCACCGCCAGCGACACCGACTCGTCCAGCTCCTCGGCCAGCCGCCCGGCCAGGGGCGCGAGCGTGTCCCGCAGCCCGCTGCCCGCCAGGTACGCCTCGCCCAGCTCCATCAGGCGCGGCGCAAGCCGCACGTCGCGCCCGTCCGCCCGCAGGTAGCCGAGGTGGACGAGCGTGGCGAGCACCCGGTCCACCGTGGACCTGGCCAGCCCGGTCGCCCGGACCAGGTCCGTCGCCCGGGCGGGCCGGGCGGGGTCGGCCGCCAGGGCGCGCAGCACGGCCAGCCCGCGCTCCAGGGTTCCGGCCGCTTCCATCGGCTCCTCCAACGGACGAGGGGACCTTTGACAGGTCAGCCACCCATACACATACTGAAACAACATAATAGTGAACAAAAGTTCGCACAGCGAACACGTCTCGAACGGAGCGTCGTGCGGAGAGACAAGGTGGTCGCCACGCCCGCGGAGGCGCTGGCCGGCGTGCGTGACGGCGCGTCGTTCGCCGTCGGCGGCTTCGGCCTCAGCGGCATCCCCAACGTGCTGATCCAGGCCCTCTACGACACCGGCGTGAGCGGCATCGGCGTCGTGTCCAACAACTGCGGAGTGGACGGCGGCGGCCTGGGCATCCTGCTCGCGGCCGGCCGCATCGCCCGCGTGACCGCCTCCTACATCGGCGACAACAAGGAGTTCGCCCGGCAGTACCTCGCCGGCGAGCTGGAGGTCGAGCTCACCCCGCAGGGCAGCCTGGCCGAGCGGCTGCGCGCGGGCGGCAGCGGCATCCCCGCCTTCTACACCCCGGCCGGGGTGGGCACGCCCGTGGCCGACGGCGGCCTGCCGCTGCGCCACAACCCCGACGGCTCGATCGCGCTGGCCTCGCCGCCGAAGGAGGTCCGGGAGTTCGACGGCCGCCCGTACGTGCTCGAACACGGCATCCGTACGGACTTCGCGCTGGTACGCGCCGCCAGGGGCGACCGCTACGGCAACCTGATCTTCCGCAGGTCCTCCAGGAACTTCAACCCGCTGGCCGCCATGGCCGGGCGCATCACGGTCGCCGAGGTCGAGGAGCTGACCGAGCTCGATCCCGACGAGGTGCACCTGCCCGGCGTGTTCGTGCAGCGCGTCCTCGCGCTCACCCCCGAGCAGGCCGCCGACAAATCCATCGAGAAGCGCACGGTCACCGTGCCTCCGGAGCAAGGGACGGCCGCCGAATGAGCTGGACCCGTGACGAGATGGTCGCGCGGGCGGCAGCCGAGCTGCGCGACGGCGACTACGTCAACCTGGGCATCGGCCTGCCCACCCGCATCCCCGGCTTCCTGCCGCCGGGCGTGGACGTGGTCCTGCACTCGGAGAACGGCGTCCTCGGCGTCGGCCCCTACCCCCGGCCCGACGACGTCGACCCCGACCTGATCAACGCCGGCAAGGAGACCGTCACCGTGCTCCCGGGGGCGTCGTTCTTCGACTCCTCGCTGTCGTTCGGCATGATCCGCGGCGGCCACATCGACGTGGCCGTGCTGGGCGCGATGCAGGTCTCGGCCCGCGGCGACCTGGCCAACTGGATGGTCCCCGGCAAGCTGGTCAAGGGCATGGGCGGGGCCATGGACCTGGTGCACGGCGCGCGCAGGGTGATCGTGATCATGGATCACAACGCCAGGGACGGCTCGCCGAAGGTGGTCAAGGAGTGCTCGCTGCCGCTGACGGGGCAGGGGTGCGTGCATCGGATCGTCACCGACCTCGGGGTCCTCGACGTCACCGAGCAGGGGCTCACGCTCGTGGAACGCGCGCCGGGGGTGAGCGTGGAAGAGCTGCGCGACCGTACAGACGCGGAGGTCCTGGCGTGAGGGACGGCACGAGGGACGGCATGAGGGACGGCATGGAGAACGAGCTGGGGGACGCGGCATGAAGGACGTCTACATCGTCGACGCCGTACGCACCCCGTTCGGCCGCTACGGCGGCGCGCTGTCCGGGATCCGCCCGGACGACCTGGCCGCGCACGTCGTCTCGGCGCTGGCCGAGCGCAACGGGCTCGACCGTGCCGACGAGGTCGTCCTCGGCAACGCCAACGGCGCCGGCGAGGAGAACCGCAACGTCGCCCGCATGGCCGCGATCCTGGCCGGGCTGCCGGTGACCACGCCCGGCGTGACCGTGAACCGGCTGTGCGGCTCCGGCATGGAGGCCGTCATCCAGGCCTACCGGACGATCGCGCTCGGCGACTCCTCCACGGTCATCGCGGGCGGCGTCGAGTCGATGACCCGCGCGCCGTGGGTGCTGCCCAAGCCGGAGAAGGCGTTCCCGGCGGGCGGCCAGGAGCTGGTCTCCACGACGCTCGGCTGGCGGCTGGTCAACCCGGCGATGCCCGCGGAGCACACCGTCGCGCTCGGTGAGGGCGCCGAGCTGATCGCCGACAAGCACGGGATCGGCCGGGCCGAGCAGGACGCGTTCGCGCTGGCCAGCCACCAGAAGGCGGCCAAGGCGTCGTTCGAGCGGGAGATCGTGCCCATCGCCGGGGTCACCCGCGACGAGGGCATCCGCCACGACACCTCCCTGGAGGCGCTGGCCAAGCTCAAGCCCGTCTTCCGCAAGGACGGCGGCACCGTCACCGCGGGCAACTCCTCCCCGCTCAACGACGGCGCCGCGGCGCTGCTCCTGACCGACGAGGCGGGGCTGCGCGGCCGCGAGCCCCTCGCCAGGATCGTGGCCGGCGGCGTCAGCGCCCTGGAGCCGCGCTACTTCGGGCTCGGCCCGGTGGAGGCGGCGGGCCGGGCGCTGGCCAAGGCGGGCAAGCGGTTCGGCGACCTGGCGACCGCCGAGCTGAACGAGGCGTTCGCGGCGCAGGTGCTGGGCTGCCTGGCCGAGCTGCCCGACCTCGACCCCGCGATCGTCAACCCCGACGGCGGCGCCATCGCGATCGGTCATCCCCTCGGTGCCTCCGGCGCCCGCGTCACCGGCACCGTGGCCCACCGGCTGGCCGCCGCCGGGTCGGGCGTCGGTCTCGCCAGTCTCTGCATCGGCGTGGGCCAGGGGCTGGCCGTCGTACTCGAAAGGTAGCGCAATGTCCGAACCCCTCACGCAGGCCGACATCGACCGCGAGATCGCCGAGCTCAGCGCGGCCCGCGCGGGCGAGCCGGCCGACCACCCCGCCCGTGACTACGCCCCCTACCGCAGCACCCTCCTCCGCCACCCCCGGCAGCCGCTGGTCTCGATCAAGGATCCCGAGGCGTCCGAGCTGTCCGGGCCGGTGTTCGGCGTCACCGACGTGACGCAACTGGACAACGATCTCACCAAGCAGCACCTGGGCGAGCCGCTCGGCGAGCGGATCACCGTACGGGGGCGCGTCCTCGACCGCGACGGGCGGCCCGTGCGCAACCAGCTCGTGGAGGTCTGGCAGGCCAACTCCTCCGGACGCTACCTGCACCAGCGCGACGACCACCCGGCGCCGCTCGACCCCAACTTCTCCGGCGTGGGCCGCTGCCTGACCGACGACGACGGCAACTACCTCTTCACCACGATCAAGCCCGGCCCCTATCCCTGGCGCAACCACGTCAACGCCTGGCGGCCGGCGCACATCCACTTCTCGCTGTTCGGCACCGCGTTCACCCAGCGCCTGGTGACCCAGATGTACTTCCCCGGGGACCCGCTGTTCCCGTTCGACCCGATCCTGCAGTCGGTCACCGACGAACGCGCCCGGCAGCGGCTGGTCGCGACCTACGCGCACGACCTGTCCGTGCCGGAGTGGTCGCTGGGCTACCGGTGGGACATCGTGCTCGACGGCCCCGCCGCGACCTGGATGGAGGAAGGCCGATGAACCCCACCCCCTCGCAGACGGTCGGGCCCTTCTACGGCTACGCGCTGCCGTTCCCCGGAGGAGGCGACCTCGCGCTCGGCGGGATCGTCGTGCACGGCCGCGTCTATGACGGGGCCGGCGATCCGGTGCCCGACGCGCTGCTGGAGTTCTGGCAGGCCGACGAGCAGGGCGACCTGCGCGGCGCCCCCGGCTCGCTGCGCCGCGACCCGACGAACGGGGCCGTCCTCGGGCGGCACGGCGTCGACTTCACCGGCTTCGGCCGCATCGGCACCGACCTCGACGGGCACTGGACGCTGCGTACCGTGGTGCCGGGCAACGGGTACATCAGCGTGTGCGTGTTCGCCCGGGGGCTGCTGCACCACCTGTACACGCGGATCTACCTCGGGCAGGACGACTTCCTGGACTCGCTGCCGCCGGAGCGGCGCCGGACGCTGGTGGCGGTGGCGGAACGGGAAGGGGTCTACCGGTTCGACATCCACCTGCAGGGCGATAAGGAGACGGTCTTCCTTGACTTCGGCTGACCCGGCCCCCTCGCACCACCCACCGCCGGCGGGCGCGGGGGCCGATCTCGGGCTGCTGTCCCCCATGCGGGGAGCGGCCGAGGCGACCGGAGACGCCGCCGTGCTCCAGGCCATGCTGGACGCCGAGGCCGCGCTGGCCCGCGCGCAGGCGGCCCTCGGCCTGGTCCCGGCCGAGGCGGCCGGGGCGGTGTCGGCGGCCGCCCGCGCCGAGGCGTTCGACCTGCCGGGCCTGGTGGAGCGGGCGCGCTCGGGCGGGAACCCGGTCATCCCGCTCGTGGAGGACCTCCGCGTGGCCGCCGCGCCGTACGGGGAGCACGTCCACCGGGGCGCGACCAGCCAGGACATCGTCGACACCGCACTCATGCTCGTCGCCCACCGCACGCTGGGCCCTGTCCTGGCCGACGTCGCCCGGCTGGTCGACGGGCTCACCAGGCTGGCCGCCGAGCACAGGGACACCCCGATGGCCGCCAGGACGCTCACGCAGCAGGCCGTGCCCACCACGTTCGGGCTCAAGGCGGCGGGCTGGCGCAAGCTCGCCACCGACGCCCGCGACCGGCTCACCACCGCCCGCCGGTCCCTCCCGGCCCAGCTCGGCGGCGCCGCCGGCACCCTGGCCGCCTTCCGGCCCGCCGCCGGCGCATCGGGTCCGCGGGCCGAGGTGGCGCTGCGGCTGCCGGGGCGGTTCGCGGCCGAGCTGGGGCTGGCCGAGCCCGGCCTGCCGTGGCACGTGCTGCGCACGCCGGTCGCCGACCTGGCCGGGGCGCTGGCGTTCACCGCCGGGGCGCTGGGCAAGCTCGCGGCCGACGTGCTGGTCCTGTCGCGTACGGAGATCGGCGAGGTGTCGGAGGGCGTCGGCGGCGGCTCGTCGTCCATGCCGCACAAGCACAACCCGGTCCGGGCCACGATGATCGCCGCCGCCGCCCGCCAGGTGCCCCAGCTCGCCGCGACCCTGTACGCGTCCCTCGCCGCCGAGGACGAGCGCCCCTCCGGCGCCTGGCACGCCGAATGGCAGCCGCTGCGTGAGGCGCTGCGCCTGGTGGCGGGCGCGGCCCGGGACGCCGCCGAGCTGGTCGCCGACCTACGGGTGCACCCCGACCGCATGCGCGCCAACCTGGCCATCCCAGGAGACCCCTCCCCGGCCCCCGCCCTCGTGGACCGCGCCCTGGCCACCCGGACCGCCCAGGCGCCCGACGGGAAAGCCACCCGGGCGGACCGGACACCCGACGGGGAAGCCACCCAGGCGGACCGGACACCCGCCGGTGAGATCACCCACGACCGAGACAAGGCACCACGCTGATGCTGCACTACCGGCTCGACGGCCCCGAGCAGGGGCAGCCGCTCGTCCTGGCCCCCTCATTGGGCACCACGACCCGCCTGTGGGAGCCGCAGCTCCCGGCCCTGGCGCGCACCTTCAGGGTGCTCAGGTTCGACCTGCCGGGGCACGGCGGCTCAAAGGCGCTCCAGGCGGGCACCATGGAGGAGCTGGCCAAGCTGGTCCTGGACGTGGCCGCCGCCGAGGGCATGGAGAGCTTCCACTACGCGGGCGTCTCCATCGGCGGCGCGATCGGCGCCACGCTGGCGGCCCGCCACCCGGGACGGCTCCGGTCCCTGGCCATGATCTGCTCCAGCGCCCGCTTCGGCGAGCCCGGGACCTGGCGGGAGCGGGCCGAGCTGGTACGGGCCGAAGGCACCGCGCCGCTGCTGGAGGCCACCGCGCGCCGCTGGTTCGCCGGACCGCCCGACCGGGCCCTGCTGGATGATTTGCGCGACGCCGACCCCGCCGGCTACGCCGCCTGCTGCGACGCCCTGTCGGGCTACGACCTGCGCGGCGAGCTGGCGGACATCACCGTGCCGACCCTGGTCGTGGCCGGTCGCGAGGACCCGGCGACGCCCCCGCCGCACGCCAGGGAGCTGGCCGACGGCATCCCGGGCGCCATGCTGGTGGAGATCCCGGGCGCCGCCCACCTGGCGACCGCCGACCAGCCGGCCCGCGTCACGCAGGCGCTGCTCGCGCACCTGCCCGCCGTCCCCGGCATGCAGGTACGCCGGGAGGTGCTCGGCGACGCTCACGTGGACCGCGCCGTGGCCCGTACCACCGGCTTCACCAGGGACTTCCAGGACCTCATCACCCGCTACGCGTGGGGCGAGATCTGGACCCGCCCCGGCCTGGACCGCCGCACCCGCAGCTGCGTCACGCTCACCGCGCTCGTCGCCCGGGGGCACCTCGACGAGCTGGCCATGCACGTACGCGCCGCCCTGCGCAACGGGCTCACCCCCGACGAGATCGGCGAGGTGCTGCTGCAGAGCGCCGTCTACTGCGGGGTCCCGGCGGCCAACGCCGCCTTCGCCGTCGCCCAGCGCGTGCTGGCCGAACCGGAGGTTCCCGGGGAGTAGCACAGCACGCGGGCCAGCCTATGATGGGCCAATGACCTCGCCCCCTGCCGCCGCCGAACGCCAGCGGGACGCCGACCGCACGAAGGCGGAGATCCTCGAGGTCGCGCAGCGCGAGTTCGCCCGCTACGGCTACGCCGGGGCCCGCGTCGATGAGATCGCCGCCCGGATGCGCACCACCAAGCGCATGATCTACTACTACTTCGGCAGCAAGGAGCGGCTCTACATCGCCGTGCTGGAGAAGGCGTACGCGGAGGTGCGGGCCGCCGAGCGCACGGTGGACGTCGAGCACCTGGCGCCGGTCGAGGCGATCCGCACGCTGGCCGAGCTGACGTTCGACCACCACGACGCGCACCGCGACTTCATCCAGCTCGTCGCGATCGAGAACATCCACCAGGCCGAGCACATCCGCAAGTCGGAGGTCCTGGCCGGGCTCGGCACGCCCGTGCTCGACCTCATCGAGCGCATCATGGACGCGGGGCAGGCGTCGGGCGACTTCGTCACCGAGGCCGACGCCATCGACGTGCACATGCTGATCAGCTCGTTCTGCTTCTTCCGGGTGGCCAACCAGCACACGTTCGGCGCGCTGTTCGGACGCGACATGACCGCCCCCGAGCACCGGGACCGGCAGCGGCGGATGGTCGGCGAGATGATCGTCGCCTACCTGTGCGGCCGGGGCGCCCGCCCCTGAGCCGCCCCCTCACGGCCGCGTCAGGCGCCTGCCGAGCCGCTGGGCCGGCGACTCGATCAGGTGGTAGGTCAGCATGCTGAGCGGGACCAGGGCGAGGAGGAACGTCGCCAGGTCGGGGAGCACGTGCAGCAGGATCGGGTGCAGCAGGTAGAGGGAGAAGCTGATCACCCCGAGATATGACAGCCAGCGCGGGAAGGCCCGGCGGCGCAGCGCGTACGCCCCCGCGAAGACGCCGAACGCCAGCACGATCGCCGGCGCCCAGGCCGGATCGTCCTTGGCGAAGATCCCGCAGCCCAGCACCGCCGCCACCGCGACCCCGGCGGCCCGCCAGGAGATCGCCCCCTGCTCGGCCCGGTGCACCGCCGTCCCCGCGAACATCGTCGCCAGGATGATCACCCCCTGCCAGGTCCCGCCCCGGCTGCCCAGGACCACCAGCGCCAGCCCCAGCAGGCCGCCCGCGAGCGCGGCCACCGTACGCGTCCGGCCGCGGCCCAGCGCGGTCACCGCGACGGCCGCGACGACCGCGAGGCCGAGCAGCGCGGCGGCGAGGTCGGCCCGGCCGCCGATCACCGCCTTCGGCAGCAGCAGCCCCAGGGGCACGGCCGTCAGCGCCAGTGCGACGGCGACCCCCGCCGACCTGTGCGCCTGCCGCACCGAGAACAGCGCGACGCACATCAGGTAGAACGCCATCTCGTACGAGAGCGTCCACGTCACGCTGATCACGGCGGGCAGGTTGAGCAGTTCCTGCGACATCGTCAGGTTGCCGAGCGCCACCACGGGCCACGGGCGCTCGGCGAGCCCCGGCGGTAACGGCAGCACGCCCGCGTACGCGAGGAGGAGCGCCAGGCCGCAGGCGGCCAGCAGCAGCGGCAGGAGGCGGAAGGCCCGGCCGGTCCAGAAGGCGCGCAGGTCGCCGCGCCGCTCCAGGGACGCGGGGATGATGTACCCGCTGACCAGGAAGAACACGAACACGCCCCACGTGCCCAGGTCGATCCGGCGATCCACCTCCGCCCAGACGCCCGGGAGGAACGTCCAGCCGGCGTGGTGCATGGTGACGGCCAGCGCTGCCGGTCCCCGCAGGGCGTCCAGCCAGGCCAGCCGGGCGGGGGCCAGGAACATCTGCCGCAGTCTAGGCCATGTGTGACATATGTGATCTGAGCAGTCAGGGCTACAGGCGGTGGCAGCGGGGGGTCAGGGGAGTGTGGTGGCGACGCGTACGTCGTCGAAGTCGACGGCCGCGCGGCCCGTCACGAGCTGTACGGAGCCGGGCCCGGCGATCGGGTCCGGGTCGGTGACGGTGACGCGGGGCGCCGCCTCCCCGCCGACGAACGCGCGGAGCTCGGCCCCGCGCAGCTCCACGCGCAGCTTCGTGGGCCCCGTGACCGCCGGTCCCGAGCCCGTCGCGATGACGCCGGCGCCCGCGCGGAAGACGTCCACCGAACCGTTGGGCCGCAGGTACAGCAGGTACCCGGACCGCGTGTAGGCGTCGCCGGGCTCGGCCGTGCGCACCTGGACGCCGCCGAAGGCGGTCGGGGTCGCGAGCGTGCGGAACCCGATCACGGTCTCCACCCAGCCGTCGGCGATCCGCAGGTCGTCGACGACCGACTTCCAGCCCGTACGCGTCGTGTCCTGCTGGCGGTAAACGCCGTCGGCGACCGACCAGGTTCCGTCGACGGCACTCCACGCCTCGGACGTCGCCGCCGCCGAGGAGAAGCCGTCGCGGAACACGACCCCCTCGGCGTCCGGCACGATCTCCACCTCGAAGGCGTCGATCTCGGTCGTCCCGCCGGCGCGCAGCGTCTCCGCGGTGACCCGGCACGTACCCGGCAGCGTCGTCTCCCCGACGGTGACCTTCACCTCACCCGGGCCCGAGGCGGTGGCCGCGCCGGTGAGGCACGGCCCCGAGACCGTCACCGAGCCGATGCGCCGCCCCGAGATCCGTACCGCGAGCTCCTGCCCGGTCACGGCGCTCGCCGCGGCCGGCCGGACGGTGACGAGGTCGCGCCCCACGTCGGAGCGGGTCGCGGCGGCGAGCAGGCGCGCGGCGTCGCGGCGGCTCAGCACGTCCGCGCGGGTGAGCGCCGCCACGGTCCTGGCGACGTGGGCCACGAAGGCGCCGTGACTCTCCCACTGCTCGCCGGCGCGCAGGCGGTCGGCGACCGTGCAGCCGGTCCCGTCGTCGGCGTTGGCCACGCCGGTGTCCAGGCCGCCGATACGGACGGTGCCCCGCTCGTCGGAGCCGGGGCACGCGTCGTCCACCACCCGCACGTCGTACGCGAGCTCGCCCGCCGCCTTGAGGTCGAGGACCCGCAGGGTACGGCTCCCGCCCGCCACCGGGAACGCCGACGACCACAACGTCGCCGCCGCGGCCCCGGTCCAGCGGATCTCCACACTGCGCCCGCCACGGTTGACCACCACGCCCGAGACGTCCGGGCCACCGGAGACGCTGCCGGCCGCCACCGTGTCCCCGCCGGTGCCCCCGCCGATCCAGCGGACCGTGTCGCCCTTGTCCACCACGAGCGGGATCCGCTCGAAGAACTCGCCCGAGGCCGCCTGGACGCGCACCTGGAGCCGGTCGCCCAGGGTCACGGACTTGCGTACCGGGCTGCCGGGGGCGGCGTAGCGGATCTCCAGCCGGTCGAGGTCGCCCACCGTCGCGGGGTCGACGGGGGAGCCGTCGCGGTAGAACTCCGGGACCGGCTGGTCATAGGCGTCGAAACGCAGGCCGTCCGCCGCCGCCCAGCCGGTGCCCCACGACAGCTCCGCCTCCACCGGCCGGGTGCGCGGGGCGCCGATCTGGGGCGCGTTCTGGCCCTGGACGACGACGCCGAGCTTCGGGTCGTACAGGTAGCTGAGGCCGAAGCGCTGGTTGTCCCAGAAGCCGTACTGGGTGTCGACGTGCTTGCCGAAGCCCAGGCCGACCACGTAGGAGGGGCGCTTGGCGAAGACGAACCGCTGGCCGGTGACCTCGTCCGAACGGTACTCGGTGTACGGGGCGCCCGCGTACGGGCGGAGCGTGCCGACGGCCGCCCGGCGTTCGGCCGTGGTCGGGTAGAACTCCTGCCCCAGCGCGACGTCACGGATGATCGACGGGTCGAGGTAGGCCCACGTCGGGGCGATGAGCGGCGCGACCGAGGACTGCCACCCCGCCGCGGCGAACGCCTCCCGCCGCCGCTGTGTCTCCTCCCGGGTGGCCGAGTACGCGCGGGCCTGCGGGATGACCGAGCCCCACAGGTTGTTGGAGCCGATCGGCAACTCGTCCGCGTAGTTCCAGCCGCGGTGCCGGGAGTCGGTCGCCGTGTTGATGAAGTAGCCGTCGAGCCCTTGGTCGTAGAGCAGGTTGTACTGGGCCCAGTCCAGGTAGCGGGCCTGCATCCGGTCGATCGTGGGCCGGGTCGCCGGGTCGGCCCAGCCGGCCAGGTCCTCCGACTCCACCTCGATGCTGTAGCGGTGGGCCACCGTGCCGTCGCGGAAGAAGCCCGCCGTACCCTGCGAGATCCGCTCGTGGTCGGCGAGACGCTGCTCGAACCTCGTGCGCAACGCGGGGTCGCCGAGGCGGCCGAGCAGGCGGGAGATGCCGACCAGCCCGCCGGCGACCTGGTTGGCGAACTGCGCGCCGCGCGGCCCCCAGACCTCCTCGTCCTTCAGGAACCACCTGGCCGCCGACCTCATGGAGCCGGTCAGGGCGGTGGTCAGGGCCGGATCGACCGTGCCGACGGCGTCCAGGAGCTCCAGCATGATCGCGTACAGTTCGAGCGCGAACCCCGTGGCGGCCCGCGAACGCACGTCCCCGCCGCCCTGGGGGAAGGAGCCGTCGGGGTTCTGGGTGCCGAGCATGAACTGCAGCGCCGCCTCCAGCCGCCCGCGCAGGGCCGCGTCCCGGTGGTACGGGTTCCAGGGGCGGTCGGCGGTGTAGAAGTAGGCGAGCGTGAGGACGTTCTCCATGACCCGCGCGTCGCTCGGGCCCTGCCCCGTGCGCCAGCAGCCGCAGGTGATGAAGCCGTAGTTCGTGGCGCTGTCGTCGTTGACGCTGTTGGCCAGGCGGGCCAGGTTGCCGAGGTAGGGGGCGATCTGCTGCTCCAGGCCGGTGAAGTCGGCGAGGTCGATCGAGGCCGGGTCGAGGGCGGCGACCTCGGGCAGCGGACCGGCCACGACCGTCGGCACCCGCCCCGGCTGCGGGTCCCGCGCCGCCGCGGCCGGGACGGCGGGAGTCAACGCCAGCGTCGCGGTGACGGCCACCGAGGCGATCCGGCGGCCGGCGTGTCGTTGCGATCTCATGATCGGAGTGCCTCCAGGGGCAGGGGATGGGGATCGGCCGCACCAAGATCGTGAATCGATTCACGGCGGTGGCGCGACTGTAGTGACGCCGCCGCACCCATGTCAACAACGTGTTTCGCCCATCCGCCGCGGGTGCGGGCCTGCGGTGCGGGCCTGCGGTGCGGGGCTGTCGGACGCCGTGGGACGCGGCCCGCTGCGGTCAGGCTGACTGGCGCAAGGGCACGCCGGGGCGGGTCGGTGCGAGGCGCGCGGGGCCGGGCGGGGAGGAGGCCCGGCGGGGGGTGGGGGCCGGGCCGAGGGGGTTATGGGTGGTCGGCGGGTGGTGGGATGGGCAGGGAGGAGGAGCGGATGACGAGTTCGGGCTCGAAGCGGCCCTTCGTGTCCTCCTCGCGCTCGATCCCGATCAGGATCCGCACCGCGCTGGCCCCCAGCGCCGCCGACGGGTGCCGGATCGTCGTGAGCGGCACGATCGCGAAATCCGCGAACTCTATGTCGTCGTACCCCACCAGCGACAGGTCCTCCGGCACCCGGATCCCGCCCACGATCAGCCCGTGCAGCAGCCCCAGCGCCAGCAGGTCGTTGCCCGCGACGATCCCGTCGGGGAAGGTCGCGGCCGAGCGGCGCAGCAGCGTGCGGGCGACCGCCTCCCCGACCTTCGCCGTCTGGACCTGGATGCGGATGATCTCCAGCGAGGCCGGCTCCGCTGCCTCCGCGATCGCCCGCTTGACCCCGGCCAGCCGGAGGTCGACGTGGGGATGGGCGCCGCCGACGAAGATCAGGCGGCGCCGCCCCTGGGCGAGCAGGTGCGCGGCCGCGAGGTGGCCGCCGCGCTCGTTGTCGCCGGAGATGGCCGGATAGCTGTGCGGCCCGGGGGCGACGCCGACCAGGACGAACGGCGTGCCCCGGCTCCTGAGCCCGAGCAGCTCCGGCGGGACGTCGCCGACCGGGGCCGCGAGGATGCCGCTGACCTGCTGGGACTCGAAGAAGTTGAGGTAGGCGCGCTCGCGTGCCGCGTCCTCGTCGCTGTTGGCGACCAGGATGAACCGGCCGTGCGCGGCCGCCTCGGCCTCCGCGCCCGCCGCGAGCTCGGCGTAGACGGGGTTGTTCATGCTGGAGATCAGCAACCCGAGCGCGAGGCTGTGGCCGACCCGCAGCCGCCGCGCCGCGTCGTTGCCCACGTAACCGAGCTCGTCGGCGGCCGCGAGGACGCGCCTGCGGAGATCCGGGGAGACGCGGTTGGGCTGGGTGTAGGTGTAGGAGACCGTCGCCCGCGAGACCCCCGCCAGCGCCGCGACGTCGCCTACCGTGGCGGCGGAACCCTCGGCCCTCGGCTGGTTCGGCACCGGTCCAGTGGTCATCGGGCTCCTCACTGACGTGTCCACCGTGTGTCGGCCGGGTGTCGCCCGTCAGCCTAGCGCACGCGTGAATGGATTCACGCAGCCGTCTCGGAGGGCGCAGCGCCATTGACGCGAGGTCCGGGGGACCCGTAATCTGCCCGAAACGCCGTGAATCGATTCACGACATTCACGCCCGGCTGCGATCAGCCCGCCTCTCTCGTCCAGGCGTACAGGACGCGATCATCGGTCACCCCCGAGAGGAGTCACACGTGGCCTTGCCGCATGCGACGACGAAACCGCCCGACGTGCGCGAGCCCGCCGCCGCGCGCACGCCTCCCAGCCCGTACGGCAGGTCCCGCCGAGGGACAGGGGTACGCGCCCCGTGGTGGTTCGTGGTGCCCGCGATCTCGATCTACCTCTTCATCGTCGTCGTGCCCAGCGCCAACGGCGCGTTGTACTCCTTCACCGACTGGAACGGCCTGCGCCCCGACTGGTCCTTCGTCGGCCTGGACAACTTCGCCGCCGTCTTCTCCGACCGGGCGGCCCGCGCCGCGCTGCTCAACACCGTGGTGCTGGCGGCGGTGGCCATGGTGGTGCAGAACGTCGTGGGCCTGCTGCTGGCCCTGGGCGTGAACAACCTGGTCAAGAGCCGCTACGTGCTCCGGGTGATCTTCTTCGCGCCGGTGGTGCTGACGCCGCTGGTGGCCGGGTACGTGTGGAGCTTCCTGCTGTCACCCAACGGCGCGATCAACGACGTCCTGCGCGCCGTGGGCCTGGACGGGCTGGCGCGCGACTGGCTCGGCGACCCCGACACCGCGCTGTACGCGATCGTGCTGGAGATCGTCTGGCAGTTCGCCGGCTACTCCATGGTGATCTACCTGGCGGGCTTGCAGGCGATCCCCGGCGAGGTGCTGGAGGCGGCCACCATCGACGGGGCCGGGGCGTGGAGCAAGTTCCGCCACGTCGTGCTGCCGCTGCTCAACGGCGCGGTCGTGATCAACGTGATGCTCTGCCTGATCGGCGGGCTCAAGCAGTTCGACCAGGTCATGGCCATGACCGGGGGCGGACCCGGCACGGCGACCGAGACGATCTCGACCGCGATCTACAAGAGCGCGTTCTCGCTGGGCGACTTCCCGTTCTCGATCGCGCTGGCCGTGGTCATGACCGTGGTGATCGCGATCCTGGCGGCCGTCCAGTTCCGACTGACGCAGCGGAAGGTGTCCTGATGCAGGCGCGATACACCTGGCGGACGCTGGTGCGCGAGGCCGGTCTCATCCTGGCCGCGCTCGCGTTCCTCGTACCGCTCGTCGGTCTGCTCAACGTGTCGCTGAAGCCGCAGGACAGCCAGACCGGCGCGCTGGCCCTGGAGTTCCCGCCCACGCTCGACAACTACGCCGACGCCTGGAACCAGGCCGGCCTCGGCGCGGCGCTGGCCAACAGCTTCGCCATCACCGCCGTCAGCGTCGTCCTGATCATCGCCCTCGCCGCGATGGCCGCCTACCCGCTGGCCCGCGTGACCCGCGGCTGGTCGCGGTACACGTTCTCCTTCATCGTCGGTGGCCTGCTCGTCCCCGGCCAGCTCGCGCTGCTCCCGCTGTACGCGACCATGCGCGACTTCGGCCTGCTCGGCTCGCTCTGGTCGGTGATCCTGATCAACCTCGGGCAGCAGATCCCGTTCTCCGTCTTCCTCTACACCATGTTCCTGCGCGAGTTGCCGCTCGACTACGAGGAGGCCGCGCTGCTCGACGGGTGCGGGCCGCTGAGGTCGTTCGTGAGCGTGGTGTTCCCGCTGCTGCGCCCGGTCACCGGCACCGTGGTGATCCTCAACGCGGTCGGCATCTGGAACGAGTTCTTCACCCCGCTCCTCTACCTGGGCGGCAGCGACAACACCACGGCCCCGGTGGCGATCTACGGCTTCGTCAGCCAGTACGTGTCGCAGTGGCCGCTCATCTTCGCCGGCCTGGTGATCAGCGTGATCCCGATCCTGGTCGTCTACTTCGCCCTGCAGAAGCACATCATCAAGGGCTTCGCCGGCGGCCTCAAAGGCTAGTGCCCACCCCCCGACCCTCGAATTCGGAGTGCCACATGAAGCACATCAGAACGTTCGCATCAGCCTGCTGCCTGGCCGCCGCGGCCTCGGCCTGCTCCACCTCGGGCGGCGGCGGCACCACCAGTGCCTCCTCCTCGGACAAGGTGCTGACGCTGGCCGCCGCCGGGCAGGGTCCGGCGAAGGCCGCGGTCGAGGCGTTCCAGAAGGCCAACCCCGGGGTCACGGTGCGGACGTCGTTCACCGAGGACGACGCCTCGTACCAGCAGCAGCTGCGCACCCAGCTCTCCTCCGGGACGGCGCCCGACGTGTTCCGCATGTGGCCGGGCGGCGGCAACACCATGGCCGTCCGCGACCTGGCCGCCGACGGCATGCTGCTGGACCTGTCCGGCGAGAGCTGGGCCGGCGGCCTGAGCGCCGACCTCAAGTCCGTCACCAGCGACCCGGCCGGCAAGGTCGTGGCGGTGCCCGTGACGATCGGCGCAATCGGGGCCGTGTGGAACGACCAGGCCCTGGCCAAGAGCGGGCTGGCCAAGCCCCGGACCTGGCCGGAGGTGCTGGCTTTCTGCAAGGAGGCCAAGGCCAAGGACGTCGTGCCGTTCGCGCTCGGCCTCAAGTCCGCCTGGGTGACCCAGCTCGTCCCGTACGCGCTGACCTCCTCCCTCGTCTACGGCCCCAACCCCGCCTTCACGCAGCAGCAGAAGGACGGCAAGGCCACGTTCGCCGGCTCGGAGTGGAAGCAGGCGATGGACAAGTACCTGCGGATGCGCGACTCGGGCTGCTTCAACGACAGCCCCAACGGCGTCGGCTACGACGAGCAGATGCAACTGCTCGGCCAGGGCAAGGCGCTGGGCGTCGTGCACGTGCTGTCGGCCGTGCAGTCGGCCGTCGAGTACGCCCCCCAGGGCACCACGTTCTCCATGACGCCGTTCCCCGCCACCGACAACACCGCGGACACGTACGTGCCGGTGTCGGTCGGCATCGTGTACGGCGTCAACGCCAAGGCCAAGAACCCCGCGCTGGCCAGGAAGTTCATGGAGTTCCTGGCCTCACCCGAGGGCCAGGCCCGGTACGCGACCGAGTCCGGCAGCAGCCCGGCCCTGCCGAGCCCCTCCTTCAAGGCCGACGCGCTGCAGCAGCCGGTGCTGGACGCGGTCAAGGCGGGCAGGTCCACGCTCTACCCGGACCAGGGCTGGCCCGGCCCCAAGGTGCAGCAGGAGCACCTGACCTCGGTGCAGGAGCTGTTCAACGGCACGGTGGACGTCCCGACGCTGCTGGGCCGCATGGACAAGGCGTTCGGTGAAGCCAAGTGACCGTGGAAGCCTGCCTGTGGATCACGCCCAAGATCTTCGACGACCTCGGCGACCCCGCGCCCGGGGTGGAGGCGTTCTTCGACCACCACGCGGACTGGCTGGTCGACCGCCCGGTCACGGTGGTCTTCTGCGCGGGCAACGGTGACCACGTGCTGAACTACGCCGGCCGCCACGCCTGGGACGACCGCTTCGACTGGGCCCGCTACAACTGCTTCGCGCTCGCCCCCGGCGGGCCCGCCGCCGGCGCGCGGGCGCACAACCGGGACTGGCTGGCCCGGGTGCGTGACGGCGGGGAGCGCTCGGCCAACCCGTACTCCGCCGGGCCGATGTTCGTCCTGTCCGAGCAGCCGATGGACTACCGGCGACTGGCCGGGATCTACGCGGCCGTGCGCGCGGAGGCGGGGCGGCGCGGGCTGGAGGTGCGGCTGCTGGAGTACCTGGAGCCGGGTCCGGAGTTCTGCCGCAGCGAGTGGAAGACGGCCCGGCACCCGGAGGTGGCCGCGGGCACCGCCGACGCCGGCGGGCACATGGTGCCGGGCGTGATCGACGTGACGGCCCCGCTCGCGGCCGACCCGCGCCCGTACGCCGCCTTCCCGGCCGGCATCCGGGCCGGGCTGCCGGCGGGAGACTTCGTCGCCGCCCAGACGGCCGCGTTCACCGCCGACTTCGGGCTGGACGGGATCATGCTGGGTAACCAGTTCGGCCTGGTCGGGTTCTGGCACCCGGACAACGCCCCGCCGCTCACCCCCGAGCGGTCGGCCGGAATCGAGCGGTTCTTCCTGCGGTTGCGCGCGGCCATGGGCGACGGCCTGGTGTACTGGATGGACACCTACTGGCGGGCGGAGGTGGAGCGGTCGGCCTGGGGCATGACCGACGCCGCCTACCACGCGCTCGACGCGATCCTGGTCAGCACGTTCGCCGTGCTCGTCGAGCGGACGGAGATCGTGCCCAACCTGCTGAGCAAGGCCGCGCTGGGCGGCCCGCGGCCGCTGCTCGGGCTGGACTTCGTCGATCCCTGGTACTGGTACCGGACCTACCTCGACGACCGGCGCACCTACCTCTACCAGCGGGAGGTGCTGGCCGCGCACGCCGGGTCCGTGGCCGGCGTCTCCTTCTTCGCCAACGACACCTTCGGCCACTTCGTCCCGGAACCGGAGCTGGCGCTCACCCTGGAGGTCGTCAAGAACGCCGGCTGAGCCGACGAGCGGCGCGCCTTCAGAGGGGCGAGGTCTGGAGGATCTCCGGCAGGCCCGCCATCGCCTTCCGGTGGTCGTCGGCCGTCCGCCGCCCCTCGGCGAACGCCGCCTCGAAAGCCGCCGCACCGAGCCGCTCCCGCAGCGCCTCGACCAGGCCGTGGCTCTCCGGGGCCGAGGGGGCGAGCCGGTCGGCGGCGCCCAGCAACGCCGCGGCCCGCCCGAAGTGGCCGCCCGCCCCGTCCCCGGACGCCGTCAGGCGGCGGAGGCCCGTCTCGTGATCCGATGCCGCGAGCAGGCGCAGGCCCGTCTCGTGATCCGATGCCGCGAGCAGGCGCAGGCCCGCCGCGTGATCCGATGCCGCGAGCAGGCGGAGGCCGGTCGCGGTGATGCGGACGTCCCCGAGATCGGCGGCGATGCGGGTGCCCTCGGTCAGGTGCCGGCGGGCGCTCTCGTGCTCGCCGCCCGAGGCCGCCGCGCGGCCCAGGCCGAGGAGGCAGCGGGCCGCGCACCGCAGGTCGCCGATCCGCCGGAACTCCGGCAGGAGGGCCGCGAAGCGGGCGATCGGGTGGTTCCCGAGATGCTGGTCGAAGGTGGCGAGGTAGATCTCGGCGTGCAGCCGCTCGTGGTCGTTGCCGCCGGTCCGGGCCAGCCGCGCGGCCTCGGCCAGCCAGCCGGGTACGTCGTCGAGGTGGATGCGCTCCTCGATCGCCCGGACGGCCATCTGGTTGAGGCAGTTGGCCTGCTTGACGTGGTCGCCGAGCCGGCCGAACAAGTCGGCGGCCTGCGCGAGCCGGGCCAGGGTGGCCGGCACGTCCGAGGCGTAGACGTGGGCGGACAGCGCCAGGGCGCGATGCCAGTCATCGCCCAGCCGCTCGAACATCCCGGCGGCCTCGACCGCGTGATCCAGCGCGGCGGCGCTCCGCTCGCCGTACCTCAAGGTCCAGCCGAGGGCCAGCAGCGCGAGCGCCCGGTCGTGTTCGGCGTCGCTTCCGGCCGTCGTGTGAGCCGGTGCCCGGTCGTGTTCGGCGTCGCTTCCGGCCGTCGCGTGGGCCGGTGCGCGGTCGTGTTCGGTGTCGCTCGCGACCATCCCGTGGGCCAGTGCGGCGAACTCCCGCGCTCGTTCCGTGTCCTGGTAGCAGAGCACGACGGCGCAGGTGATCGCGGCCCGGAAGCCCAGCGCGCCCCCCGGCAGCGGTCGCCGGAGCAACTCGTCGAGCCAGTCGAACAGCTCGCCGCTGCAGCCGACGACCTCCCACGCCGTGCCGATGCCGGCGATGAACTCCCAGGCGGCGGTGGTGTCGTCCCGGTCGAGGGCCCAGCGCAGGGCCGCCGCCAGGTCGGCCGAGCGGCGGTTGAGCCACCGCAGCGCGCCGGCCTGGTCCCGGCCGCGAAGGTCGGGCACCGTGGAGACGGCGTGCCGCAGATGGTGGCGGGCGTGGTGCTCGTGTGCCGTCCCGGCGCCGCCACGCGCGGCCAGCCGCCGGTGCGCGAACTGGCGGACGCTCTCCAGCAGGCGGTATTCGGTGCTCTCGTCCCGGCGGTGGACGGAGATCAGCGACCGGTCCAGCAGGCGCGAGAAGGTCCGGACCAGGTGGGCGTACTCCAGCGGCGGGTACGCGACGACCCGGGCGGCCGTGTCGTAGTCGAAGTCGCCGGGGAACACCGAGCAGCGTTCGAGCAGCAGCCGCTCCTCCTCGCTCAGCAGCTCGTAGCTCCAGGCGAGGGCCTCCTCCAGGGTGCGGTGGCGGCTCGGGGAGCCGTGCGCGCCATCGGTGAGGAGGGCGAACCGGTCGTGCAGCCGGGCCAGCAGCTCGGCGGGTGTGAAGAACCGTACCCGGGCTGCGGCCAGCTCGATCGCCAGCGGCAGGCCGTCCAGGCGGCGGCAGATGGTCGCGACCTGCCGGGCGTTGCCCGGGGTGACGGCGAACCCCGGGGAGGCGGCCGCGGCGCGGTCGGCGAACAGCCGGCCGGAGCCGGACTCCAGCACGGCGTCCGGCCCGTCGATCTCGGCGGGCAGGGGCAGCGGCGGGATCTCGTAGACGACCTCCCCCGTGAGGTGCAGCGCGCCGTGGCTGGTGGCCAGCACGTGCAGGTGGTCGGTGGTGGCCAGCAACTCGCCGAGCAGGGCCGCCGCGGTGGCGGTCACGTGCTCGCAGTTGTCCACGATGAGCCAGTGCCCGCCCCCGGCGAGGGCCTCGCGGATCAGGCGGCGAAGCCGGTGCTCCTGCCCGACGACCCCGAGCGCGTCGGCGAACGCCCGCTCCACGGCGCCACCGGCGCTCACGGGCGCGAGGTCGATCAGGGTGGCGGGCGGCAGTGCGGTCACCGAGTGCGCCAGGTGCAGGGCCAGCCGGGTCTTCCCGGTGCCGGCGGGGCCGGTCAGCGTCACCATCCGGTACGCCCCCAGCAACCCCCGCACCTCCTCCAGCTCCCGGACCCGGCCCACGAACGACGACAGCGGCGTGGGCAGGACCCTCCTGGACTCGTGGCCGGAGCGGAGCCGGGCCGCGGCCGCCACCAGAGCCAGCCGGTTGGTCCCGCCGAGCTTGCGCAGCAGCGACGACACGTGGCTCTCCACGGTCCGCTCCGACAGCCGCAGCCTGGCGGCGATCTCCTGGTTCTGCAGGCGGTCGCCCACGAGCCACAGGACCTCCGACTCGCGCGGGGTAACGCCGGCAGCGTGCAGATCGGGTAAGGCGTCCGAACCCATATCTCGGAGTATGCGGGTACGGAGCCGATTTCCGTACCGAGCACGGATGTGGGCCCGCGGGGCGCCGGGATGGAATGAGGCCTGACGCGAACGACGACGAGGAGAGACCATGGCAGGCAAGGCCGTCATCAGCTTGACCACCGGATTGGAGGACCCCGAGCGGGTCACGGTGGCCCTCCTGGTCGCGGTCGGCGCGGCCGAGCTGGGCCGGCCGACGCTGATGTTCCTCACCAAGGAGGCGAGCCGGCTGGCGCTGGACGCCGTCGCCACCGGCGTCGCCTGCGACGGCTGCCCGCCGCTGGCCGACCTGATGGCGCGGTACGCCAAGGCGGGCGGGACGTTCCTGGTCTGCCCCATCTGCTTCGACGCCCGCGGTCTCGACCAGAGCCGGCTGATCGAGGGCGCCGAGCTGGGCGGGACCGTACCCATGTGGCAGTGGATCGGCGACGACGGCGCCACCACCTTCAGCTACTGAGCGCCGTCATGACCGGATTCCTCGAGCCCGCGGAGCTCACCCCGCAGGTACGCCGCCTCTTCGACGACGACCTGGCCGGCACCGGCTACGTCATGAACCTCACCAGGCTGTGGGCCCATGACCCCGCCGCCATGGAAGGGCTGTTCACCCTGCTGCGGCACGCCGCCGAGTCGGGCGGCCTCGACGTGCGCACACGTGGTGTCCTGGTGGCGGCCTGCGCCTCCGCCATGGGCGACTCGTACTGCTCGCTGGCCTGGGGGAGCCGGCTGGCCGAGGCGGCCGGCGCGCCGGCGGCCTCCGGGGTGCTGCGGGGGGACGACGACGGGCTGACCCCGGGCGAGCGGGCGATGGCGGTCTGGGCGCGGAAGGTGGCGCGCGACCCCAACGGGACCGGCCCGGCGGACGTCCAGGAGCTGCGCGACGCCGGCCTGCCGGACGGGCAGATCTTCGCGATCACGCTGTTCGTGGCGTTGCGCGTGGCGTTCTCGACCGTCAACGACGCGCTCGGCGCCCACCCGGACGCCGAGCTCCGCACCACCGTCCCGCCCCCTGTCCTCGCCGCCGTCACCTACGGTCGCCCCATCGCATCCCGGACCCCCGCCGCAGCCGGCGACCCGTAGGCCCGCCAGCCGTACGATCGGGGCATGCTGCATGGCCGGGAACGGGAATGCGGGATCCTCGCGCGGCTGCTCGACGGCGCTCGCGACCGGCGCAGCGGCGTCCTGGTCGTCCGCGGCGAGGCGGGCATCGGCAAGTCCTCGCTGCTCGGCTTCGCGGCCGAGCGGGCGGCGGGCCTGCGGGTGCTGCGGGGCGGCGGGGTCGAGTCGGAGTCGGAGCTCCCGTACGCGGCGGCGCACCAGCTGCTGCGGCCCGTGGCCGACCGGCTCGCGGCCATCCCCGCCGGGCAGGCGGCCGCGCTGCGCGGCGCGTTCGGGCTGGGTGAGCCGGTCGAGGGGGACCGGTTCCTGGTCTCGATCGCGGTGCTCAGCCTGCTGTCCGAGGTGGCCGAGGAGGGGCCGCTGTTGTGCCTGGTCGACGACGCCCAGTGGCTCGACGGGGCCTCCGCGGGCGCGCTGGCTTTCGTGGCGCGGCGGCTGGAGGCCGAGGGGATCGTGCTGCTGTTCGCCGTACGCGACGAGGAACCGGGTCCCCCGCACCGCGCCGTGCGCGACGAGGAACCGGGCGCCTCCCGGCACCTGGCCGGGCTGCCCGAGTTGCGCCTGCGCGGGCTGGAGCCGGAGGCGGCGCGGGCGCTGCTGGCCGAGCGTACGGCGGTCGCGCTCGCGCCCGAGGTGGCCGGGACGCTGGTGGCCAGCACCGCCGGCAACCCGCTCGCCCTGCTCGAACTGCCCGGCTCGCTGTCGGCCGAGCAACTCGCCGGCCTCCGCCCGCTGCCCGAACGGCTGCCCGTCGGCGAGGTGGTCGAGCAGGTCTTCCTCGACCGGGTGCGGCGGCTGACGGCCCCGGCGCAGACCCTGCTGCTGGTCGCCGCCGCCGAGGAGAGCGGCGACGTCGGCCTCGTGCTCCGGGCGGCGCGGACGCTGGAGGTGCCGCCGGAGGTGCTCGACGAGGCGGAGACGGCGGGCCTCGTCCGCGTCGAGGGCGGCGTCATGTCCTTCCGTCACCCCCTCGTACGCTCGGCCGTCTACCGGGGCGCGACGTTCCTGCGGCGCAGCGCGGTGGAGCGGGCCCTGGCCGCGGCGCTGCCGGACGAGGACGCCGACCGGCGGGCCTGGCACCTGGCGGCCGCCGCGACCGCCCCGGACGAGGCGGCGGCCGCCGAGCTGGAGAGGTCCGCCGAGCGGGCCACCCGGCGCGGCGGCCACGCCGCCGCCGCGAGCGCGCTGCACCGCGCCGCCGCCCTCACCCCGACGGCCGGGTCCCGCGCGCGGCTGCTCACGCTCGCCGCCGAGGCCGGATGGCTGGCCGGGCAGCCGGACCGGGCCCGCGCGGTGGTGGACGAGGCGGCCGGGCTCGCGGCCGACCCGCTGCTGCGCGCCCGGGGCGAGCACGTACGGGGGGCGATCGAGGGTCTCTGCGGCCGGCCCGACACCGCGTACGCGATGCTCGTCGCAGCGTCGGAGCCGGTCGCCGCGCTGCACCCGGGCCAGGCCGCGCGCATGCTGACCGAGGCGGGCCGGCTGGCCTGGACCGTCGCCGACCTGCCGAAGCTGGCCGAGGCCGACCGGCGGCTGGCGAGCCTGCCGCGCGGCGAGGGTGCCGTCACCGACGGCACCAGGCTGGTGGGCGGGCTGGCCGCGCTCTTGGAGGGGGACGCCGCGCGGGCCAACCCGTCGCTGCGCGAGGGCAGCGAGCCCGCGCAGGACCAGGCCGACCCGCTGAGCCTGGGCATGGCCGCGGCCGCGGCGATGTTCGCCGGGGTGGACGCCACGGCGCTCGACCTGTTCACCAGGGCCGCCGTCCGCGCCCGCGCGGCCGGCGCGGTCAGCGTGCTGCCCCTGATGCTCGCGCCGTTCGCGGCGCTGCAGATGTGGACCGGCCGGTTCGCCGCCGCCCGGGCCACCGCCACCGAGGGGCTGCGGCTCTCGCTCGACACCGGGCAGGAGAACACGGCCGCCCACCACCGCGCGGTGCTCGCCTGGATCGCCGCCGCGCAGGGCCGGGCCGCGGAGTGCCGTACGGAGGCGGGGGCCGCGCTGGCGCACGCCATCGGGCAGCGGCTCGGACCGCCCGCCAGTATCGCGGCGTGGGCGCTGGCCCTGCTCGACCTGGGGGAGGGGCGGAAGGCGGAGGCGTTCGACCGGCTGAGCGCGATGGCGGACGCCGGGCCGGGGGAGGGGCATCCGGCCGTGAAGATCTTCGCCGCCGCCGATCTCGTCGAGGCCGCCGTACGAACCGACCGCCCCGACCGCGCCATGGCGGCCCTGGACCTGCTCCGGGGCTGGGCCGGGCCGTCCCGGGCACCGTGGGCGCACGCGCTGGTGGCCCGCTGCCGGGCCCTGGTCGAGGGCGCCGATGCGCCGGAGCTCGCCGAGGCCCGCTTCACCGAGGCGCTGTCGCTGCACGCGACCGCCGGCCGGCCCTTCGACACCGCCAGGACGGCGCTGCTGTTCGGTGAGGCGCTGCGCAGGCGCCGGCGGCGGGCCGAGGCGCGGCGTCACCTGCGTGCGGCGGGCGAGACGTTCCAACGGCTGAACGCGGCGCCCTGGGCGGAGTCCGCCCGGGTGGAGCTCCAGGCGACCGGCGAGACCGCGCGCAAGCGCGACCCCAGCACGATCGCCGACCTGACGCCGCAGGAGCTGCAGATCGCGCGACTGGTCGCGGAGGGCGGGACGAACAGGGAGATCGCGGCGCACCTGTTCCTCAGCCCGCGCACCGTCGACTACCACCTGCACAAGGTGTTCGTGAAGGTGGGCATCTCGTCGCGGGCCGAGCTGGTGCGGCTCTCCGTGGAGGATCCCGGCCGCCTGGGCGGAGGTCGTTGACCGCCGGGACTGTGTACTTCACCGATTCGACGGGGCACGTCCGGGCGGAGGGTGGTGGCAACGAACCCGGAGGGAAGATCCCCGATGAACCCGACAGACGTGATCGTCGTAGGCGCCGGACCGACCGGTCTCATGCTGGCGTGCGAGCTCGCCCTGGCCGGCGTGCGCTGCAAGATCCTGGAACGGCGCGCCGAGCAGCCCAACATCACCCGGGCGTTCGCCGTGCACGCCCGCACCCTCGAACTCCTCGACGCCCGGGGCCTGGCGGACGACCTGCTGCCCCGCGGCGTCCCCGTGCGCCGGCTCCAGCCCGCCCCCGGCGCCGCCCTCGACCTGAGCACGCTGGAGACCAGGTACCCGATGGTCCTGATCGTCCCGCAGAGCGGCACGGAACACCTGCTGGAGGATCGCGCCCGCGAGCTGGGCGTGGAGATCGTCCGGGGCGCGGAGGTCGTCGGGCTCCGGCAGGACGCCCGGCAGGTGGTCCTGGAGCTGGCCGGCGGCCGTACGGAGGCGGCCGGCTACGTCGTCGGCTGCGACGGCGCGCACAGCAGGGTCCGCGGCCTGCTCAGGATCGACTTCGCCGGCAAGCAGTACGAGACGCACATCCTGCTCGCCGACGTGCGCCTCGCCGAGCCGCCCGAGGACGCCCTGTTCGCCGCGAACGGCCCCGAGGGCGTCGTCCTCATGATCCCGTTCGGCGACGGGTGGTTCCGCGCCATCGCCTGGGACCGGCTGCGCGAGCAGGTGCCCCTGGACGTGCCGCTGCCGATGGCGGAGATGCGCGACGCCTTCCTGCGCATCGCGGGCACCGACTTCGGCATGCGCGAGCAGCGGTGGAGCTCGCGCTTCCTGAGCGAGCGCCGGCAGGCCGGGCGGTACCGCGCCGGCCGGGTGTTCCTCGCCGGGGACTCCGCCCACGTGCACTCGCCGCTGGGCGGGCAGGGCATGAACACCGGCATCCAGGACGCCATGAACCTCGGCTGGAAGCTGGCCGCCGCCGTGCGCGGGCAGGCGCCGGACGGGCTGCTGGACACCTACGAGCGCGAGCGGCACCGGGTGGGCACGCAGGTGCTCGCCCTGACCGACGCCTTCAACCGCCTCGTGCTCGGCCGCTCGGCGATCCGCCGCGCGCTGCGGACCCTGACGATCCGGCTGCTCCTGCGGTTCGGCCGCTCCCGCCGGCTGCTGGCCGGCCGGCTGACCGGGCTGGGCATCGGCTACCCGCCCACGACCCGGCACGCCCACCCGTGGACCGGGCGGCGCGTGCCCGACCTCCCGTGCACGGACGGCCGGCTGTACGAGCTGCTCCGCGACGGCCGCCACCTGCTGGTGGACGCGACGGGGCGGGAGGCCGTCGCGGCGGCGGTCGGGCAAGCGGTCAAGGTCGCCCGGTACGCGGGCCCGGCCGTGCCCGGCCTGCCGGCCGCCGTCCTGGTCCGCCCGGACGGGTATGCCGCCTGGGCCGGCGAGGACCGTACGGACCTGCCCGAGCTGGCGAAGGTGGCGGTCGGGCGGTGCGGCGGCCCCTCACCGCGCACCCACCCGGCCAGCTCGTGAGACCCGGCCCACCACGCCGCACGGAAACGAGCCGCAGGCCCCAGGACGAATGACCCGGCTCCGGATGCCCATGTCAAATAGCAGGTATCCAATCAAGCCCGGCTCTTCTCTCTTTACCGTGACCATGCCTCCCGAAGGAGATGTTTTTGTGAAGAGACCTCTCGCAGGCACCAGTGTCGTCGCGGCCGTCGCGCTGGCCGGCGGGCTGCTGGCCGCCTCCCCGGCCGCCGCCGCGACGGGCGAGCGGGCCGTCACCTCGGTGACGTTCACGGCGGAGTCCGCCGCCGCGCGCCCGGGCAACGGCCGGATCCTCTACGACCGGATCAGCGGCGGCCTGGGCACCCTGAAGATCAAGAACGGCACCTCCAAGGACGGCGTCGTGGCTCTGGTCAGGGGCAGGACCAAGGCCATCAGCATCTACGTCCGCGCGAAGTCCACGGCGAGCATCAAGGACGTCAGGGACGGTACGTACCGGATCTACTTCACCACCGGTTACCGCTTCAGCACGTCGAAGGGCCGGTTCACCAGGGCCGCCGCCTACCAGCGGTTCAACGACCGCCTGAAGTTCGTCACCACCTCCAGGTCGACCACCATCTGGACCCTCACCCTCAACCCGGTCAGGGGCGGCAACGCGAAGACCAGCTCGGTCAACCCGAGCGACTTCCCCGCCTGACGCCGGGGCGGCGCGCGAGCAGCCCGCCTCGGGCCAGGAAGCACCGCGGGTCCAAGGAGCAGCCGGACGGCGGGTCCACCGGGCCGGGCCGCTTCCCTCCGAGGACGGTCTCCTGCCGGGCCCCCGCGCGCCGCGGGGCCCGGCACGGGCGCCGCCGCTCCCGGATAACCGGTTGCGCCCGCCCGTAGACTGATCGCATGGCTTCGCCCCGCAGAATTTCCTAGCAAGGACACCCGCTTCCACGCCACCCGTGTGTCCTCTAGCTTCTCCGGAGCGCAATCCCATGCTTACCTTCCGTGGCGTCGACGTGCGTGCCGGCGCCGGCCTCCTGATCTCCGGCGTCACCGCGCACGTCGCTCCCGGCGACCGCATCGGCCTGGTCGGCCGCAACGGCGCGGGCAAGACCACCCTCATGAAGATCCTCGCCGGGCGGCTCCAGCCCGCGGCCGGCGACATCGTCCGCACCGGGCCCGTCGGCTACCTGCCGCAGGACCCGGCCGCCGCCGATCCCGGCATCGCCGTCCTCGACCGGGTCCTGTCCGCCCGCGGCCTGGACCAGGCCATGCGCGCGCTGCGCGACGCCGAGGCCGCGCTCGCCGAGTCGGGCGACGAACGCTCGATGGCCCGCTACGCCAGGGCCGAGGCCGAGTTCCAGGCCCGCGGCGGTTACCCGGCCGAGGCCGGGGCCGCCCGCGTCGCCGCCGGGCTCGGCCTGCCCGACCGGGTCCTCGACCAGCCGCTGGGCACCCTGTCCGGCGGGCAGCGGCGCCGCGTCGAGCTGGCCCGCGTGCTCTTCGCCGAGCCGGGCGTCATGCTGCTCGACGAGCCCACCAACCATCTGGACGGCGACTCCGTGGCCTGGCTGCGCACGTTCCTGGTCGGCTACTCCGGCGGGCTGGTGCTCATCAGCCACGACACCGGACTGCTGGCCGACGTGATCAACCGGGTCTGGCACGTGGAGCAGGGCGCGCTGGAGGTGCACAACACCGGCTGGCACGCCTACCTCGCCGACCGCGAGGCCGACGACCGGCGCCGGGCACGGCTGCGGGCCGCCGCCGAGCGCAAGGCCGCCACCCTGCACGCCCAGGCCGACCGCATGCGCTCCAGGTCCGCCACCGCGGTCCGGGCCAAGGACATGGCCCGCCGCGCCGACCGCATGCTGGCCGGGGCCCGGCCGGTCCGCCGCGCCGAGAAGGTCGCGCGCATCCGGCTGCCCGAGCCGGCGCCCAGCGGCAGGACGCCGCTCGGCGCGATCAGCCTGGCCAAGTCCTACGGGCGCCTGCCGGTGCTGTCCGGGGTGGACCTGGCCGTCGACCGGGGCAGCCGGCTGGTGGTGCTCGGGCTCAACGGCGCCGGCAAGACCACGCTGCTCAAGCTGCTGGCCGGGCGCGAGCGGCCGGACTCGGGACGGGTCGTGCACGGCCACGGGCTGCGGCTCGGCTACTTCGCCCAGGAACACGACACCCTGGACCCGGCGCACACCGTCGGCGGGCACCTGGCCGCCGCCGCCCCGCAGCTGACCGACGGCGAGGCCAGGACGGTGCTCGGCTCGTTCCTGTTCGGCGGCGACGACGTGGACAAGCCCGTTGGCGTGCTGTCGGGCGGCGAGAAGACCCGGCTGGCGCTGGCCGGGCTGGTCAGCTCCCGGGCCAACGTGCTGCTGCTCGACGAGCCGACCAACAACCTCGACCCGGCGTCGAAGGCCGAGGTGCTGGCGGCCGTGGCGGCGTACGAGGGGGCGGTGGTGATGGTCACGCACGACCGCGAGACCGTCGAGGCCCTGCGGCCCGACCGGGTGCTGCTGCTGCCCGACGGCGTCGAGGACCTCTGGAACGACGACTACGCCGACCTGATCGCCCTCACTTGACGGCGCCGCCGGTGATCCCGGCGATGATCTTCCGTTGCGCGACGGCGAACACGACCAGCAGGGGGACGCTCATCAGGATGATGTAGGCGAAGATCAGGTGCCAGTTGTTGAGGTAGAGGCCGGCGTTGGCGACCTGGAACAGGTTCAGCGGCAGCGTGTCGACGCGGCCGCCGACGACGAAGAAGGCGTAGAAGACGTCGTTCCAGACGTACAGGCAGATGAGGATGGTGGCGGTGGCCAGCACCGGCCTCAGCAGCGGCAGGATGACGGAGACGAACACCCGCACGGGGCCGGCGCCGTCCATGCGGGCCGCCTCCTCCAGCGACACCGGCACGGTGCGGACGAAGCCGGTGACGAAGAAGATGACGGTGGACAGGTAGATGCCGACATAGACGCCGATCATCCCGGCCGGGCTGCCGGCCAGGCCGAGCTGGCGCAGCAGGAGCACGATGGTGACGACGGCGGGCGGCAGCACGATGCCGCTGATGGCCAGCGCGTACAGCGCCGCGGTGAGCCGCCCGCCCCGCCGGGCGAGGACCCACGCCGCCATCGAGCCGAGCGCGAGCACCAGCACGACCGACGGCGCCACGATCAGCACGCTGCCCAGGAACGCGGCCGGGATCTCGCCCTGCTGCCAGACCTGCGCGAGGTTGTCCCACAGCCGCCAGCGCGACGGGAGGGACAGATCCGGCGACAGGGCCTCGCCCTGCGACTTGCCGGCCGTGACGACGATCAGCCACAGTGGCACGCCCATCACGGGCACGACCAGCGCCACGACGGCGAAGGGCCGCAGCCGCGCGGCCAGTCCCCGCGCCGCCGCGGGCAGCACGCGCCCGCTCCGGGCGGCGCCGAAGACAGGGACGCTCACAGGATCTCCTCCCTCTTGCGCAGGACGCGGATGACCGGGAAGGCCAGCAGGGCGACCATGAGGAACAGCACCAGGCTCATGGCCGTGGCCTGGGCGAACAGCCCCTGGCCGAAGGTGCGGTAGATGAAGATGTTCAGGATCTCGGTGCTGCGGGCGGGCCCGCCGCCGGTGAGCGCCTGGACGACGTCGAAGCCGTTCATGGACCCGAGGAGCGCGGTGGCCACGTTGAACGTGACCGCGGGGGCCAGCAGCGGGAAGCGTACCGACCAGAACGCCTGCCGGGCCGAGGCGCCGTCGATGCGGGCGGCCTCGGTGACGTCCTCCGGGACGGTCTTGAGCCCGGCCAGGTAGATGAGCATCGACAGGCCCATCCACTTCCACGCGTGGATGACCGCGGCCAGGACCAGGGTCCAGGTGGTGCTGCCCAGCCAGGCGATCCGCACCTGCTGCCCGGTCAGCGCCGAGAGCAGGTCGTTGAGGCTGCCGTCCGGCTTGAGCAGGGCCTGGAAGACGTACCCGACGGCCAGGGCGGACATCAGCACCGGGATGAGGAAGGCCAGGCGGGCCGCGCGGTTGAGCCAGGTGTCCTTCTCCAGCAGCACCGCCAGGCCGAAGCCGAACAGGTTCTGGAACAGCGCCACCAGGACGGCGTAGATCAGCGTGATGCGCAGCGCGCCGAACAGGGTGCCGTCCGACAGCAGGTAGGCGAAGTTGTCGAACCCGGCCGGGCGGATCTCGCTCTTGAAGCTGGACCAGTCGGTGAAGGCGTAGACGAAGTTGAACAGGGTCGGCAGGAAGAAGAAGACGAACAGGATCGCGAACGCCGGCGCCAGGAACCACATCGGGTGGGTGCTCGCGCGGGCCGCCGCGGGCCTGATTGGTGTACCGGTCGGCACGAGCGGCTCCTTGCTGGGTCGTGGATCAGAAGCCGGTGGCCCCGGCGGCCTTCGCGAGCTGGGCGAACTGCTTCTGCGTGGCGGCGGCCACCTGCTCGGGGGTCAGGCCGCCGGTGATCATGTCGGACAGGTTCAGGTACAGGTCGGGGTTGGCCACGGCCAGCGCCTGCATGGACCCGACCGCCTGCCCGAGCGAGGCGTGCACGTCGAGCAGCGCCTTCGGCACGCCCTGCGGGGTGGGCACGTCGGCGCGCAGCGAGACGGTCTTGCGGTCGGCGACGAACCCGGCGTAGCCGGGCCCCATCCAGTACGCCAGGAGCTGCCGCGCCGCCGCCTCCCGCCGGGCGTCACCCGTGCGGAACGCGACCAGCGCGTTCGACTGGTCCGGGATGAAGGTGCCGACGTTGCCGGACGGCGAGATGGGGAAGAAGCCGATCCTCTCGTCCAGCTCCGCGGTGTCCGCCTTGGCCTGGAGCTGGCCGAAGAACGAGTTCACCTGCACGACCATGGCGGCCTTGCCGGACAGCAGCGCCGCCCCCTGGTCCTCGAACCTGGCGGTCTTGATGTCGGAGTTGAACAGCCCCTCGTCGATCAGCGCCTTGTACTTCTTGATCGCGTCCAGGATGGTCTTGTCCTCGAACGTCTCCTTGCCGGTGTTGACCCGCTCCCACAGCCCGTCGCGGGCGGCGTCGGCGAGCTGGACCTGCACCCACCACTGGGTGGCCCACTTGTCGGCGGCCATCTCGAAGAACGGGGTCACCCCCTTGCCCTTGAGCGTCCGCGCGACCTCCACCATCTCGTCGAACGTCTTCGGCGGCTCCTTGACGCCGTTGGCCGCGAAGACCTCCTTGTTGTAGTAGACGCCCTCGACCGCCGGGCTGGTGATGAGCGCGGCGTAGCGGGTCCTGTCCAGCAGGCCCGTGATGTCGCGCAGCTCCGGCGACAGGGACGCGACCCAGGGAGCGCCGTCGAGCGGCTGGAGGTTGGCGCGGGCGTTGAGCGCGGTCAGCATCGACGCGGTCGGCTGCCAGAAGGCCAGGTCGGGCTTGTCGCCGGTGGCCACCTTGGTTTGCACGCCCTGCTCGTACGGGTCGGGGATGGTGACGACCTCCACCGCGGCGCCGGTCGCCTGGGTGAAGGCGTCGGTGACGGCCTTGGGCATGGTGTTGCTGTTCTGCGCGGCCCAGATGGTGAGCGTGACCCCGTCCAGGCGGGCGGTGGGGGAGGGCCAGGCGGCGTTGGCGGCGCCGGTGGTGGACCCCGTGGATCCAGCCGGCGGCCCGGCGGAGGGATCGCTGCAGGCCGCGACTGCCAGGGCGAGGGCCATCGTGGCGGCGACACGCTGGAGGAGTTTCACGGTTCGGTTCCTCGATCCAGGTCGGCTGGGGGGCTACAGGGGACGGAGGTGCAGGATGCGGGCGGTGGGCGCGGGGACGGTGGCGGTGACGGCGAGCTTCCCGGTACGCGGGTTCCACTCGTGGCTCCAGCCGCCGGCCGCCGCCGGGTAGGCGATCTCCACGCTCACGTCCCGTCCCGCCAGGTGGGGGAGTTCGAGCACGGCGGTGTCCGCGGCCCCCGGTCTGCGCCAGATCCCCAGACGGGTGACCTGTTCGGTCCGCAGGCCGAGGGCCAGCCACGGGTCCTCCCAGCCGGGCAGGCCGAGCGGCCAGCACGGCGTGGACCGCGGCAGGTCCAGGCGCAGGCTCTGATGGAGCCGTACGCCGTCGCTGACCAGGGTGCGCTGGGCGTCGTCCATGCGGTGGAGGTTGCCCGACAGGTAGAGGCGGCCCAGGATGCCGGTGCACATCGTGAAGGCGATCTCCTCGGCCGTCATCTCGGGTTGCGGGTAGGCCCAGTTGGCGGCCTGCTCGGGCAGCACCGACAGGGGCGCGGCGACCGCGATCGGCGGGTAGCGCAGGAAGTCCTGCTGGTCGCTGGTGGACTGCAGCTGCAGGCGGGCCAGCATCGCGTAGTCCATGCGCATCGCCCCCGAGCCGCAGTTCTCCAGCACCAGGCGCGGGTGCCGGTCCAGGACGCCCTCCAGCCAGGCCAGGTGGGCCCGGTTGTGCGCGAGCAGGCCGGCGCCGGCGCTGGCGGCGTCCAGGTCGGTGCCGGGGCCGGGGTCGATGTTGTAGTCGAGCTTGAAGTAGCCGATGCCCAGCTCCTCCACCAGGCGGTCCACCACCTGGTCGAGGTGCGCGCGGGCAGCGGGGTGGCGCAGGTCCAGGTGGTGGCGGCCGTGCTCGGCGATCCGTACGCCGCCGCGCTGCAGGAACGCCTCCGCGGGCAGCTTGTCGGCCATCGGGCTGCGTACCCCGATCACCTCGGGCTCCAGCCACAGGCCGGGCGTCATGCCGTGGCCCGTGATGCGGGCCAGCACCTCCTCCAGGCCGCGCGGGAAGCGGGTCTGGGAGGGCTGCCACTCGCCCACGCTGTCCCACCAGTCGCCGCCGTCGTCGTACCAGCCGGCGTCCACGCAGAACACCTGCGCCCCGGCCGCGGCGGCGGCGTCGATGAGGGGCAGCAGCTTGTCCGTGGTCGGGTCGCCCATCAGCGTGTTCATGTAGTCGTTGAACACGACCGGCAGCGCGGGCCGGTCGGGGTGGGGGCGCAGCAGCGCCCGCCGGTACGCGGTCAGGGCCGCCACCGCCCGCTCGAAGCCGGGTCCCTCGCCGGCGTCGCCGTCGTTGCCCTCGTCGCCTTCGTCGCCCTCGGAAACGGCGATCGCGACGGGCACGGTGGTGAACGACTCGCCGGGCGCGAGCAGCTCGCTCCACTGGTGGTCGAGGTCGGTGGGGCCGGACAGGGCGACGTACGCGCCGTCCAGCCGCTCGCCCGTCTCCCACCGCCACGGCCCGTTGTGCTCGATCTGCCACAGCCAGGTCCGGCCGGTACGCCGGTCGCTCAGCCCACCCATCGGCACGTGCCGCCCGCTCGACCAGGTGCCGGAGCTGGTCAGCGCGAACACGCCCTTGCCGTGCTGGCCGTGCCCGGCCAGGCCGAGGTCGGCGACGTGCTCGCGCAGCGGGCGCCTGGTCCAGCGGCTCTCGCCCAGCCACTCGCTGTCGGCGTACAGGACGTCCAGGTCGTTCACCGGCCGCCCGAGGAAGCCGGCGGCGAACGAGGTGACGGCCAGCAGCGGCACCGGCCTGTCGCCGGTGTTCGTCACCCGCACGCGCGCCTGCACGGCCGCCACCCCGTCGGGGGAGCGCAGGATCATCTCCGCGTCCAGCCCGGCCGCCTCGTCCCGCAGCCGTACGCGCAGCTCGTGCCATCCGCCGGCGCTCGACTGCTCGGCTCCGGCGTAGCGCAACCGGCAGCCCACCGCCGTCTCCGACAACCGCTGCGACGCCCTGGCCCGCCCCTCGCCCGGCACCAGCACCTCCACCAGCGGCTGAGACGGGCGCGCCGGCGTCCGGTCGGGACCCGCCGACAGCTCGCGCAGCGCCACCGGGCGATCCGGGTGGATCTCCAGGATGGCGGTCAGGCCGGCATGGCCCCAGCGCAAGGTCTCGACGATGTCAGCAGGCATCAAGCGGCTCTCTTTCGGGCGAAGTTGATGTGACCGGTCACATCCATGGCCATAGTGTGAGCGGTCACACGCCACTCGCAAAAGCCCCCTTTGCGGGATCGTTACGAACGCATTTCGCCCGGCGCCCTTACGGCGCGGGCTCCCGGGTGTTCCTCAGGCGCGGGGCGGGGGAGCGGTGGACTCGCGCAGCACCAGGGTGGGCGGCGTGAGGGCGAGCTCAGGCTGTGGCCGCCCGGTGAGCTCCGCCACGGCCGCGCGGAAGCAGGCCCTGCCCAGGCCGGCGAAGTCCATCCGTACGGTGGTCAGGGCGGGCGTCCAGTACGCCGAGCCCGGGATGTCGTCGAACCCGACGATGCTCACGTCACCGGGCACGTCCTTGCCCGCGTCGTACAGGGCCCTGCGCACCCCCTGCGCGATGTCGTCGTTGCCGCACAGGATGGCGGTGACGTCGGGGGCGGCGGCCAGCCGCTGCCCGGCCGCGTACGCGGACCGGACGTCCCACCCGCACGCCAGCACCCCGGGGATCTCGGCCCCCGCCTCCCGCAACGCGTCCCGCCACCCCGCCAGCCGCCCCCCAGCCACCAGCTGACCGCCAGAAGCGCCCCCGACCAGCAGCTCTCCAGAGACCGGCGGGACGTCAGAAGGGCTGCCCGCCCGTCCACCACCGCCCAGCGGGTCGCCGGCGGCGCCGCGTGGCAGCTCGCCACCGCCCTGGGGGTCGCCGGGGATGCCGCTCGGCGACTCGTCGCCTGCCACCGTCCTGCCTGTCGCGACCGGGGCGCCCTCGGAGGGGATGGCCACGTGGTGCACGGTGCGGTGGCCCAGCGCGAGCAGGTGCCGCGTGGCGTCGGCCGCCGCGCGGCGCTCGTCCAGGGCGATCGCGACCCGCCCCCGGTCGGGTGCGGCCGGCTCGGTGGCGGCGACGGCGGGCACGTGCTCGGGCAGCGCCTCCAGCACCGCGACCCCCAGGGGATCGAACGCGATCACCACCACGCCCCCCGCGCTGGCGTCGCTGACGTAGTCCACGGTCTGCTTGACCTCGGCGGGCTCGGCCGACTCCACGACCCTGATGCCCATCGCCATGCCCTCGGCCCGGGCGGCCTCCTCCAGGCCCTGCAGCGTGGCGGCGTACCCGTACAGCATGGTGTTGGACGTCACGACCGTGATGCCGCGCGCCCGCCCCAGGCTCAGGGCGCGCGCCGCCCTGCTGGGCCGGAACCCGAGCCGCTCGATCGCCGCCAGCACCGCCGTACGCGTCTCCGGCCGCACGCGCGGCGACTCGTTCAGCACGCGCGAGACGGTCTGGTACGAGACCCCGGCGGCGGCGGCGACGTCCCGGATGCTGGGTGCGGCTCCGCCGTGAGCGGCGGTGCGGGGCGCGCGTCGAGGAGTCGGAGTCACGATCACATGGTAGGACGGCCCACGAACCGGACGCCGCGCCCGGCCCCGCCAACCCCGACCGACCTCCTTCGGGTGCTCGCGACCGCCCCGGATTGCCGGCCGCGTCCCTTCGGGTGCTCGCGGCCGCTCCCGGAACGTCGGCCCGCTCCGCCGGGCGCCGGTTTCGCCCTCCCCGCGCCTGGCGGCCGTCGCATGCAGCCGCGCAGGACCGTTCGAACGGGCGAGCGTGCCGTCGGGGGCCGCTCCAGTGCCGGGGCCTTCGGGCGGCGCGGGCGCGCTGGAGGTGGTGGTCAGGCGTAGTGGCGGTAGATGGCGCGGGCGGCGCAGGCGGGCTTGGCGGAGCCGTCGATCTCGACGGTGAAGTCCATGGCCATCTGCACCCCATTGCCCGGGACGTCCTCGACGGAGACGACCTGGCCGGCCAGCCGGATCTTGGCGCCCACTCTGACCGGGCTGGGGAAGCGGACTTTGTCCAGGCCGTAGTTGATGCTCATAGTGACGCCCTGGATGTCGAGCAGTTCGCCGAAGAGCGGGATGATCAGGGCGAGGGTGAGGTAGCCGTGTGCGATGGTGCCGCCGAAGGGTCCGTTCCGGGCGCGTTCGGGGTTGGTGTGGATCCACTGGTGGTCGCCGGTGGCCTCGGCGAAGGTGTCGACCCGGTCCTGGGTGATCTGCAGCCAGGCGGTGCGGCCGAGGTCGCGGCCGGTCAGTGCCTTGATCTCGGCCAGGCCGGTGGCGGTGGTGGTCATCGCTGGGTCTCCTTGGCGGTGAGGCCGAGCAGGCGGGCGGCGTTGTGCTTGAGGATCTTGGGGCGGACCTCGGGTTTGATGTCGAGGCCGGCGAAGTCGGCCAGCCACCGGTCCGGGCTGATCACGGGGTAGTCGGAGCCGAACAGCACCTTGTCCTGCAGCAGGCTGTTGGCGTAGCGGGTGAGTTGCGGCGGGAAGTATTTCGGCGACCAGCCGGACAGGTCGATGTGCACGGTGGGTTTGTGGGTGGCGACGGCCAGGGCCTCGTCCTGCCAGGGGAACGACGGGTGGGCCAGGATGATCTTCAGGTGCGGGAAGTCGACCGCCACGTCGTCGACGAGCATCGGGTTGGAGTGCTTGAGCCGGATGCCGGCGCCACCGGGCACGCCGGCGCCGATGCCGGTCTGGCCGGTGTGGAACAGGGCGATCGCGCCGAGCTCCTCGATCACGTCGTACAGCGGGTAGGCCATCGGGTCGTTGGGGTCGAACCCCTGGACGCTGGGGTGGAACTTGAAGCCGCGGACCCCGTGCTGTTCGACCAGGCGGCGGGCCTCGCGCGCGCCGGCGCGGCCCTTCCACGGGTCGATGCTGGCGAACGGGATCAGCACGTCGGCGTGCGCGGCGCAGCTGTCGGCGATCTCCTCGTTGGCGATCCGGCGGTGGCCGGTGGCGTGCTCGGCGTCCACGGTGAACACCACCGCGGCCATCGCGCGCTGCCGGTAGTAGGCGGCCATCTGCTCGATCGTGGGCCGCTCGTGCGAGCCGAAGTAGTCGGCCGAGGCGCCGAACAGCTCCGGGCTCAGCGACACGTGCCCGTCCGCGGCGACCTCGGCGTGGGTGTGGACGTCGATCGCGACCAGCTCGTCGACGTTCACGCGACCGGTTCCCGCATCCGTACCGCGACCTCGGACTCCGCCGCCGCGGCCTTCCCTGACAGATCCACGAACGTCACCTCATCGGAAATGTGGGGCATTCCTGCAACCTCCGTCACAGCTTTGCCCAATAACCGGCGCCCGTCTACCCTCGATCCGTGACCTTCCGCGAGGGAGACGACCCGCCGCAGCCCGCGTCCCCGCGGCCGCAGTCGTTGATGTTCAGCTTCCTCGGCGTCTACGTGCTGGGCCGCCGCGTCGCCGTCTACTCCGGCAGCGTCATCGACGTGTTCGCCCGGCTGGGCCTGACGGAGGAGGCGGTGCGCTCGACGCTCACCCGCATGGTCAAGCGGGGGCTGCTGGCCCGGCACCGCCAGGGGCGCAAGACGTACTTCGGGCTCACCCCGCATGCCGCGGACATCCTGGAGGACGGCCGCCGGCGGGTCTGGGAGACCGGCGCGGTCAACCGCGACTGGGACGGCTCCTGGACGCTGGTCGGCTTCTCCCTGCCCGACAGCCGCCGCAGCACCCGTCACGACCTGCGCTCCCAGCTCGTCTGGGCCGGATTCGGCCTGCTGCACAACGGCATGTGGATCGCGCCGGGCACCAAGGACGTGAACGCCATCGTCACCGAGCTGGGCCTGCGCGACCACGTCACCGTCCTGGCCGTCCGCGCGACCGGGCCGACCGAGTCGGCCGACCTCGTACGCAGGGCCTTCGACACCGAGCAGATCGCCGGCCGCTACCACGCCTTCCTCGACCGCTGGGACACCCCCGGCCCGCAACCCGCGCTGCCCGACGACCTGGCCCGGCAGCTCCTGCTGCACACCGACTGGCTGCAGCTCGTCCGCCAGGACCCGCACCTGCCCGCCGAGCACCTGCCGCCGGACTGGCCGGCCATCCGGGCCGAGCAGGTCTTCCACACGCTGGCCCGCGCCTACCGGCGGCCCGCGGGCCGGCTGGCCGACACCGTCCTGGACGAGCTGCCCCTCCACCCGTGACCGCGTACGTGGTGGTCCTGCGCGGGATGGGGACCCTGGGGCGTGAGCGCCGAATACGTGGGCAGGGTCCTTGGTGACCGCGATCAGCTACTCGAGGGACGCCGACATGACCTCTTCACCCGGTCCTCACCAGCCGGAAAGGCCTCGTGACGCCGTCCCGGCCGATGCGCGGGAGCCGTCGGTGGAAACCGAGATCGGGCGCGTCAAGGAGCCCGCGAGGCTGTTGCGCGTGAGCACCATGGCGCGCTCGCTGCTCGACGAGGCCCGCGGGCTCTCCCTGGACGAGCACGCCCGTGATCAGCTCCGGCACATTCACGCGCGGGTGGTCGCGGAGATCGCCGACTCGGTGGCGCCGGAGCTGCGGGACGAGCTGAACCGGCTGCTGCCCCCGCCCTCGGAGACCCTCACCCAGGCGGAGATCCGGATCGCGCAGAGCCAGCTCGTGGGCTGGCTGGAAGGGGTCTTCCAGGGGATCAGGATCGGGCTGACCCTCCAGCAGGCCCGCCCGGCCCCGCACCCCGGCCCGGGCACGGACACCGGCCCCTACCTCTGACCGTCTGCCCCCGGCCCTCGACCCCGGTTCAAGTACCGGTGGCCAGGCCCGGCTTGCCGCTGACCGCCTCGGAAGGAGCGGGCGCGCCGCGAACCGCGCGGCCGGCCGAGGGAACAGCGGCGGCGCGTGGCGGTCAGGAGAGGCAGCGGTGGGTGGCCTCGATGAGGTGGCGGGCGCGGTCGTCGCCGCCCTCGATGAGCTCCGTCATGCGGTTGGGGACGTAGGCGAAGGCGAGCTCGTTGTCCGGGTCGGCGTAGGCGAAGACGCCGGTGACGCCGGGGTGGCCGAAGGCGGTGGGGGAGGTGGTGGCGGGCCACATGGGGCCGCCGGGCAGCATGAAGCCGCGGCCGTAGGAGGTGTGGCAGCGCAGGACGAGGTCCATGCCGGCGGCCTCCACGGTACGGGCCCGGTCGGTCGCCTGCGGGCGTAGCAGCCGGATGCCGTCGACCTCGCCGATGAGGGCGGCGTACAGGCGGGCGAGCGCGGTGGCGTTGCCGGTCCCGCCGCAGGAGGGGATCTCGGCCGAGGGCAGGCCGGCGAGCAGGTTGCCGGTCAGGGCGAGGCTGCCGAAGGTGGAGCGGTGGAAGAGGGAGGCCGGGTCGCAGATGGCCTGGTTGAGCTCGCGGAGCTGCGGGTCGGCGCGGCCCTGGAGGAGTTGCTGCGGGGTGGGCGGAAGGAGGGCGGCCAGGCGGCGGTGCCGGCCGGGCGGCGGGCCGACGTGCAGGTCGAGGCCGAGCGGGGCGGCGATCTCGGTGGCGAAGAACCGGCTGGTGGACTGGCCGGTGACGCGCTGGATGATCTCGCCGACCAGCCAGCCCATGGTCAGGCAGTGGTACCCGTGCGCGCGACCGGGATGCCAGGCGGGGCGGGCGGTGGCCAGGGCGTCGGTGACGGCGGTGCCCTGCCGGAGGTCGGTCAGCGTCAGGGGCGGGTCGACGGTGACCACGCCTGAGCGGTGCCCGAGCACCCACCTCAGCGGGATCCCCGCCTTGCCCCGGGCCGCGAACTGCGGCCAGTAGTCGGCCACGGGCGCGTCGAGGTCGAGGATGCCCCGGTCGACCAGCAGCATGGCGGTGGCGGCGATCAGGCCCTTGGTGGCGGAGGCCAGGAGGGTGATCGTGTCCGGCCGCCATTCGGGGGCGTCGTCCTGGGCGCCGGTCAGCCCGCCCCACAGGTTCACGACCGCCTGCCCGCGGTGGTAGACGGCCACGCAGGCGCCGAGCTCCCGGCCCTGGGCGAAGTTGTCCTCGAACGCCTCGCGTACGGCGCCGAACCGGGGCTCGCACATCCCGCGGACCTGGCTCACGGCCCCCTCCTCACGACCCCTGACGTCTGGGCGCGGGGGTTCGAGGGGGAATGTGCTGCTGACCCGAGAGGGAGCCCCTACCCCGGGAGTCTCCTGCGAAACGGGCTCCCCAGGCGACGGGCACCCCGGCCGGACGCGCGGGACGTGCTGGAGGGCCCCCGGGTGGTCAGGCGAAGGGGCTCCAGGGGAGGACCCGGCCGAACCGGACCAGCTCGCCGTAGTGGGCCGGGTCGACGGGGTTCTGGACGAGGTCGAGGAGGGGTTCGGCGGCCTGGGCGGGGCTGGGGGCGTCGGCGACGTTCCACCACAGGGCCGAGGTCGGTGTGTTGATCATGCCGGGGCAGACGGCGGCGAGCAGGATGCCGCGGCGGGCGTCCGCGGCCCGGCGCTGCCCGGCGAGCGCGCGTACGGCGGCGACCTGGGCGATCTTGGACGGGATGTTGACGAAGCCGGGCCACGCCCCGGCGCGGGCGCTGCCGTCCTTGACGGCGTCGCGCCAGGCCGCCACCTGCTTGTCCACCTCCTCCAGCGACGTCAGGCCGTCGAAGCGGTCATGCAGTACGGGCGCCAGATGGTGCAGCGTGCCCAGCGTGCTGGCGACCACGACGAGCCGCCCGCCATCGCGCACCAGCGGCCCGAAGGCCCGCAGCAGCCGGGTGGTGCCGAAGTTGTTGACCTCGGTGTAGGCGTCCATCAGCGTGCGCGGGTCGTCGTCGGGGCCGATGCGCATCACGGCGTTGCCGAAGACGACGTCCACGCCGCCGTGCCGGTCCTGGAGCAGGCCGGCGAACCGGGCGGCGGCGTCGGGGTCGGCGACGTCGAAGAGCTCGCCCCGTACCCGGGCGCCGGTTCGCGGCATCGCGTCGGCGGCCCGCGCCACGCGGCCGGCGTCACGGCCGGTGAGGTAGACGGTGTCGGCCGGGTTCAGGCGCCGGGCCAGACCCTCGACGAGGGCCAGGCCGAGGCCCTGCGTCGCGCCGGTCACCAGGGCGACTCGGGGTGGGGTTGTCATTCGGGCTCCTTGTGATGGGAAGTGCCACGCGGAGTGCGGCAGCGTCCGGTCCGGGGTGCGATTCGCGCCCCGGGCACGCGGTTCTGCCCGCGGACGCGGGTTCGAGAGCTGGGGTCGCACCCAGGTTAGGCAGGCCGGAGGGGATGCGGCCAGCGAAAGTTTCTCAACCGTGGTATGCGTAATCGTCATGGCATTCACCGACGCCTCGCTCACCGCCCTGCGGGTCTTCCGGGAGGTGGCCGAGCGCGGGACGCTCACCGCGGCGGCCACCGCCCTCGGCTACACGCAGTCCGCCGTCTCCCGCCAGATCGCCTCGCTCGAACGCGCGGCGGGCGCCCCGCTCCTGGAGCGGCGCCACGACGGCGTGCGGCTCACCTCGGCGGGACGGATCGTGCTGCGCCGCGCCGCCGCCGTCGTGGACCAGGTCGACGCGGGTGCGCGGGAGCTCGCCGGGCTCCCCGACGAGCCCAGCACGGTACGCCTCGGCTGGTTCCCCAGCGCGGGCGCCGCCCTGGTGCCCCGCGCGCTGGCCGCCCTGCGCGTCACGCACCCGGCCATCACCGTCGACTCCAGGGAGGGCCGGACGCCGGCCCTGGTCCGCGCCCTGCGCGCCGGTACGGTCGATCTCGCCGTCCTGGCCTCCGTCCCGCCCTTCCGGCCGCCCGACACCGAGACGCCGGCGCTGGAGCTCCAGACCTTGACGGAGCGCAGCCTGCACGTGGCCGTCCCGGCCGGCCACCCCCTCGCCCGCGGCGACTACATCGACGTCGCCGACCTGCACGGGCAGAGCTGGATCGCCGGCCCCGGCAGCGCGGCGGCGGGTGGCGCGGGTGACAGCACGGGGATGGGCGCCTGGCCCGGCCTGGACGAGCGCCCCCGGATCGCCCATTCCGCCCGCGACTGGCTGGCCAAGCTCGGCCTCGTGGCCGCCGGCTGCGGCCTGACGACCGTCCCGGCCTCGCTCGCCCCCGCCGTGCCGCCCGGCGTGCGCGTCCTCCCGGTACGCGGCGGACCCCAGGAACGGCGCCGCCTGCTCCTGGCCCGGCTGCCGGGCCCGCTGCCGGAACCCGTCGCCCGCCTCGCGCAGGTGCTGCGCGAGGCCGCGCTCACCCCGTAGCGACCGGCAGGCGCCGCACACCGCCGTGGCGAGGGGGAGTCACGCGCCCGTCCCGTAGGGCTGGAGGCCCTCCACCGCGTACGTGACGAGCGTGGTCAGCACCTCCTTGACCGACCTCCGCTCACGCACGTCGCACAGCACGATCGGGATGCCCTCGTTCAGCCCGAGCGCCCGCCGTACCTTCGCCGGGTCGTACCGGCGGGCGCCGTCGAAGCAGTTCACCCCGACCACGAACGGGATCCCGCGCTGCTCGAAGTAGTCCACCGCCGGGAAGCAGTCCTGCAGGCGGCGGGTGTCGGCGAGCACGACGGCGCCGAGCGCGCCCAGGGCCAGCTCGTCCCACATGAACCAGAACCGGTCCTGCCCCGGCGTGCCGAACAGGTACAGCCACAGCCCTTCCCGGATGGTGATCCGGCCGAAGTCCAGCGCCACAGTGGTGGTGATCTTGGACTCCACGCCCGAGGTGTCGTCCACCCCGATGCCGCGATCGCTCAGCAACTCCTCCGTGTGCAGCGGCCGGATCTCGCTGATCGTGCCGACCATGGTCGTCTTGCCGACGCCGAAGCCGCCCGCGACCAGGATCTTGATGGCCAAGGCCGAGGCGACCGCGGTCGCCCCCGGCTCAGAGGCTGCGTAGTCCATGCAGCACTTCCCTGTAGATGCGTTCGTCGATCGTCTGCGCCACGGGACGCGGGCGCTCGATGGTGACCAGGCCCTCGCGCCGCAGGTCGCCCAGGATCACCCGGGTGATGTTGAGCGGCAGCCTGAGGTGCGCCGCGACGTCCGCCACCGGCGTGGGCCGGCGGCACAGGGCGAGCACGGCACGGTGCTCGGGGATCAGGTCCACGGGCTCGTGGGTGTCGCCGGCCGTCGTGACGATGGCCACCAGGTCGAACGCCTCGCCCTGCGGCCGCGCCCGGCCCCCGGTCAGCCCGTACAGCCGGATCAGCGGCCCGGGATCCTCTCCGGTCACGGTCTCGCGCCGTTCCAGGCGGGTGCCGGTGCCGCTCCCCTCGGATGCGCGGCGAGGTGCTCGCCGACCCGCTTGACCATCAGGGCCATCTCGTACGTGACCATGCCCAGCTCGGCGTCGGCCGTGGCGATGACGGCCAGCCGGGCGCCCTGACCGGCCGCGGTGACGAACAGGAAGCCCTCGTCCATCTCGATGATCGTCTGCCGTACACCGCCCATGGCGAAGTGCCGCCCCGCCCCCATGGCGAGGCTGTGGCTGCCGGCGGAGATGGCGGACAGGTGCTCCGCGTCCTCCCTGGTCAGCTCGCGGGAGTTGCCCATGGACAGCCCGTCCGCGGACAGCACGATGGCGTGCCGGATGCCCGGGACGCGCTGGATGAGGTCGTCGAGCAGCCAGCTCAGTTCACTTCTGGGGTCAGGCATCGGGTTGGTCGTCCTTTCCGTTCCACATGTCTCGCTCCTGCCTCGCTTGCTGGCGACCCTGCTGCCAGCCGCGTTGCATGGACGACATGAGCTGTGCGAGCTCCTCCGGCGAGCGGGCCGGGGTCGGGCGACGCTCCGCGCGCCCGTCCGTACGGAGCTGGGGAGCCAGGCTGGCCTGCGGGATCCGCATCGGCAGCCCGTCGAGGTCGTCGTCCGCCTCCTGGGCGGGCACCGTGACGCTCCAGCCGGCCGGCGGGCCGGGCGGCGGGCCGGCGGGCGGGCCGGGGGGCACGGTGGGGCCGGCCTCGTACGCCGGGCCGGGCCTCCGCACCGCATCGGGCTCACGAACGGGCTCGGGCGCGGGGCCCGGAGGGCGTACGTGGTCCTGGGTGCGGATCGCGTCCTGGGCGCCTACCGGGTCGGCGGGCCTGCGTGCCGGGCCGGCCTCGAACCAGGTCGCGCGCTCCGGCTCGGGAGCGATGGCCACCCCGCGCGGCCGCACGTCGGGGGCCGCCATGCCGAGCGCCCGTACGGGCCGGGCCACGCGGGTGGCGGCGTCCTGGCCTGGCTGGCCCATGGAGTGGGCGGCGGCCGTGAGGGCCGGGGGTTCGGCGCCGGCGAGCAGCGTGGCGGGCAGGAGCACGATCGCGGTGGTCCCGTCGTACGGCGAGCGGCGCAGCACGATCTTGATCCCGTGCCGGGCCGCCAGCCTGGCCACCACGAACAGCCCGAGCCGGTCGGTGTCGGCCAGGTCGAACTCCGGCAGGTCGGCAAGCCGGGCGTTGAGCTCGTCGAGGGTGGTCTGCGACAGCCCCAGCCCCCGGTCCTCCACCTCCAGGGCCAGGCCGTTGGCCGCCGTCACCCCGCGTACGCTCACGGTCGTGTCGGGCGGGGAGAAGACGGTGGCGTTCTCCACCAGCTCGGCGACCAGGTGGATCACGTCGGTGACGGCGGCGCCGACCAGCAGCGGGGCGTCCGGCATGGGGGCGACGGTGACGCGCGTGTAGTCCTCGACCTCCAGCACCGCCGCGCGTACGACGTCGAACAGCGGCACCGGGTCCCGCCAGCGGCGCGCGGGGGAGGAGTCGGACAGGATGATCAGGTTCTCGGCGTGCCGCCGCATGCGGGTGGTCAGGTGGTCGAGCTTGAACAGGTCCTCCAGGACCTCGGGCTCGTCCGCCCGGCGCTCCATGGTGTCGAGCAGCGCGAGCTGGCGGTGCAGCAGCGCCTGGTTGCGCCGGGCCAGGTTGAGGAAGACCTGCCCGACGCCCTTGCGCAGGGCCGCCTGGCCGACCGCGGCCTCGACCGCCGTGCGGCGTACCGCGGCGAACGCGTCCACCACGCGATCGACCTCGGCCGTGTCGGCCCGGTCGAGCCCGGGGGCCTCGGTGGCCGGGTCCACGTCGTCGCCGCGCCGCAGCCGCTCGACCAGCCGGGGCAGCCGCTCCTCGGCCAGCTCCACCGCCGAGCCCTGCAGCCGCTTGAGCTCGTCGACCAGCGAGCGCCCGAACCGGTACGACAGCGCCACCGACACGACCACCGCGGCCAGCCCCAGGAGCAGGACCATCCCGATCCGCCAGTACGCCCCGCTCTTCAGCGCCTCGGCCTCCGCGGCGGCGCGGGCCAGCTCCGTCTGCGTGTCCCGGTTGATCCCGCCGATGATCGCCTCGGCGTCGCGGCGCCACTCGGCGGGGTCCACCGGCGGCGCCCCGTCGGTGTCCCAGGTGAACAGCTCGTCCTCGACCGAGATCAGCCGCCGGTACGGTTCGCTGGCCACCAGCCGGTCGTAGTCGGCGCGCAGCTCGGGCCCGGCGTCGCGCTCGGCGTTGGCGAAGACGAGGCGGCGGCTGGCCATCGCGGCCACGAACGCGCCCCGGTCGGCCGGGGTCATGCGGCGGTTCACGATCGTGGCGGTGAGCACGGCGTGCTCGCGGCCGAGATATTCCGCCGTGGCGCTGAAGGCCGCCATGCCGCGCACCCCGCGGAAGGACGACACGTCGCTCAGCGCGTCGCGGTCGCCGAACTGCCGGTTGGCCACGGCGATCAGGTTGTCGTACGCCTGGATGATCGTCAGCGGCGGCGCCAGCACGCCTCCGTCGGCGGAGGCCCGCAGCGCCTGCAGCCCGTCCAGCGCCTGCACCATCGTGCGCACCTGGGCCGGCGTCCCGCCGCCCGCCGCCTCGACGTCAACGGATCCGATGATCTCGCGCAGGCGCTTGGCCTGCGCGTCGGTGACCTCCCGCTGATCGGCCAGCGGCTTGTACGTCGCGGTGCTGCCCGGCGCCTCCGCCGAGAGCTGCCGCTCCTTCTGTAACTCCACGATCAGCTGTAACACGGGTGCGCCGATGGCCTCCCACCGGTCCTGTGCCTGCGAGACCGTGACGATCTCTTCCACACTGGAATAGGCGATGAACCCCCAGAGGGCAACCATGGAGACCAGCGGAAGCAGGAGGATCCTGAGCAGCTTGGTACGGATCGGCGGGGGCGAGCTCATCCATCTAGTCCAATTCCGCGCGTGGTGGTGCGTTTCTGTGGGCAGTCGTGAACTTGCTACCGGCCCCCGAGGATGCCCAGCCACGACTGGTTACGCCTGTGGTCCGTCCACTATGCCGATGGGGCAGATGTACTTCAAGGTACGGATGCGAAGAAACACCCGGAATGGCGGGTTGACTCTTTGTCAGCACACCGATCGTGACGGTGATCGTTGGCGGCTCACGTACAGTGACGAATTCAGACGAATGCGCTCAGGCCGGTGATCGCGCGCCCAGCCGACCACCTGGCGCATCTGCGTCGTGCGGTACGCCTTGGCCCTGCACGCGGACGCCCAGCTCGACCGGATCGCCACCGCCTTCGCCGCCGCCGGACGCCGCCTGGGCTCATCGGAGGATGAGCGTGACGACCTGGAGGACGATGACGAGCGACAGCGCCACGACGAGGACGAGCCAGCGGTGGTCGAGCCGGCCGGACCGGTCCCGGGTGGCGGGGGCGGCGTCCGGGTCCAGCAGGTCGCGCAGGACCGGGTTGATCTGGCTGTCCGGCAGCACCCGCTCCAGCTCCGGGACCAGGGCCGGCAGCCGGGAGCGCACCTCGGACGGCTGGCGCGTGGCCGCCCAGGCCCGCACGTCCTTCAGGATCTCCTTCACCTCCTTGGCGCTGGTCGCGGCGGCCAGGTCGGCCCGGAACTCCTCGAAGACGTCCCGCATCGCGTAGGTCCGCGCGGCCCCCTCGCCCTGCGCACCGCCCCCGGCCCGCACACCAGGCGCGGCCCCCTCGTCCTGCGCACCCTGGGCGGCCGCCTGCGCGTGCGCGGCCGGCGTGCCGGGGAGCGGCTCCCGGTGCCCCGCCTGCGGCTCCCGCCCGCCGGGCGCACGCCCTCGATCGGCCTGCCCCGCTCCCGCTCCCGCACCCGACTGCGCCGCCGAGGGGGACGGGGCCGCCTGCGCCCGGGCCGCCAGCGTTCGCGCGGCCTGAGTCCGCGGTTCCGGGGGCTGCGGTGGCCCGGGTTGCGACGCCTGGGCCGCCGGATACGGCGAGGCGGAGGCGGCACGCGGGGCCGGGGCGGGCGGTTGCCCGGCCTCGCCCGATGCGCGCGCCGTCGCCGACGGCGGCCCGGCCTGGCCGGACGCGCGGGCCGGCGGGCGCGGGGCCCAGGAATCCTCCGCCGGCGCGGCGGCCCAGCCCACGGGCTCGGGCGGGGCGGTCGCGAGGAGCCGGATCCGCTCCTCCGGCGGCGTACCGTCCGTGAACCTCAGCCGCCTGACCAGCTCCACCAGCTCGTCCCGCGCGTACGCGTCCACCACCCGCGCCGCGATCTCCCCGTACTCGTCCTCCTGGTACGGCGCCCGCAGATCCACCCGCGCCCGGTGCGAGGCCCGCGACGACGGCCCCGGCCACTGCTGCAGGAAGACGACCTCCGCCCCCTGCGTCAGGTCGTCGCTCTCGTACGTGGAGAACGTCTCCGGATGCCGCCCCAGCACCAGGTCCAGGATGTCCACCAGCCCCCAGAGCTGCGCGACGGCGTCCCCGTGGGACGCCACGGACAGCTCCTTCCCGGGCCGGCGCAGCGCCTCCGCGACGATCGGCGCGAGCGTCCCGGCCCCGACCCGCGCCCGCCGGTCGAGGGCCGTGCTGGACCGGGTGTAGGAATCGAGCAGCCGGGCCAGGTCGAGCGGCTGGTCGTCGGCGGGCAGCTGCTCGGCCCAGCCGGGGGCCAGGGCGAGCGCCTGGCGCACGTTCGGCATCGCGGGGGACCGGTCGGCGGAGCCGCCCAGGTACGCCTGGACGCGGATGGTCCGCCTGCTGTCCGAACCCCCGGTCCGGGTCCGCGCGAGCACCACCACCCGCCCGTCCACCAGGAGCCGGCAGACGCTCACCCCCGCCGCCGGCCCGGGGTCGAGCCAGGGCCCGAGCTGGTGGTACCAGCCCCGGGTGTCCTCCAGCGAGGAGCGCACGGGCCCGAGACCGGTGCGCCGCTCGTCCCACTCGAACTGGATCCAGTCGACGCTGGCGTAACGTCCCATCACAGCCCCACCTCCGGATAGCCGCGCAGCACGCCGGTCATGGCGAAGAGCGAGATCAGGGGCGCCAGGACCCGCCGGGGCCGGACACCCCGCCGGAAGCGCCCCTCGGTGGCGGTGGCGCCCGTCGCCGAGACGAAGTGCAGGGTGCACCTGCGGCACTTGTCGTACGGGCTCAGCCACGCCTGCGCGCCCCGCCGGTGCAGGAAGGCGTAGACGTCGCGGCTCTCCTCCAGCACCGCCTCCGGGTCCAGCCGGTCGGGCTCGCCGTACAGCCACGTGTCGACCGGCGCCTGGAAGCGCACCGCGTCGCTCTTGGTGACCGCGATGGCGGCGGGGATGTCCAGCCGCCCGCCGGTCTTGGGCAGCCGGTCGAGCACGGCGCGGAAGGACTCGTCGCCCATCCTGGCAGGCCGGGTGTCGGCGTCGATCACGAAGAGCAGCCCGCCGACGGCCGGCACGAACCTGGTCGCCTCGTGCGTGCTGCTGCGCAGCAGCTCGCCGGCGATGTCGAAGAAGGCCACCGCGGTGGTGTGCCGGCCGTCGTTGACCAGCAGCGCGTCGGCCGGTTCTGCGGTGGCCCGGTGGGTGGTGCGCGACAGGGCGACCCGCTCCACCATCAGCGGATGCACGTACGTGTCGACGTACTCGGCGTGCCGCTCGATGTCCACCGCGTCCGTGGTCAGCCCGTACGGCCGCAGCCCGCCCTGCTCGATGGCCCCGATCATGGCGGCCAGCAGGTGCGTCTTGCCCGTCTCCGGCCCGCCGACCAGGCCGATCACCAGCGGCCGGCCGTGCCGTACGTAGGTGTAGGGCAGGTGGTGCTCCTGGCTCGCGTCGGCCACCGGTGCCGGGCAGCGCACGTGGGCGGCACGCAGGAGGTCCTCGCGGCGGGCCCCGGTCACGTCGTCCAGGGACAGCGGCCGGTACTGGCCGGCCGGGGTGCGCTCGTAGAGCTCGTCCTCGCTCCAGGCGAACTCGTGCAGGCAGATCGGGCAGAGGATCACCGGGTCACCAACCAGAGGACGACGAGCAGGACGAGCAGCACGGCCAGCGGGAGCCAGCGGGCCCACCAGGGGCGCGGCGCCTCCTCCGGCGGCTCGGGCACCGGATGGACCCGGGTCACGGGCTCCTCGGTGGCGGACCCCGCGGAGGACGGCGCGGGAGCCGCCTCGGTCCTGGCCTCCCGCGCCCGGTCGAAGGCGGTGCGCCCCTCCTCCAGCCCGAGGTCCTGCTCGACGGGGACGGCCTGCATCGGGTCCGGCACGCGCAGCCGGGCCAGCACCTCCCGCGCCGACGGTGGCTCGCCGGAGAACACGTCGTGGATGGGCTGCAGCGCCGGGGCGGCGGTGAGGTCGGGCAGGTCGGCGATGTCGCGGCCGGTGACCGTACGGTAGATCACCATGCCCGCGCTCCACAGGTCGTCGGCGGTGGCGGCCAGGCCCGTGCCCGCGCGCTGCGCCGGGCAGGCGTAGGGCGCCTCGCCCAGCCGCAGCCGCCGGCTGTCGATCAGCGTGGCCCGGCTGAGGTCGGTGAGCTGCACGTGGGAGCCGTCCCAGCGCACGGTCTCCGGCTCGATGCGCCGGTGCACGATCCCGCAGGCCGACAGGATGCGCACGGCGCGGAAGAGGCTCGCCTGCAGGGCCCGCTGCTCGGCGATCAGCAGCGCGCCGGACCTGCGGGTGACCGGCTCGCCCCGCCGGTCGGACAGCAGCACGAACGGCTCCTCCTCGTCGAGGCTGTAGCCCATCAGCCGGGGCAGCTCGACGGGGTAGGCCCGGCTCAGCCGGGTGAGCAGCCGGGCGCCCATGCGGGCCTCGTTCTCCAGCAGGTCGTAGAGGTATTCGCGGTCGCGGCCCTCGGCGCGGGGGACCCGCCGCTGCACGAGCCTGGTGCCCTGGACGACGAGGGTGAGCCGGCGCTCGAAGGGGTCGTGCCACGGCTCCGCCTCCACCTCCCAGGTCACCGGGTCGCCCTCGGGGGAGGTGAAGGTCAGCGGCTCAGGTTCCATCCCCACTCCAGTTCTCCTCCACCGTTCCGGGGCGAAGCGGCACCAGGCGCAGGGTCCCGGCGTACTGGCCCGACCGGGTCCACACCACGCCGGGCGGGTTGCCCTGTCCCCGTACGGCCCTGGGCGCGAACCGGACCGCGTACGCCTGCCGCAGCAGCACCGACAGGTCCCGGTCGCCGCACAGCTGCAACATCTGCCCGCCCGCCTGGGCGCTCAGAGCCCGCACGACCTGCTGGGACTGCCGCCACACCGCGTCCACGAGCTCCTGGCGGCCGGTGTCGCCGGTGCCGAAGTCGGGCTGTTCCTGCACGCCCCGGTGGGCCAGGTGGTAGCGGTACTGCCGGAGCGTCTCGTCCACCCGGCGTTCCAGCCCCGTCTGGACGTCCCGGTAGCCGCCGTGTTCGAGGGAGACCCAGCCGGGCTCCAGCCAGCCCGTCACCGCGTCGAGCAGGTCGCCGGTGATGACCTCGCGCAGCTGCCCGCCGCGGTCGCGCAGGCGTACGGTGACCTCCTCGTCCAGCGCCGGGGCGGCGGCGGCCTGGCCGGCCTCGGCCCTGCTCCAGTCCCGCAGCGTCCCGGCCACCTGCGCGCAGACCTCGCCCAGCGCGGCCGCCAGCGTGCGGGCCGCGTCGGAGGTGTGCGTGCGCGCCGCGCCGAGCGTCCACTCGCTGGCCGCGACCCGTTCCAGCCGCGCGCGCAGCTCGTCGAGCGCGGTCCTGGCCGGGCCGAGCGAGAGCTGCTCGCGCCACCACGCCCGCGAGCGCCGCCAGAAGACGAAGCGGTCGAGCAGCCCGGGAGGGAACTCGGCGGGCGCGTGCAGCGCGTTGAGCAGCTCGTCGGGGCAGATCCGCCAGAGGTCGCCGACGAAGGCGGCGCTGCCGATGGGCGCGCTGTGGTCGGCCAGCAGGCGCAGCCGCGAGGCCAGCCGCGCCAGGCTCTTGCGCTCGGCCAGGGCCGCCTCGACGTCGGCGCGCAGCTCGCCGACGATCTCGGCGTGCCCCATGAGCGCGGGGGTGGCGAACTTGACCCCGTTCGCGGCCAGCGTCTCGGCGGTGTCCTCGTCGGCGTGGTCGATCTCGGAGAACAGCCGCGCGACGGTGTCGCGGAACTCGGCCAGCGCCTTGCCCGCCGCGATCACCTCGTCGGCGATCGTGTTCCGGACCGGGGCGGCGTGGAAGTAGCCCAGGTCGTCCAGGGCGCGGGCGGCCCGGTCGAGCTGCTCGGCGGCCCGGCGGTGCAGCCGGTCCAGCGGGCCGTCATCGACGAGCGCGTCGAGGAGGTCGGCGGGCAGGTCCACGGTGCCGCTGAGCACCGGCAGCGCGGTGGCCAGCGGCGAGCTGAAGGTGGCGGTGTCCTGCTGGACGGGCCCGTCGAAGCGCTCGGCGACCTCCTGGAAGGCCTGGGCGAGCACCTCGGGGTCGATCCGGCCGGCCACGATGCGCCAGCCGGGCGAGGCGGTGCCGTATGGGATGTCGCCCAGGCTGTTGACCACCTCGTCGAAGACCTCCGGCTGGCTGAGCAGGTCGATCAGGATGGACTCCGAGCTCACCCCCGGCCCGTGCGCGGCCTCGCCGGTGTCGGCGTCCCACAGGATGCCGCAGGGGTCGCCCACCCACAGCACCCTGCGGCTCTCCCCGTCGAGCGCCGGGGGCAGGCGCAGCTCCGGCCCCAGCGCGACCACGAGCACCGACCTGACCAGGCGCGAGCTGAACACCTGCTGCAGGGCCTGCTGCCCGTTCGCCAGGCGCTCCGTGTCGGCGACCACCAGCACCCGGGGGCCGAGCCGGGCCGGCTCACCCTCGCGCAGGTCGAGCACCACGACCATGGTCACTCCCCGACGAGCGCGTCCAGGTCGCGCAGGTTGTAGGCGACCGCCTCGGCGACCCGCTCGAAGGGCAGGTCAAGCGCGGCGGGCAGGGTGTGCGCCCAGAAGGCGACGAGCTGGTCGGCCCGGTTGCGCGCGCCGGAGGGCAGCTTGGGCGCCATGATCTCCAGCAGGCCGAGCTGGTCGGCGGCCATGCCGGTGACCTGGTGGTAGAGCGGGTCCGGCACGCTGAGGGTGCCCGCCAGGCCCGCCGGGGTGGCGTTCATCAGCTGCTCGCTGACCAGGCTGCGGAACTCCTCGTCGCCGCCGATCACCCACTGCTCGTAGGCGCGCAGCATGCTCGGCCACGAGGACGCCTTGCCGTACCCGGTCAGCGGGAGCGTCATCGAGCCGCCCTCGACGTCGATCCGGATCCGCGACGGCGAGCTCGGCTCGCCCTCCACCACGCTGACCCGCCCGTTCCACAGCAGGCAGAGCAGCCGGTGCAGGATGCGGACCCGGTGCTCCTCCGTCGTGGCCAGGTAGCCGAAGTCGTAGCCGAGCCGCTGGCGCCACTTCAGGTGGTCCTGCGGCCGCTCGCCGTGCAGCGCGTCGGCCCAGCTGGCCAGCACCTCGCGCAGCTCGCGGACCTGGGTGACGCTCATCGAGGTGCGCAGCTGCACGACGGTCACCGAGTCCGCGTCGATGTTGCGGAAGTCGGGCACGCCCGGCAGGTCGATCCGGTCCTTCAGGAAGCGCTCCAGGTCGGGGTCCTTGGCCGGCGCCGGGTAGGAGACCAGCACCTTCAGGTCGCCCGTGCCGTCGGGGGTGAAGCCGCCCGGCACCAGGTCGGCCAGCTTGAGCCGGAACTGCCGCACGTGCGGGTCGTCACCCCCGCCCGAGGCGGTCCCGGAGGCAGACTGGGCCAGGATGTCGGCCAGCGAGGGCAGCAGCGGCCGCTCGCCCAGCGCGGCGGCCTCGTCCTGGTCCTTGAAGAGCTTCTTCACCTCCAGCTTGAGCCGCTCCCGCACCCAGTTGAGCGCCTCGGCCGGCTTGCCCGTGCGCCAGGCCAGGTCGTACGCGTGCCGCCAGCCGTCCGGGCCCACCAGCGCGTTGACCACGCCGGCCTCCCCGTCGGTCGGGCGGAGCAGCTGCCGGGCGACGAAGACGTCGACGAAGCGGCGCACGACCGCGTCGTAGAAGGCGTCCGCCCCGGTGGGCGGCAGCAGGTGGTAGACGCCCACGCGGGTCTCGTAGAGCTCGCCCGCCCGGCGCGCGAACCGCTCGGGGTCGGCCTCGGCGTGCTCGGCGAAGACCTGGGTGAACTCGCGCACCTCGCGGATGAGCTGCTTGCGGCGCGGCTCCCAGCGGGGCATCTGGTCGGCCCACGCCTTGTGCCAGAGCGACTGGCTGCGCCACAGGTACCAGGCCTCCTGGTCGGCCAGCGACGCCTGGACGGCGGGGTCGGCCCACTGCACCTTGCGGAACACCCGGTCACGCATCGGCCGGGGCTGCGGGGGAGCCTCGTTCATGTTGTCGTACGGCTTGCGCGGCTGTGCCCTGCGGTGGTCGAGCAGCCCGGCGAAGCCCAGCCGGTCGGCCTCGTGCACGTCGCCCGGCAGGCCGACCACCACCCGCCGCAGCCGGAACGGGTCCACCTGGCCGAGCCCTTCGAGCGCGCCGCGCCGCACGTCCATCTCCTGCGCCATGGCCGGCACGCTGCGGGTGAGCTGGCGCTCCAGCGAGGCGAGGTTGTCCTCCATCGCGCGCATCCGGTTGGCCAGCGACTTCAGGATGTCGGCCGCGCCGGTCGCGGTGCGGGCCTCGGGCAGCGGCAGCGGCTCGCGGGTGTTGAGCGGTTCGAGGTTGGTGGTGGTGAACATGCGCCGGATCTCGTCGACGTTGCTCTCGGCGGCGCCCGGCGGCACGGCTTCGAGCTGCGTCACCGCGCGGGCCAGCAGCCGCGAGCTGACCAGGTCGGCCAGCTCCTCCACGGGCACGGTCATGGACGACACGAACGCCGTCGAGACGCCCCGGTTGCCGATCCCGGAGGCCGCCGCCACCTCGCGCTCCACGGCCCGGTTGATGAAGTCGTCGGCGAACGAGGACTCCCCGCGATCCTCCATGCCGCCGGCCGCCTCGCCCGAGGTGCGCGGCTGGGTGCCGGCCAGCGAGACGATCAGCGAGGCGATCGAGCGGTGCAGGTCGTCCCGCTCGACCCCGGGCGGCATCGTGAACAGGAACGCGGTCTGTACGGTGCCGGTGGCCAGGCGGACCTCGCCCCTGGCCGGGTAGCGCACGCCGAGCTCGCCGACGATGCCCTGCTCGTCGACCTGCGTGCCCGCGGCCGGCGCGTTCTGGTCGTCGACCAGCCGGAACAGGTCGAGCAGGCTGGAGCCGGCGTTCAGCCGGGCGCGGCGGCCGCCGCCCTTGCCCTCGGCGAACGCCGACGGCATGACGACCAGCGGGTAGATCCGCGCCCGGATGCCGTTGCGGGCGAAGGCGTCGCCGATCAGGTGCAGGTAGTCGTAGAAGATGCCGCTGCCGGTGCCGCCCGCCACCGAGAAGGCCACGAAGACGTCGCAGCTGCGCCGCAACCGGCCGCCCAGCGCGGCCAGCTCGCTGCCGGAGTTGCTGATCGCGCCGATGGCGTCGTCGATGCCCTGCACCACCGGCCCGGTGCCGTGGCGCATCCGCTCGAACAGCGCCGCCCTGGCCACCGTGGGCAGCTGCCCGGCGCCCCGCATGAGGGGCGCGACCAGCGGTTCCTGCTCGCGTGGCGGCAGCCAGTCCTTGACGTGGTCGCCCAGCGTGGCCCGCAGGCTGCGGGCCACCTCCGGGTAGGAGTCGAACTTCGGCACCACGTCGTGGATCAGGTGGGCGGTCCGGCTCGCCGCCGGGAACTCCTTCTCCGTCGGCACCACCCGGCGCCGCGTGCGGTTGAGCTCGGCCTCGTTGAGGTCCACGTAGACGAACTGCAGGCAGGAGGGCAGCTCGTACGGCTGGTAGTTCTGCCAGCTGAAGTTCCTGATCAGGTCCATGCCGTCGGGACCGCACAGCTCGTCCCGCAGCCAGCGCTCCAGCTCCACGCCCACGCGGCAACCGGTGCCGCCGAGCCCTACGAACATCATCGGATCGAAGATCCTCATGCGCTCCTCACAACAGGTCGTCGCCCGGCATCGGTCTGTGGGTCCTGCTCTGGTGCGGCTCCCGCCCGCCGTACGCGGGCTGCCCGGCTGCCGAGCCGCGCGCCCGCCCGTCGTCCACGCCGAGGTACAGGCCGCCCGGCAGGGCGATCGGCCGCCCGGGGAGCAGCGGGTCCAGCTCCTGCCCGGACGGGTCGCGGACCAGGACGGCCTGGCCGGCGCCCCGGCGTACGGTGTAGCCGGTGCCGTACGTGCGGACCAGGCGGCCGCCGCTGACCTCGAAGGTGAACTCGGGGCCCTCGCCCAGCGGCGCCTGCAGCCGGCTGATGTACGGCTCGCCCGGCTGGTCGAACAGGTGCAGCGTCAGCTCGCTGGGATCGGCCGCCCGGCGCCGGGCCCGCCTCCTGACCAGCAGGAACGGCAGCGCCACCGCCACGATCGCGAGCAGGATCAGCAGGGCTTGGAGCAGCCGCTGCCACAGCGGGGTGGGCGGCCGCACGTCCACGTCCACGAACTCCTCGGCCACCACCTGCCCGGTCGCGTCCACGACCTGGACCACGCCGCCGATCCGGCCCTCGGGCGCGCCGGCGCCGACCCGGAGCGCGAAGGCGTGCTCGGAGGCCCCCGCCGGCGCCTGCAGCTGCTGGGCCGACAGGCTCACCGTGCCCGGGACGTCGACGAGCCGCAGCCCGAGCTGGGCCGGCCCGGCGTCGTTGGTCACGCGCACGGCGCCGGAGACCTCCGCGCCCGGCTCGACCGTGGCCGCGTCCAGCTGCACCTGGGCGCGGAGCCGGTCGGCGGGCCCGGCGACGCGGGTCGCGTAGGGGCGCTCGTCACCGGCCACGCCGGGCCCGGTCACCCTGCCCAGGAAGGACAGCGCGCCGGTGGCCGAGGCGGGGATGGCGACCTGGCCGGAGAACTCGCCGTCGCCCTCGCCCCGGTCCGCGCCGTCGCCCGTGTCGCTCAGGTTGATCGGGAGCTCCTGGAAGCCCTCGCCGGACATCCTGGCGGTGAAGCGCAGGCCCTCCAGCGCGGCCGGGTCGGTGATCGTGCCCGTCCTGGTCTGGAGCCGCAGCCGCACGGCCACCTGCTCGCCGGGGCGCGGGCGGGGGTTGCTCAGGGAGATCGAGGCGCGCAGCGCGCCCTGCCAGACGACGGTCGCGCTGACGTCCTGGCGCTCGACGCCCGGCGGCGACTTGAGCTGGATGCGCCACTTGCCGGGCAGCGGGTTGCGGATGCGCAGCGACTCCACCGGGCCGGACTCGCCGGCGGCCTGGAAGGTCGAGTCGTTCTGCTCGCCCTGCTTGGGCACCTGCGCGCCGGCCGGGTCGAAGTAGGTGACCTGGATGCGCCGGTCGCGCTTGACCACCACGATCGAGCCGTCGGTCGCGATGATCGGGATGTTGACATGAAGATCGACGGTGGCGCCCGCGTCGAGTGAATCGGTCACCGACTCCTCGATGCCCGCGCACCTGGCGTAGGCGAACGCCTCCAGCAGGGAGCGCTCGACGTCGGCGGAGTTCGCGACGACCCGCGCCCGCGGGGTGGCCGACTCCTGGCCGCCGCAGGGCTGCCGCCAGCCGCCGGCGGCGAAGGCGTCGAGGCTGGTCTTGTCGGCGGAGCCGAAGCCGAGCGGCCAGATCTGCACCCGAGCCCGCTCGGCGTCCTTCAGGCCGCTGCCGATCTGCGCCTGGGCGTTGCGGTTGCGGGCCTGGGCGTCGGCGCCGTACTGCGGGCTGTTCCTGACGTCGAGGACGCCGTCGGTCAGCAGGAACACGATCTTCGCGCGCTGCTGGTCGTCGGGCTTGTTCATGATGTCGAGCGCCTGCTCGAGCGCGGCGGCGTGGTCGGTGTCGTTGCCCTCGTCGGTGCCGCGGCGGTGCAGCCGCTCCACGCACCGGCTCAGCGACTCGCGGTCCTGTGCCGTCTCCACCCCGGTCAGCGGGCAGACGATGTCCACGGCCGACTGGCCGGGACCGTTGGAGCTGCCGAAGCCCACCACGGACACCTGCGACTGCGGCGAGAGCTCGCTGAGGGCGATGAGCTGCGCGGCGGCCCGCTCACGGGCGACGTCCTGCCCGCTCAGGCTGCCCGACTCGTCGACCAGGATGACGACGCGCACGGGCTTGACGTCGGACGGGGCCCGGCGGGGTAGGCCGGCCTGCGCGGCCGTCGGGAAAAGCACCACAGCAGCGGTCACGGTCAGCGCGAAAAGGGACGTGAAGGATGAAGTGACGCGCACATTTCCTCACAGTTGCCGTTTTTCCTAACCGCTGAACGGAGAAAGGCCCCGAGAAGTTTCTGCCGTAGTTATGGACGCAACGACCGCCAATTTGAGCATGTCCGAAATTGGACACGGATGCAATGCATATCGCGATCCTAAAGGGAGACGCGCGGATGTGACGGAGAGAGATGCCTGGATGACAGGCTGGTTGGTAACGGAGGGAAGTTGGCGACCAGATCGCCCGGCTCGGTGCGACCCCATCTGGATCGCGGTGCGCTCCGGGGCCGCCTCCTTACGACGAGGGTGACCAGGCCGGGAACCACCCGCCGAAGCGGTGCCAATGTCGGAAAAAGGCGAATCCGTCGGTGTAAAGGCGGCAGTAAATGTCGTCCGCGGCCCCGGAGGATCGTCCGCCGGGGCCGGGGATGCTCAGCCGGGGATGCTCAGCCGAGGTGCTCGTCGGGCCGGAAGTCGGCGGGGGAGAGCCGGCCGTAGATGATCATGAGGACGGCCACGAGCGCGGTCCACCCGGTCTGGTGCCCGGCGCCCAGACCGGCGCCGTCGTCGCCGTGGAAGTACTCGTGGAACTGGATGAGGTCGCGCCAGTGCGGGTCCTCCTGGAAGATCCGCTGCCCTCCGTACACCGGCCGCCGCCCGTCGGGGCCGCGCAGGAACAGCCGGACGAGCCGGTCGGAGATCTCCTGGCCGACCTCGTACAGCGTCATCCGGTTGCCCGAGCCCGTCGGGCACTCGACGGTGAAGTCGTCGCCGTAGAAGGCGTACAGGTGCAGCAGCGCCCGGATGATCAGCGCGTTGACCGGGAACCACACCGGCCCCCGCCAGTTGGAGTTGCCGCCGAACATCCGGCTGTCGGACTCGGCCGGCAGGTACGCCACGCGGTACTCGCGGCCCGCCACCCGGAACGAGTACGGATGCTCGGCGTGGTGGCGCGACAGCGACCGGATCCCGTACGGGCTCAGGAACTCGTTCTCGTCGAGCATCCGGGCCAGCACCCGCCGCAGCTTCCGCTCGTCCAGCAGCGACAGCATCCGCTGCCCGCCCACCCCCGGCCGGTCGGCGGCCGACATGCCCTCGGCCACCGACGGGTGCCTGCGGGCGAACTCCCTGATCCGGTTGTACAGCCGGGCGTCCCGCTCGTCGGGCCGCGGCGTGAAGACGGTGGTGGCGCACAGCGGCAGCAACCCGACCAGGGAGCGCACCCTGAGCCGGGTGGCCTCGCCGTCCGGCAGCCGCAGCACGTCGTAGAAGAACCCGTCCGCCTCGTCCCACATCTCCTCCTTCACCTCGCCGATCCGGTCGGTCGAGGCGGAGATGCGCAGGAAGTGCTGGGCGAAGCGCACGGCCAGATCCTCGTACGCGGGCGCCCGGTCGGACAGCTCGGCGGCCATCTGCAACATCGTCTGCGTGTAGAACGCCATCCACGCGGTGCCGTCGGCCTGGTCGAGCGACCCGCCGGTGGGCAGCGCGGCGCTGCGGTCGAACACGCCGATGTTGTCCAGGCCGAGGAAGCCGCCCTGGAACACGTTGCGGCCGTCGGGATCCTTGCGGTTGACCCACCAGGTGAAGTTCAGCAGCAGCTTCTGGAACACCCGCTCCAGGAAGTCGGGGTCGCTGTGGCCGTCGAGCCGGCGGTCCATGCTGTTGATGAAGCGCGCCGCCCACGCCTGCACGGGCGGGTTGACGTCGCCGAACGCCCACTCGTACGCCGGCACCTGGCCGCTCGCGTGCAGGTATCTGTCGCCGAGCAGCACCTCGACCTGGTGCTTGGCCAGGTCGACGTCCACCATCGCGAGCGCGACCGCGTGGAAGGCCTGATCCCAGGCGGCGAACCACGGATATTCCCACTTGTCCGGCATGACGAGGATATCGTCGGCGCTCAGGTCGTACCAGGCGTGGTTGCGCTGCCCGGTGCGGTTCCACGGGTCGGCGCCGTGCTCGGCCAGCCAGGTCTCGACGTCGAAGCAGTAATACTGCTTGCTCCACAGCAGGCCGGACAGCGCCTGCCGGAGCACCAGCGCCGCGTCCTGGCCGGTGTCCCGCGGGGCGAGCGCGGCGTAGAAGGCGTCCGCCTCGGCCCGCCGCGCCGCGATCACCTCGTCGAAGCCGGGCCCGAGCGGGTCCGGCACGTCCCCTGCCGCGAGCCGGACGCGTACGGTCGCCTCCCCGCCGGCCGGCACCGTCAGCGTGTGGTGCGCGGCGGCCTTGGTCCCGGCCAGGTCCGGGCTCACCGCGCCGCCCTCGCCGTTCACGACGTGGCGGCCGATGCCGTCCTTGACGTACGGGGTGGCGTTGCGGCCGCCGAACAGGCGCTCCTTGTTCGTCTCGTTCTCGGTGAACAGCAGCGGGACGTCCGCCGCGCAGTGGAGCCGGTACGTCCCCAGCTCCCGGTGGTCGGCCTGGACCACGCCGGGCCCGGCGGCCCGCATCGCCGGCTTCGCCGTGCCGCCGCCCCACGACCAGGTGTTGCGGAACCACAACGTCGGCAGGACGTGCAGCGTGGCCGCCTCCGGCCCCCGGTTGGCCACGGTGACGAGCATGAGCAGGTCGTCGGGGGCGGCCTTGGCGTACTCGACGAAGACGTCGAAGTAGCGATCGCCCGCGAAGACGCCCGTGTCGAGCAGCTCGTACTCGTAGTCGTGCCCGCCCCTGGCGGCGTTGGCGGCGACCAGGTCGTTGTAGGGGAAGGCGGCCTGTGGGTATTTGTAGAGGTATCGCATGTACGAGTGGGTCGGGGTGCTGTCGAGGTAGAAGTAGTAGTCCTTCACGTCCTCGCCGTGGTTGCCCTCCCCGTTCGTGAGCCCGAACGGGCGCTCCTTGAGGATCGGGTCCCGGCCGTTCCACAGCGCCGGCGACAGGCAGAGCCGCTGCTTGTCGTCGCTGACGCCGCCGAGGCCGTCCTCGCCCCACCGGTAGGCCCGCGAGCGGGCGTGGTCGTGCGGGAGGTAGTCCCACGCCTCGCCCGTCACGCTGTAGTCCTCGCGGACCGTCCCCCACTGCCGCTCACTCAGGTATGGCCCCCACCGGCGCCAGGGCGCGTCCGGAGCGGCCGACTGCGCTAGTCGTTCCCGTTCGGCATCCATGGGGGCAGCATGCTCCCCCTTCCCCGCCCGTGCCTGCTCACCGCGCGGTGACGTCCGGATGTGGACGCTCACCGGCCTCGGACGAACAGGCTGGAGACCACGGTGACCGCCGCGCCCAGCACCGCCACCAGGGGGGCCACCACGGGCAGCAGGTGCACGCACAACGCGGCGGCGGCGGCGCCGAGCGCCAGGGTGAGCAGCACGGCCGCCAGCTCGAACAGGTGCGGCGGGCCGGTGCCGGGGGCGAGCTGACGGGAGATGGCGACGGTCAGCGCGCCGGTGATGAACGTGGTCGAGCCGACGAACGTACGCAGCCGGTGGGTCACCGCGCTCTGCCCGCCCATGGCCAGGGCGGCGATCGCGACCAGCGGCAGCTGCGGCCAGGACGCCGCCCAGCCGGTCGCCAGCACGGCAAGCAGGCACACCTCCGCGCCCACGGCCAGCCTGGTACGGGCGGCCCAGCCCGTGGCCGGGCCGATGAAGCGGAAGGCGACGACCAGGCCGCAGATGAAGGCGACCAGCGCCACCAGCGAGCCCACCGCCTCGGACAGGCGGCCGTGCCCCGCCGACAGGCCGAGCAGGACCAGATTGCCGGTCATGTTGGAGGTGAAGACCTGGCCCAGGGCGAGGAAGGTGAAACCGTCCACGGCGCCCGAGGTCAGCGCCAGGCTGAGGACGGGCAGGCGGGTGCCGGACGACATCCTTCCATGCTCCGCCGCGCCGCCCGCCTCCTGGGGAAGGCGCGCTGGAACTCAGTCGCGCAGGGAGCCCCCGCCGTCGACGGACCAGGTCTGGCCGTTGATCCAGGCGGCGTCGTCGGACAGCAGGAACGCCACCGCCCCCGCCAGGTCGGCCGGCCTGCCCAGCCGCGGGCTGCGGATCGCCCCCAGCACCGCCGCCTTGAACCCCTCGCTCATCGTCTCCAGCCCGGTCTCGCTGAGCACCATGCCGGGGGAGACGCCGTTGCAGCGGATGCCCTCCTTGCCCCAGCGGGAGGCGACGTGCCGGGTCAGGGCGTTGATGCCGGCCTTGGACGCGGCGTAGGCCGGGCGCACCGCCTCGCCGACGTACGCGGCGCCGGACGAGGTGTTGACGATGGCGCCACCGCCGCCCTCCAGCAGCAGCGGGACGGCGGCGCGGCAGGTGTGGGCGTACCCGATGAGGTTGACCTCGAACGTGCGCCGCCAGATCGCCGCGTCCATCTCCGACAGGTCGCCGTCGCGCCCGAGCGTGTCCGGCGACAGGTCGGCGCCCACGTTGAACAGCCCGTCCACCCCGCCGAACTCGGCGACCGCCCGCTCGAACAGCGCCCGCACCGACCCCTCGTCGGCGAGGTCGAACGCGACCGCCACGGCTGTGCCGCCGGCGGCCTTCACGCGCCCGGCGGTGGCCTCGGCGCCCTCGAGGTTGACGTCGCCGATCAGCACCCGGGCACCCTCCTCGGCCAGCCGCTCCGCGGTGGCCGCGCCGATGCCGGTGGCACCGCCGGCCACCACGATCCTCTTGTCCGCCAAGCCGCGCATCAGGTCTCCGATCTCGTGGTGACGGGAGCCAGCCAGAGGCCGGCCAGGGCGTCGATGAGGCCGAGGGCGGTGGCCTCCCAGCTCGTACGCGCCGTCGGGCCGCCCTCCTGCAGGGCCCGCTCGCGCTCGGCCAGGATGTGCACGACCAGCAGGCGGCTCATGTCGCTCCGCTCGGCGTGCACCTCCTCCGGCAGGCCCGGCAGCAGCCGGAACATGCCTTCCAGGGAGCGCCGCATCGAGGGCGTCGCCACGGACTCGTCGATGACGATCTGGCGCAGCGCCGGGACGGTGTTGACCTGGGCCAGGCAGCGGGCCCGCCAGCTCGGCACGCCCAGCGCGTCGAGGTGGTCGGTGGCGGGGCGGACGAGGCAGGAGACCCACGCGCGCAGGTCGGTCGCGTCGCCCATCTCCGCCAGCATGCGCAGCCGCCGCTGCTCGGTCTCGGTGGTGTAGCGGCGCACGATCGCGCGTACCAGATCGGCCTTGGTGCCGAAGTGGTAGCCGACGGCGAAGTTGTTCGCCTGCCCGGCCGCCTCGCCGATCTGCCGGTTGGACACCTCGCCGACCCCGTGCTCGGCGAACAGCCGCTCGGCGGCGTCGAGGATGGCCTCGCGGGTCTCCTGGGCCCGCTCGGTCCGGCCGGCCACCGTCACCACCGCACCGGCACGCGCTCCAGGCCGCCGACGACCAGGCCCTCGCGGCGCCTGAGCTCGGCGACCGGAACGGCCAGCTCCAGCGTGGGCAGCCGGTCGAGCAGCACCCTGAGCACGGTCTGCAGCTCGGTGCGGGCCAGCGACTGCCCGATGCACGAATGCGGGCCCACGCCGAAGGCCACGTGCGGGTTCGGCGAGCGGTCCAGCCGCATCTCGTCGGCCCGCTCGAACTGCCGCTCGTCCCGGTTGGCCGCGGCCATGCTGCAGATCACGGTGGTGCCCTTCGGCAGCGGCTCGCCCGCCACCTCGACCTCCTCGCTGAGGTAGCGCGGCATGCCGAAGCCGGGGTTGGCGTCGTAGCGCAGGACCTCCTCCACCGCCGGGCGGACGAGTTTCGGGTCGGCCAGCAGCGCCTCCCACCGGCCGCGGTCGGCCAGCAGCATGGAGACCATCTTGCCGATCATGTTCGCGGTGGTCTCGTGCCCGGCCACCAGCAGCCCCTTGGCCGTGCCCAGCACCAGCTGCTCGGTCAGCCGCCCGTCCAGCCCCGCCACCATCGACAGCAGCTCGCTGACCAGGTCGTCGCCCGGCCGGGCCTGCTTGGCCTCGGTCAGCGCGACCAGGTACGCGTCGAACTCGGCCTGCGCGGCGTCGATCTCCTCCTGGCCGAACCTCGTCATGCTGAGCATGGTGTCCGACCAGTACGCGAACCTGTCGCGGTCGGAGTCGGGCACCCCGAGCAGGTCGCAGATCGCCCACACCGGCAGCGGGAACCCGACCGCGCTCACCAGGTCGGCCGGCGCTTCCCGGGTGACCATCTCCTCGACCAGGTGCTCGGCCATGGCCTGGATCCTGGGCTGCATCGCGGTGACCCGCTTGGCGGTGAACGCCTTGCCCACGAGCTGCCGCCACGCCCGGTGCTCGTCGCCGCTCATGCTGCTGCCGCCGCTGCCGAACACGCCGCCGGACTCGTTGGCGGTCACCCGCGCGGCGTCCGCGGCGTCGAGCTGGCGGGTGAAGCGCGGGTCGGACAGGACCTGCCGCACGTCGTCGTACCGGGTGAGCAGCAGCGCCTCGTCGCCGCTGGCCAGCCGGATCGTCGCCACCGGGCAGCCCTCACGGAGCTCGGCCCACTCCGGGGGCGGTTCCAGCGCGCTGGGGTTGCGGAAGGGGTACTCGGGTGCCTCGGTCACGATTCGTCTCCCTCTGCGCGGTGGCTGGACGACATTGAAGTCATGTCATCCATTTAAGTCAAGCGACTCAAACAGGGAGAGGGCCGTGAGCGCGGGAGGCGGACCGCGCCCACGGCCTCCGCGGTGCCGCGTCAGATGGAGATGCGGCCCGCTCCGGCGCCGCCGGTCACGATGGACTTGACGCTGGAGGCGCTGTCGAGCGAGTACGAGTACGGAATCGACCGGACGCTGCCGCCCTGGTCACCGCTGCCCGAGTTGACGAAGTGGTTGTTGCGGGCCACCAGGCTGCCGGCCGGGGAACTGCCCTCGCCGCGGTGGAAGGGGTCCTCGGTGTTCTCGAAGTAGTTGCCCTCGACCAGCACGCCGGCCTCCTGGGTGGAGGCGACGCCGTAGCTGCCCACGTTGCCGTAGAAGTTGTTGTACACGTGCACGGGGTTGCCGAACCGCACGCGCGGGTGGCGCTGGTTGGTGCCGTCGAACCAGTTGTGGTGGTAGGTCACCCGCAGATGGTTGCGGTCCTCGGAGCCGTTGCCGTCGCTGTGGCCGAGCAGCATCGTCTTGTCGTGGCTGGAGAACTTGTTCCAGGAGACGGTGACGTAGTCGCTGGCCCGCTTGATGTCCAGGGCGCCGTCGTAGCCGTTGCTGAAGGAGTTGTGGTCGATCCACACCCGGGTCGAGTACTGGACGTTGATGCCGTCGTCGTTCCAGCCGCGGAACGTGAGGTTGCGGATGATCACGTTCGACGCCTGGGAGACGTTGAAGCCGCAGCCGGAGATGGTCGCGCCCGAGTTGCCGATGACGGTCTTGTTCGAGGCCACCCTGAGCATGCCGGAGCAGGAGATCGTGCCGGAGACCCGGATCACGGCCGCCGAGCCGGACGACAGGGCGCTCGTGAGGGCGGAGGAGGAGCTCACCGTGGTGGTGGGCGCGCTGCCGCCGCCGGTGGTGCCGCCGCCCTGGGTGGCCCAGCCGACCAGCGGGGTGTCGGCCGAGGCGGGCGGTACGGTCACGGTCAGCCCGGCGGCCGCCGCGGCCAGGCCCGTGGCCAGCGTGAGGATACGTCGTGATGTGCGCATGGTGGTGCTCCTCCTTCAGAGGTATCGATGCCGTCCACATATGTGAACGGCTGGCAAGATGGTGAACACGTGTGAATCTAGGAAAGCGCTTTCCAGTCGTCAACAAAGCGCCTGTGATCCGTTCCGGCGGAATCGGCGTCGTCGCCGGTCAGGACATAACAGGCAAGATTTCCGGGAGTGAAACTTTCAGTCGGGACCCCGGACGCGAAAGGGCCGGTGCCGGACATCCGGCACCGGCCCTACGCGGTCGGGACTACTCGCTCACCTCGATGGCGGCGGCCGGGCAGACGGCCGCGGCCTCACGGACCAGGGCGTGCTGGTCCTCGCCCGGCTCCGCCTCCAGCAGGATGACGATGCCGTCGTCCTCGCGCTGGTCGAACACCTCCGGCGCGAGCAGCACGCACTGACCCGCGCCGCAGCACTTGTCCTCGTCCACGGTCACTTTCATGCTGACTCCTCTCTGTCGGTCCGGGTCACCAGCGGACCGGGACGGTGCGCAGGCCGCCGACGGCCAGGCCCTCCACCCGCTCCAGCTCCGCCAACGGCACGGCCAGCTCCAGGGTGGGCAGCCGGCGCAGCAGCACCTCGAGCACGACCTGCAGCTCGGTGCGGGCCAGCGACTGGCCGAGGCAGGAATGGGCGCCGGCGCCGAAGGCCAGGTGCGCGTTCGGGCTGCGGGTCAGGTCCATCCGGTCGGCGGCCTCGAAGGCGCTGTCGTCGCGGTTGGCGGCGGCCATGCTGCAGATCACGGTGGTGCCCTTGGGCAGCACGGTGTCGGCGATCTCGGCCTCCACGGGCAGGTAGCGCGGCAGGCCGAAGCCGGAGTTGGCGTCGAGGCGCAGCGTCTCCTCCACCGCCGTGCGGATGAGCTTCGGGTCGGCCAGCAGCGCCTCCCAGCGGCTGCGGTCGGCCAGCAGCATGGAGACCATCTTGCCGATCATGTTCGCGGTGGTCTCGTGCCCGGCGACCAGCAGGGCCATGCCGGTGACCAGGATCTGCAGGTCGGTCAGCCCGCCGTCCTCCGGGCCGCCGGCCGCGATCAGCTCGCTGAGCAGGTCCTCGCCCGGCTGCTCCCGCTTGGCGGCGACGTGGTCGGACATGTACTGGAAGAACGCGGCCTGGGCGGCCTCGATCTCCTCCTTGGTGTAGCGGGTGAGGTTGAGCAGCGTGTCCGACCAGTACGAGAACCGGTCCCGGTCCTCGGCCGGCACGCCGAGCATGTCGCAGATCACGTACACCGGCAGCGGGAAGCCCAGGCTCGCCTTGAGGTCGCCCGGCGCGCCCCGCGCCACCATCTCGTCGATGAGGTCGTCGGCGATCTGCGCCATCGTGGGCCGCAGGGCGGCCATGCGCTTGGCGGTGAACCACTTGCCGACCAGGCGCCGCCAGCGCAGGTGCTCCTCCCCGCTGTCGGGGATGATCTGCGCGACGTCGCTGTTGAACACCCCGCCGCCGTCGGCCGACAGCCGGGCCGCGTCGGGGGCGGTGAGCTGGCGGGTGAAGCGCGGGTCGGCCAGCACCTGCTTGACGTCGTCGTAGCGGGTCAGCAGCCGCGCCCGGTCGCCGCTGGGCAGCGTCACGTGGGCCACCGGGCACTTGCCGCGCAGCTCGGCCCACTCCTGGGGCGGGTCCAGCGCCGCGTCGCTGGGGATCGGGTAGCTCAGAACCTCTTCGTTGACGCTCATGCGCATCTCCTCTTCGTGGATGGTTGCTCGCCTGGGCGCAGCGTCACGCGGGCGCGAGCGGCTGGTTGCCGAGGGCCTGTTGCCGCAGGAGGCGGGCCTGTTTGGGCATGTTCCAGCCGAGCACGCCGGTGACCCGCCCGCCCTCGCGGTAGAGGGCGGCGAAGCGGCCCTGCGCCGGGTCGCCCTCGGCGATGCCGACCTCGGCCGCGGGTGACGGCAGGCCGTGGGCCTGGATCTTGATGTCGTACTGGTCTGTCCAGAAATAGGGGATCGGCGTGTACGGGCGGTCGGCGCCGAGCAGGTTGGCCGCCACGACCTGGGCCTGCTCGGTGGCGTTGGTCCGGTTCTCCAGCCGCAGCCGCCTGCCCAGCCCCTCGTGCTGCCACGACGCGACGTCCCCGACGGCGTAGACGCCCTCGGCGGCGCGGCAGCGCGAGTCGCACTCCACCCCGTCGCCCAGGGTGAGCCCGCTGCCAGCCAGCCAGCCGGTGGCCGGCCGGGAGCCGATGGCCACCACGACGGCGTCGGCGGGCAGGAGCTCGCCGGTGGCCAGGCGTACCCCCGTGACGCGTCCGCCTGCTCCGGTCAGCCCGTCGACCGCGACGCCGAGCCGCAGCCGCACGCCGCGCTCGCCGTGCACGCTGCCGAGCAGGGCGCCGACCACCTCGCCGAGCTGGTCGCCCAGCAGGGTGTGGCCCATCCCGGCGAGCGTGACGTCCAGGCCCATGACCCGGGCGGTGGCGGCGATCTCCGCGCCCAGCACGCCCTCGCCCACGACCACGAGCCGCTCGGCGGCGGTCAGGTGGGTGCGCAGGGTGAGCGCGTCGTCCAGGCCGCGCAGCACGTGCACCCCGGCCAGCCCGTCCTGCCCGGGGAGCGTCCTGGGCTCCAGGCCGGTGGCGATGACGACGGCGTCGGCCCGCAGGACGCGGCCGGAGGCGGTGGTGACGGCACGGGCCGCGGCGTCCAGGGAGGCGGCGGGCTCGCACAGCACGAAGTCGGCGTTCAGCGCCTCCAGCTGCGCCTGCGTACGGAGCCGGGTCCGCGCCGGCTCCCAGGCGCCGGCCAGGACCTGCTTCGACAGCGGCGGCCGGTCGTAGGGCAGATGCGGCCCGGCGTCCAGGAGCGTCAGCCGGCCCTCGTAGCCGTGCCGGCGCAGCGCCTCCGCGGTGCTCAGCCCGGCGGCCGAAGCCCCGGCGATCACGATGCTCCCGGGCGAGGTCACGGGGCGTCGCTCCGGCGAAGGGCGGCGGCGGCCCTGCCTGCGCATATCCGCATGTGACGTGGTCCTTTCGTCGTCGCGTGGGATCAGATTACCCTACAGATGTAGGAAAACCTGCACATGTAGAGTGACGGTAGGGTGAAAGGCGTGGGCACCACGAAAAGCAGCAATCTCCCCTCCGGCGACCGGCGGGTGCGCCGGACCCAGGCGTCCCTGGCCCGCGCGCTGCTCAAGCTCGTCGAGGAGCAGGACCTGTCCCGGGTCAGCGTGGCGGACGTCGCCGAGCACGCCGGCGTGAGCCGCTCGACCTTCTACGACCACTACCGCGATGTCCACGAGCTGGCCGAGGCGGCCTGCACCGCGATGATCGACAACCTGATGGCGTCCCTGCCCGGCCCCGGCCCCAACTCCCCGGACCCGGGGCCGGAGGCGACCCGGTCACTGGAGGACTTCTTCGCCAGCCTCGCCGAGCACGCCGGCCTCTACCGCGCCCTCCTCGGGCCGCAGGGCAGCGCCCGCGTGGCCGACCACATCCGCCGCCGCAGCACCGTGGCCATCCACGACCGCGTCCACCATGGCGTCGTCGGCGGCGAGCTCCCGGAGCGCGCCGGGGCGCCGCTGGACATCCCGCACGACGTGCCCTCCGCGTTCATGGCGGGGGCGCTCATCGGGGTGGCGGCGGACTGGCTCCAGCGCGGCTGCCCGCGCACCCCGGCCGAGATGGCGGCCCTGACCTGGCCGCTGCTGGACGCCCTGCGTCCCGACGTCATCCGCCCGCTCACCTGAGATCCGCACGGTTCTCCGGCTCGCTCGCCGCGCCCGCCGGCTGAGGCGGGGGATCCCGTTCGGACATGCGAAAGGCGACCAGGCGGGCGACGTCCCGCTGATCACGTGCCCTGGTGGGCCGGCGCTCAGGTCTTGTACAGCAGCGACAGCGGCATCGGCGCCGCCCGGTCGCCGAGCTGCGTGGCGGTCCGGCCGACGAAACGGGTCAGCGACCGCGCCAGGTGCGGCTGGTCGAAGTAGCCGAGCCGGTGGATCACGTCGTGGACCGGCACGCCCTCCTGGATCAGCACCGCCGCCTGCCTGGCCCGGTCGATCTGCCGGATGGAGCCCTGGGTGAGGCCGGTCGCGGCCAGGAAGCGCCGCTGCACGGTGCGCTCGGACACGTCAGGGGGCGCCTCGCCCAGCACCGCGGCCACGATCGGGTCGCGGACCAGCACCTCCTCCCGCGCCATCCGCCGGACGAACGCCTCCGCGTCGTCGTAGCCGGGCACGTCCCAGGACGAGCCCTTCAGCCAGAACGATCTCCGCGTCGCGTCGGGGATCTCCGCCGTGTCGTTCACGAGCCGGCTGACGGGGAGGTGCGGCATCGTGGTGCCGAGCGAGAAGGTGATCCCGAAGAACGTGGCGTCCTCGGGGACCGGGGCCGTGGCGGCCTTCGTCTCCGGCCCGTGGACGGCCACGCTCACCTGGCCGCGATGCTCCCAGAAGACCAGGTCCCAGCCGGCGGCGGCGATCGACGTCATCTGGTCGACGTGCTCGCTGCGGCTGCGCCACACCCGCTCGACGTACGGAGAATCCGACGGCCGGCTCTCGACCTTCAGGCCCATCCCCGTCACTCCTTCCCGACCGCCGGGCGCCCTGGCGCCGCACCCAGACCCTACGCCAGGGCCCCTTCCGCTAGTTCCAGATCCCGGGGACCTGGGCGGGCACGTCGTCGGCGACCTGCGTCCGGTCGATCACGTCGCCGCGCAGCGGCAGCAGGACGGTGACCTCGCGGCCCCAGTCCGAGAACCGGGTGGTCGACTCGATCCTGACGGAACCCTTGTCCACGGGCAGCACGCCCTTGGCGGACACCCGCTCGACCAGGCCCTTGGCGCCGAACCAGAGGGTGTAGGAGATCGTGCCGTCGTGGCCCTTCTTGTACCGCGTGCCGTAGCGCGCGGCGAACGCGGGCGACGCGGCCGCGAGCTTGGAGGCCTTGACGGACCCCTTGAGCACCCCGTCGCGCCAGGAGGAGCGGCCGGCCAGGAGCGTCTTGAGGGTGGCCGGCTCCAGCGTCTCCACCAGCAGATTGCTCGCCGGCAGGGTCACGCCGCCGTAGCGCACCCAGCTCGTGCCCTGCGGCAGGGCGTCGTCGACCACCGGACCGGAGACGTAGCTCGACGTGCCCGAGGAGATCATCCGGATGGGCCCCTCCAGCAGGTCCTCGGTCTCCTTCGGGCGGGAGCGCATCATGCCGCGGAGCAGGGCCTCGCTGTACGTCAGCGTCTGGCCCACGTCGGACGCGACCGCGCCCCGGGGGCCGAACCCGATGGTGCCGTCCAGCTCGGAGCCGGCGACCTGGTCACGCGAGTACGCCACCTTCGCCGTGGACTGAACGTTGACGGCCCTGCCGCGCGCTAACTCCGACTGGAGCGCCTTGACCGGGTCGCTTGCGAGTGCCGCCTGCGCGGGGGTGGCGGTGAGCTGCACCACGCCCGCGACCACGGCGACACCGACGATGGTTCGCTTCATGAGGATTCCTAGGGAACGGTCCGAAAAGTCGCGAATAATCTGGTGCATCTAAGATCGCCAGTCAAGCCGAATCGGGGATGCCACGGCCGGTGAACCCAGGTTCGCCGGCACACGTCCCGTTCTTACGATGAGAAAAGCGATGTGCGCGGTTCTCCTCCTGGTCGCTGCCCAGCTGGTGCTCACCGGGGAAACCGTGATCAGGTATCGGGACCCGTCGGCACTGGTCCAGGAATGGGCGCCGTTCCCGGAAGGCCGGGCGCTTCGTCCGATCCTGCTGGTGCAGACGCTTCCGGCGGTGGCCGTGAAGCCGGCCGGCGGGCGCGTCGCACGCGTGAGACCCGGCACGCCCCTGGACGCACCGGCGCCGGCGGCCACGGCGGTTTCGTTGCCCGACGGGGTGGCCCGGCTGCCGCAGATCTCCGCTTCGGAGGCGTTCGACGGCCTGGCCCGGCACCTGGCCCGGCTGGGGGCGCCAGGGCCGGAGGACACGGTGGTCGGGGCGCAGCACACCGTGCACGCCTTCCAGTCCGACCGCGGCCCCGTACGGCTTCCGGCCTGGAGTTTCCGCCTGTCCCGGGGCGGGGTGCTGGTGTGGCCGGCGCTGCCGTCCCGGCTCTTCTGGCGGCTCGGGTCGCTCTCCCGGTCGTCCGCCATCACGTGGGCGAGCGAGAGCCCGGTACGGCGCGAGGTCACCGTCTGGATGGACCCCGGCCGCACGTGCGGGGGCGGGGGCCGGCCGGCTCCGCACGTGCGGATCACGGAGACCCCGGACGTCGTCGTGATCGGCGTCGTCGAGACGCTCGAACCCCAGGGGGCGCCCGAGCGGTGTGTCGTGCCCGCCGACTTCCGCGCCAGGCCCTTCACCTACCGGCTGAGCAGCCCCCTGGGTGCCAGAGGGCTGCTCGACGCGAGGGGCGGCGTCACCGTCGTGGGAGCGCCGCTCAGCCCTCCGGGGCGAGGTCCAGGGCCACCCCGTACATCCGCGACACCTTCAGCCGGATCACCAGCCGCCGGCCCCTGACCATCTCCTCGAGGAACGCCGCCTCGTCCGCCGGGTCCGCGAAGCCCCCGGACATCTCCAGCAGCTCGCGGCCGGTCGCGTCGCCGGGCACCGTCGTCACCTCCGACACCTCCGCCTCGCCCTCGGCCACGGCGTAGGACAGGACGCTGTCACCTTGCAGGTGCACGGTCGCCCGCGGGTCGTGGCGCAGATGGCCTACCTTGACGCGGCCCTCCGCCGACGAGATCCGGACGACCCGCTCCCCGGCGTTCCAGTTGACGACCATGGAGGCCAGGTGCGGCCGGCCGTCGCGCTTGAGCGTGGCCAGGACGCCGAAGGGCTGCTTGCCCAGGATCTCCAGCAGTTCGTCCTCGGTGAGCGGGCGCGCGCCCGGTCCTTGCCCAGGTCCGTATTCGGACATCTCGATGGCTCCTGTTCAGACGGTGGTCGGGTGCTGGATCTGCGGCCGGGCCGGGGATCCGCCCGGCCCGGGCTTCGGCCGGCGCAGCACGATCAGGGCGACCGCGAAGGCCGCGACGAGCAGCCCGGCGGAGGTGGCGAAGGCGAGGTGGTACCCGCCGGTCAGCGCGGCCGCGTCGGACGCGCCGCCGGCCCGCAGCGCCTCGGTACGGGAGGCCGCCAGCGTGGACAGGACGGCGACGCCCAGGGCCATGCCGATCTGCTGGGTGGTGTTGAACAGGCCGGAGGCCAGCCCGGCGTCGTCCTCCCGGGCGCCGGACATGCCGAGCGCGGTCAGCGTCGGGAGCACCAGGCCGCCGCCCGCGATCAGCACCATCACCGGGAGCAGGTCGGTGACGTAGCTCGCCTGCACCGGGATCCGAGTCAGCCAGGCCATCGCGGCGAACAGCAGCACGAGCCCGCCCAGCAGCACGGCGCGGGCGCCGAAGCGGGCGCTCAGCCGGGCCGAGACGAAGAGCGAGATCGTGCCGATCGCCACCGCCGCCGGGAGCATCGCCAGCCCGGTGTCCAGGGCGCCGTAGCCGAGGACCTTCTGCATGTAGAGGGCGACGATGATCTGGAAGGAGAACATCGCCGACAGCGCGAGGACCTGGACCGCGTTCGCCCCGGCGACGCTGCGGGAGCGCAGCACGCGCAGGGGCATCAGCGGGTTCTTCGCGGTGGCCTGGCGGACGACGAACGCGGCGAGCAGCGCCAGCGACACCGCGCCGAGCCCCAGGGTGTGCGCCGCCAGCCACCCGTGCTCCTCCACCTTGACCACGGTGTAGATGCCCAGCATCAGGCCCGCCGTGACGAGCAGCGCACCGGCCACGTCGGCCCCGGCGCGGAGCCCGAGCCCGCGGTCGGCCGGCAGCGCCGGCAGGGCCACCGCGATCGTGACCAGGCCGATCGGCAGGTTGATGAAGAAGATCCAGTGCCAGTCGAGCACATCGGTCAGCACGCCGCCGACGACCTGCCCGATCGACGCCCCCGCTGCGCCGGTGAAGCTGAACACCGCGATCGCCTTGGCGCGCTCGCGTGGCTCGGTGAAGAGGGTCACCAGGATGCCGAGCACGACGGCCGAGGCCATCGCGCTGCCCACGCCCTGCAGGAACCGGGCGGCGATCAGCATCTCCTGGCTGCCCGCCGCCCCGGCCAGCAGGGACGCGGCGGTGAACACCGCGTTCCCGGCCAGGAACATGGCCTTGCGCCCCAGGAGGTCGCCGAGCCGGCCGGCCAGCAGCAGCAACCCGCCGAACGCGATCAGGTAGGCGTTGACCACCCAGCTCAGACCGGCGGGAGAGAAGCCCAGGTCACGCTGGATGGCGGGCATCGCGACCGTGACGATGCTGCCGTCCAGGATGGTCATCAACGCGGAGGTCGACAGCACGACGAGCGCCGTGCGACGTGATGTGAACGACATGGTCCACTCCTGTCTCAAGGGATCAACAGGAGAGACCGTAGCAGATAGTTCCGTTGCAGACGATCCCTATCGGACCTACTTTGTGCGCTCCCGGGCCCGCCGGACCGCCTGCGGCGCCTCGGGCAGGGTGGCCAGGTGGCCGGTGACGAGCCGGTTCATGGCACGCAGCAGGACCTCCCGCTCGTCGTCCGGCAGGGAGCCCAGCGCCGCCGCGTGCACGCCGTCCACGATCTCCTGGCTCCGCCGCGCGACCTCGGCGCCCTTCTCGGTCACCGCCACGATGCGGGCCCGCCGGTCCGTGCTGGACGGGCGCCGCTCCGCCAGGCCGGCCTTCTCCAGGGCGTCCATGGTCACCACCATCGTGGTCTTGTCCATGTCGCCGAGCTCGGCGAGCTGGATCTGGGTGCGCTCCTCCTCCAGCGCGTGGACCAGCACGCAGTGCATGCGGGCGGTCAGCCCGATCTCGGCCAGGGCCGCCGCCATCTGGGAGCGCAGCACATGGCTGGTGCGGTCGAGCAGGAAGGACAGGTCGGGCTCGGTGCGCGAGGGTGCCATAGCAGTCATGCCCCCAGGCTACCAACTCGTCCCGTAATGGATTATCTGGCGAAGTCCAAAGCTGGACGCGCCGCGGTCCTTTGCGCCTGCGGCCCGGATCAGTGACGCTCCGAACGCGGAAGGTAACGAACGCGCTACGGTGAGCACGTCTCTGGCGGGCGACGTGGCCGTTGCCCGCTCGTCGCCGGTAGCACGCATCGGAGCAGGCGCATGACCCATCAGGCCCGGCCCGCGGCACGCCATGTCGCGGCCACCGCCGCCGTCCTGCTCGCAGTCGCCGCCGCGCCGGCCCTTCCCGACCGGCCCCGGCCACCCACCGCTCCACGCATCGCCACCACTCCACCCGACACCGTCGGCGCGGCACCGCTGGCCGGGCCGTCGGGCCTGCCGGCGCTGGCGGAGGTGGCCGCTCGCCGGCTGTTCCTGGCCGATGCCGTGGCGGCGGCGAAGTTCGGGGGCGCGGGTCCCATCACCGATCCCGTGCGGGAGCGGGAGCTGCTGGCGTCGGTCGCCGCGACGTCGGCGGAGATCGGCCTGCCCCCGGACACCGGCGTACGGTTCTTCCGGGCCCAGATCGAGGCGGCCAAGCTGGTGCAGCGCGGACTGCACGCGCGCTGGCGGGCGTACCCGGAGCTGCGCCCGCGCGAGCGGCCCGACCTGGCCACCGAGGTGCGCCCGAAGCTCGACCGGCTCACTCCCCGCCTGCTGGAGCTGCTGAAGGCGACCGGGCCCGTCCGCGCGATCCCGGACCGGTGCCAGGAGACCCTCGCCGTCGCCCGCCGCGCCGCCGGGACGCGCACCCGCCTCGACCCGCTGCACCGAGCCGCCCTGAGAGTGGCCCTGACCCCCGTCTGCCGGATCCGCGACAGATAACGAGAACGTCCTCCGGAGCATGCGAGCGGAATTTACCGGCGATCAGCTCAAAACCCGGCGGTGTGCGTTTCCAGAACCCAACCCTTGGGGCCGCCCGATCCGTCGTTCCCAATGCCGCCGGGGCTTTGCGCCGTAACGCGCCCGGGGAAGCCGGAACGGTTCAGAACCTCGTGTGCGTCGGGGACGCCGCACACCATGTCACCGAAGGATCTTGCTTCTAATCGCACCGGTCGGACGCTCTCGGTCAATGACCGGATGCGACGGGCCATACTTTGAATTGAACTTCAACATGGCGAATCATAGCTATTGACACCAGGGACGGGCGCCCGCGCGGCGGCAATGCCGGGAGCGCCAGGTGAGCCGGTGGATCGGCGCCGGTGAGGGCTGATTGGGGCACGTTCACAGGGGTGCGCCGTGGGGCTGGAGATACGGCGACCTCCCACGCCGCTCCAGAGGTGCCGGTGCCATGGTGCGGTCGCCGTGTGTCGATGGCTTATCACTGGTAGGAAGGGGGGCGCGTATCTCGTACGGCCCCGGACGCGCGCCTCGGCCCCGCCCGGGCGGCCGGGATGTCCACCGCCAGGTCACGGGCTGAGCCGCCGTCGATGAATGCCGGGCCCGAGAACCACGAGAACTGCGCCACATGGGCGAAAGACCGCGTTGTTCAAGGTTGGCCCGAGCCGTTCCTTTGAGCTGGAACGGCACCCCCTGGAGATGCATAATGTGCTGAAGAAGGCTACAGTACCTGCAACCGTTACGTAATTGGAGCACCCTTATGGCGAAGCGTATTGTTGAGTCCTTTATCGATGACATCGACGGCAGTGACGCCGAGGGGACCACACGGTTCGCGCTCGACGGCACGAGCTACGAGATCGATCTGTCGGGCTCGAACAGGGAGAAGTTGGAGAAGGCCCTCGCGCCCTTTATCACCAAGGCTCGCGCGGTCCGTGCCGACAGGGGGCCTCGCGGCAGGCGCGCGGGCGCCGGTTCCACCCGGGCCGTCAGCCGTGAGAAGTCCACTGAGATCAGGCGCTGGGCCAAGGCCCAGGGTCTGCCGGTGAGCGAGCGCGGCCGCATCGCCGCCACCGTCGTGGAGCAGTACGAAGCCGCTCACTGAGCGGAGCGGGCGTGCCGTCCCGGAGGCTCGCCGCCTCCCCTGAAGGGGGTCAGGCGGCGGAGTGCGGCGTGAGCAGGTCGGCGAGCCCGATGCGGGTCAGGAAACGGGTGCGGATACGGTCGGCGACCTCGCTGACCTCCGCCGAGCCGTCGTCGGCCGGGTCGACGTGCACCCGGAAGGGGCGCTGCCCGTGCGGGGCGCCGACGACCTGGACGATGGCGTCGGCCACCAGGGACACGTCGGCATCGGGCGGCTGCAGGGCGGCCAGGCGCTTGGCGACCTGCTCCATCAGCGCGCCGTACCGCTCGTCGTAGGCCGGGAGCACGCTCCGCTCGGCCGGGTGACCGGCGTTGGCGAAGTGGTTGGTGCCTGAAGTGAAGGCGCCGGGGACGACGATGGTCGTCTCGATGCCGAAGCGGGCCAGCTCGGCGGCGTACGACACGGCCAGCGCGTCGGCCGCCGCCTTGGCGGCGAAATACGGGGCGAGGTACGGCGGTGTGCCGCCCCTGGTGGAGCTGGAGCCGACCCACAGCAGCAGACCGCGTTCCCGGCGGCGCATGTGCGGCAGGACCGCCCGGTTGAGCCGCTGGCTGCCGAGCACGTTCGTGTCGTAGACGGCGGCGAGCTCCTCGGGCGTGAACGCCTCGGCCGGCCCGAGCACCATGTGCCCGGCGTTGTGCACGACCACGTCGATGGCGTCCGCCTCGGCCACGACGGCCGCGACCGCCGCGTCGACGGACTCCTGCGACAGCACGTCCAGCTCGACGACCCGCAGGTCCACGTCGTGCTCCTCGGCGTAGTCGCGCACCTCGGCGACGCGGGCGGCGTTGCGGCCGTCGGTGGCGCGCATGGCCGCGTACACGGTGTGGCCGGCGCGGGCCAGGGCGCGGGCGGAGAGGGCGCCGAAGCCGGAGCTCGCGCCGGTGATGAGGATGGTCTCGCTCATGAGGTACTCCCGGAGATCAGGATGACAGGCGGCGGGAAGCCGGGCGGAGCCCGCGGGCCGCGGCCGGTCAGTGGAAGGCGACGACCCGGCCGGTCACTGGAAGGCGATGACCCGGCTGGTCAGTGGAAGGTGATGACGCGGCGGCCGCCACCGGAGCCGGCGGCCATGGCCTCCAGCGTCTCCGGGGCCTGGTCGAGCGTGATCGGGGTGACCGCGGGCAGGATGCCGTGCTGCGCCGAGAAGGCCAGCGTGTCGCGCAGGTCGTGCGGCGAGCCGGACGGCGAGGCCATGACCCGCAGCCGGTTGAGCACCATCGGCTGGGCCCGCAGGGTGAGCGGCGTGTTGTCGTAGCCGCAGAGCACCAGCGTCCCGTCGGGGGCGAGCCCGCCGAGGGTCGCGGCGGCGGCCGCGTTGGACGGGGCGGCGTTCAGGATGACGTTCGCGCCGCCGTCCCACGCCTTGAGCGCCGCGGCCGGGTCGGTGTCGCGGGTGGCCACGTACAGCTCGGCGCCGAGCTCCTTGGCGGCGGCCGCGCCGTCGGCGGACCTGCCGATCACCGCGACCCGCGCGCCCATGGCCAGGGCGTACCGGATGGCGAGCGCGCCGATGCCGCCGCTGCCGATGACCGCCACCCTGGAGCTCGGGGTGGCGCCGGCCTGCCGCAGGCCGTTGAACGCGGTCAGCCCCGCGCACATCAGCGGCGCCGCGGCCACCGGATCGAGCCCGGCCGGCAGCGGGGTCACGTAGCCGCCCTTGAACAGGCCGTACTCGGCGTACCCGCCGTCGGCCACGATGCCGGTGATGCGCTTGGACGGGCAGAGAATCTGGTCGCCGGACACGCAGTAGTCGCAGTGGCCGCACGAGTCGTACAGGAACTGGGCCCCGACCGGGTCGCCCACGGACAGGCCGGACACGCCGCTGCCGAGCGCGGCGACCGTGCCGGTGATCTCGTGGCCGGGTACGACCGGGAAGCGGGCGAACGGGTAGTGCCCGCGCACGAGGTTCAGGTCGGTGAAGCACACGCCGCAGGCGGTGATCTTGATCAGGACCTCGCCCGGACCCGGCTCCGGGACCTCGCGCTCGGTAAGGGAAAGCGGGGCGTTCACCCCGGTGGCCAGTGCGACTCTCATGACGGTCTCCTTGTTGGCTGAGCTCGTACGGAGGCTCGGAGAGTGCCCCCGCACCGCCTCCTTCCAGCCTGCCCCCCGACCGCCCGGCGGGAAAAGTGCGCAGCCTGGGGTGATCAACCCCAGGCTGCGAGGAGGCCGAAGGCCGGGCCCGGGGTGTCGCGCCAGACGCCGGCGGGGTCGAGGGTGCGCAGCGCCGGCATGACCGCGGGGTCGTCGGGGACGAACCAGAGCAGCCGCTGGGCGGCGTCGGCCGTGACGATGCTGTTGCAGGTGACCTTGAGGATGCCGAGCGCCGGGTTGACGATCCGCTTGTACTCCTCGTGGCGCACCTTGACCTCCTGCGCCCGCCACAGCTCGGCGAACTCGCCGCCGGCGGCCAGCAGGTGCGCGACGAGGTCGGCGCCGGCCCGGTCGCCGGGGCCGCGGCGGGCGACCGCGGCGCGCAGGTCGGAGACGAGCAGCCGGGAGTGGTAGTCGTGGTCCTCGGCCGGGTAGAGGTCGCGGGTGGCCGGGACGGTGAACCAGTGGTGGAGGAAGCTGGCCCGGACCCCGGTCAGCCCCGCCTGCGGCCCGACGAGGACCTGCGCGGCGTGGTTCTGCATGACCACCTCGTGCATGTCGGTGATCACCATGGCGGGCGTGTCCTGCAGGCGGTCCATGAGCTGGCGCAGCGCGGACTGCATCTGGAGGGGCTCCGCGCCGAACGGCGCCGGCCGGCCCGCCAGGAGGAACAGGTGGACGGTCTCGTCCGGGTCCAGGCGCAGGGCGCCGGCCAGCCCGCGCAGGACCGGCTCCGAGGGGGACTGCCCGCGGCCCTGCTCCAGCTCGGTGTAGTAGTCGGCGGACACGCAGGCCAGCTGCGCCACCTCGTCGCGGCGCAGCCCGGGCACCCGCCGCCGGGTGCCGGGCGGCAGGCCGACCGCCTCCGGGCGCAGCCGGTCTCTGCGGGACTTCAGGAACGATCCGAGCTCACGCAGGTCCACCTTGCCCTCTCCTCTCGTCTCCTTCCGACTCTAGGTCGGCCCGCCGACCGCTCATGCCGGTGCCCGGGCTCCTGAGCAGGGCGAGCACGGCGTTGATCGCCGGGGTCTCGGTGCGGAGCAGCGCGTGCGTGGTGCGGGTGATCTCGATCGTGGAGATCGGGCGGAGCACGACGCCGTCGGGTACGCCGACCACCGTGGCCACCAGCTCGGGCACCAGGCTGGCGCCCAGTCCCTCGCGGACCATGCGCAGGACGAGCGCGTAGTCGTCGGCGGTGTGCACGACGTTCGGGCGGAAGCCCGCCAGCGCGCAGGCGCGGTCGAGCATCTCGTGGTCGGCGGTGCCCCAGGAGCCCGCTATCCACGGCTCCCCGCGCAGCGAGCGCAGGTCCACCTCGTCGGCGGCGGCCGGGTGGCCGGCGGGCAGGGCGATCAGGAGGGGCTCGACGCCCAGGCGCCGCCGGGTGACCCCGGGGGGCGGGTCCTCGGGGATGAGGCTGTAGGTGAAGGCGATCCCGAGGTCGCAGCGGCCCTCGCGGAGCGCCTCGATCGCCTCGCGGGGCTCGAGCTCGTACATGATGACGTGGAGGTCGGGGTGCCGGGTTCGGACGGTGGCCATCGCGGGCAGCAGGCGGTGGACCGCGGCGGTGGCGAAGCAGGCCACGCGTACGGGACCGCGCGGGGTCGAGGCCGAGCGGAGATCCTCCTCGGCGGCGTCCAGGGCGTTCAGGACATTGTGCGCGTGGCCGACGAGGCGCCGCCCCTCCGCCGTCAGCCGGACCCGGCGCCCGGCCCGCTCGAACAGCCGGACCCCGGCCTCGCGCTCCAGGGTGGCGAGCTGCTGCGAGACGGCGGAGGAGGTCAGGCCGCAGACCTCGGCCACGGCCGTCATCGTGCCGTGCTCGGCGAACTCGCGCAGCAGGCGCAGCCTCGTGGGATCCAACATCAAGGAAACCTTATAGATCGGCTCATGAATACTAAGTGGACGTTGCCGATTGGACCACGCCACACTGTCGCCCGGCCACCAGAAAACCCCAGGTGAAGGAGGGCAGGATGCGGACTGTCGTCGAAATCCCGCAATGGCAGGGGTCGCTGTCGCCCACGGCGCCCAGGCTGGTCGAAGGCGCGGCCCGGCTGGCCGCGATGGTTCCCGGAGCGCGGCACGTACGGGTGGAGACCGGCGACACCCTCGCCGAGACCGCCGAGCGGGTCCGGCGGGCGCTGCCGGAGGACGGCTTCGTCGTCACGGTCGGCGGCGACTGCGGCGTGGAGCTCGAACCGGTCGCGGCCGCGTTGCGCCGGTACGGCGATCGCCTCAACCTCGTGTGGTTCGATGCCCACGGCGACCTGAACTCCCCGGCCACGTCACCGTCCGGGGCCTTCCACGGCATGATCCTGCGCGCACTCCTGGGCGAGGGCCCGCCAGGCCTGACGCCCTCGCCCGCGCTGCGCCCGGATCAGGTGGCCATGGTCGGAACGCGCTCGCTGGACCCCGGGGAGGCCGCCTACATCGAGCGGACGGGCATCGGCGGCCTCTCCACCCTCGACGATGGCGCGATCCTCTACATCCACGTGGACCTCGACGTCCTGGACGGCATCAGGTCGGTCGGCTACCCCGAGCCCGACGGCCTGTCGGCGCGGGCCCTGACCGAGGCGGTCGCCGCCCTGGCGGCCCGGCACGAGATCGCCGGCCTGGGCATCACCGAGTACGCGCCCTCCGACCCCCGGGACGAGGAGATGCTCAGGAGCCTGGTCCCCGAGCTCGTCCGGCTGTGCGCCGCGTCACGTCCGTGGCAGGTCGAACGGCGCGCGGCCGCCGCCTGGCCCGCCCTGCACGTCGAGGAACGCGACGGCTGGCTCCTGCGCCACACGCCGGGCGTGCACCGCAGGCGCTCCAACTCGGCGCTCCCGCTGCCCGGCGTGGCCGTCCCGTCCGTCCAGGCGGTGGAGGACTTCTGCGCGGCACGGGGGATCCCCGCGACCGTCCAGGTGAGCCCCGCGGAACACCACGGGGAGCTCGACGCGCTCCTGGCGGCCCGCGGCTACACGACGGCGGGCAGGACACTGGTCATGACCGCCGGCACCGCGACCGTCCTGGCCGCGGCGGGCGACCCCGCCGGGGCCGGGCCGGTGCACGACCGGGCCCGCTGGCCCGAGCTGTTCCAGGCGGTGAACGGTGATGCCGGCGACATGGCGGTCATCGAGCGCATCCGGCCCGAGGCGGTGCTGCTCGCCAAGGACACGAGCGGTGTGGCCCTGGCGGTCACGGAGGACGGCTGGACGGGGGTCTTCTGCATGGCCACCCATCCCGACCACCGGCGCAAGGGAGTGGCGAGGGCCCTCCTGGCGGCGCTCGCCCGCTGGTCGGAGGAGCGGGGCGCGGACCGTCTCTACCTCCAGGTCGAGGCGGACAACGGCGCGGCCCGCGCGCTCTACGAGGGCTTGGGCTTCACCGCGTCGCACGGCTACCACTACCGCTCGCGGGCGTAGCCGCGGGGCCGGGGCCCGGCGCGTCGAGGCCGACCCGCTCATGTCATGCTCCGCCCCACATGGGCAGGTCGGCGATGTCGTCGTGCTTCCACGCGAGGTCGTCGTGGACGGCGACGACGCCGTCGATGTTCTCCGCCAGGCGGACGGCGGTGGCGGCCTGGCTGTGCTCCGGCAGGGTCCCGGACAGGGTGACCACACCGTCGGCGACGGTGACCACGAGGCCGTGGTCGTCGGCCCGCACGGCGTCGCGCACGTACGTCTCGATGTCCTTGTCGAGGCGCAGGAAGACCTTGATCAGGTCGCGGCGGCTGACGATGCCGGTCAGGCGGCCGTCGGCGTCGACCACGGGCAGGCGCTTGACGCCGTGGCGGTCCATCAGCCGCGCGGCCGACACGATCGGCGTGTCGGGCGTGGTGACGTGGGCGGGCGCGGTCATCAGCTCGCCGGCGGTCTCGCCGAGCGACTTGCGGTAGCCGCTGCCCTCGCTGCCGGTGGTGTGACGGATGCGGGCGCGCAGCGGCGGGCGGTAGCCGTCGCCGTAGTAGCGCTCCTTGAACTCCTCCTTGGCCAGCAGGTCGGCCTCGGAGACGACGCCCAGCACGCGGTTGTCGTCATCGAGCACCGGCACGCCGCTGACACCCCTGGTGATGAGCAGCTCGGCCACGGCGTGGAAGGAGGCGTTGCGGCCGACGGCGGCGACGTCGGTGGTCATCACGTTCTCGACGATGGTTCTCATGGTGTTCTCCTGGTGTGTCCGGCCCGGCCGGCGCCGGGTGCGGTGCGGGCGATCAGGGCTGTCGGGGATGGTCACTTGGCGTCCCACGCGGAGTCGTCCTGTTTCCAGGCCAACTTGTCGATCACGTCGACCACCCCGTTGACCCGGCGCGTCATGCGTACGGCGATGCTCGTCTCGGTGCGGCGCTCCATCCAGCCGGACAGCGTCACGACGCCCTGGTCCACCGTCACCTGCACGCCCTCGGTGTTCACCCACAGCGCGCGGTCGAGGATGTCGTCGCGGGCGGCCTCGACCGCCGGCGCGTCGGGGGAGACGGAGACGGCGGGGCTGGTCATGAGCTCGCCGGCGGTGTCGCCGGCGGCCTTCTGCCGGCCCCGTCGTCGTCCACCACCGGCACGGCGCTGATGCCGCCGGTGATGAGCGTCTCGGCGATGTCCTTGAAGGCGGTGGTGGCGGTGACGGAGACGACCTTGCTCGTCATCACGTCCGTGACGGTCATGCGCATGGCGGGTCAGCTCTTTCGGCATTCCTCTGGATTTGTCTTCTTTCATGACAACTCGGAGCCGGATCGCGATGTAGGGCCGGAAGTCCCGACCGGCGGCGGTCATTGGTCAGCGGTCAGAGCGGGTGCCGGAGCCGGACGGCCCTGTGGGCGGGTCCCGGTCCAGGATCACCGCGTCGGTGGCGAACTCCTCGTCCAGGCCGTAAGGGGGGGACGCGGCGGCGGTCGCCGATGATGCGGCCGCGGCCGTCGCGTCGAACCCAGCCGGCGTCGAGGATCCCGCGCCGCCGCTCCTCGGGGAGCAGCGCCGGGACCCGCCCGCGCCACGGGCCTTCGTCCCCTCGCGCTCGTCCGAAGCCGCCGGCATTCTCGCCGCCCGGTTGTCCGGCCACACCGGTCCAAGGGCGGACGACTCGCCGGCGGGAAAGGCCGGCTCGCGGGAGGACGGGGTGAAGCGCGGGCCGAAGGTCCTTCGCAGCGAGGGCCTTCGGCTCCGGCGCGCCCGCGGCCGGGGATGATCCAGTGGTGCCATGGACGCCATGACGCATGCCCGGGACGGGCTCGCCGAGGACGAGGCAGCCCGGCTGCTGTCCGAGCACGGGCGGAACGAGCTGCCCGAGCCGAAGCGCCGCTCCCTGCTCTCGCGGGCCGCGCGCCAGCTCGCCGACCCGCTGTCGATCCTGTTGCTGATCGCGGGGGTGGTCACGCTCGCGGTGCTGGGCGAGGTGCCCGAGGGGGCGGCGATCCTGGCCATCCTGGCGGTCAACATGGTCATCGGGGTCAGCCAGGAGGCCAAGGCCGAGCAGGCCGTGCGCGCCCTGCGGACGATGACCGCGCCGATGGCCAAGGTACGCCGCGACGGGAGCGTACGGCGCATCCCGGCGGCCGAGGTGGTGCCCGGCGACGTCATCGAGGTCGCGGCGGGCGACCGCGTGCCGGCTGACGCGCGGGTCGTCGAGGCCGTCTCGCTCGCGGCCAACGAGTCGATGCTCACGGGGGAGTCGCGTTCGGCGGGCAAGCGGGCCGGCGGGCTGCTGGAGGGGTCGCTGGGCGACCGCGACGGTGAGCTGTTCTCCGGCACCATGATCGTACGCGGCTCCGGGGTCGCGGTCGCCACCTCGACCGGGGCCGGCACCCAGATGGGCCGCATCGCCTCGGCCCTGCACGGCCAGGTGAAGGGGCCCCTGGAGGTGGAGCTGGCGCGCGTCTCCAAGCGCATCGGCGTGCTGGCCGTGGCCGCCGGCCTGGTCATGGTGGCGCTCGGCTTCACCAGGGGCGGGATCGCGCCGTTCGACCTGGTGCTGGCCGGGGTGGCGCTGGCCATCGCGGCGGTGCCGGAGAGCATGGCGGCGGCCGTCACCACCGCCCTGGCGCTCGGCTCGCAGCGGATGGCCCGGCTCGGCGTGATCGTGCGGCGGCTGTCGGCGATCCAGGCGCTGGGCGCGACGACCGTGATCGCCTCCGACAAGACCGGCACCCTCACCACCGGCCGCCTGGCCGTGGCCGACCGGGTCACGGTGCCCGGCGCCGATCTGTGGCGGGCCGCCGTACGATGCAACGACGCCCGCGACGGGCTCGGCGACGCGGTCGACGTCGCCCTGCTGTCCGGCGCCGCCCACCACGGGGTACGGCCGGAGCCCGGCGACACCAGGCTGGCCGCCAGGCCGTTCGACGCCGACACCCGCTCGATGGCGGTGGTCACCGACGGGCCGGTGCTGACCGTGAAGGGCGCTCCCGAGGTGGTGCTCGCCCGCTGCGCGCCAGGCGGGGAGACCGACCGGCTGGCCGCCGCCGTACCCGATCTGGCCAGGAGGGGGCTGCGGGTGCTGGCGCTGGCCGAGGGCGACACCGCCGACCTGGACGCGACCGGGCTGCGGCCGGTCGGGCTGGTCGCGCTGAGCGACGAGATCCGCGCCTCGGCCCGGCAGGCGGTGGCCGACTCCCGGGCCGGCGGCATCCGGGTGATCATGGTGACCGGCGACCACGCCGACACCGCCCGCGCCGTCGCCGAGGAGGTCGGTATCGAGCCGGATCCGGTGGTGACCGGGGCGGGGCTGGACGGCGCGGACCGGGCGGACCGGCTGCGCGAGGCCGGGGTGCTGGCCCGGGTCGACCCGGAGACCAAGCTGGACCTCGTACGGGCCCTGCGCGACGGCGGCGAGGTCGTCGCGATGACCGGCGACGGGGTCAACGACGCCCCGGCGCTGCGGCACGCGGACGTGGGCGTGGCGATGGCGGGGGAGGAGGGCACCGACGTCGCCCGCGAGGCCGCCGCCGTGGTCGTCACCAACGGCGAGCTCGGCACCATCGTGACCGGCGTGCGCGAGGGCCGCCGCCTGCACCACAACGTCGGCTCCATGATAGGCTACCTGCTCGCCGGGAACCTGGCCGAGATCTTCCTCGTGCTCGTCGGACTGTTCCTGTGGCCCGACCTGGTCATCCCGCTGCTGCCGGTCCAACTGCTCTGGATCAACCTGGTGCTCGACGGCATCCCCGCCATCGCCCTGGGCGTCGACCGCGCGCCCGGCGACCCGCTGGCCACCCGGCCCGGCCGCGACGGGCTGCTGTCCCGGCGGGTGCTGGGCCGCATCGCGATCCGCTCGCTCATCGTCGGGGTGCTGGTCGTCGCCGCCGTCGAGGCCGCCCGCCGCCTCGGCTGGGACGACACCCAGGTCAGGACCCAGGCCGTGCTCACCCTCGTCTTCGCCCGGCTCACCCTCGCCTACGTGGCCAGGGCCCGCCGGTGGACCTTCGAGCACGGCTGGTGGCGCGGCCGGGCCGTGCTGCTCGCGGTCCTCGGGACGGCCGCCCTGCAGGCCCTGGTCACGCTCGTGCCGCCGCTGGGCGCGCTGCTCGCCCTGGCACCCGTCCCGCCGCTGGGCTGGGGCATGGCGCTGGGCGCGGCCCTGCTCACCCCGCCGCTGTGCGACCTGGTGCGGCGGGTGGGAATCCGCCACAGGTCCCGGACGAGCCGGGACCAACGACCCTAGGCGAGGGCGGGACGTACCACGAGGATGAGATCAGACACCCGCCGAGGTGCGAGAGAGGTCCCCATCCCCCGCGGCGGCTCCGCCCGGCAGCGGATCGCCGGCAGCGGCCGGCAGTCACAGTCGCCACGTCGGCGAGCCCCGCCGGGCGGAACCGCTCACTCGCCCGGCGGGTGTCTTTCGCACATGAGGGCCCCGTAAAGGGTGGAGCAGCTGCGGGTGCGGGCGTGCGGGTCTGGTGCCGGTGGGCCGCCGCGCGGGCGCATGGTCGCGAGGCGGTCCTCGGTCGCTCAGAGGGCGTGGATGCGGCGGCCGGTGATGTGGTGCGGCACGACGCGGATGTACAGGTGCCGCCGGCCGCCCGCCCAAGGGGTGACGTCGGCCTCGCCCATCCCGGCCGCCTCGGACTCCGGCACGTGGTGGGCGGCGCCCTGGACGAGGACGCTCCAGCCCTCGTGCCGCGCCTCGTCGATCCGGTCCACCTGGAACCCGATCATGATGTCCACGCCCTCGAGCCCCGTCCGCAGATCCCGGTCCATGGGGCCGCCGTGCGCGGTGCGGAAGACGATGGCGCCGTCGTGCAGGCGGTAGTTGACCGGCAGCACCGTCGGCCCGTGCGAGCCCGTGAAAGCGACCCGGCCGATGCCTCCCGGCCCGATCAGGCGCAGGCACTCCTCCGGCTCCAGCCCCTCCAGGACGGAGTCGGCCGGTCCGGGACCGGCGCCCGGCGGGTGGTCCTGCCCCCCGCCCAGCAGGTCCTCGACCGTGGTCTCCAGCGCCTTGGCCAGCCGGGTCACCGTGCCCATGTCGGGGGTGCCCAGGTGGGTCTCCAAATACTGGACGTACCCGGGCGACATGTCCGCGCGGTCGGCGACCTCCTCCAGCGTGAGGTCAAGCTTGGTGCGGTGAAAGGTGATGCGACGCCCGAAGTCGCCGTTGCCTGTCATGAGCGTGCCCTCCGTGGTGATGGTCCGACTCGTGGGACGCTACCCAGCCACCCTCACACCGGACAGGGTCCTTCGGCCCGATCTTCGCGCGGATCAGCCTGCCTCGAGTTCGGCCGCGGGCCGGCGCGGGCTGCGTGCCACGTGCGGGCCGTAGCCGAACCTGATGATCATCTGGGGGTGGCCGCGCCGGTGGTGCGGGTCCCGGCGGTGGCGCATGTCCCGCAGGTCGAGCGGCTGGTTCAGGAACGACGCCGACAGGCCGTGCCGGGCGGCGACCAGCAGCACCCGCTGCAGGGCCTGCCCGGCGCGCAGCCAGTCGAGCGGCCGATCGCCCATGGTGGTCAGCACCGCGAGCTGCGGCCTGCCCTCGAAGCGCGCCTCGCCTTCCCGCCGGCCGAAGTCCCTGACCGGGGACGGGTCCTTCAGGGCGTGCGGCCCGTGCGCGTAGCCGGGCATGCCGTCGTGGTGCGCGCCCGGCATCGTCCACGCGGCCACCTCGGCGCGGTACTCGTGGTCGTGCGCGAGCTCCTCCTCGGCGATGGCGGCGTGGTCGAGCATGTCGATCGTGCCGTGCCGGTCGAGCGGGACGAGGCCCGCGCCCTCCCGGGAGGCCGCCGTCCGCAACTCGGCCAGCACCGCGCGGGGCAGGCGGCGGTCGTCGAAGGGCCGGCGGCTGGTGCGGCGCACCGGGATGAGGTCGTACAGCTCCCGCTGCTCCTCCGGTACGCGCAGCGTCCCGGTCATGCGCACGGCCGCCAGCAGGTCGGGCTCCTCCTCCGGCGACGGCAGCAGCCACACCATCGGCCGCTGCCCGGCCGTACGCACCGCCAGGCGCAGGTTGAACAGCGCCGCGCCGCAGCTCACGTACTGGTTGCGGCCGCGCGGATCGAGGACCCGCAACCGCCGGTCCGGGTCGGCGAGCAGCTCGACGAACTCGCGGCGGACCACGCGGAAGCGCCACGGCTGGGTGTTGAGCACCGACGGCGCCTGCCCGGCCGCCACCAGCAGCCTGCGGACACCGAGTTCGGTAGCGAGTGAAGAGGACATCGCACACCTCCTGAGCCCGACGCTTCCGCACCGGCCGGCCCGTGGTGAGTGCCGGACGGCCCCGCCCCCGGCGCCGAACGTCCCTTCCCGGCGGGAGCGGGCGGAGAGGACCAAGGTCCTTCCGCCGCAGGCCGTACGGCACTGATCAGCGGCGGCCGGAAACGGTGTGATGAGGGTGCGACAAGGAAGACACGACAGAACAGAGAGGAAGGCCCGCCATGGCCACCACCGTCAGCAGGCCCGTGATGGACGCCCGCGTCGCCAAGGCGGCACACGCCCCCGTCGACTACGTCTGGGCGGCGGCCCGGATCTCGATCGGCTGGGTCTTCCTGTGGGCGTTCCTGGACAAGACCTTCGGCTGGGGGCTCGCGACGCCGGCCGGCCGCGCCTGGATCGAGGGCGGCAGCCCGACCACCGGCTTCCTCAAGGGCACCGGCGAGAACGCGCTCGGCGGCTTCTTCTCGGGCCTGGCGGGCCTGGCGTGGGTGGACTGGCTGTTCATGGCCGGCCTGCTCGGCATCGGCCTGGCGCTGGTCCTGGGCATCGGCACCCGGATCGCCGCCGTAGCCGGCACGCTGATGCTGGCCCTCATGTGGGCCGCCGAGCTGCCCCTGGCCAACAACCCCTTCATGGACGAGCACATCATCTACGCGATCGTCCTCATCGGCCTGGCCCTCACCGGCGCGGGCGGCACCCTCGGACTCGGCAACCTGCCCGTCGTCCGCCGCAACAACTGGCTCAAGTAACCGGCCCGGCGACCCCCGCCCACCCCCGCCACGGGGGTGGGCGCTCGTCGTTCGCGTGGGCGATCACCAGCGCTGCGCTGGCGGAAGGTGGAGGAGGAGACATGATTCTCGTCGGAGTGGACGGCTCGCGGGCCGGGCTGGACGCCGTCGGCTGGGCGGCGCGGGAGGCGGGCCTGCGCGGGGTGCCGCTGACGGTGGCGCACGCCATGCCGCGGTGGGCGTACGAGACGGAGACCGGCCGCCTGGCCGAGGTGGCCGGATGGATGCGCGAAGGCGGCCGGACCGTGCTGGCGGCGGCCGAGGAGCGGGCGCGCAGGGAGCGGCCGGACGTCGACCTGAAGACCGCCTTCCTGCCCGACGATCCGCGCACGGCCCTGATCGACGCGGCGGCGGACGCCGAGCTGCTGGTCGTGGGCGGCCACGGCGTCGGCGGGGTGCGCGGGATGCTGGTCGGGTCGGTGGCGTACGGGGTGGCCGGGCACGCCCCGTGCGACGTCGTCGTGGTACGCCGGCCGCCCTCGCCCCCTTCGGGGGAGATCGTCGCGGGAGTCGACGGGTCACCGGCGTCGCCGCGGGTGCTGGAGTTCGCCCTCGCGGAGGCCCGGCTGCGGGGAGCCCGGCTGCACGCCGTGCACGCCAGTGACCGTGCGCGGCCCGGCGGATTCGACCCGGAGGGCTCCGACGGGCCGCGGGTGCTCCGGGAGAGGCTCGCGGCGCTTCGCGCGGACCATCCGGACGTCCCGATCGTCGAGGAGGTCGTGCCCGGCCACCCCGCCGAGTTGCTGCGCCAGGCCGCGAGCGGCGCCGACCTGCTGGTGGTGGGCTCGCACGGGTACGGGACGCTCGCCGGGATGATCCTCGGCTCGATCAGCCACGAGCTGGTCCACCGCGCGCCGGGCCCGCTGGCCGTGGTCAGGAGCCCGCGATGACCCCCGCCGGCCGGCGCGGCAGAAAGGGACCCGGGGCCCTGCCGCCGGTCCCGCCGGTGGGTCACGCTGTCGCGACGACGCACGTACGACAGGTGGCCGGATCTGCATGACCGGCCGCGATCTCATGGAACTCAGCGAGGCGGAGTCCCTCCGGAGGCTGGCCGGCGTGGCCCTCGGACGGGTCGTGTTCACCCGCCACGCGCTCCCGGCCGTGCGCCCGGTGAACCACCTCGTCCTCGACGGGCGGATCGTCATCCGCTCCAGCCCCGGCACCATCCTGAGCTCGGAGATCGCCGCCCGCGAAACCGTGGTGGCCTACGAGGTGGACGACTTCGACGTCCACCGGCGCCTGGGCTGGAGCGTGGTGGTCATCGGCGTGGCCCGGCTGGTGGAGGCACCTGAGGAGGTGGCCCGCTTCAAGGAGCTCCTGCACCCGTGGGTGGCGGGTGAGAGGGAACAGGTGATCGACATCCGCCCGGAGATCGTGACCGGTTTCGAGCTGGTCCCGATCTGAGAGCCGGCCGGCGACGGTCAGGCGCCCGCGTCCAGGTCTATGAGGGCCAGGCCGGTGCGGGGGTCGTGGCGGCGGCGCAGGTACCGAGGCGACTGGGTGACGATCACCTCCAGGGTGGGGAACACCTCGCCGCTGATCAGGTGCCCGCCGCGCGCCGCCCCGTCCGGCAGCCCGACCACCACGTGGGCGTGCAGCTGAGGGGCCTGACCGTTCTCGGCCATCGCGAAATCGCCGATCAGGGCGAGCACCTCGGTCTGCTGATCGAGCGGGATGCGGCGGTAGTCCTGGGCCTCCGGGTCGAAGAAGCCCAGCGTGACCCTGCGGAACCCGCCGATGCCGGTCAGGCGGGCGGACCGGATGCCGGTTCGCGCCGCCCACTCGGTGAGGCCGTCCACCACCTGCTCGCCCTGGTCGAACACGACCACGTACGTCTGTTCCACATCGAACGCAAGCTGCTTCGCACGCATGCCGCCCCCCTGCCCCGACCGCCCGACCCGAACCCGGCCGCCGGCCGCCCGCCCCGAACCCGGCCGCCGGCCGCCCGCCCCGAACCCGGCCGCCGGCCGCACGTGGCGCTCGCGGCCGGACGCGCTCACCGGGTCAGGTCCAGCGACAGGGCCGGGTCGAGCGCCAGCGTGGCCACCGCCAGGCCGAGGAACACGTTCGCCAGCCCGAACGTCGGCGAGTAGTCGCTGACGCGCGCGTGGGTGTAGAGGGCGCAGGTGAAGTAGAGCACGAGGCCCGCGGCCGCCGCCGTGCCGATGACCGGCACGCCGAGCAGGCCAAGGGCCAGGCCCAGCGCGCCGAGCGCCTTGAGGGCGCCGATCGGCCACACCAGCCAGCGTTCGGGCACGCCGGCGTTGGCGAGCGCGGGCCCGAGCACCCGCATGATGGGCTCGAGCCGGGTCATGGCAGCGAACCCCGAGAACGTGTTCGCGGCGATGGTCACCAGGGCGGTGACGACGTAGGCGGCTGACATGGACGTGATCAGTCCTGGAACGCGCGGGCGTGGTCGGCCGCCCAGTCGGCGAAGGTACGCGCGGGGCGGCCGAGGACCTTCTCCACGTCGCCCGTCGCGAGGTGCTGCGGCCGCTCGGCGTAGGCGGTGTACCTGGCCATCAGGGCCCGTACGAACGGCTCGGGCAGCCCGATCCCGGTCAGGTGCGCGATGAGGTGGTCCGGCGAGACCTCCTCGAAGCGCAACGGCCGGCCGAGGACCTCGCCGAGGACGGTCACCGCCTCCCGGTGCGTGAGCGAGTGCGGCCCGGTGACCTCCAGCCTGCGGCCCGCCTGCTCGTCGGTGAGCAGCGCGCGGGCCGCGACCTCGGCCAGGTCCCGCTCGTCGAGCAGCGCCTCCTGGAACCCCGCGTAGACGTACCGGACCACGTCGCCGGTCCGGATCTGGGGGCCCCACGCCTGGAGCAGGTTGCCGCAGAAGGAGCTGGCCCGCAGGCTCGTCCAGGACAGGCCGCTGGCCACGGCCGCCTCCTCGGCCTCCTTGTTCCGGTCGCCCCGCTGACGGGAGGGCTGCAGCTCGTACGGGTCGTCGATGTTCATCGCCGACAGGGCGACCACCCGCTCCGCGCCCCGCTCCCGGGCCAGGGCGAGCAGGGCGTCCGCCGACTCGCCGAAGGTACGCGGGTGCAGGAAGACGGCCCGGACGCCGTCGAGATGGCCGGCGAGGCTCTCGGGCCGTGCCGGGTCACCCTCGACGACCTCCACGCCCGCCGGGAGGCCGGCGGCTCCGGGCGTACGGCTGACGGCACGCACCTTCGCGCCCTGGCCGACGAGCCGTTCCACGATCAGGCGCCCGACGGCGCCGGTGGCTCCGGTGATCAGAATCATCGTGTTCACCTTGCTTCAGTGAGCTTTTGTTCGGACGGAACCTGAGAGGCCCCCGGCGGCCGGAGTGTGACATCACCCGCTGAAACTTTCACGACTAACCCCGGCCCGCTGACCGGCCGAGAATCCGTCTCTGCCCTGCTGGCAGCCGGAACGGTCCGGAACAGGGCGCCGCCGAGCCCTCGCCCGGATCACCCGCGCTGGGGACAGAGTGAGGCGAATGACCGTGAGCCGGGAAAGACCTACCAAGTCACGCAAAACCACGCGGAGGCGGGAATGGCCGATTCCGAGCTGAGCAGGAGGCGCCTGCTGACGGCGAGCGGCGGAGCCGCCGCGGCAGCCCTCGTCCCGACGACCCCGGAGACCACCCAGGCCACGCAGGCCACGCAGGCCACCCCGGCCACCCCGGCCATCCCGGCCGCCCCGGTCGCCGCGGCCGGGCCCACGCTGACCCGGCTGGGCGACACCGTGCTCGACCAGGCAGCCCTGTACTTCGTCTCCTACGACGGACTGGTCAACGTCGAGTCGTTCCAGCTCAACGGCATCATGACGCACGCCGGGCACCAGTACGCCGCCTGGTACACCGCCACCCGCGACGTCCGGATCGCGCGCCGCACCCTGCCGGGCGGGGCATGGCAGGCGATCACGCTGCCGCACCGGCTCAGCGTGAACGACTCGCACAACGTCATCTGCCTGGGCATCTCACCTGCCGACGGCCGGCTGCACGTGGCCATGGACACCCACAACAGCACGATCTACTACACGAAGTCGGACGCGGATCTCGCGGCGGGCGGCACCTGGTCGGCCGCCCGCTTCGGCCCGGTGCAACGCAGCCTCGACGGAGTCTCCCTGGGCGCCATCACGTATCCGCAGTTCGTCGTGGCGCCATCGGGCCGGCTGCAGCTGTTCTACCGTACGGGCGGCTCCGGCAACGGCACGAACGAGCTGGCCGAGTACACGCCGAGTGGCTGGACGAAACTGGGCAAGTGGTCGTCGGCCACCGGCTCCCACACCCACAACGGCGCCACCAGCACGACCCGCAACATGTACGTGCACGGCCTGACCTACCACGGCAACCGCCTGCACGTGGCCTTCACCTGGCGCGAGGGCAACACCGCCGTCCTGTGCAACGCGGGCGGGCTGGCCAACCACGACACGTGTTACGTCTACAGCGACGACCAGGGCCGCACCTGGCGCAACGGCGCGGGCACCCAGGTGGGCACGACCGGCGGGACCCTCGTGTCGATCACCTCACCGGGCCTGATCGCCGACCCGCTCACCGTCGACCACGGCCTGATGAACCAGGAGAGCCAGGCCGTCGACTCCACCGGCCGCCCGCACGTGATCATCAGTTACGTACCGGGCCGCTTCACCCAGTGCGTCTCGTCGTACGCCGCCCAACGCCGCACGTACGGCCGGGTCTTCCATGTCCGGCGGGACTCCGCCGGCGCCTGGCACAAGCGCGAGCTCCCGGTGCCCCCGAACTCCACGGGCCGCTCCCGCCTGGTCTTCGACACCGCCGACAACGCGTACGTGGTGCTGCCGTTCGGCCGGGTGGCGGCGGCGAGCGCCGCCTCCGGCTGGACGGACTGGAGCCTGCTCTTCGACGCGGCCGGCCTGAACGCCTTCGGCGAGGTCACCATCGACTACCCGCGCGCGACCACCGAACGCATCCTCTCGATCATGTACCAACAGACCTCCACCGCCCCGACCCCCTCGCCCCTGCGCGTCCTCGACCTCCGCCTGGGCCCATAGCCCGACGCCCCCACCAGGCAGGATCGAAGACCCTGTCTAGTACGTACCACCACGACCCCCCGGTTCACTCTTATGCCAGCTGACGGGGTATCCGGGGTAACCGCGATAAGCCATCCCACAATGGGGCAATGGCATACCCTCCACAGCCCCACCACCCGCAGGACCCGTGGGGCCCGCAGGCGCAGGAACCGTCCCAGGAGCACGGCCGGTCCGGATACGGCCGGCCGTCGTCCGGCCAGGCGGGCCCGCCACCCGGCTACGGACCGCCGGGTACCGGCCGCCCCCAGAACCCCGGCCGCCCGGGACCCGGCCCACAACCGCGGCAGGGAGGCCCGCCACCACCCCCCAACCCCCTGGACTGGCCGACCCAGTACGGCAAGGGCGACCCCTACGGCCTCCCCACCGACCGCCACGGCCTCCCGCAGGACCCCTACGGCCTTCCCCCTGATCGTCACGGTCTCCCGCAGGACTCCTACGGTGTGCCCTCTGATCGTCACGGTCTCCCGCAGGACTCCTACGGCCTCCCCACTGACCGCAACGGCATCCCCCAGGATCCCTACGGTCAACCCCAGGATCCCTACGGTCTCCCCCAGGACCTCTACGACTACGGCCGGCCCCGCAGACGCAACAGCGCCCTGATCATCGCGTTGTCCGTCGGCCTGGGGGTCCTCCTGCTCGGCGGCGGCACGATCGGCGCGGTGACCTACGTCAAGTCCTCCGCCCCCGAGCGCGTCACCGCCCTGCCCAGCGGCGCGACCTCGTTACCCACCACGGCCCCCTGGCAGTCCGACTCCCCGGCGGCCGACCCGACCGCCGATCCAGGCGACTCGACCGCCGATCCAGGTGATCCGACCGCCGATCCGGGTGACCCGACCGGCGATCCGGCCGAGCCGGGCACCGAGCCCACCGGCAGCCCGCCCACCTCGTCACGGGCCCAGCCGGGATCGCCCATCGCGCACACCGAGTTCGACGACTGGAAGTTCGCCCTGAGCGGCGTCAAGTTCGACGCCAACAAGGTCGCCGGCTGGACCTACGACACCTGCGACCCGGTGGACGCCCAGGGCGTGCTGGCCAAGAACAAGTGCGAGCGCGCCGTCCAGGTCGCCTACTCCGCCTACCGGGGGCACCTCAAGGCGGTGCAGGTGATGATGGCGTTCCCGACGGACAAGGCCGCCAGGACCGCCGCCACGCGCCTGGCCAAGGTCCCCGCGGACTCGGTGAACATCCGCAGGGACATGGCCCTCGCCAACTTCTCGTACGGGAAGATCCGCACCAACGTGTCGAAGAAGTACGTGGTCGTCACGATCGTCACCGCGGACAAGACGGCCCGGTCCAAGGCCGACAAGTTCCACCTCTACATGCAGGCCGACGCCGTCAGCTATTTCCTGCTGCGCGACCTCACCATCACCAGCTGACCGCGCCACCCGCCCGGCGTGCGATCGATCGGTGGGCCGGCCGTCCGCGCCGGATCTTGCCCGCGCCGGATCTTGCCCGCGCCGGATGCTGCCCGCACCCGGTGCGGCAGCCAACGAGACGCCGGAAAACAGAGCCCGACGGCGGCCCCGGCCCGGGAGGGATGGGCCGGGGTCGCCGTCGGGGGAGTGCCGGCCGTCAGGCGCAGGTGTATCCGGACGGCAGTGCGGTGCTGCCGTTCGGGCGGGTCGCCTGGAAGCCGACGCTGGTGGTGGCCGCCCCGGGGGCGAGGGTGCCGTTGTGCCCGGTGTTCCTGATGGTCACGGTCTGCCCGCTGACCGTGGTGGTGCCGTTCCACGAGCCGGTCAGCGTGTGCCCGGCCGGCAGCGTGAAGGTGACGGTCCATCCGGTGATCGCCGAGGTGCCGGTGTTGGTGACGGTCAGCGGCTGGATGACGTACCCGGTGGCCCACTGGGTCTGTACGGTCGGGACGGCCGTGCAGCCTCCGGTGGACGAGCCGGGCTGGGTGGTGACCTCGGCGGTGTTCGAGACGGGGGAGAGGTTGCCCGCCGCGTCCCGGGCCCTGACCTGGTAGCGGTAGGCGGTGCTCGGGGTCAGGCCCGTGTCCGCGTACGTGGTCGTGGCTGAGGTGCCGACCTGGCTGAACGCGCCCGCGCCCGCGGCGCGCAGGATGTCGTAGCCGGTGACGCCGTTGTCGTCCGTCGAGGCGGTCCAGCTCAGGCTCGTGCCCGTGGACGTGGTGCCGGAGGCCGCCAGGCCGGCCGGGGCGGTCGGCGGCGAGGTGTCGCCGCCGGTGGTGGTCGTGGTGAACGTGACGGGCTGGGAGTCGCCGGACAGGTTGCCCGCGCCGTCACGCGCCCGTACGTACACCTGATACCGGGTGTTCGCGGTCAGCCCGGTGAGGGTGATCGAGCTGGTGGTGGACTGGCCGAGTTGCGGGTCGGTGGCGCCCTGCTCGCGGTAGACGTTGTAACCGGCCAGCCCGGAACCGCCCTGGTCGGTGGAGGCCGCCCAGGTCAGCGTGGCACTGGTGGCGGTGACGCCGGACGCGGCGGGGGTGCCCGGGGTGCTCGGCGCGGTGGTGTCGCCGGAGTCGCCGAGGGCCGGGGTCGTCCAGTTGCGCCACTCGGCCAGGTTGCCGCTCGCCCTGGACGAGATCCTCATCGCGCCGGGCGCGCTGCCGGTCTTCAGGAGGTGCTTCTGGATGTTCTGCTGCAGCGGGGTCCGCCATTCGGCCCTGCTGGCGCAGTGGCTGCCGTCCTGGACGTCGGACCAGTACGTGATGTTCTCGCCCGCGCCGAGCGCCTTGTAGACCTCCGCTCCGCCCAGGGCCGCCACGCTCGCCGATCGGGGGCCCAGGTTGGCGATGTGCGGGTTGTCCATGATGAACAGCCCGCGCGGCGCCACCATGGCCACGATCTCGTGCGTGTCCACCGGCAGCCTGGCCGGACTGCCGGTGAAGGAGCCGAACGCGTCGCCCAGCCACGGCTGTTCCCCGTACGCGCTGCTCAGGCTCTGGGCGCCTTCCCCGGGGATCCCGCGGAAGATGGGCACGCCGGCGCTGCCCGACTCGATCGGCATGGTCAGGGCGATGCGCTGATCGAACGCACCTGTCACGAAGGCGCCCTTCCCGAACCGGGAGCAGCCCGTGACGCCGGTCGCGTCGGCCTTGAGGATGCTGCCGCCCGACTGCTCGAGAACGTCGATGATCCGGCTCACCCCCCAGGCCCAGGCCAGCAGGAGCCCGGTGCTGCTGGAGGAGCCGTAGATGCTGTAGAAGGCGCCTTGCTTGTTGTTGCGCGGGGTGCCCTCCCGCCCGACCGCGTAGGGGTCGTAGCTGATGACGGCGGCGCCGGCCGCTCTGATGGCGGCCGTGTCCGCGCCGAAGCCGCCCAGGACGACGACGGCCGGGAAGGGCCCGGTGCCGCTCGGCAGCTCCACGCTCGCCGAGAAGCTGGAGCTCCTGCCGTTGTGGCTCACGTTCACGGTGATGCCGGTTCGCGAGACCGTACCCGTGACGCTGGACGGCTTCACGGGTTTCTCGCCGTAGACGAACTTCTCGGCCAGCCTCTTGATCTCTTCCCGACGGCACCGCCAGTCGGCCTTGGCGGCGATACGCGTACCGTCCAGCTTCCTGAAGGGGTCGGGGAGCCTGGAGTCGGTGGGCAGGGATCCCGCGTCGGGCAGGCCGGCCACCGCGCAGTCGGCACCCTCGTTCTCGACTCCGGCGGCCGCGGCGGCCTCGGTGGCGGTCACCGTCACCGTGCCGGCCACCGAGAGCGCCGCCGCCACCGCCAGCGCGACGACCCTCGAACGGGTCTTGGAGCGGGCCAAGCTGATGATCACCAGGGCTCTCCCTTCCGGGTGGGGTGTTGGCGATCAGTGTGAGAATCGATCCGAAACATGTCAACGTAGAAGTCGAAATATTTCGGACGCCAGCCTGGCTATGGGTAATTGACGTGCTAAGGCGCTAATGCACGAGTCCGATAGTTTCGGAAATTAGCTGAAATGAGAGGCAGGGTGGCCACGGATGACCTGCCTCTCCGAAAGTTTCGGTGGCGCACGGCCATGGCCGCGCGCCACCTCACCTCAGCTCAGACCCGTCACGGGTTGCCGGACCGGCAGGTCGCCAGGGTACGGAACTCGACGGACGCCCCGGTGGCGTCGGAGATCACCGATCGGATGTCGTACCGGAAGGGGGGCTGGCAGCCGATCCCCACGAAGGTCCGGTCGTCGAACGACGGCACGCGGTTGCCGTCGAGGAACCAGCGGATCGAGACCGGCGCGACCGCGCCGCTGAAGGCCACCTGGCAGAGGAACCGCCGCGCGAGCGCCTCGCAGCCGCCGCCGGTCAGGGTCAGCGCCATCATGCTCGCCGAGCCGGCCGACGCGGTCGTCTCGGCCGACGCCGGCGAGGTGAGCGCGGCCGGGAACATCAGCATCCCGGCAGCGGCGAGCGAAGCGATCTTGTACGACTTGCGCATTCCTGTCTCCTTTTGGAGTGATGACGGAATCGGATGTCGCGTTCGACGGGGTGAGCCGTCTCAGCATCTGCTTCGCCGCCGTGAGGCCCCTGGATGACGAGCGGACCGGGCGCCTGACCAGCAGCTGGGAGACCCTGGGATATATTCGAATATTGGGGGAGCGAACCATCGTCATCGGGGGTTGCGATGGTGGGAGACCTGCCGCTCCGGCGCCGGCCGGGCGTCGTCCGCCCGTGGTCGCCGTCGCCGCCGATGCGGCGCGAGGAGGTGATCCATGAGGCCGTGAACGACCGTATGCCCGTCACTGCCGAGCGAGGGAGACGAACGCCATGCCTGGTAACAGAGGAGTCATGTACGAAGGCCCAGGCAAGGTCGAAGTAAACGAGATCGACTACCCCGGATTCGAGCTCAAGGACGGCCCCGGGGTCAATCCGGCGAATGTCGGCCGCAGGTTGCCGCACGCCGCGATCATCAAGACGGTCGCCACCAACATCTGCGGCAGCGACCAGCACATGGTCCGCGGCCGCACCACGGCGCCACAGGGGCTCGTCCTCGGTCATGAGATCACCGGCGAGGTCGTCGAGACCGGTTCTGACGTGGAGTTCATCAAGACCGGCGATCTCGTGTCCGTGCCGTTCAACATCGCCTGCGGCCGCTGCCGCAACTGCAAGGAGGGCAAGACCGGAATCTGCGAGAACGTCAACCCGGACCGGCCCGGTTCGGCGTACGGCTACGTCGACATGGGCGGCTGGGTCGGCGGCCAGGCAGACTACGCCCTCGTTCCCTACGCCGACTGGAACCTGCTGAAGTTCCCCGACAAGGAACAGGCGATGGAGAAGATCCTCGACCTGGCCATGCTCGCGGACATCTTCCCGACGGGGTTCCACGGCTGTGTGACCGCGGGGGTGAAGCCGGGGTCCACCGTCTACGTCGCCGGCGCCGGCCCGGTCGGGCTGGCCGCGGCCGCCTCGGCGCACCTGCTGGGGGCCGCCGTGGTGATCGTCGCTGACCTGAACAAGGAGCGGCTGGACCAGGCGCACAGCTTCGGCTGCGAGACCATCAACGTCGCCATGGGCGAGCCGAAGGACCAGATCCTACAGATCCTCGGTGAGCCGGAGGTCGACTGCGGCGTTGACGCGGTCGGTTTCGAGGCCCGCGGACACGGCCACGAGTCGGGGGTGGAGCATCCCGCCACGGTGCTCAACACGCTGATGGACGTTACCAGGGCCGGCGGCGCGCTCGGCATTCCCGGCCTGTACGTGACTGGGGACCCGGGCGCGGCGGACGAGGCCGCCCAGCACGGCGCGCTGTCCATCCGGATCGGCCTCGGCTGGGCGAAGTCGCACAGCTTCGCCACCGGCCAGTGCCCGGTCATGCGCTACAACCGGCAGCTCATGCAGGCGATCCTGCACGACCGGGTGCAGATCGCGAAGGCGGTCAACGCCACGCCGATCCCGCTCGACCAGGCGCCGCGGGGCTACCACGAGTTCGACGAGGGGGCCGCCCGCAAGTACGTGCTCGACCCGCACGGCATGCTCGGCACAGCGGCCTGACCCACGTCGCCGGAGGCCGCGCCGTCATCGGCGGCCTCCGGCGCAGGTCCGGCTCATCGGGAGCGGCCCGTGGCGTTGTAGTCCACCACGCCGCGGGACCCCGCCCGCCGCGCTGGCCTCGCGGCAGGTGTCGTAAGCCCCCGCTGGGTCAGCCCCCGGTGAGGGACGGCAGCGGGTTCATCCGGAAGAACGGCGCGGCGAAACGCGTCAGCCAATTCTCGAAGATCCGCATGTTGTTCTTCCGGATGCGCTGGTCCGCCTCGCGAAGCTCGGTCAGGAAGTCCTCGAAGTCGGCCTCGCCGGGCCCGATGATCCCTTCGCTCGCAAGGGTGTCACGTCGCATTCTGGCCAAGGGGATGAGATGGTCGGCGGCCACCTCGGGGTGCGGCTGGAAGGTCCGCACCTGCGAGCCGAACGCCAGCGCCTCGTGCCGATAGCTGCTGCTGAACGCGAGCTCGGTGGCCTGCCCGTGTTGTCCTTGCGGAAGCCGGGTCGCCACGTCGACATGAGAGGTGAACAACTCGAACGTGTCGGGCAGGCCGGCGAAGAGCGGATCCTGCCGGCCGGCCGCGGTCAGCCGCAACTCCTCGATGCCGACCCTGCGGCCGTTCGAGCCCGGCCCGACGTCGCCGCCGAGCGCCATGACCTGCGCCTGGTGGGACCAGCAGATGTGCAACTGCGGAATGCCCTGCCGGAGCGCGGACCGGTAGAACTCCTTGGTCCGGTAGATCCAGCGCAGATCCTCGTAGGCGGCGTGCACCGACCCGCCGCCGATGATCCCGTGCGCCTCGATCGTGCCGGGCAGGTCCGCGCCGTCCGCCACGTCGACGACGTCTATCTGCGACCCGGCGAGCCGGGCCACGGAGGCGATCCACTCACCGTAGGGGCGCAGGCCGAGCTCGGTCAGGAGCTTTCCCTCCTGCGGATTGACGACCAGGATCCGCATCCGCTCCCTGACGCGGAGCATGGACCGGGGATTCGCTTGCCGGGCAGTGTCGAACCCGGCCTCCGCGGCTATTAATCCCATGCCATCGACTCCATCCGTGAGAAATCTTGAGATAGTTCACGCCGACCGGGTCCGGCCCTGATCACCGGCCGACCGCAGACGAATGATTCGCGAAATACAAGGCCATGCCCCCGCTGCCTTTCGCGGCTCTCGTGGCGCTCAAAGCAAATATGAGCTTTATTACGCTCCCGGGAGCCCCGCAGCATTTCGCGTCACAAACGATGCCACATCCCAAGATCCTCTGGGGAGGATGGTGGAGATCTCAGGGCGTCCGCCAGATACTCTGGCTATGCTACATGCTCGACTCCCCGCCTGACCCTCTCCAGTGCACGGTCGTGTCGTCAGCTGATCTCCCGAAAAAGGGATCTTTGCCGTATCGTCGGAGGTACTGACATGGGAAGAACGCAGGGCCCGGATTGGCTGGAACGTCTGGACGGGTTCCTGGTGCGGCGTCAACCGGGTCTGGTGGCCTTTCGCCGTGATCTTCACATGCACCCTGAGGCGAGCTTTCAGGAGTTTCGTACGACGGAACGAATCCTGCACCAGCTCGAGACGGTGGGCTTGACGGCCGTCCGCCTTCCCAAAGGCACCGGTGCGATATGCGATATCGGCTCGGGAAAAGGACCGATCGTCGCGTTGCGGGCGGATATCGATGCGCTGCGGTTGACGGATGAAAAGTCCGTTCCCTATCGATCGACGAACCCGGGCGTTTGTCATGCCTGCGGCCATGACGTCCACACGACGGCGGTGCTCGGCGCGGGCCTGTTCCTGAGCGGCCTGGCTGATGAGGGACTCCTGCCGGGCACCGTGCGTCTGGTGTTCCAGCCGGCGGAGGAAACGCTCGGCGGAGCGCTGGACGTCGTGGCCTCCGGCGGCCTCGCGGGTGTGCAGCGGATCTTCGGGCTGCATTGCGAGCCGAAATACGAGGTCGGCCAGGTCGGGCTGCGCGATGGCGCGATAACCGGCGCGTACGACAGAGTGCGCGTCCATATCGGGGGGATGTCCGCTTCGGGGCGGCATCCGGATCTCATCTTCGCCCTTGCGAAGATCATTACCGAGTTACCGGCGGCCCTGTCGCGGCGTATTGACCCGCGCTCCAGCCTGAGCCTCGTATGGGGCACCCTGAAAGCGCTCCCCACGGATGGGCTGCTGCCCGACAGCGGCATTGCCGAAGGGACCGTGCGATGTTTCGACGAGGCGGCGCGGCGCCGGGCGCCCGGGATAATCGAGGAGCTGGTGCGCTCGGTCGCGTCCGCCTATGACATCGAGGCATCACTGAAATACATTCACGGCATTCCTCCCACCGTCAACGAGAGCAACAGCGTCGGCAATTTCCGGGACGCGGCGCAGCTCGTCCTCGGCGAGAACAAGATATTCACCGCGCCGCAGAGCCTGGGCGGCGACGATTTCGGGGTTTACCTGCAGGAAGTGCCCGGCGCATATGCCCGCCTTGGCGTCCGCGCGCCGGGGCAGAGCGATTACGACCTCCACCAAGGCATTTTCGACGTGGACGAAAGAAGTATCTCCGTGGGAGTGCGGCTGCTCGCCGTCGCCGCTCTCATGGCGCTCAGCCAGCTGTCCCTTACCGGCTGAACGAAGGAGAGCCGGCTCATGCCTGCCGATCCACCTACCCGCAGCGGGACCCTCGGCTTCGCCGCCGACCAGGTGCCGATGGGCGGCGGGCGAGGTCTGGTTCGGGCGCGAGCACGCACACGGTGCCGCCGGGCCGGAGCGGGTCGAGTCCGGCCTGCGCGCCGGCCTGTCCCGCGGGGCCGAGCGCCTACGTCTCGGCCCGCTCCCCGAGCTTCAGGGTCACCAGGTGACGGGCAGCTCGTGCATGCCGTACACCGTCGACTCCTCCTTGAACGAGAGCTGGTCGGCGGGGACGGCCAGCCGGAGATCGGGGATACGCCGGAAGAGGGTCTCGAAGACGACCTCCAGCTCCACCCGGGCCAGGCTCTGGCCCAGGCACTGGTGGGCGCCGTAGCCGAAGGCCAGGTGGTTGCGGGCGCCGCGGTCGATGTCGAACCGCTGGGGGTCCTCGAACACCTCCGGGTCGCGGTTGCCGGCGTTGGCCAGCATGAGCACGCCGGACCCGGCGGGGATCACCGTCCCGCCGAGCTCCACGTCCTCCAGGGTCACCCGTGCCATGGCGAACTCGGCGATGGTGAAGTAGCGCAGCAGCTCCTCCACCGCGCCGGCCGTCCGGTCCGGGTCCTCGCGCAGCGCTGCCAGCGCCTCGGGGTGCTCCAGCAGCGTGTACGTGCCGAGCGAGATCATGTTCGCGGTGGTCTCGTGCCCGGCGATCAGCAGCAGGAAGGCCAGGGAGAGCAGCGCGGGGTGGTCCACGCCGCCGTTGTCGCGCTGCTTGGCGATCTGGCGGCCGAGCAGGTCGTCGGGCGCCTCCTGCTCCTTGGTCCTGATCAGCTTGTCGAGGTAGATGGCCAGCTCCAGGACGGCGTGCTGGCGCTCCTGCTCGGTGGCGCGGCGGTTGAGGAGCTGGGCCGAGTGCGTCTGGAAGAAGTCGTGGTCGGCGTACGGCACGCCGAGCAGCTCGCAGATCACCAGGGAGGGCACCGGCAGGGCCAGCGCGGTCACCAGGTCGGCCGGGCGGGGGCCGTCGAGCATGGCGTCGATGTGCTCGTCCACGATCTGCTGGATGCGCGGCCGCAGCGCCGCCATGCGCCGGACGGTGAACTCGCCGACCACCGCGCGGCGGGCCGGGCCGTGCTCGGGCGGGTCCATCTCCAGCAGCATCTTGGGCAGCGGTGAACCGGCCATCCCCTGCCCGCCCTGCTCGCTCAGCCGGGGAATGCCGGGGTGGCGGCGGTCGGCGCTGAAGCGCGGGTCGCTGAGGATCGTCCGGATGTCCTCGTAGCGGGCCGCGACCCAGGCGTCGCTCCCGGTCGGCAGCGTGACCTTGGCGACCGGCTGCTCGCGCAGGAGCCGCAGGTGCTGCTCGGGCGGGGCGAACGGGCAGCCGCGGGTGGTCTGGAGCGTCGCAGCGGGGTCAGTGGTCAAAGCTCTCCCCATTCGGTGTGGACCGCATAGATAAGCTACATATGTACGTTAACAGACTGGTGTCCGAGGATGGGTGCGTGGCCATGAGAGAACGCGGAGCCGAGGGTGACCGCCGGACACGACGCACCCAGGCAGCCCTGCGGCGCACGCTGATCGAGCTCGTCCAGGAGCGGAGCCTGTCGAAGGTCAGCGTGGCCGACGTCGCCGAGCGGGCCGGCGTGGGCCGCTCCACCTTCTACGACCACTACCGCGACGTGCACGAGCTGGCCGAGGCCGCCTGCACGGAGATGATCGACGAGCTCATCGACGCCATACCGGGCCACGTCCTCGCGTCGCCCGGCCCGTCGCAGGCCAAGTCCGACACCCTGCTGATCTTCTTCGCCCACCTCGCCGAGCACGCCGGCCTCTACCGCAGCGTGCTGGGAGCGCAGGGTAGCGCCCGCCTCATCGACCACGTACGCCGCCGCGCCACGGTGGCCACGTACGCCAGCTCCCGCCCCGCCGACGGCTGGCCCGGCCGCGCCGCGGACACCCCGCACGACGTGCCGGCCGCCTTCATCGCGGGCGCGCTCCTCGGCGTGGCCGTCGACTGGCTCCAGCGCGACTGCCCGCGCACCCCGGACGAGATGGCCGCCTTGACCCGCCCCCTGCTCACGCTTCTCTACCAGGGCCATTGAATTCAGAGCAATTCTCTAGAAAAATGCTCTACATGGCGTCCATCATGGTGGTGACCGGCGGGAACCGCGGCATCGGGCACGCGGTGTGCGCGCGGCTGGCCGGCGACGGGCACAAGGTGCTGCTGATCGCGCGGGATTCGGAGCAGGGGGAGCGGGCCGCGGCGGGGATCCGGGGGGACGTCGAGCCCGTGGCCGGCGATCTCACCACGGTCGCGTCCGTCAGGCGGCTGGCCGACGCGCTCCGGGCCCGGTGCCCGCGCATCGACGTGCTCGTCCACAACGCCGGGGTGTGGCCCAGCCGGCGCGTCCTGACCGAGGACGGGCTGGAGCAGTCCTTCGCGGTCAACCATCTGGCGCCGTTCCTGCTCAACCACCTGCTGGAGGACCGGCTCGGGCGAGTGGTGCAGGTCAGCGCGGGGCTCTACGTCAGGGGCCGGGCGGAGGCGGGGCGGACGGCCGTGGGCGCGGACTTCTCGCCGATGCGTACGTACGCCGACACGAAGCTGTGCAACCTGCTGACCGTGCCGCTGTTCGCCGAGCGCTGGCGGGAGACCGGGATCACGATCGACGCCGTGCACCCCGGCGTGGTCCGCACCGGGCTGGGCGACCGGCGCGGGCCCCTCGGATGGCTGCTCAAGGCCGTCAAACGCAAGTGGGCCACGCCCGAGGAGGGCGCCGGGCCGGTCGTGGCCCTGGTGGGCGCCACGGGCACCGGCCGCTACTTCGACCTGGCCGAGGAGGTGCCCTTGCAGGGGCCGGCGCTGGACGGCGACCTGGCCAGGCGTATCTGGGACGAGGCCGCGGAGCTGACGGCGGCGCGGTGACCCGGCACAAGCGCAGCGAGGAGACGATCCGCAAGCTCCTCGACACGGCCCTGGAGGTCTACCCCGGCGACTTCACCCTCAGGGCCATGACCACGCGCAGCGGCGTGAGCATGGGCAGCCTGTACCACCATTTCGGCAGCCTCGAAGGGCTGGCCGCCGCGCTGTACGGCCGCTGCATGGACGAGCTCCTCGACCGGATGGCCGCCGCCGTCGAGGAGGCCGCGGACGCCCGTGACGGCGTGCGGCGGGCGGTCGTGGCCTACCTCGGCTTCACCGCCGACCACCCGGACAAGGCCCGCTTCATCCACGCGGCGCCGTACGCGCTGGACCTCGGGCCGTACGCGGAACGCATCGCGGCGGCCAAGGCGCCCCGGCTGGCGCGGCTGAACGGCTGGATCCGCGGTCACATGGACGCCGGCACGGTCGCGCGGCTGCCGGTGGCGCAGGTGGAGATGCTCCTGATCGGCCCGGTCGCCGAGGTGACCAGGCGGTGGCTGGCCGGGGTGCCGGGGATCGACCTGGAGGAGGCGGCGCGGATCCTGCCCGACCGCATCTGGCGATCCCTGGGCGAATGAGCCTGGGCCCCGTCGCTCTCCTGGCCCGCACCGCTCCCCGCTGAGCGTCGCGCCTGCTCAGCGGGCCAGCAGGTCGGACTCCTCGACGGCGCTCCGGTGGGTGGCGACGAGGAAGCCGTGGATGATCTGCAGCCGGTCGATCATCTGCGTGATGGCACCCGCCGTACGGCCGAGCCGGGCGCTCAGCGTGAGGGTGTGCAGGCACTGAGGCAATCATCCCATCTGGAGAGCCCTCGGTGTCCACTGAGACAGCCAACCCGACCACCACCCCGGCCGGCTTCATGGACCTGCTCGACGTCACCATCGTGAACATCACCGTCCTTCCATCCGCGCCGAGCTCGGCGCGTCGCCCGCGCACCTGCAGGGGATGCTCGCGGGCTACACGCTCGCCTTCGCGCTCGGCATCATCACCGGCGCCCGGCTCGGCGACCTGTACGGCTACCGCCGCGTCCAGGGCGTCTTCGCCGCGGCGATGGTCCCCCAGGTGCTCTCGCAGATCCAGCTCATGTACGCGCCGCACGAGCGCGGCGGCGCGATGGCCGCGTTCTCGTCGTTGTCCGGCCTGGCCGCGGCCGTCGGGCCGATCCTCGGGGCGGTGCCGGCCGGATTCCACCGCCACCAGCGCCGGCTGGCCGGCCGCGGCGGCTCCTCGCTGGTGGAGGTTTCCCTCTTCCGGGTGCGCTCGGTCGGCGGCGGGCTGCTGGTGCAGTTCCTGTTCTTCGTACCGGTGATGGGCTTCTTCTTCACGTTCATGCAGCTCCTGCAGTCCGGCCTGGGGGATGGCGCCGCTGGAGGCGGAGGTGACGATCCTGCCCTGGCCGATCGCCACCACCGTCGCCGCCGGTCTGGGCGCGGCGGTGCTTCTGCCCAGGCTGGGCCGGCATGGGGCTGACCGGCGCCCCGCCGGCCCAGCTGACCCTGGAGGACGTTCCCGCCGGGCAGGCGGGCTCGGGCTCCGGCCTGTTCAACACGGTCGCCCAGCTCGCGGCCTCCGCCGGCGTCGCCGTCATCGGCGTGATCTTCTTCCCCTTGCTGGAGCCGCGGGGCTACGGGGCGGCCTTCGGCGTCACGATCCGGGTCAGCCTCGCCCTCCTGGCGCTCACCGTCGCGGTCAGCTTCCTGCTGCCCCGCCGGCCACCGGGGGCGCGTGCCGCGGTGCCCGGGGCATGAGCTCCAGGTGCCGGGTGGCGTAGGAGCGCCAGGGGCGCCAGCGGTCGGGCAGGGCGCCCAGGCGCCGCACGGCCCGGCGTACGGCGCGGTCCGGCAGGAGGACGTCGGGGTCGCCGAGGGCTCTCATGCGGATGTACGCCAGAGCCCACCGGCTCATGCCCGGCAGGGCGCCCAGCCGGTCGCGCACCCGGTGCGGGTCGTCGTCCAGCCTGATGGTTCCGTCGGCGAGCGCCCGGGCCAGTGCGAGGAGGGTGCGCCCGGCCGGATCGGCTTCGGCCAGTGTGCTCACGTCGGGGAACAGGTGCGTGATCTCGCCGAAGGGCCTGGCCAGCGGCTTGCCGTACGTGCTGACCAGGGCGGCGAGCCGGGCGCGCGTCTCCGCGGCGCGCGGCCGGCGGCCGAGCACGGCCCGGATCGCCAGCTCGGCCGGGTCGGCGCAGCCGGGCACCCGCAGGCCCGGGCGGCGCGCGACCAGCGGACCGAGCCGGGGATCCGCCTCCAGGAAGGCGTCGATGGCCTGCTGGTCGGCGTCCAGGTCGAGCAGCCGGCGGCAGCGCTGCACGGCCGCGGCCAGGTCTCTGAGGTCCTCCAGCCGCAGCTCGCAGGCCACGTGGCCGGTCCCGGGCCGCAACGTGACGACGCCCGCGCCGTGGGGCAACGCCAGCGACCTGCGGTAGGCGCCCGCACCGTGGGCCTCGATGCCGGGGACCGCCCGCGCGCCGAGGTGGTTCAGCGCGGCGGCGACGTCCATGGGCGGCCGGTAGGCGAGCCGCAGCGCGAGGGCTCCCGGCACGTGGGCGCCGCTCGTGGCTCCGCGCAGGCGGCTCGGCGTGGTCGCGTACACCTGCCTGATGGTGTCGTTGAACTGCCTGATGCTGGCGAACCCGGCCGCGAACGCCACGTCGCTGACCGGCAGCGCACCGGCCTCCAGCAGCATCCGGGCGGTCTGCGCCCGCTGTGTCCTGGCCAGGGCCTGCGGCCCGGCGCCGACCTCGGCGACGAGCTGGCGGTGCACCTGGCGCGGGCTGTACCCGAGGCGCGCGGCCAGCCCGGCCACGCCTTCGCGGTCGACGACGCCGTCGGCGATCAAGCGCATCGCCCGGCTCACCAGGTCCGTGCGCGTGTTCCACTCCGGCGAGCCCGGAGCGGTGTCGGGACGGCATCGCTTGCACGCGCGGAACCCGTTGACCTGCGCCGCCGCCGCCGTCGGGAACAGCCGGACGTTGCCCGGCTTCGGCATGACGGCCGGGCAGCTCGGCCGGCAGTAGATGCCGGTCGTGGTGACGGCGACGTAGAACCACCCGTCGAAGCGCGGGTCGCGGCTCTCCATGGCCGCGAACGCGACCTCCTCGTCAATCACCCTTCTCAGGGTGCCCTACCTGGGCGAACGGGACCAGCGGGCATCGGACGCCGACGTTCCGCGACCGATGCCCGCCAGCACCGGAGGCCGGGCCGCGGCCAGGCTGGCCGCGTGAACCATCTCCTTGGCCGGTCGGCCACCTACCGCCGGGTGTGGTCCCGGCGTGACTTCCGCCTGCTGTGGCTGGGCTCGTCCGTGTCGCTGGTGGGGGACGGGATGACGTTCGTCGCCCTGACGTGGCTGGTGCTGGCCCAGCCGGGCGGCGTCGAGCGGCTCGGGCTGCTGACCGTCTGCTACACGCTGCCGGTGTTCGCGGGTGGCCTGCTGAGCGGGCCGATCCTGGACCGGTTCGACAAGCGGTACGTGCTGGCGGCCGACAGCGTGGTGCGTGGGGTGGCGATGGCGGCGATCCCGGTCGTGTCCTTGGCGGGGGAGGTGCCCGCGGCGCTGCCGTTCGTCGTGGCGGCGGTGTACGGGCTGTTCAAGATGGTGCCGCTCGCCGGGTTCCCGGCGGCGATCTCCGACCTCCTTCCCGAGGAGGAGCGGGACGCGGGCAACGCGCTGGAGAGCCTGAGCTTCGGCGTCGCCGGGATCGTCGGGCCCGGGCTCGGCGGGGTGTTGATCGCGGGACTGGGCGGCGAGGCCGTGCTGGCCTTCGACGCGGTCTCGTACGCCCTGTTCGCCGCGGCGGCGCTCGCCGTCCGCCGGCCCCTCCGGCCGCAGGCGAGGGCGGCCGTCGTCCCGTCGGGTGGCGGCGTTCTGACGTTGTTCCGCGACCGGGTGCTGGTGGCGACCACGCTCGCGTTCATGGCCTTCAACATCGCCCTGGGCATGCTGATCGTCACCGGCCCCTGGCTGGCCAAGACCCGGCTCGACGGCGGGCCGGAGACCCTCGGCCTGCTGCTGGCCGCCCTGTCCGCGGGCGAGCTGGCCGGTGCGGCGATCGCCGGTGCCCGGGCTCCCCGCGCCCGGCCGATCAGGGCCGTGGCCGTAGTCCAGCTCGTCGCCGCCGCCGGTTTCCTGGCGCTGCCGGCCGCGCCCCACACGATGACGGTGGCCGCGGGCTACCTCGTCATCGGCCTGTTCAGCGCGCCGATGACCGTGTGGGCGCAGTCGTTGCGCATGGCGCGCATCCCGGCGCGGCTGCGCGGCCGGGGCTTCGCCGTTCTCAGGACGCTCATGCAGGCGACGCCCCCGATCGGCGCCGCCGTCGTCACGCCGCTGCTGGCCGCCGGGCTGCTCGCCCAGGCCGCGCTCGTGATGGCCGCCATCGCGGCGGCACCCGCACTGGCCCTGCTCAGGCTGCGGCATTGATCGCGGCTGTCGTCACCTGCCCGGCCACCGCAGTCCTCCGCCCCGCTCCAACCCGCCGCCCGCGGCGGGTGCCAGCCAGATCGCCTGGCCAGGGTGTCCAACAGGGGTGCGGACGGACCCGGACACCGGGCTCATGGGGCGTCGAGGGCGGCGAGCATCGCGGCGTGGTCGCGGGGGTGATTCGCCCCCATCGTGGGGCGCGGCGGTGCCAGGCGGGGCGAGCGTGCCGGGTGTGGCGGGACGCGCGGATCCCGCCACACCCGCCCGGCGTCAGCCCGTCCGGCAGGAGACCGACGGCCAGGTCCAGGTGCCGCCGTGCTGGATGGTGAGACCGAAGGTGTTGCCGCTGCCGTTCGGCCTCATGGTCATCACGTTGCCGCCGGAGCCCCACGACGGCGTGCCGTTCCAGGTGGCGATGATCTTCTGTGGCGGTGTCACGGTGACCGTGACGATCCACGCGTTCGTCCCGGAGACCGTCACCGACAGGTTGAAGCGGTCGCTCCACTGCTGGCCCTGCGCGATCGTGGCCGTGCAGGTGCCGCCGCCGGGCGGCGGGGACGTCGGGCCGCCACCGCCGTCGGGGGCGACGGCCCTGCCGGTGGTGGGGGAGATCATCCCGGCGCACAGGTTGCGGCTGCGCAGGTTCGCGGCGATCTGCGGGACGGCGGCCAGCGTCGTGGCGTACTGGTCGTGCATGAGGATGACCTGGCCGTTCTGCAGGCGGCCGGCTGCCTGGACGATCTGGGCGGTGCCGGCGCCGTTCCAGTCCTGCGAGTCGACGTCCCAGAGCACCTCCGTGAGTCCGAGCTGCTGCTCGACGGACCGCAAGGTGGCGTTGGTCTCCCCGTACGGCGGCCGGAACAGCCGGGGCGCGGTGCCCGTGGCCTGCTGGATGACCTGCTGGGTGCGCTGCAGCTCCGACGTCATCTGCGCGCTGCCGAGCTGGGTCAGGTGCGGGTGGGACCAGCTGTGGTTGCCGATCCACATGCCCGCGTCGCGCTGGGCCCTGACCAGAGCCTGGTTGTTCTGGGCGTTCTGGCCGGTGTTGAACATCGTGGCCCGCAGGCCGTTCGAGGTCAGCGCGTTGAGCAGGTTGGCGGTGTTGCCGGCGTTGGGTCCGTCGTCGTACGTCAGCCCGACATATCCGGCGCTGCAGTCGGCGGCGGCGGTGGCGCGGCTGCCGGCGACCACCGCTGAGGTGACGGTGAGGCAGAGGGCGAGGATCGCGCCCAGGAGCGCGGCGGCGAGGGGTGAACGGCGTTTCCGGTCGACCATGCTGATCCCTTGATCGTTTGGGGGGCTTCACCTGCGGTCATTGTGGAGAAGCTCCCGAAACATGTCAACGATGGTCAGAAATGTTTCGGCGACATGCGGGCCAATGTGTCTGATGGAACGCGCTGACCTCGGGTTGTCGCCTCTGAAACATTTCGGGTATCAGGAATCTTTCAGAGCGGTGGCGCGGGCGCGGAACAGGTCGCGCTCGCGTTCGTTGCGGGTCAGCTCCGCGGCGCGGCCGAACTCCGCCGCCGCCTCCTCGGCCCGCCCCAGCCTGGCCAGCAGCTCGCCGCGGACGGCGGGGAGCTGGGCGTAACCGCGCAGCGCGCGCTCGTCCCGGAGGGCGTCGGCGATCTCCAGGCCGCGGGCGGGACCGTGGGCCATGCCGACGGCGACCGCGCGGTTCAGCTCCACGATCGGCGAGGGGGTGACGTGGGCGAGCACGCGGTAGAGCGCGGCCATCCGCTCCCAGTCGGTCGCCTCGGGGGTCAGGGCGCGGGCGTGGCAGGCGGCGATGGCGGCCTGCAGGCTGTACGGGCCCAGCTTCCCCAGCGCCTCGGCACGGCCCAGCGCGGCCAGCCCGCGGCGGACGAGCAGCCGGTCCCAGCGGCTGCGATCCTGGTCGAGGAGCAGGACGGGGGAGCCGTCGGGCGCGGTCCTGGCCGGGATGCGCGACGCCTGGATCTCCATGAGCGCCAGCAGGCCGTGCACCTCGGGCTCGTCCGGCATGAGCCCGGCCAGGACGCGGCCCAGCCGCATGGCCTCCTGGCACAGCGACGGCCGGATCCAGTCGTCGCCCGCGGTGGCCGCGTAACCCTCGTTGAAGATCAGGTAGACGATCTCCAGCACCGACGCCAGCCGGTCGGGCAGCTCGCCGGGCGGCGGCAGCTCGACCCGGACCTTCTTGTCGGCGAGCGTACGCTTGGCGCGGAAGATCCGCTGTCCCACGGTCGGCTCGGGCACGAGGAACGCCCGCGCGATCTCCTCGGTCGTGAGGCCGCCCAGGAGACGGAGGGCGAGGGCGAGCCGGCCCTCGGCCGGCAGCACCGGATGGCAGAGGGTGAAGATCAGCCGCAGCAGGTCGTCACCGATGTGGTCGTCGAGGGCGTCGTCGAGCTCGGCTTCGGCCGATTCCTGGCGGAGCTCCATGTCCCGTCCCACTTCCTGCAGCTTGCGCTCGTAGGTGTCGCGGCGGCGGAACTGGTCGATGGCCTGGTGCTTGGCGGTCAGCATGAGCCAGGCACCCGGATTTTCCGGTATGCCGTTGCGCGGCCACTCTTCGAGGGCGGCCACGAGCGCGTCCTGCGCGAGTTCCTCCGCCAGCCCGATGTCGTGGACCATGCGGGCCAGGCCGGCGATGACCCTGGCGGACTCGATCCGCCACACCGCCTCCACCGCCCGGTGGGAATCGGCAACCGTCATGCGTCCTGGATACAGCATCCGGTCGCGGGGGGGGGGGGGGTGCGGGGCCCCGCGACCGGAGGTGGCGCATCAGGCGGGAGGGGCGAAGTCCTCGGGCCCGAACAGCCGCAGCACGTCCGCCTCGCCCTGCCAGCCGGGCCAGAGGTCAAGGTGCAGCCTGATGAAGCGGGAGGTCCATTCCACGGCCTCCTCCTTGGTCCTGACCTCGTAGAGTGCGTAGCTGATCAGCTCCTTGGCCTCGGCGAACGGCCCGTCGGAGACGGTCAGCCGCCCGCCGGACACCTCGACCCTGGCCCCTTCGGAGCTGGGCGCCAGGCCGCTGTTGTCGAGCAGCGCCCCGGCCTCGGTGGCCTGCTGGCCGAGCTTGAAGATGGCCTCCATGAGGTCCGCCGGCGGCGGTCCTTCGGGCTGGGCGGAGACTTTCAGGGTGACCAGGTAGCGCATGATGTCATCCTTGGATGAGTGGTGGAAAGGTCGAGGTCAGGCGGCGGTCCGGGACAGGCTCAGCGACAGTAGCGACAGCCAGCACCAGACCGCCACGATCCCGGCGATGAACGCGATGTTGGACCAGACGACGCCGCCCCCGCCGGCGATACCCATGAAGGCGCCGAGGAACAGCGTGCCGGTGACGCGGGAGTAGACGGCCCAGCCCGTGCGGCCCTCGCGGGCGAACCGGGAGGCGATGACGTAGCAGGCCGCGACCATGCACAGGAACCCGACGCCGCCGACGGCCATGTGCCCGACACCGGACATGGTGATCACGCCGGGCCCTTCCGGCGTACCGGCCGGGAAGCCCATCGCCGGGTCGGCCGGGAAGATGGCGGCGCCGATCATGCTGACGCCGAACGCGCCGATCAGCCGGGGCGCCCACCGCGCCCCCCGGCCCGGCGACAGCGCGCGGCGCAGCCCGGCGGCGCAGGCGATGGTCGCCAGGGCGGTGACCACGAAGTTGGCGGTCTGGATCCAGCCCAGGTCGCCGTTGGCCAGGAAGCTCCAGGGGTGGCGGGTCAGGTCGAAGCCCTCCCGGGTGAGCGCCTGTGCCAGGGCGACCGTGACGTACAGCGGGCCGGCGACGACGCCGAGGCCCAGCAGCGGGCGCACGGGGGAGATCGGGCCGGTGGCGGTGTGGGTGAGCTGCTGGGTCATGGTCCTCGTCCTCGGGTCCGCGGGGCCGGCTCTTTCCGGCCCTCTGCGTACGCTGCGAACGGGAAGACCCCGATTCGACACCCGCCACGAAATCTTTTCAAGATTTTTTGGGAGGGCGCCGTCGGCTCACCGACCCGGGGCCCACTCCGGGTCGCGGCCGGTCAGGGCGAGCAGGCGGTCGAGGTCCGTCGCGTCCCGGCCGACGGTCACCTGGTCGGCGAAGATGCCCTGCTGCCGGCCCATCGGCGCCATGTGCTCGGCGAAGCCCAGCAGCGCCTTGACCGTCTCCGGCTCGGCGTCGAAGGGGGCGCCGGTGGCCCTGGCCAGGTCCCAGCCGTGGACGACCAGGTCGAACAGCGCCATCGTGGCCACCGTACGCATCGGCAGCCCCATGGCCGGGCTCTCGCCCTCCCACGCCTCCGGCGGCTCCCACGCGGCCAGCATCCGCCGCGCCCGCTCGGGAAAGTCGCCCGCGTATTCGCGCTGCTGCACCATCGGGCCCTTGCCCGCCAGCGACGCGAACAGGTCCGCCACCCACTCCAGGTGGTTGATCAGCGCCCTGACGTCGAACTCCGAGCACGGCGTGGGCAGGCCCAGCTGGTCGTCGCGCACTCCGGCCGCCAGCGCGCCCGTGCGCCCGGCCGCCTGCGTCATCATGTCATGCATGGGTGAGGAGCCTGCCGGGGGCGCCGCGCGGCGTCTTGTAGAAACGCGACAGCGCGGCTGGATCGACCCCGCACGCGCGGGTTTCGGGCACAGCCGGCACTCGTGTGCGGAAGGGCTGTCGCCGTACGCCGAGCACTTCTGGATCAGCACGTGGGACCTGGCGGAGCCGTACACCCAGCGGTTGATCTCCCACCCCACGGTGAACCTGACCGTCACCGAGGAGTACGCCAGGGTCGCGGGCGTGATCCGCGGCGAGTTCTCCTGCACGCTGGAGGGGCGCGGCCGGGTGGTGGGGCTGCGGTTCAGGCCCGGCGGCTTCCGCCCGTTCGCGGGCGGCCCGGTCTCGAGGCTGACCGGCCGCTTCGTCTCGCTGCCCGACATGTACGGCACGGCGGGCGCCACGCTGTGGCGGGAGGTCCTCGCGTCGCCCGACGAGGAGGCCATGCGCCTGATCGAGCGCTTCCTCCTCGACCTGCGCCCCGCGCCCGCCCCGACGATCGACCCGCTCATCGAACGGGCCGCCGCGCTGGTCGCCGCGGCCGAGACCGACCAGACCATCACCAGGGTCGACCAGCTCGCCGCCCTGGCCGGCACGTCGGTACGTTCCCTCCAGCGCCTGTTCCAGGAGTACGTCGGGATCGGCCCGAAATGGGTCATCCGCCGCTTCCGCCTGCACGAGGCGGCGGAACGCGTGCGCGACGGCCTCGCCCCGGCCGACCTGGCCGCCGAGCTCGGCTACACCGACCAGGCCCACCTCACCCGCGACTTCGCCGCCGCGGTCGGCCTCCCGCCCGCCGCCTACCAGCGCCTGACCTCGGCCTGAGGAGCAGACGTGAGCCGCGACGTCTCGATCGACCTGGAGTTCCGGCACGGCGTCCACTTCGAGGACATCCTCGACCGGCTCGCCCGGGCGGGCTGGGAGTTCCTGCGCGAGGAGGACGCCGTCTGGTACTCGACCGATTTCGACTGGAAGATCGTGCCGCCGGCCGCCCTGGCCGAGGCCAGGCGCGACATGCGCGCCTGCTACGAGGCCGGGCAGTCGGTGGGCCTGACCGCCCGGCTGCCCGACGGGGAGACCTTCGCGAACGTGCTGTTCCACGAGGAGCGGACGGTGGTCTCGCTGCTCCCCCTGCTGGACTACCGCACCATCGCGCACCTGCCGGAGTTCGTCGATCTGGGGTGGTACCTGGAGAGGTTCCTGGAGCCGTGCCGCGACCTGCCGATCGTCGGGACGCGGGCCGCCGACGAGCGCTGACCGTGCCATGTACATCAAATGGATTTGATGTATTGTCGAGAACGTGGTGCCCTCGCCTCAGGCCGCCCCGGCCTTCGTCCGGCTGGCCGCCCACCCGCTGCGGTGGCGGCTGCTGACCGAGCTGGCCGGGAGCGACTACCGGGTCCGCGAGCTGGTGAGCCTGGTGGGCGAGCCGCAGAACCTGGTCTCCTACCATCTGCGCCTGCTGCGTGACAGCGGGCTGGTCACCGCGCAGCGGAGCAGCTTCGACGCCCGCGACAGCTACTACCACCTGGACCTGGAGCGCTGTGCCCACGCGCTGGCCGCCACGGGTGCCGCTCTGCACCCCGCGCTCCGCCTCGGCCCAGGCCCGGCCTCCCCGTCCGGCCCCGCCCCGGTCCACCCGGCCTCCCCGTCCGGGCCCGGCCCGGCGTCCCTGTTCGCGTCCGGCCCGGCGTCCCCGTCCGGGGCCGGTTCGGCGCGGCGGACCGCCGTGCTGTTCGCCTGCACCGGCAACAGCGCCCGGTCGCCGATCGCCGAGGCCCTGCTGCGCCACCGCGCCGGCGGCCGTGTCGAGGTGACCAGCGCGGGCAGCGACCCCCGGCAGCGGCTGCACCCCGACGCCGTACGAGTCCTGCGCGAGCGCTACGGCATCGACCTGGCGGGTCAGCGCCCACGGCACCTGGACACCATGGCCGGCCGCCGGTTCGACTACGTGATCAGCCTGTGCGACAGGGTCCGCGAGGTCTGCCCCGACTTCGGCGACCACTCCCGGCGGGTCCACTGGAGCATCCCCGACCCGGCCGCGCCGGGCGGCGCCGGGCCCCCCGCCTTCGCCCGTACGGCGGCGGAGATCGACACCCGCATCCACTACCTCCTCCCTCAACTCACACCACAGGAGGACCAGCCATGACCACCCCCGACCAGTTCGCGAGCGTCCGCTACCTCGTCGACGACGTGGGCGCCGCCGTCGCGTTCTACACCACCCACCTCGGCTTCACCCTGCGCCTCGACGCCGCCCCCGCCTTCGCCGACGTGGTACGCGGGCCGCTGCGGCTCCTGCTGTCCGGCCCGGCCAGCTCCGGCGCCCGGGCCACCCCCGAGGGCACCGCCGCCGGCCGCAACCGCATCCACCTCGTCGTCGACGACCTCGACGCCGAGATCGACCGGCTCCGCGAGGCCGGGCTGTCCTTCCTCGGTGACGCGGTCTCCGGCCCCGGCGGCCGCCAGATCCTGCTCACCGACCCGGCCGGCAACCTCGTCGAGCTCTTCCAGCCCGCCCACGCCCGCGCCACCCCCGCACCGGCGCGGGCCTGACCGGGCCGCCACCACACCGCCGCACCGGCGCGGGCCTGATCGGCGACCGTGTCCCGTCCCGCGCGAGGGCGGTAGTGAGGTCTCCCGCCGCCCTGCTCGCGGGGTCACGACCGCGTTTCCCGGGCCCGTCACGCCGGGCTCGCCCCGGGACGTGCAGGTCAGGCGAGCTGGTCGATCGGGCGGCCGAGGCGGTCCAGGCGGGCGAACTGCTCGTCGGTCAGCCGGAGATCCCGCGCCGCGACGTTCTCCTCCAGATGCCGCACAGAGGTCGTCCCCGGGATGGGGATGATGTTCGGTGAGCGGCGCAGCAGCCAGGCCAGCGCGATCTGGGCCGGCGTCGCCCCGATCTCGGCCGCCAGGCCCGCCACGGCGCCGAGGTCGCCCACGGCGATCGGGAAGAACGGGACGAACGCGATCTCGTGCTTGCCGGTGTGCTCCACCACCTCCTCATGGGTGCGGTCGGTGAGGTTGTAGAGGTTCTGCACGGCGGCGACGGGGGCGATCTCGCGGGCCTGCTCGAGCTGGTCGACCGTCACCTCGGACAGGCCGATGTGGCGGATCTTGCCTTCCTGCCGCAACCCCTCCAGGGCGCCGATCTGGTCGGCGAGCGGGACCTGGGGGTCGACGCGGTGCAGGTAGTACAGGTCGATCACGTCGCGGCGGAGCCGGCGCAGGCTCAGCTCGGCCTGCTGGCGCAGGTATTCGGGGCGGCCCAGGGGGACCCACTCTCGGCGCTCGGCCGGGCCACGCCGCCCTTGGTCGCGATCACCACGTCGTCCGCGTACGGACGCAGGGCCTCGGCGACGAGCTCCTCGCCCGCGCCCAGGGCGTACGCGTCGGAGGTGTCGATGAGCCGCACCCCGAGCTCCACCGCCCGCCGCAGGACGGCCGTGGCGGCCCCGCGATCGGCCGGCGGCTCCCAGATCGTGCCGTCGGACGCCAGCCGCATCGTGCCGAAACCGAGGTCGCCCACCTCGATGTCGCCAATCCTCATGATGTCTCCCTAACAGTTGAGCTCTCAAGTGAGCGTTCGACCGGGACGCTACACGGCCACAGTTGAGAGTTCAAGTTAGGATGCCGGGTGTGAAGACACGGTGGCTCAATGACGACGAACAGCGGACGTGGCGGGCGTACCTGTGGACGACCCGGCTGCTCGGCGACGCGCTCGACCGGCAGCTCCAGCGCGACGCGGGCATGCCGTACACGTACTACATGATCTTGGCGACGCTCTCGGACGTCCCCGAGCGGCGCACGACGATGACCGACCTGGCCACGCTGGTCTACTCCTCGCTCAGCCGCCTGTCGCACGCGGTGGCCCGGCTGGAGGAGCGCGGCTGGGTGCGCCGCTCGCCGCATCCGGACAACCGGCGGATCACCCTGGCCGAGCTGACCGACGCCGGCGCCGCCGTCCTGGCGGAAGCCGCGCCCGCGCATGTCGAGGAGGTGCGCGAGCTCCTGTTCGACCCGCTCACCGACGAGCAGGTGGGCCAGCTGCGGGAGATCCTGCGGGCGCTGTGGGCCCGGCTGGACCCCGCGCCGGGCAAGCCCGGGCCGTACCCCGAGATCTTCGGACCGGAGGCCTAGTAGACCGCCGGGTGGCCGGGCATCGCAGTCACCGGCCACCGCCCGCCGGCACGGCGGCCTCTTCCGCCCCCGCGGCGGTCTCCTCCGCACCCGCGGGGGTCTCCTCCGCACCCGCGGGGGTGATGTTGAAGTTGCGGTTGAAGACGTCGTCCGGGTCCCATTCGGCCTTGAGCGCGCGCAGGCGGGTCAGCACGGGCTCAGGGAAGGCGTCGAGCAGGCGGTCGGGGTGGGTGTCGGTCTCGAAGCTCAGGTACATGCCGTTCAGATGCGGGTAGAGCCGCGCCCAGCTCGCGTTCAGGGCGGGCGCGCGGCTCGGCGTCGCCGCGGCGAGCACGGAGAACTGCTGGGTGCGGTGCGGCCAGGCCATGGCGTCGGCCGGCACGTCGTGCACCGCGCCGCCCATGGAGCGGAACTGCACGATCGGGATGTCGCCCGACCGCATCATCTCCTCGATGACGCCGGCGGCCTCCGGGGTGAGGTGTTCGAGCAGGCCGCTGCGCGTGTTCTCCAGCCCGTGGCCCTGGTGGCGGTTCTCCGGCGGGGTGACGATCAGGTGGTAGGGCACGAGCTGCGCCTGCTGGTGCAGGACCGGGCCGGCGCCGAGGAACGGGCTGAGGGCGCTCTGCGCCGCTTCGACGTCGTCGCCCGCGTACACGAGGGTGATCCGGGCGGTCACCGGCGCTCCCCGGCGGGCGGGGAACAGCGACAGGAAGCTGGTGATCTCGCGCGGGGCCCGCTCGACCAGCCGGGCCCATTCCACGAGGAAGCCCGCGGTGCCGGTGGCGTCCACGGTGATCGTCGCGTAGGCGACGTCCCCGAGCTCGTACGCGTCCAGCTCGAACGCCGTCACGACGCCGAAGTTGCCGCCCGCTCCGCGGATCGCCCAGAACAGGTCAGCATGGTGCTCGGCGTCCACGCGCAGCCTGCGCCCGTCCGCGACCACGATCTCGGCCGCGGTGACGTGGTCGATCGTGAGCCCGTGCCTGCGGGCCAGGTAGCCGAGCCCGCCGGCGGTGGCCAGGCCGCCGACGCCGACGTCTCCGTAGTCGCCGGAGCTCATCGCCAGCCCGTACGGCGCCAGCGCCCGCGCGACGTGTCCCCAGCGGGCGCCCGGCTCGACGCGGATCCGCCCGGCCGCCCGGTCGAGCAGCTCGACGGCGTTCATCCTCGACAGGTCGATGACCACGCCGCCGTTGTTCGTGGAGCGGCCGCTGATGCCGTGCCCGCCGCTGCGTACCGCGATCTCGGCGTGCTGGCCCCGCGCGTAGGCGAGGGCCGCCGCGACGTCGTCGGCGTTCTCCGCCTGGATGACCAGGGCCGGCGAGCCGGTGCGGGTGTAGGTGTGGCGCACGTCGTCGTAGGCGCGGTCGCCCGGCTCGATCGCCTTCCGCGCGAGCGACGGCGGCAGCGCGTCGTAGTCGAGGGTGTCGTGCCGCCTGGCGAGCGCGACGGCCGAGCGCGTGAGCGCGGTGCCGGCGCCGGACCGGGCGCGCTCGCGCGTGAAGGTGCCGAGCAGGGGCTCGTGACCGTGGTCAGACATGCGGTGTCCTCACAAGTTAGGTTGCCTAGCAACTCATCAGGATGACAACTTATATGCACCGCAACATATCTTCGGGACAACTTGTTCCTCGGTATGCTGGACACGTGGCATCGACTGAGAGGCTCTCCACCGGCAACCTGGGCTGGTCGCTCGGCATGGTGCTGCGCGCCTGGCAGGAGGAGGTCGACGAGGTGCTGCGCGGCATGCCGGGAAGCAGCAGGGGCTATCACGTGCTGGCGGCCGTCGCGCACGGCGAGCCGCAGCGGCAGCGGGCCCTGGCGGACCGGCTCGTGATCGACCGCACCGTGCTCGTCTACCTGCTCGACGACCTCGCCGAGGTCGGCCTCATCGAGCGGCGGCCCGACCCGCAGGACCGGCGGGCCAGGCTGATCGTCGCCACCGATCACGGCCGGCAGGTGCTGGCCGAGGCGGAGAGCCGGGTCGCGGCGGCGGAGGAGCGCATCCTCGGCGGCCTCACGCCGGACGAGCGGGCCGCCCTGCGCGAGATCACGATGCGGGCGGCCGCGACGATCCACGAGGCGCGTCCCCGTACCGATCCGTGCGCCGCCGTGGAGTCGGTGCTCGACGTGTCGCCGTCCTGAGGCCCCTCCTCAGCGACGGACCTGGGGCGTCCGGTGGTGCTCCTCGAACACCGCGATCGGCACGTCCCCCTCCGCGTGCCGCCCCCGTCGGGCGGTCATCGCAGGCAGCCCTCGATGGGGGCGAGGCGGCTCCTGCCGCTGGGCGCGGGTGGTGCTCCTCGCCGGTGAGGGCGTGGATGCGCCGGAGGATCCGCCGGTCGTCCATGGTGGGTCCGTCGCGACGGACGGCGCCGCGCCGAACGGGGGTGTCAGGCCGTCCGGTCGGCGGCCGCGCGGCCGGCGGTGCGGCCGGACAGCAGGCAGCCGCCCAGGAACGATCCCTCCAGGGCGTTGTAGCCGTGCACGCCCCCGCCGCCGAACCCGGCGACCTCGCCGGCCGCGTAGAGACCGTCGATCGGCTGCCCGTCCAGGCCGAGGGCGCGGGAGTCGAGGTCGGTCTGGATCCCGCCGAGCGTCTTCCGGGTGAGGATGTGGAGTTTCACCCCGATCAGCGGCCCCGCCGCCGGGTTGAGGATCCGGTGCGGGGCGGCGGCCCGGCCGAGGCGGTCGCCGAGGTAGCGGCGGGCGTTGTGGATGCCCTGCACCTGGACGTCCTTGCTGTAGGGGTTGGTGATCTGCAGGTCGCGGGCCTCGATCTGGGCGCGGATGACCGCGGCGTCGAGCAGGGGCTTGTCGGTGAGCCCGTTCATCGCGGCCACCAGCTCCTCCAGGGTGTCGGCCACGACGAAGTCGGCGCCGTGCCGCTTGAACGCCTCGACCGGGGCGGGCGCGCCCTTGCCGAGGAGGCGGGCGCGCAGGAACGCCTTGCGGTCCTTGCTCGTGATGTCGGGGTTCTGCTCCGAGCCCGACAGCGCGAACTCCTTCTTGATGATCTGCTGGCTGAGGATGAACCAGGAATGGTCGTGTTCGGCGATGTCGGGGGTGGTGCGCAGGTGCCGCAACGTGCCGAGGGTGTCGTAGCCGGGCAGGCAGGGCTCGGGCAGCCGCCGGCCCAGGGCGTCGAACCACAACGACGACGGGCCCGGCAGGATGCGGATGCCGTGCCCCGGCCAGACGGGGTCCCAGTTGTGCAGGCCCTCGGTGTAGTGCCACATCCGGTCGCGGTTGACCAGCCTGACCCCGGCGCCGGCGGCGATGTCGAGCATCCGGCCGTCGACGTACGCCGGGACGCCGGTGACCATGTGCGCGGGCGGCCGGCCGAGCCGCTCGGGCCAGTACCGGCGGACCAGGTCGTGGTCGGCGCCGATGCCGCCGGTCGTGACGATCACCGCCTGGGCGCTCAGCTCGAACTCGCCCACCTGCTCGCGCGTGGAGGCGACCCCGCGAGGGGAGTCGTCGTCGGCCAGCACCGTGCCGCGCACCCCACTGACCGTGCCGCCGGTCGTGACCAGCTCGTCCACCTGGTGCCGGTGGTAGAAGCGCACCAGCCCGGCGGCGGCGGCCCGGTGCGCGGAGCGGACGAACGGCTCCACCACGCCCGTCCCGGTGCCCCAGGCGATGTGGAAGCGGGGCACGGAGTTGCCGTGCCCGTCGGCGCGCAGGCTGCCGCGCTCGGCCCACCCGACGGTCGGCAGGAAGGTGAGGCCGTGCCCGGCCAGCCAGGAGCGCTTCTCCCCGGCGGCGAACTCCACGTAGGCGCGCGCCCACCTGACCGCCCAGGAGTCCTCGTCGTCCAGGCGGTCGAACTGGGCGCTGCCCAGCCAGTCGCTCCACGCCAGCTCGAAGGAGTCCTTGACCCGCAGGCGGCGCTGCTCTGGCGTGTCGACCAGGAACAGGCCGCCGAAGGACCAGAACGCCTGCCCGCCGAGGTTGGCGGCGTTCTCCTGGTCGACGAGGGCGACCTTCCGGCCCGCGGCGGTCAGTTCGTGGGTGGCGACCAGGCCGGCCAGGCCGGCGCCGACGACGATGACGTCCGCGTCCATGGCGGGGGTGCTCCTCACTGCCGGAGGCCGCCGGACGGCCCGGGGGACATACAGGTGCCGGTGGCCGCCCGGGTGGCGCCCACCGTATCGGATACATCTGTGTATCGGATACGTGCGTGTATGTAAATGGGGCTAGCGTGTGTCCGTGAGCTCTCCCACCCCGGCCCGGCAGCGGCGCCGGCCGGACGGCGCCGCGCCCCGCGTCACCCAGCGGCGCGGCCGGACCCGGGCCCGGCTGCTCGCGGCGGCGTTCGAGGTGTTCGCGGCCAAGGGGTTCGGACGGGTGCGCATCGAGGACGTGTGCGAGGCCGCCGGCTACACCCGGGGCGCGTTCTACTCCAACTTCGACAGCCTCGACGAGCTGTTCTTCGCCCTCTACGACGAGCGCGCCGACCTCATCGCCGACCAGGTCACCGCCGCCCTGTCCGTCGAGGGGGCGGTGGAGGAGGCCGCCGGACCGCCGATCCAGGCGGTCATCGAGCGCGTCGCCGCGACGCTGCTGCTGGACCGCGACTGGCTGCTGGTCAAGACCGACTTCCTGCTGTACGCCGCCCGCGACCCGGCCGTCGCCGACCGGCTCGCCGCCCACCGCGACCGCCTGCGCACGGCCGTCGAACAGCGGCTGCACGCCGCCCGCGCCTGGCTCGCCCTGCCCCCCGCCATCGGCGACGTGCCCGGCGCGGCCCGTGCCGTGGTCGCCGCGTACGACGGCGTCACCGTCCAGCTCCTGCTCGACGGGGACCTGCCTGCCGCCCGCGCCTGGCTGACCCGCCTCCTCACCGCCCTGCTGACCCGCCCGCGTGAATAGCCTCGCCGTCCAGCGACGACGCGACGACGCGACGGCGGGGCGCCTCTCTGGTTAAGTTAGCCTTGCCTAATTAACGCAAGGGAGGGAGCCCCCATGGCGACCGAAACGGCACGGCGTGCGCCCAAGTGCACCACCGGCGTGGTGCTGCGCACCGAGCAGCTGACGCCGCACATGATCCGGGTGGTGCTCGGCGGTGAGGGGCTCGCCGGGTTCAGCGCGGGCGAGTTCACCGACCACTACGTGAAGCTGCTGTTCCCGGTGCCCGGGGTGACCTATCCGGAGCCGTTCGACATGGGCATGATTCGGGCCGAGCTGCCCCGCGAGCAGTGGCCGGTGATGCGGACCTACACCGTCCGCTCCTGGGACCCGCAGACCGGGGAGCTGGCCATCGACTTCGTCTGCCACGGCGCCCAGGGCCTCGCGGGACCCTGGGCGACGCAGGCCAAGCCGGGCGACGTGCTGCGCTTCCTGGGCCCGGGCGGGGCGTACGCGCCCAGCGCCGAGGCGGACTGGCACCTGCTCGCCGGTGACGAGAGCGCGCTGCCGGCCATCGGCGCGGCGCTGGAGCGGGTCCCGGCCGGGGCGCACGCCAAGGTCTTCGTCGAGGTGGCGGACGCCGCGGAGGAGCAGGGGCTGCCGACGGCCTGCGACGCCGACATCGTGTGGCTGCACCGCGACGGCGGGCAGGTGGGCGAGGCGCTGGTGCGGGCGGTGCGGGAGGCGAAGTTCCTCGACGGTACGGTGCACGCCTTCGTCCACGGCGAGGCCACGTTCGTCAAGGAGCTGCGGCGCCATCTGCGGGTGGAGCGGGGCGTGCCGCTGGAGCAGCTGTCGATCTCCGGCTACTGGCGGCTCGGCCGTGACGAGGACGGCTGGCAGTCCTCGAAGCCGGAGTGGAACCAGCAGATCGAGGAGGAAGAGGCGAAGGTCCTGGGCGACCGGGCCACGCGCTGAGCCGGTGCCCGCCCGGCCGCTCTCCTCCGGCGGCGGGCGGGCACGCCGCGCCTGTCGTCACGGCGTCTCGGCCGGCGGCTCGATCGGCGGCTCGATCGGCGGCTCGATCGGCGGCTCGATCGGCGGCTCGATCGGCGGCTCGGTCGGGAGGAACCTGTTCTTGCGCAAGGGGCCGGCGAGCAGGATGAAGCTGCTCAGCACCGCCATCGACGTGACGATCCACATGGTGGCGCGCAGGCCGGCGAACTCGGCGACGGCGCCGCCCATCACCGCGCCGATCGGCAGGGTGCTGAAGTTGACGAAGTGCTGGCTGGCCCCGACCCTGCCCATGAGGTGCCCGGGTGTGTACGACTGCGTGAAGGTCCCGATGAGCACGTTGCTGGCCACGATGGCGACGCTCACGGTGAGACCGCCGACCAGGAGGAAGACCAGCCCCCACCCGTCGGTGGTCAGCGGGATGAGCAGGGCCAGCGGCGTGACGCCCAGCTCGGCGATCAGAATGGTCCTGGAGGTGCCGATGCGCTGGGCCAGGGCGGTCACGATGAGCGCGCCGATGACGCCGCCCACGCTCACCGCGCCGACGACCACGCCCACCAGCCCCTGAGACAACCCCACCTCGCGGATCATGAACACGATCAGGGTCGCCTGGAGTGCCGCGGCGGCCAGGTTGCCGGTGCCCGCGTGGATCGTGAAGACGCGCAGGTACGGGTCGCGCCAGAGGAACCGCAGGCCGGCGGCGATGTCCTGGCGCAGGGTGGTCGTGCGCTCCGCGCGCTCCTCCAGATGGGTCTCCGGCACCCGGATCGAGCGCAGGCACAGCGCGGAGACGACGAAGCTGAACGCGTCGATGAGCAGGCCGCTCACCGCCCCTGCGAGCTGGGCGACGGCACCGCCGACGGCCGGGCCCAGGATGAGCGCGCCGGCGTCGGTCCCCTGCAGCTTGGCGTTCGCGCCGGGCAGCCGGTCCTTGGGCAGCAGGGCGGGCAGGAACGCCTGGGCGGCCGTGGAGAAGAAGACCGCCGTGGTGCCGATGACCAGGGCGACGCCGACCATATGAGCCATCGTGAGCACGCCCGCCCAGGCGGCGAGCGGCACGCTGGCCAGCGCGAGCGCCGAGACGAGATCGCAGATGATCATGGTCCCGCGCCGGCGCATGCGGTCGACCCACGCTCCGGCGGGCAGCCCGATGATCAGCCAGGGCAGCCAGACGGACGCCTCCAGCACGGTGATCATGAAGGTGCTGGACCCCAGCACGCTGATCGCGATCAGCGGCATCACGATGGTGGTCACGGCGCTGCCCAGCTTGCTGGTGGCCTGCCCGAACCACAGGAGCGCGAAGTACCTGCCGTAGTCGGGGGAGATGGCGGTCTTTACGCGGTCGGTTTCCATGAACCTCGTCCCGTGGGTTGCCCGGACTTGGTGATCTGACGCCTCATTCTGGCGTGAGGTATGCGGACCGATCCCGCCTCGACCGGCAACTGCCTGCATTCTGCCTCAGGCAACTGCCTATTTCGCCTGACAGTCACAAGTAGCCTTTCGCATTACTTCATGGAATTACTGGTGGAGGCTCCCATCAACGGATTCAGGCTTAATGTTCTGCTGACGGGGACGTCGTCGGATTCGCATGTCTGGAACTTGGTCTACATGCACCTGCTCCTCCAGGAGCTGGGTCACGACGTCCTCAATCTCGGCTGCTGCACACCGGACGACCTCCTGTTGCGCGAGGCCGTACGCATCGCCCCCGATCTCGTCGTGGTGAGCACCGTCAACGGACACGGCGTGAACGACGGGGCGCGGGCGGTCCGGCTGCTCCGCGCCGAGGAGTCTCTGCGGGGCATTCCCATGGTCATCGGGGGCAAGCTCGGCGTCGCGGGCTCGTGGCGTTCGGAAGGCGTCCAGACGTTGCTCGATGCCGGTTTCACCGCCGTATTCGGTGATGACGAGCTCGATCTGGTGCTGTTCGGCTCGTTCGTTGATTCCGTTCTGAAAACCAGGTCTCGACAAAGGTGAGGAATTGACTGCGTTCGGGCAATTTGTGGCGGACATTCGTGCGTCGGGCCGTCTTGTGGTGCAGCCGAGAATGGGGTTCGGCCGGGCCGCGCGCATGCGGCGCGGGCTGGCCGCGACGAAGGCGGCCGCGCCGGCCACGGCCGGCACCATCACGCTGGACAGCTACACCAGGCTGGGCGACCACGACGGCGCACGGCGCGCCCTGGCGGCCGGTACGGAGCTCAACGGCTATCCCATCGTGGCCCACGGCGCCGCCACGACGCTGGCCCTGCTCGACGGGATCCGCGACGAGAGCTTCCCCGTGCAGGTGCGGCACGGCTCACCCACGCCGGACCGGCTCTTCCATCGGCTGTGCGAGCTCGGGCTGACCGCGACGGAGGGCGGGCCGGTGTCGTACTGCCTGCCCTACAGCCGTACGCCGCTGCGCCAGAGCCGGCAGAGCTGGGAGCGCTGCTGCTGGATGCTCGCCGAGACGCGCGGGACCGGGGTGGAGCCGCACCTGGAGACCTTCGGGGGGTGCATGCTCGGGCAGCTCTGCCCGCCGGGGCTGTTGGTCGCGATCAGCCTGCTGGAGGCGCTGTTCTTCCGGCGGCACGGCCTGCGCAGCATCTCCCTGAGCTACGCCCAGCAGGCCAGCCCGGACCAGGACGAGGAGGCTCTGGGCGCCCTGCGTCACCTCGCCGCCCGCTTCCTTCCCGATGTGGAGTGGCACATCGCGCTGTACGCGTACATGGGGCTCTATCCCCGGACCCGCGGTGGTGCCGAGGCGTTGCTCGGCGATGCCGCCCGGCTCGCCGTACGCGGTGGGGCCGCTCGGCTGATCGTGAAGACGGTGGCCGAGTCGGCGCGCATCCCGACCATCGCGGAGAACGTCGCCGCGCTCCGGCACGCCGCCGCCACCGCCGCCACCGCGACCGCCACCGAGGAGCGGTCCGGTCGCGGCGCCGAGCGGGCGGCCGGGGGCGAGGTGCTGGCGGAGGCGCGGGCCATCGTCGAGGCGGTCCTCGATCTGGACGATGACGTCGGCAGGGCCATGGAGGACGCCTTCGGCCGCGGTTACCTCGACATCCCCTACTGCCCGCATCCGGACAACACCGGGCGGGCCACCAGCTACCTCGACCGCGACGGCCGGCTGCGCTGGCGGGACACCGGCCGGTTGCCGGTCGCCGAGCCCCGCCGCGCCGCGGGACGGCCCTTCGCAGCCGCGGACCTGCTCGAGTGCCTGAGCCGGGTGCGCAGGAAATACGACGGCGAGCCGGTGGAAGCGCACGGCTCCAGCCCGATGGAGGTGAGCACATGATCGGTGACGAGCACCGGCCACCCGGGCCGCTGCGCGACCACCTGATGGCCCCGACCACCCGCACCGCCCTGCTCGTGCAGCAGGAGATCCTCCGCGCCGTGCGCGGCCACCTCGCCCGCCGCGGATTCGTCGAGGTGCGGGCGCCCGTCATCGGCCCGGTGACCGATCCGGGCGTGCGCGGCGCCAAGCAGGTGGACATCGACTACTACGGCACCCGCTTCAAGCTGATGTCCAGCGCGATCCTGTACAAGCAGGCCGCGTTGCTGACGTTCGACCGGATCTTCTGCGTCGCGCCCAACATCCGGCTCGAACCGCCGGAGACCGCCTCGACCGGGCGGCATCTGGTCGAGTTCCACCAGATCGACGTCGAGATGGCCGACGCGTCGCGCGAGGAGGCGATGGCCCTCCTGCAGGGGCTGGTCGTACGCGCCGTGGCGGCGGTGGTCGGCAACCTGGCCGAGGAGCTGGAGGCGCTCGGCCGCGACATCGGCGCCTTCGCCGAGCTGCTCGACCAGCCCTTCGGCCGGAAGACGCACGCCGAGGCGGTGGCGGAGATCCGGCGCGCGGGACACCCGCAGGACGACGGGGCCGAGATCGCCTGGTCGGGAGAGCGGGTGCTGTCGGGCAAGGCCACCTGCCCGTTCTTCGTCACCGATTATCCCAAGGGCTCGCGGGGGTTCTACGACCGTGAGAGCCGTACGTCCGACGGCGTGCTGCGCAACTTCGACCTGATCGCCCCCGAGGGGTACGGCGAGCTGTCCAGCGGCAGCGAGCGCGAGTCCGAGTACGCCCGGCTGGTCACCCGCATGCGCGAGACCGGGGAGAACCCGGCCAAGTACGCCTGGTACCTGGAGCTGGCCAGGCAGGGCCTCCGGCCGAGCGCCGGATTCGGCCTCGGGCTGGAGCGGCTCACCAGGTACGTCGCCGGGCTGGACGAGATCTGGCAGGTCACCCCGTTCCCGAAGCTGGCCGGGGTGGTGTCCCCGTGACCAGGCTGACCGCCCCGGGCTTCCCCGCCGGGCCGATCAGGGCCCGGGCCAGGACCGGTCCGGCCGGCGCGTTCCCGGCCCTGGCGGAGTACGGAAGCGCCGTCTTCGGCGCGCTTCCCCCCGACGGTGACGACGTCCTGGACCGGGCCCGCCTGGCACCGCCGATCTTCACGCCGCAGCGCCTGGACAAGCTCATCGAGCTCGGCCGCGAGCCGACCTACGCCGACGTGGACCTGACGACGGTGATCGGTGGCATTCCGGCACGGTCGCCGGTGTACGTCTCCGCGCTGGGCTCGACCGAGGTGGCCGGCTCCGGTCCCGGCCTGTCGGTGATCAGGCAGGCCGCGCGGCTCGGCGTGCCGCTGGTCATCGGGGAGAACGTGGCCTCGACGAGCGGGTATCGCGACACGGGCGGCGCCGCCGGGCTGCTGCTGCGGATCAAGACCTACCTGGCGGAGCTGGACGGCGAGCACGGCGGGATCGTCGTCCAGCAGAGCACCGAGGACGCCGACTCCGAGGTGTGGAACCTCGTCTACAGCGACCCCGTCGTGGGGGAGCTGCTCGCCTCCGGGCGGCTGGCGTTCGAGCTGAAGGCCGGGCAGGGGGCCAAGCCGGGCCTCGGCGGCATGACCGTGCTGGACGCCGCGGAGGCCGCCCGGCTGGCCGGCCGCTATCTGCTTGATGCCGTCGCGGGCGCGGAGAGCGCGGAGAGCGTGGACGCCGTGGATGCCGGGGGCGGCGGCGGGGGCGGCGGGGGCGGTGCGGTGGGCCGGGATGTGGCGTCGCTCAGGAGCGGTAGCCCCGGCACGTTCACCGAGGAGATCCTGCGCCGCCAGGTGCACCTCATGCGCAACAACTACCCGCGCGCCCGGGTGTGGGTGAAGCTCCCGCCGGTCCGTGACGTACGGGCGGCCGCGTTCACCGCCTGGTCGGCGGGCGCGGACTCGGTCACCGTGGACGGCGGCGAGGGCGGCACCGGCTGGGCGCCGCTCTCCTTTCTCCAGCACGTCGGCCTGCCGCTCGCCGAGTGCCTGCGGCGGATCGGCCCCCCGCCCGCCTGCCTGCTGGTGTCCGGCCGGATCTGGGAGGGCGCCAGGGCGGTGAAGTGCCTCGCGCTGGGCGCGACCGCGGTCGGGCTCGGCCGCGCGGCGCTGCTGGCCGCCGACGAGGAGCCGGAGCACGGCCTGGTCAACCTGGTCGAATGTCTGGCCCTGGAGCTGCGGATGCTGGTCAGCGCGCTCGGCAAGTACGCGCCGGGCCGCCTTGGCGCGGAGGACGTCTGGTTCCCGGAGGGTGATTCGTGATCACCGTACTGGTGCAGCTCGCCGTGATCCTCGGGGCCGTGTACGCCGGGCGGGCCGCCGCGCGGCTGCTGCGGCAGCCGGAGGTGATCGGCGAGATCTGCGCGGGCCTGCTGCTCGGGTACGTCGTCATGCGGATCGCCGGGACCGGGTTCTTCTCCGACGGGCTGATCGAAGTGGTGCGCGCCGTCGGCAAGGCCGGGCTGGCGCTCTTCCTCGTCGGCATGGCCGTCGAGCTGCGTCGCGGCCTGGCCGGGATCAGGCTCGGAGAGCTCGGCAAGGTGGCGGCGGGCTCCCTGGCCCTGCCGCTCGCGGGCGGGGTGGCGCTGGCCCTCTGGCTGATCGGCACCGGACGGCCGGAGCTGGCCGGCACAGGAGGGCCGGTGCTGGTCGGCACCGGAGGGTCGGAGCCCGCGCTCGTGGCGATGATCGCGATCTCGCTCGCGGTGACGGCCGTTCCCGTGCTGGCCCGGATCATGGCGGCGCGCGGGCTGGCCGGCGACACCGCCGGCACGCTCGCGCTCGGGTCGGCGGTGCTGATCGACGCGGTCGCGTGGCTGCTGCTGTCGGTGCTGATCGGGTTGTCGGCCGCGGGGCTCGGCGGCGTGCTGCTCTCCGTCACGGTGTCCTGCGGCGGCCTGGCGGTGGCGCTGGGGGTCAGGCGGCTGCTGGAGCGGGGGCGGGCCGGCGCGCTGTGGGCCGCGCGTCCCCGGGCCGCCGCCGTGCTGACCGGCCTGATCGCGGTGGGCGCCATGGAGGCGGCCGGGCGGTGGGGGCTGACCGAGTTCCTCGGCCCGCTCCTCGTCGGTCTGGCCGTCCCGTCCGACCACGCCACCCGCCCCCACGCGGGTGACCGGCCGGCCGCCGCGGACGATGCTCCGGTGCGGGGGCGGCCGGCCGACCGGATCGGGGCCCTCGGGCTGCGGCTGGTGCCCGCGTTCTTCGTGGTCACCGGGGTCGGGCTGTTCGCCGGGCCGGACGCGGCGAACGTCGGCTGGGACGTGATCGTGGTGACCACCGTGGTCGCGATGATCGGCAAGATCGGCGGCGGCTACCTCGGCGCGGTCGGCGCCGGCCACTCCCGGCGTACGGGCCTGCGGGTCGGTGTCCTGATGAACGCCCGCGGCCTCACCGAGATCGTCTTCCTGCAGGCCGGGTACGCCGCCGGGCTGCTGCCCCCCGCTCTCTACCTGGCATTCCTCGTGATGGCGGTGGTGACGACGGCGGCGACCGGCCCGCTGCTGTCCCTCGTCGAACGGATCCCCGCCGCACACCCCATGACTTCGAAAGGCGCGGGACGCCCGTGAAGCACACACCCGGCAACGGCACGGACGTCGTCGACATGCGGCCGTTCATGACCGAGTTCCCGACCGGCGTGGCCGTCGTCACCACCCTGGAGCCGCAGGGCCGGCCGTGGGGCATGACCTGCACCTCCCTGTGCAGCGTCACGCTGGTGCCGCCGACCCTCCTCGTGTGCCTGCGCGACGGCAGCCCGACGCTGGCCGCGCTGCTGAGCGCGCGTACGTTCGCCGTCAACCTGCTGCACCGCGACGCCCGCGCGACGGCCGAGCTGTTCGCGTCCGGCGCCCCCGACCGGTTCGGCCGGGTGGGCTGGAGCCTCCCGGCCGGCTGCGGCGGGCCCCATCTGCGCCCGTCCGCACACATGATCGCCGACTGCGAGCTCGCCCGCAGCATGTCGATCGGCGACCACATCGTGGTCGCCGGCCAGGTCCAGCACGTCACCCGCACGTCGGAGACGGCACCCCTGCTCTACGGGAGGCGCCGGTACGCGTCGTGGCCCGACCAGCCCCCAGCCCCCTCAGGTTCCGGAGGACCGCAATGATCCGCAACGTCGTCATCGTCGGCGGTGGCACGGCCGGCTGGATGACCGCCACCTACCTCAACAAGGCGTTCGGCGACTCGGTGTCGGTGACGGTCGTCGAGTCCGCCCGCGTGCCCACCATAGGCGTGGGAGAGGCGACCTTCAGCACCATCCGCCACTTCTTCGCCCACATCGGGGTCGAGGAACACGAGTGGATGCCCGGCTGCTCGGCCAGCTACAAGCTGGCCATCAAGTTCGAGAACTGGCGCGAGCCCGGCACCCACTTCTACCACCCCTTCGAACGGCTGCCCTCCTTCGGCGGCTTCGACCTGGCCGACTGGTGGCTCCACCTGGACGGCAAGGTGGCCGAGTTCGACCGGCGCTGCCTGGTCATCCCGGCGGTCTGCGAGGCGCAGCGCGCGCCGCGCCGCCTCGACGGCTCGCTGCTCACCGGCACCCTCGAACACGGCACGCAGTTCCCGTACGCCTACCACTTCGACGCCGCGCTGCTGGCGAAATACCTGACCCGGCTCGGCACCGCCCGCGGCGTCCGACACGTGCTGGACGACGTGACGGAGGTCAGGCAGGACGAGCGCGGCTGGATCAGCCACCTGGTCACCGCCGGGCACGGCGAGATCCACGGCGACCTGTTCGTCGACTGCACCGGCTTCCGTGGGCTGCTGATCAACCAGGTGCTCGGCGAGGAGTTCCAGTCCTTCGAGGACGTCCTGCCGAACAACCGCGCGGTCGCGCTCCGCGTCCCGCGTGACATGGCCGCGCACGGGATCGACCCGTACACCACGGCCACGGCCATGGACGCGGGCTGGATCTGGACGATCCCGCTGTACGGCCGGGTCGGCACCGGCTACGTCTACTCCGACCGGTTCTGCTCGCCCGAGGAGGCCGAGGCGACCCTGCGCGCGTTCGCCGCGCCCGGGATGCCGGAGCTGGAGGCCAACCACATCAGGATGCGGATCGGCCGCAACCGCCGGTCCTGGGTGCGCAACTGCGTGGCCATCGGCCTGTCGAGCGGGTTCGTCGAGCCGCTGGAGTCCACCGGGATCTTCTTCATCCAGCACGGCGTGGAACAGCTCGTCGCCTGCTTCCCCGGCGAGACGTGGGACCCGGCGCTCGCCGACGCCTACAACGCCCGGGTGGCCGGCGTCATGGACGGCGTGCGGGAGTTCCTCGTGCTGCACTACCGGGCCGCCGCCCGCGACGACACGCCGTACTGGAAGGCGGCCAAGACCCGCGCCCTGCCGCCCGGCCTCGAACGGCGGCTGGAGAGCTGGCGGTCGATGCTGCCGGACGCCGCGAGCATCCATCCGCACTTCCACGGCTTCGAGCCGTACTCGTGGCGGGTCATGCTGATCGGCCTGGGCGCCCAGCCGGTCGCGGCCCTGCCCGCCCTGGCGCACGCGGACCCGGGACCGGCCCTGGCCGCCCTGGACGGCATCCCCCGCAAGATCGAGCAGCTCATCGAGGAACTACCGAGCTGTTACGCCTACCTCAGCCGGCTGAACCACTGATCAGAGCAGATGGAGTACGAGATGTCGCGACTGCCGTTGTCGACCGCGCAATGGGGAATCTGGTTCGCCGGTCAGCTGGGCTCCCCGAACGAGCTCATGAACTGGGGCGAATACCTCGAGATTCGCGGAAGTATCGAGGTGCCGCTGTTCGAGGCGGCGTTGCGCCGCGCGGTGCGCGAGACCGACACCCTGAACATGCGCTTCGCCGTGGACGCCGACGGTGAGCCGTACCAGGTGGTCGAGCCCGACCGCGGGCTGCCCTTCTCGTACGTCGACCTCACCGACCGGCCCGACCCGGCCGCCGCGGCGGTGGCGTGGATGCGGGCCGACGTCGCCAGGCCCGTCGACATCGGCCGCGACGTGCTCTTCGGCGAGGCGCTGTGCAAGATCGACGAGGACCGGTACTTCTGGTACTGGCGGATGCACCACCTGATCATGGACGGCTTCGGGCACGCCATGTTCGTGCGGCGGGTGGCAGAGGTGTACACGGCCCTCGAACGCGGCCAGGCGGTGCCCGAGGCGACCTTCGGCCGGCTGGCCGAGCTGCTGGAGGAGGAGCAGGACTATCTGGCCTCGCCCGAGATCGACCGCGACCGCGACTTCTGGCGCGAGCGGCTGTCGGGGAGCCCGGCGCCGGTCGCCCTCGGCCGCCCGTCGGCCGAGGGCACGACCAAGGTCCTGCGCGGCACCCACCACCTGACCCAGGAGGAGATCGACCGGGTGCGCGGGCTGGCCGCCGAGCTGGGCGTCAAGTGGACGCGGCTGTTCGTCGGGATCATGGCGGCCTTCCTGCACCGCGTCACGGGCACCGAGGACGTGGTGATGAGCCTGCCCCTGACCGGACGCGCCACCGCCAGGGCGCTGAACGTGCCGTCCATGATGTCCAAGGTCGTGCCGTTCCGGGTGGCCGTGCACTCCGACCTGACGGTACGGGAGCTCGTCACGCGCGTGGCCGCGGAGGTCGACGGCGTGCTGGCGCACCAGCGCTACCGCGTGGAGGAGATGCGCAGGGACCTGTCGCTGCCCGGCGGGCAGACGATGTTCTTCGGCGCGCTGCTGAACATCATGCGGTTCGAGCAGGTGGTCCGGTTCGGCGACCGGGAGACCGAGCTGCGCCACTTCATGAGCGGGCGGGTCGAGGACGTCCAGGTCGTGGTGGACAGCCGGGGCACCGGCGACGGGCTGCGCGTCTACGTGGACGCCAACCCGGTCGCCTGGGACGCCGGGGACTTCGCAGCGGGGGAGCGTACCTTCCTGACGTTCCTGCGATCGCTGCTGGCCTCGCCGGTCGATCGGCCGGTCGGCGACGTCGAGCTGCTGGGCTCGGCCGAGCGCGGGCGCATGCGTGCGCTCGGCGCGGGCGCCGGCGGGCCTTCCGAGGTCGAGGAGGGCGTGCACACGCTGTTCGAGCGGCAGGCCCGGGCCACTCCCGGCGCCGTCGCGCTGATCTGCGGCGATCGGCGCGTCAGTTACGCCGAGCTGGACGGCCGGGCGGGCCGGGTGGCGCGCGAGCTGGTGGCGGCCGGGGTCCGCCGGGGCGCCGGTCTGGTCGCGGCGCTGCTCGGCGTGCTGAAGGCCGGGGCCGGTTACACCCTGCTCGACCCCGCCTTCCCCGCCGAGCGGCACACGCTGGTGCTCGGGGAGGTGGGCGCGGCAGCCGTGGTGACGACGGAGGCGCTCGCCGAGGGGCTGACCGGGGCGCACCCCCACATCGTGATCACGGACGACCCCGCCCACGGGGACGGCCCCCGCGAGCCGGGGGTCCCCGTACGGGCCGACGACGTCGCGTGCGTCATGTTCACGTCGGGCTCGACCGGCCGGCCCAAGGGCGTCGTCGCGCCGCACCGGGCGCTGACCTCGACCTTCCTCGGCCAGGACTACCTGGACTTCGGTCCCGGGCACGTGTGGCTGCAGTCCTCGCCGGTGTCGTGGGACGCGTTCGCGCTGGAGGTCTTCGGCGCCCTGCTGCACGGCGGGACGTGCGTGCTGCCGAGCGGGCGGCGGGCCGACCCGGCCGAGATCGCCGAGCTGACCGCCCGGCACGGCGTGACCGTGCTGCAACTGTCGGCGGGCCTGTTCAACGCGCTGCTCGACGAGCGGCCGGAGGTCTTCGCCGGGCTGCGGGTGGCGATGACCGCGGGTGACGTCGCCTCCGTCTCCCACGTGCGCCGCGCCCTGCGGCGCTTCCCGGACCTGGTCGTGCTCAACGGCTACGGGCCGGTGGAGAGCATGGGGTTCACCACCTGCCACCGGATCGCCGAGGCCGACTGCGACCGGCCCTCGATCCCGGTCGGCGTGCCGCTGGCCGGCAAGGGCGTCCGGGTGCTCGACCGCGGGCTGCGGGTGGTCCCGGTCGGCGTGGTGGGCGAGCTGTACGTGTCGGGCGGCGGCCTGGCCCGCGGCTACGCGGGCCGTCCCGGTCTGAGCGCGGACCGGTTCGTGGCCGACCCGCACGGCCCGGCGGGGTCGCGCATGTACCGGACGGGAGACCTCGTACGCTGGCGCCCCGACGGGACGCTGGAGTTCCTCGGCCGGGCCGACGAACAGGTGAAGGTGCGCGGCTTCCGCGTCGAGCCCGGCGAGGTGGAGTCGGCGCTGCGCGAGGTGCCCGGCGTGACCGACGCCGCCGTCCAGGCCGTCGCGGACGCCACCGGAGGCCGGCGGCTGGTCGCCTACCTGGTGGGCGACGCCGGGCCGGGCACCGTACGGGCCGCCCTGGCGGGCGCTCTTCCCGACTACATGGTGCCGGCGGCGTTCGTGCCGATGGCCGCGCTGCCGCTGACGCCCAACGGCAAGCTCGACCGCCGGGCGCTGCCCGCGCCGTCCTTCGGGGGCACCACGGGCGGCCGCGGCCCGCGCGATCCCCGTGAGGAGATCCTCTGCGGGCTGTTCGCCGAGGTGCTCGGCGTCGGTTGGGTGAGCATCGACGACAGCTTCTTCGACCTGGGCGGGCACTCCCTGCTGGCCATCCGGCTGATCTCGCGGATCCGCTCCACGCTGAGCACCGAGCTGACCGTGCCCGAGCTGTTCGCGTCGCCGACCGTGGCGGGCCTCGCCGCGCTGGCCGGCGGTGACCGCGGCGCCAACCTGCGCCTGCTGGCCAGGGACCGGCCCGACCGGGTGCCGCTGTCCTTCGCGCAGCGCAGGTTGTGGTTCCTGGGCGAGTGGGAGGGGCCGAGCGTCACCTACAACGTGCCGATGTCCCTCCGGCTGCGGGGGGCGCTGGACGCGCAGGCGCTGATCGGCGCGATCGGCGACGTGGTGGAGCGGCACGAGAGCCTGCGCACGATCTTCCCCGAGGCCGGGGGCGTGCCCTACCAGCGGGTGGTCGCGGCCGGGCCGGTCGTCGAGCTGGTCGAGTGCGGCCCGGGGGAGCTGGCCGGGCGGATCGAGGAGGCCGTGGGCCGGACCTTCGACCTGGCCGCCGACCTGCCCGTCCGCGGCTGGATCTTCAGAGTGGCGCCGGAGGAGCACGTGCTGCTGCTCGTCGTGCACCACATCGCCGCCGACGGCTGGTCCACGGCGGTGCTCTGCCGTGACCTGTCGGTGGCGTACGCGGCACGCGCCCAGGGGCTCGCCCCGGCCTGGTCGTCCCTGCCGGTCCAGTACGCCGACTATGCCTTGTGGCAGCGGGAACTGCTGGGGGAGGAGGACGATCCGGGCAGCGTGCTGGCGGGGCAGCTGGCGTTCTGGTCGGAGGCGCTGGCCGGCCTGCCCGACCGGCTGGCGTTGCCCGCCGACCGGCCGCGCCCGCAGCGGGGCAGCCAGCGGGGCGAGCACCTGGAGCTGACGATCCCGGCCGAGCTGCACGCGCGGCTGGCGGGGCTGGCCCGGGATTCGCACGCGACGTTGTTCATGGTGGTGCAGTCGGCGCTGGCGGCGTTGCTGACCCGTCTGGGTGCCGGGGGTGACATTCCGATCGGGACGCCGGTGGCGGGTCGGTTGGATGACGCGCTGGACGATCTGGTGGGGTTCTTCGTGAACACGCTGGTGTTGCGGGCGGACACGTCGGGGGATCCGACGTTCCGTGAGCTGATCGGGCGGGTGCGGGCGGCGGACCTGGCCGCGTACGAGCATCAGGACCTGCCGTTCGAGCGGCTGGTCGAGGCGCTCAACCCGGCTCGCGGCGGCCACCACCCGCTCTTCCAGACCATGCTGGCGCTCAACAACGCCACCGCGCACGACCTCGACCTGGCCGGGGTCACGGTCGCGGAGGAGCCCGTCGGCTTCCACGCGGCCAAGTTCGACCTCACCGTCGCGCTGACCGAGCGGCACGACGCCGGCGGCGGGCCGGCCGGGATCGACGGCATGATCGAGTACGCCACTGACCTGTTCGACCGCGACACCGTGCGCGCCTTCGCCGGCCGCCTGGTGAGCCTGCTCGACGCCATGACGGCCGACCCCGACAGCCCCATCAGCGGCCCCGAGCCGCTCACCCCGGACGAGCGCCGCCAGATCCTGCACGACTGGAACGTCACCCCGGACGCCGGCCCGCGCACCGGTGTTCACGAGCTGTTCGAACGCCAGGCGCGCAGCACCCCGGACGCCCCCGCCCTCTCCTACGGCCCGCGCACCCTCACGTACGCCGAACTGGACGCGGAGGCCAACCGGCTCGCCCACCGCCTCGTCGAGCGCGGCGTGGGCCTGGAGGACCGGGTCGCGCTCGCCATGCCCAGCTGCGACCTGTGGGTCATCTCGATCCTGGCGGTGCTCAAGGCGGGCGCCGCGTTCGTGCCGATCGATCCCGGTTACCCGGCCGAGCGCATCCGGTACATGATCGGCGACGCCGCCCCCGCGCTCGTGCTGAGCACCGCCGAATGGGCCACCGGGCTGCCGGCGGACGGCCCGCCCCGGCTGCTGCTGGACGACGCGCTCCCGGGCCCGCTCTCGGGCCCGCTCTCCGGCCCGCTCTCCGGCCCGCTCTCCGGGCCCGTGACCGGGCCCGTGACCGGGCCCGGCCGGGCGGTCCTGCCCGGCAACGCCGCCTACGTCGTCTACACCTCCGGCTCCAGCGGCCGTCCCAAGGGCGTGGTGGTGGCGCACGCCGGGGTGGGCGACATCGTCGCCGCCCAGCGGCACCGCCAGGCGGTGGGACCCGGCAGCCGCGTCCTCCAGCTCGTCTCCACCAGCTTCGACGCGGCGTTGTGGGACCTGTTCGGCGCCGTGCTCTCGGGCGGGACGCTGGTCGTCCCCGCCGGCGAGCGGCCGCTCGGCCAGGACCTGGTCGACTTCGCCGCCGAGCACGGGATCACCCATGTCGCGATCCCGCCCGCCGTCGTGGCGGACCTGCCGCCCAACGGGCTGCCCGCCGGTCTCGCGGTGACGGTGAGCGGTGAGGCGTGCTCACCCGCGCTCGCGGCCACGTGGTCGGTGGGCCGCCGGCTGTTCAACGGCTACGGTCCGACCGAGGCCACGATCGGCGCGACCATGTGGGAGTGCGAGCCCGGCCGCGCGCCGAACCCCGTGCCCATCGGCACCCCGCTGATCGGCAAGAGCGTCTACGTGCTCGACGACTTCCTGCGGCCGGTGCCGGTGGGGGTGGCGGGTGAGCTGTATCTGGGTGGTGCGGGTCTGGCGCGGGGGTATGCGGGGCGTCCCGGGTTGACGGGGGAGCGGTTCGTGGCGTGTCCGTTCGGGGGGTCGCGGATGTACCGGACCGGTGATGTGGTGCGGTGGCGGGCGGGTGGTGTGCTGGAGTTCGTCGGGCGGGTGGACGATCAGGTCAAGTTGCGCGGGTTCCGGGTGGAGCCGGGTGAGGTGGAGGCGGCGCTGACCGCGCATCCGCTGGTCGGCCAGGCGGTGGTCGTGGTCCGCGAGGACGTCGCCGGCGTGCGGCGGCTGGTCGCGTACGTGACGGCCGGCCGGGCGGCGCCCGGCGCGGCGGAGTTGCGCGCGCACGTGGGCGCGCTGCTGCCCGAGTACATGGTGCCGGCGGCGGTCGTCGTCCTGGAGTCGCTGCCGCTCACCCCGAACGGCAAGGTGGACCGGCAGGCCCTGCCCGTGCCCACGTTCGACGGGGCGGCCGACGGCCGGGGCCCGCGCGATGCCCGTGAGGAGATTCTGTGCGGGTTGTTCGCGGAGGTGCTGGGGGTGGAGCGGGTCGGGGTGGATGACGGGTTCTTCGATCTGGGTGGGCATTCGTTGCTGGCGACGCGGTTGATCTCGCGGGTGCGGTCGGTGCTGAGGGCGGAGTTGGGTGTGCGGGAGTTGTTCGCGGATCCGACGGTGGCGGGGATCGCGCGGCGGGTGGTGGCGGGGACGACGCGTCCGGCGTTGGTGCGGGGGGTGCGGCCGGAGGTGGTGCCGTTGTCGTTCGCGCAGCGCAGGTTGTGGTTCCTGCACGAGTGGGAGGGGCCCAGCGCCACCTACAACATCCCGGTCGGCCGGAGGTTGTCCGGGCCGCTGGACGTCGCGGCGCTGACGGCCGCGATCGGCGACGTGGCGGACCGGCACGAGAGCCTGCGCACCGTCCTGCCCGACGACGGCGGCGTGCCGTACCAGCGGGTGCTCGACGCCCGCCCGGCCGTCGAGTTCATCGAGTGCGCGGAGGAGGAGCTGGGGGCGCGCATCGGCGAGGCCGTCGGCCGGCCGTTCGACCTGGCCACCGACCTGCCGGTACGGGTGCTGCTGTGCCGCGTCGCGGCGGACGAGCACGTGCTCGTCGTGGTCATGCACCACATCGCCGCCGACGGCTGGTCGATGGGGCCGTTCTGCCGTGACCTGTCGGTGGCGTACGCGGCGCGGGTTGCGGGCGGGATGCCGGAGTGGGCGCCGTTGCCGGTCCAGTACGCCGACTATGCGCTGTGGCAGCGGGAGCTGCTGGGGGAGGAGGGCGATCCGGGCAGTGTGCTGGCGGGGCAGCTGGCGTTCTGGTCGGAGGCGCTGGCCGGTCTGCCCGACCTGCTGGCGTTGCCGGTCGACCGGCCGCGCCCGGCCCGGCCCAGTTACCGGGGAGATCAGGTGCGGCTGGCCGTCCCGGCGGAGGTGCACGCGCGGTTGGCGGGGCTGGCCCGGGATTCGCACGCGACGTTGTTCATGGTGGTGCAGTCGGCGTTGGCGGCGTTGCTGACCCGTCTGGGTGCCGGGGGTGACATTCCGATCGGGACGCCGGTGGCGGGTCGGTTGGATGACGCGCTGGACGATCTGGTGGGGTTCTTCGTGAACACGCTGGTGGTGCGGGCGGACACGTCGGGGGATCCGACGTTCCGTGAGCTGATCGGGCGGGTGCGGGCGGCGGACCTGGCCGCGTACGAGCATCAGGACCTGCCGTTCGAGCGGCTGGTCGAGGCGCTCAACCCACCCCGGGGCGGCCACCACCCCCTCTTCCAGACCTCCCTCGGGGTCGACGACGCCACCGTCGGCGACCTCGACCTCGACGGGCTCACGGCGACCGAGGAGCCGGTCGACCTCCGCGTGTCGAAGTTCGACCTCACCTTCGCCGTCACCGAGCACGACGCCGGGCTCGACTGCGTCATCGGCTACGCCACCGACCTGTTCGACGAGGACACCGTCCGCTCGATCGGGCACCGCTTCCTGAAGGTCCTGGAGGCGATGGCCGCCGACCCCGGGACCCGCATCGGGCAGGTCGACGTGCTGGAGCCGGCCGAGCGGGCCTTCGCCGGAACCGGGATCTACGTGCTCGACGACGCGCTGTCCCCGCTCCCCGCGGGCGCGGTGGGGGAGCTGTACGTCTCCGGCTCCTACCTCGGCCGGGACCACGCCGGCGCGGGCGCCGACCGGCTCGTGGCCGACCCCTTCGACCGCACCGGCGGCCGGATGTACCGGACCGGCGACCTGGTGCGCCGGAGCCTGGACGGCGGGCTGGACCTCGTCCCGCCCGCCGGGCCCTCGGAGGCCGGGCTCCGCGAGCCGACCGGCCGCGGACCGCGCGACCCGCGCGAGGAGATCCTGTGCGGCCTGTTCGCCGAGGTGCTCGGGCTGCCCTCGATCGGCATCGACGACAACTTCTTCGCCCTGGGCGGCTACTCGCTGCTGGCCACCCGGCTGATCTCACGCATCCGCTCGACGCTGGGCGTCGAGGTCAACGTCAGGGAGCTGTTCGTCGCGCCGACCGTGGCCGGGCTCGCCGCGCGCTGGGACGAGAGCCGCGACCTGCGCCCCGCCCTCGTCCCCCTGCCGCGCCCCGACGCGGTGCCACTCTCCTACGCCCAGCAGCGGCTGTGGTTCCTGCGGGAGTGGGAGGGCCCCAGCGACACCTACAACATCCCCATGGCCTTCCGCCTGTCCGGCCGGCCGGACACGGACGCGCTGACCCGCGCGCTGAACGACGTCGTCGCCCGGCACGAGAGCCTGCGTACCCTGTTCCCCGCCGAGGGCGGCGTCGCCCGCCAGCAGATCGTGGACGCCGACCTGGCCAGGCCGTTCTTCTCGGTACGCGCCTGCGCCCCCGACGAGTTGCCCGCGATCGTGGCGGAGGCCGCCGGGCACGTCTTCGACCTGGCCGCCGAGCTGCCCATCCGGGCCTGGCTGTGCACCACCGACCCGGAGGAGCACGTCCTCGTGCTGGTCGTGCACCACATCGCCGCCGACGGCTGGTCCGGGGACGTGCTCTGCCGCGACCTCGCCACCGCCTACACCGCGCGCACCGCCGGCCAGGCCCCCAGCTGGGACCCGCTCCCCGTCCAGTACGCGGACTACACGCTGTGGCAGCGCGCGCTGCTCGGCGGCGACGGTGACCCGGACAGCGTCTTCTCCCGCCAGCTCGCCCACTGGGCCGAGCGGCTGGACGGCCTGCCCGACCAGCTCGAACTGCCCGCCGACCGGCCCAGACCGGCCGCGCCCAGCCACACGGGCGCGCTCGTCGAGCTGGAGGTGGCCGCGGAGCTGCACGGGCGGCTGGTCGAGCTGGCCAGGGAGAGCGACGGCACCGTGTTCATGGTCCTGCAGGCCGCCCTCGCCGCGCTGCTGACCCGCCTGGGCGCCGGGACCGACATCCCGATCGGCACCCCGGTGGCCGGGCGCGCCGACGACGCGCTGGACGACCTCGTCGGGTTCTTCGTCAACACGCTCGTGCTGCGTACCGACACCTCGGGCAACCCCACCTTCCGTGAGCTGCTCGCCGGCGTGCGTGAGGTGGACCTCGACGCCTTCACGCATCAGGACCTGCCGTTCGAGCGGCTGGTCGAGGCGCTCAACCCGGTCCGCTCGGCCGCACACCACCCGCTCTTCCAGGTCATGCTGGTGCTCCGGAACGACGATCCGGCGCCGTTCGAGCTGCCCGGCGTGCGCGTCTCGGATCACCGGGTCGGCTTCCGGGTCGCCAAGTTCGACCTCACGCTCGGGCTCGCCGAACGGTACGGCGACGACGGCCGCCCTCTCGGGCTGCGCGGCGGCCTGGAGTACAGCACCGACCTGTTCGACGAGGACACCGCGTGCTCGCTGGCCGGGCGCCTGCTCCGCCTGCTCGACGCGGTCGCGGCCGACCCGGACCGGCCCATCGGCGACATCGACGTGCTCGCCCCCGACGAGCGCCGCCGCCTCCTGGCCGGGTGGAACGGCGACCAGCCCGGCCAGGCGGCCGAGCCGGGTGGCAGTGTGGTCGAGCTGATCAGGTCGCGGGCCGGGCAGACCCCCGGTGCGATCGCGCTGAGCTGCGAGGACCGCCGGGTGAGCTACGCCGGGCTGGTCGAGCAGGCCGACCGGCTGGCTCACCGGCTGCTGCGGCTGGGCACCGAGCCCGGGCAGGTCGTCGCGGTGATGACCGGGGCCCGGCCCGAGCTGGTGATCGCGATGCTCGGCGTCATGGCGGCCGGCAAGGCGTTCCTCCTGCTCGACCCCGACACCCCGGCCCCGAGGCTGGCGGCGATGCTGCGCGACGCGGACGCCGAAGCGGTGATCGCCACGCCCGAGCTGGCGGCGTCGCTCGGCGGCGTCGACCTGCCCGTCCTGCGCCCCGACGGCCCCCCGGCCGACCCGCGGGCCCTCCCGGAGCTCGACCCCGCCGGCCTGGCCTGCGTCTTCTTCACCTCGGGCTCCACCGGACGGCCGAAGGGCTCGATGTTCGTCCACGGCGAGCTGGCACGGTACGCCGCGACGATGTCCGGCGTCCTGGGCCTCACCGCCGACGACCGCATCCTCCAGGTCGCCGGCGTCTCCTTCGACGTGATCCTGGAGGAGGTCCTGCCGGCGCTGCTGGCCGGGGCGTGCGTGGTCCTGCCCGGGGCCGCCGGGCTCACCACCGTGACCGACCTCGCCGGCCACCTGGAGGCCCAGCGCATCACCGGCTTCGAGGTGACCACGCCCTACTGGCACGAATGGGTCGACATCCTCACCCGCGAGGGGCGCCGGCTGCCGGAGTCGCTCCGGTTCGTGATCATCGGTGGCGAGCGGGTCTCGCCGGACCACCTGCGGCGCTGGCGCCCGCTGGGCGCGGCCCGGCTGTTCAACGTGTACGGCCTGACCGAGGCGACCTGCACCTCCACCGTCCACGAACTCACCCCGGCCGACCGCTCGCTGCCGATCGGACGGCCGCTGGCCGGCGTCCGGCCCTTCGTGCTCGACGACTTCCTGCGGCCGGTGCCGGTGGGGGTGGCGGGTGAGCTGTATCTGGGTGGTGCGGGTCTGGCGCGGGGGTATGCGGGGCGTCCCGGGTTGACGGGGGAGCGGTTCGTGGCGTGTCCGTTCGGGGGGTCGCGGATGTACCGGACCGGTGATGTGGTGCGGTGGCGGGCGGGTGGTGTGCTGGAGTTCGTCGGGCGGGTGGACGATCAGGTCAAGTTGCGCGGGTTCCGGGTGGAGCCGGGTGAGGTGGAGGCGGCGCTGACCGCGCATCCGCTGGTCGGCCAGGCGGTGGTCGTGGTCCACGAGGACGTCGCCGGTGAGCGGCGCCTGGTGGCCTACCTCGTGCCGGCCACAGGCGACCTGCCCGGTGTCCCGGACCTGCGCGCGCACGTGGGCGCGCTGCTGCCCGAGTACATGGTGCCGGCGGCTTTCGTGCCGCTGGCGGCGCTGCCCCTGACCCGGACCGGCAAGCTCGACCGGCGCGCGCTGCCGGCCCCCGCCTTCGACGGGGCGGCCGGGGGCCGGGGCCCGCGCGATGCCCGTGAGGAGATTCTGTGCGGGTTGTTCGCGGAGGTGCTGGGGGTGGAGCGGGTCGGGGTGGATGACGGGTTCTTCGATCTGGGTGGGCATTCGTTGCTGGCGACGCGGTTGATCTCGCGGGTGCGGTCGGTGCTGGGGGTGGAGTTGGGTGTGCGGGAGTTGTTCGCGGATCCGACGGTGGCGGGGATCGCGCGTCGGGTGGTGGCGGGGACGACGCGTCCGGCGTTGGTGCGGGGGGTGCGGCCGGAGGTGGTGCCGTTGTCGTTCGCGCAGCGCAGGTTGTGGTTCCTGCACGAGTGGGAGGGGCCCAGCGCCACCTACAACATCCCGGTCGCGGTGCGCTGGTCGGGAAGCCTCGACCGGCGGGCCCTCATCGCCGCGATCGGCGACGTGGCCGACCGGCACGAGAGCCTGCGCACCGTCTTCCCCGCCGTCGAGGGCGTGCCGTACCAGCGGGTCGTGGCGGATCGGCCGGCCGTCGAGGTGGTCGAGTGCGCGGAGGAGGAGCTGGGGACGCTCATCGGCGCCGCCGTCCGGCACGCCTTCGACCTGGCCGCCGAGCCGCCGGTCCGGGCCTGGCTGTTCGCGCTCGGCGAGCGGGAGCACGTGCTGGTCATCGTGCTGCACCACATCGCCGCCGACGGCTGGTCGATGACCCCTCTGGGCCGCGACCTCGCCCGCGCCTACGCGGCCCGGGCCGAGGGGCGGGCGCCGGACTGGGCGCCGCTGCCCGTCCAGTACGCCGACTACGCGCTGTGGCAGCGGGAGTTACTGGGCGACCAGGACGACCCGGACAGCATCCTGGCCCGGCAGACCGCCTACTGGTCGGCCACGCTGGCCGGCCTGCCCGACCGGCTCGCGCTGCCCGCCGACCGGCCGCACCCGGTCCGGCCCACCGGGCAGGGCGCGGCGCTGCCCTTCGCCATCCCGGCCGGCCTGCACGCCCGGCTCCTGGAGCTGGGCCGCGAGTCGCACGCCACGCTGTTCATGGTGCTGCACACGGCGCTGGCCGCGCTGCTGACGCGGCTCGGCTCCGGGACCGACATCCCGATCGGCACCCCGGTGGCCGGGCGCGCCGACGACGCGCTGGACGACGCCATCGGCTTCTTCGTCAACACGCTGGTGCTGCGCGCCGACACCGGCGGCCACCCCAGCTTCCGCGAGCTGATCGGCCGGGTCCGGGCCGCCGACCTGGCCGCGTACGAACACCAGGACCTGCCGTTCGAGCGGGTCGTCGAAGCGCTCAACCCCGAGCGCACCGGCGACCACCACCTGCTCTTCCAGACCATGCTCAGCGTCGACAGGAGCCTGCCGCCCGGCGAGTTCGAGCTGCCCGGCCTGCGCGCCTCGTTCGTGCCCGCCCCGCTCGGCGGGGCCAAGTTCGACCTCTCCTTCGACCTGGTCGAGGAGCACGACGGCGGCGGGCGGCCGACCGGCGTCCACGGAGAGATCGAGTACAGCACGGACCTGTTCGACCACGGCACGATCGCCGCCATGGCCGGACGCTTCCTCCGGCTGATCGAGGCGATGGCCGACGACCCGGAGCAGCCGATCAGCCGGCCCGACCTGCTCGACCCCGGCGAGCGGCACCACTTCGTCGTCGAGTGGAACGACACGGGCACCCATGACCGCCCCGCCCACCAGGCCGTCCACCACCTGTTCGAGCAGCAGGCCCGCCGCCGCCCGGACACCGTGGCCGTGGTGTGCGGGCTGGAGTCGCTCACGTTCGCGCAGCTCGACCGGCGGGCCAACCGGATCGCCCACCACCTCCTGGCCAACGGGGCGGTCCGGGGCGGCATTGTCGGCGTGCACCTGGACCGCGGCGTGGAGCTGGTCGCCGCGCTGCTGGGCGTGCTCAAGGCGGGCGCCGCCTACGTGCCGCTGGAGCCCGCCCACCCGGCCGAGCGGCTGGCGTTCCTGCTCGCCGACACCGGCGCGTCCCTGGTGCTGACGCGGGGCGGCCTCGACGTCGCGCCGCCCGGCGTGACGATGGTCGACCTGGACGACGACCGGGCGGCCGTCTCGGCCCGACCCGCCGGGAACCCGGGGGTGGACGTGCGCCCGGGCGACCTCGCGTACGTGATCCACACCTCCGGCACCACGGGCCGGCCCAAGGGCGTGATGGTCGAGCACGGCAACCTGCTGAGCCTCGTTCGCACCTGCGACCGCCAGTTCGGTCTGTCGGCCATGGAGCCGCGGGCCGTCTCGGTGTCCGGGGTCTCCGTCGACCTGTTCTTCGGCGACATGATCAGGTCGATCATGTTCGGCGGGACGCTCACGATCAGCCCGATCGAGGTCACCCTCGACCCGGCCAGGCTGCTGGAGCTGCTGGACACGTCGGCGGCGACGGGTCTGGAGATCGCTCCCTCGCTGCTGCGGCCGCTGGTGCGGGAGGCCGTGCGGCAGGGCCGCGCGTTCCCCGCGCTGCGCCACCTCACGGTCGGTTCCGAGGGCTGGCCGGTCGCCGACTGCCTGGAGCTGCTGGAGCTGCTCCCGCCGGGGGCGCTGGCCTTCAACGTCTACGGCACCACCGAGGTCACCGCGGACGCCACCGTCTACTCGCCGGGGTCCTCATCGGAGGGCGAGCGGTACGTACCGATCGGCCGGCCGCTGCCGGGCGTCCGGATCTACGTCCTGGACCAGGGCTTGATGGCGGTCCCGCCGGGCGTCCCGGGCGAGCTGTACGTGGCGGGCGGCGGCGTGGCCCGCGGCTACCTGGGCCGTCCCGGGCGGACCGCCGGCGCGTTCGTGGCCGACCCGTTCGGTCCCGCCGGGTCGCGGATCTACCGCACCGGCGACAGGGTCAGGCTCCGGGCCGACGGCGAGCTGGAGTTCCTCGGCCGCTTCGACGACCAGATGAAGATCCGCGGCTTCCGCGTCGAGGCGAGCGAGGTCGAGACCGCCATGCGGAACGTGCCCGGCGTCCGGGAGGCAGCCGTCGCCCTGCACCGCGACGACTCCGGGACCGAGCGCCTGGTCGGCTACCCCGTCGGCGACGTGACACCGGCCGGCCTGCGGTCCGCGCTGGTCGCGGCGCTGCCCGAGCACATGGTGCCGTCGGCGTTCGTGCCGCTGGAGTCGCTGCCGCTCACCCCGAACGGGAAGGTGGACCGGCGGGCGCTGCCCGCGCCAGAGCCCGCCGGAAGCGTGACGGGACGCGCGCCGCGCGGCCCGCGCGAGGAGATCCTGTGCGGCCTGTTCGCGGAGGTGCTCGGGCTGCCCTCGATCGGCGTGGACGACGACTTCTTCGCTTCGGGCGGGCACTCGCTGCTGGCCACCCGGTTGATCTCGCGCATCCGGTCGTCGCTGGGCGTCGAGCTGAGCGTGCGCGACCTGTTCGCGGACCCGACCGTGGCGGGCGTCGCCCGGCGGGCCGCCTCCGGGGTCGTCCGGCCCGCGCCGGCGCCCGCGGCCAGGCCGGAGCGGATCCCCCTGTCCTACGCCCAGCAGCGGTTGTGGTTCCTCAACCAGTGGGAGGGCGAGAACGCCACCTACAACGTGCCGATGTCCGTCCGGCTCCGCGGCCCGCTGGACGTGGCGGCGCTGACGGCCGCGATCGGCGACGTCGTGGGGCGGCACGAGGCGCTGCGGACGATCTTCCCCGAGGCCGGCGGCGTGCCGTACCAGCGGGTCCTCGACTCCGCCGGGCCGGACATGGAGCTCGCGGACGTCACCGAGGCCGAGGTGCGCCGGGCGCTGGCCGAGGCCGCGCACCAGCCGTTCGACCTGGCCGGGGAGCCGCCGATCAGGGCCCGGCTGTTCCGGCTGGGGGCGGAGGAGCACGTGCTGCTGCTCGTCATGCACCACATCGCCGCCGACGGCTGGTCCACGGGCGTGCTCTGCCGTGACCTGTCGGTGGCGTACGCGGCGCGGGTGGCGGGCGGGGCGCCGGAGTGGGCGCCGTTGCCGGTCCAGTACGCCGACTACGCGCTGTGGCAGCGGGATCTGCTGGGGGAGGAGGACGATCCGGGCAGCGTGCTGGCGGGGCAGCTGGCGTTCTGGTCGGAGGCGCTGGCCGGTCTGCCCGACCTGCTCGCGCTGCCGGTCGACCGGCCGCGCCCGGCCCGGCCCAGTTACCGGGGCGATCACGTGCGGCTGGCCGTCCCGGCGGAGGTGCACGCGCGGCTGGCGGGGCTGGCCCGGGATTCGCACGCGACGTTGTTCATGGTGGTGCAGTCGGCGCTGGCGGCGTTGCTGACCCGTCTGGGTGCCGGGGGTGACATTCCGATCGGGACGCCGGTGGCGGGTCGGTTGGATGACGCGCTGGACGATCTGGTGGGGTTCTTCGTGAACACGCTGGTGTTGCGGGCGGACACGTCGGGGGATCCGACGTTCCGTGAGCTGATCGGGCGGGTGCGGGCGGCGGACCTGGCCGCGTACGAGCATCAGGATCTGCCGTTCGAGCGGCTGGTCGAGGCGCTCAACCCGGCCCGCGGCAACCACCACCCCCTCTTCCAGACCCTGTTCGCGCTGCACCACGACGGCGAGTTCGACCTGCCCCTGCACGGCCTGCACACCGCCTACGAGGATGTGCCGCTCGACGTCGTCCAGTTCGACCTCGGGTTCGTCATGAGCGAGCAGTACGACGGCGACGGCGCGCCCGGCGGCCTGCTCGGCGTCGTCGAGTACGCCACCGACCTGTTCGACCGCGACAGCGTGGAGCGGCTCGTGCGCCGCTTCCAGCACCTGCTCGCGGCCATGGTGGACGGCCCCGACCGGCGCATCGACGAGGTCGAGCTGCTCTCGGCCGACGAGCGGGAGACGCTGCTGACCGAGTGGAACGGCACACCGTGGCAGGTGCCGGAGACGACGCTGACCGAGCTGGTCGAGGCACGGGCGGCGAGCGCGCCGGACGCGGTGGCGGTCGTCTCGGAGGACCGCGAGCTGACCTACGCGGAGCTGGACGCCCGCGCGAGCCGGCTCGCCCACCACCTCGTCTCCCTCGGCGTCGGGCCCGAGTCCCTGGTCGCGGTCGCGCTGCCCAGATCCGAGCAGCTCATCGTGGCGCTGCTCGCGGTGCTCAAGGCCGGTGGCGCCTACCTGCCCATCGACCTGGCCTATCCCGCCTCCCGCGTCGCCTACGTGCTGGAGGACGCCCGGCCGGTGCTGCTGCTGACCGTCTTCGACGGCCTCGCGGGCACGCCGGTGCCGACACTGAACCTCGACGACCCGGACGTCGCCGTGACACTCGCCGCGTACCCGGACGCCGGGCCGCGCGCCAGCGCCTCGGCCGCCCATCCCGCCTACGTCATCTACACCTCGGGCTCGACCGGCCGGCCGAAGGGGGTCGTCGTCGCGCACGGCAGCGCGGTCAACCTCCTGCACACCACCCGTGAGGAGCTCGGGCTGGGCCCCGGCGACGTGTGGACGATGTTCCACTCCTACGCCTTCGACTTCTCGGTCTGGGAGATCTGGGGCGCGCTGGCCACCGGCGGACAGGTGGTGGTGGTGCCGTCCAAGGTGATCCACCAGCCGGAGGCGTTCTGGCGGCTCATGCGGGAGCGCGGCGTCACGGTGCTGAGCCAGACGCCGTCCAGCTTCCGCGAGCTGCTGCGTACGGCGGGCGAGTCCGGCGGGCCGCTGCCCGCCCTCCGCATGGTGATCTTCGGTGGCGAGGGGCTCAGACAGGACCACGTCCGCGGCTGGTACGAGGCGTTCCCCGACGCCGCCACCCGGCTCGTCAACATGTACGGCATCACCGAGACCACCGTCCACGTCACCGCCCAGGAGCTGTGCTGGGAGGAGGTCCGGCGGCACGACCGTGTCTCCGCCGGCCGCTCGCTGCCCAACTACCGGACGTACGTGCTGGACGGCGGCCTGAGCCCGGTCCCCGTCGGCGTGACCGGCGAGGTGTACGTGGCGGGCGACGGCCAGGCCCGCGGCTACCTCGGCCGCCCCGGACTCACCGCGAGCAGGTTCGTGGCCAGCCCGTTCGACCCGGGGCAGCGCATGTACCGGTCCGGCGATCTGGCCAGGTGGCGGGCCGGCGGCGTGCTGGAGTTCGCCGGCCGCAGCGACGACCAGGTCAAGATCCGCGGGTTCCGCATCGAGCTGGGCGAGATCGAGACGGCGCTCGCCGGGCACCCCGCCATCGCGCAGGCGGCCGTGATCGTCAGGGAGGACCGCCCGGACGATCGGCGCCTGGTCGCCTACCTGGTGCCGGCGTCCGGGGACCTGCCCGCCGTCCCCGACCTGCGGGCGCACGTGGGCGCGCTGCTGCCCGACCACATGGTGCCGTCGGCGTTCGTGCCGCTGGCGTCGCTGCCGCTGACCATCAACGGCAAGCTCGACGTGCGCGCCCTGCCCGCGCCCGAGCTCACCGGCCCGGCCGGCGGCCGGGGCCCGCGCAACCCCCGCGAGGAGGTGCTCTGCGGGCTGTTCGCCGAGGTGCTCGAGGTGGGCCGGGTCGGCATCGACGACAACTTCTTCGACCTGGGCGGCCACTCGCTGTCGGCGACCCGGGTGGTCGCCCGGACAAGGTCCACGCTGGGGATCGAGGTGAGCCTGCAGGAGCTGTTCCACGCGCCCACCGTCGCCGGGATCTGCGAGCTGGTCGACAGCAGGGACGCCGGAGGAGCCCAGCCGACGAGCATCCTGCTCAGGCTGCGCGACCGGGGGAGCAGGCCGCCGCTGTTCTGCGTGCATCCGGCCACCGGACTGGCCTGGTGCTACACCGGGCTGCTGCAGCACCTGGGCCCGGACCGGCCGGTGTACGGCCTGCAGACGCGCGGCATCGGCGCCGACACGACGCGCCACGCCTCGCTCGCGGAGCTGGTCGACGACTATCTCGACCACGTCCGGCAGGTCCAGCCCACCGGGCCCTACCACCTGCTGGGCTGGTCGCTCGGCGGCGGCATCGCGCACGCGATGGCCTGCCGGCTGCAGGAGCAGGGCGAGGAGGTCGCCCTGCTGGCCATGATGGACGCCTACCCGCCGGACGACTCCTGGCGGGACGACCAGCCCACCAGCAACTGGGTGGCCGAGCTGATGGAGCGCGAGGGTGCCGGGCAGATCCGGCTCGATCCCGAGCTGATCGAGGAACTGTTCGCGGCCTCCATGCGCAACCAGGACATCGTGCTCGGCGAGACTCCGGGGCTGTTCCACGGCGACCTGGTGTTCTTCACCGCGACGCTGGGCCGCGAGCCCGACACCCCGACCTCGGACGAATGGTCCGCCTTCATCGACGGGGAGGTCCTCGACCACTCCGTGCACTGCGAGCACCTCGACATGACCCGCCCGGAGCCGCTCCGGGAGATCGCCATGGAGCTCGTCCGCGTACTCGAGCCGTCGGCCGAATAGGCCCGGCCCTTTTCCGAAACTCTCGCCGGGTGGCCCGTCCACCCGGCGGGCCAGAATTCCTGGAGGTTGTGCAAGGTGCTGCCCGAAATGCTGGTGAACGCGCGGGTACGGGAAATCGCGCTGAACCGGGAAGAGGCCAAACTGGCCAGAGCGCTGGCCGGCAACTGCGCCGACGAATATGTCGCCGCCGACAGTCCCGAATTTCTCGCCGAGGTAAATGTCATCGCACAGGAGCTGCCGCTCGCGCCGCGCCGCGCCGTCAACAGGGCCCGGCTCGACGAGGCCAAGCACGCCGTTCTCATCACCGGGAACATGCTCCGCGACGACCTGCTGAACGACACCCCCGCCCACTGGCGCGACCCGCAGAGCGAGGAGGCCAGGCTGTCCGGCTTCACGCTGATGCTCTGGGCCGCGCTGCTCGGGGACCCGATCGGGTGGACCACCCAGCAGGACGGCCGCATCCTCACCGACGTGCTGCCGGTGGCCGGGCACGAGCAGACGGACGTCAGCTCCAGCAGCCGCAAGGAGCTGACCTGGCACACCGAGGACGCCTTCTCGCCGTACCGGGCCGACTATGTGGGCCTGTACTGCCTGCGCAACCCCGACCTGACGCCCACCACGCTGGCCGCGGCCGACCCCCTGGCGCTGCCCGGATGGGCGCGCGAGACGCTGGCCCAGCCGCGCTTCCTGACCCGGGCCGACGACGCCCACGACCAGGACACGACCAGGCCGGAGACCGGAGCGGTGCTGACCGGGCCGCCCGAGGCCGCGGTGCTGCGCATCGACCGCGACTGCACCGTGGCCGCCCCGGGCGACGAGGACGCGCGGGCGGCGCTGGAGCTCATCTTCGGCCAGCTCGACGCGGGCCTGTACGACTTCGCCCTCGCCCCCGGAGACCTGATCTTCCTCGACAACCGGAACGTCGTGCACGGCCGGCGCCCGTTCCGGGCCCGCTACGACGGCCGCGACCGATGGCTCAGGCGGATCAACGTGACCGCCGACCTCAGGCGGACCCGGGCGGGCAGGAGGAGCGGCGATGACCGTCGAATCGGCTGACCCCCGCCCGATCGGGGACATCGCCCCGGCGCTGCTGGAGGACTGGCTGCGCGAGCGGTACTTCACCCTGCCCGTCGACATCTCCAGCTCCGGCGTGGAGAACTACACGCTCGGCGAGCTCAGGGAACTGCTCGGCATCAGCACGGCGGAGCTCGACGGCATCGCCTTCCGCGACAGCCCCTCGGTGGGCGCGCCGGCGCTGCGCGAGGTGATCGCGCGGCGGTTCGGCAGCCGGCCGGACTCGGTGATGGTGACCCACGGCTCCACCGAGGCGCTGTTCCTCGCCCTGGCCGCGATCGTCCGGCCGGGCGACGAGATCGTGGTCCTGCACCCCGTCTACCACTCGCTGTACTCGATCGCGGAGGTGCTGGGCGCCCGGCTGCGCGTCTGGTGGCTGGACCCGGCCGACGGCTTCGTCCCCGACCTCGACCGGCTGCGCGACCTGCTCAACGAGCGCACCCGAGCGGTGCTGGTGAACTTCCCGCACAACCCGACGGGCACCACGCTGGGGCCCGGCGACTACGCGGAGTTCCTGCGGCTCATCGCGGCGCGGGACTGCCACCTGCTGTGGGACGGCGCGTTCGGCGAGCTCGTCTACGACGGCGACCCGTTGCCCGATCCGCGCCTCTTCCTGGACCGCGCCATCTCGGTGGGCACCCTGTCCAAGGCGTACGGGCTGCCGGGGCTGCGCGTCGGCTGGTGCCTGGCGCCGCCCGAGTTGCTCGCGACGATGGTGAAGGTCAGGGACTACGTCTCGATCAGCACCTCGCCGCTGGCGGAGTTCCTGGCCACGGCGGTGCTCGCGAACGGCGACAGGATCGTCGCCGACCGGCTCGGCCTGGCCGCGCGCAACCGCGAGCGCCTGCGCGGCTGGGCGGCCGCGAACCGGGACGCCATCGACCTGGCCATGCCGCTGGGCGGGGTCTGCGCCTTCCCCGCCGTGCGCGGCGTCACCGACGTGGGCGAGATCTGCGACACGCTGGAGAGTCTGGGCGTGCTGGTCGTGCCCGGCGTCTGCTTCGGCCACCCCGACAGGATGCGCATCGGCTTCGGCGGGCCCACGGAGGTCCTGTCGGACGGGCTGCGCGCGATCACCCGGGTCCTCCGTGGCCGGGTCTGAGGAGATGCCGATGACGGCAGGGAAATACGAGCGCTCGGCGTACCGGGTTCAGGGCGACGACGAGCGCGCCGAGCGGGCGCGGCGCACCGGCGGGCGGCCGATCCTGGAGTTCGGCGAGGGCCCCACACCGTTCGCCGCGTACGTCCGCCCGGACGTGCTGCTGTCGGTGCAGGAGTTCCGCACCAAGTCGCCCAGCGAGCCCGGCTTCCTCATCGGCACCCAGGTCATGGAGCTGCTGTTCAAGCTCGGCCACATCGAGGCGGCACGGGCCCGCGACCAGCTCGACGCCGACGACCCGGGCGCGGCGCTGCGCACACTGAGGCGGCTGCGCCCGGCGCAGGCCCTGATGGCCGCCGCGTGGGAGCTGTTCGCCTCCCTCAGCCCGGCCGAGTACGCCGAGTTCCGCGACCAGCTCGCCGGCGGGTCGGGGTTCCAGTCCTCCGCCTACCGGCAGTGGGAGTTCGTCCTCGGCAACAAGAACGCCGCCATGACCAGGCCGTACGAAGGCGAGGCCGGCCACGGCGACCTCATGCGCGACCTGTCCGAGCCCAGCCTCTACGACGCGTCGCTCCGGCTGCTCGCGCGCAACGGGCTGGAGATCCCCGCCGAGTGCCTGAAGCGCGACTGGACGGCCCCCTACCGGCCGCACTCCGGCGTCGAACAGGCCTGGCGCCAGGTGTATGCGGATCCGGCCCGCCACCACACGGAGCACCGGCTGGCCGAGGCGCTGGTCGACGTGGCCTACGAGTTCGGGAAGTGGCGGGCGGTCCACCTGCTGGTGGTCGAGCGCGTGCTCGGCGGCAAGCCCGGCACGGGCGGGACCAGCGGCGTGCAGTGGCTGCGCCGGTCCGCGGAACACCGGTTCTTCCCCGAGCTGTGGTCCGTCAGAAGTGTCCTTTGAATTGCCGGTCGGTTGCCTCGCCGACTGCCGGTCGATGCAAATTCCCGACCTTAGGCTTTGCATGTGCAGAAAAAATTCCGGAGGTAACGGTGACTAATCCTTTCGACGACGAGAACGGCACTTTCCTGGTGCTGATCAACGATGAGGAACAACATTCCCTGTGGCCTTCGTTCATCGACGTGCCGGACGGCTGGAAGGCCGTGCACGGTCCGGAGACCCGCCGGTCCTGCCTGGACCACATCGAGCGGAACTGGGTCGACATGCGCCCGCGCAGCCTGCGGGAGCAGATGGACCAGGTCCAGACCTGACGTGACCGCGTACCGCGTACAGGACACGACGGTCATCCGGCCCGCGCCGCGGGCGGCGGCCACCAGGTCGCTCGTCTGCCTCGGCTTCTGCGGCGGGGGCACCGGGGCGTACCGGTCGTGGGCCGCGGCCCTCGACCAGCGGACGCAGCTGGCGCTCGTCTGCTACCCCGGCCGGGAGGGCAGGTTCGCCGAGAGCTTCGCCCGGACCTGGGAGGAGCTCGCCGAGGACGCCACGGCGGCCGTGCTGTCGGCGGCCGACCGGCCCTACGTGCTCTTCGGGCACAGCATGGGCGGCTGGATGGCCTTCGACGTGGTGACCCGGATCGAGCGGCAGGGCGGCCCGCTGCCCGCCGCGCTCGTCGTCTCCTCCTGCAACGCGCCGAACCGGGGGCTGACCGAGCGGGACAGGTTCCCCGCCCTCGGCGACTCCGACACCGAGCTGCTGGCCTGGATGGCGACGATCGGCCTGCTGCCCGGCCACGCGCGCTCGGACTCCGGCCTGATGGAGATGGCCTACGAGCTCATGCGCGCCGACATCCGCGTACGCGACTCCTACCGCTACCCGCCGGGAGCGACGACCGGCGTCCCCGTGCAGGTGCTCTGGGGCCGCGACGACCGGGTCATCGAGCCGGCCGTGGCAGCCCAGTGGCGGCAGGTCTGCCGCGGCCGGTTCCGCTGCGACTCCTTGCCCGGCGGGCACTTCTACACCCCCGACGTCTGGCGCGCACTGCCCGCGCACATCGACGCGCTGTAAGGGACAAGCCATGGACGTGACCATCCCCGACCTCGAATGCACGCTCGGCCACGGCGGACCGGCGACGGCCACGGTGACCGGCCTGGACACCGTCGCCGCAGCGGGCGCCTGGCTGGCCGCGGTACGCCCGCGCATCCGCGACCTGCTGGACGCGCACGGCGCGCTGTGCCTGCGCGGCCTGCCCGTCCGCGGCGCGGCCGACTTCGCCGCCCTGCGGGACGTTCTCCTCACCGAGCGGGCGGCCTACCGGGAGAAGGCCACCCCCCGCACCCACGTCGTCGACGACGTCTACTCCTCGACCGACCTGCCGCCCTCGCAGCCCATCAGGATGCACAACGAGAACAGCTACACGCTGAGCTTCCCCGGCGTGCTGCTCTTCTGCTGCCTGACCGCGCCGCCCACGGGCGGCGCCACGCCGGTGGCCGACTGCCGCCAGGTGCTGCGCAACCTGCCGCCCGAGCTGGCCGAGCGGTTCCGTGCCGTCGGCTGGTCGCTGCGGCGCACCTACGGCGAGCACATCTCCCTCGGCTGGCGCACCGCGTTCGGCGCGGACACGCGCGAAGAGGTCGAGAAGTACTGCGCCGACAACCTCATCAGCTGTCGCTGGGGCGAGAACGACACGCTGCGCACCAGGCAGGTGCGCCCCGCGATCATCAGGCATCCCCGGACCGGGGATGAGGTGTGGTTCAACCACGCCGCCTTCTGGAGCGAGCATTCACTCGATCCCGAGATCCGGGACGTGCTTCTCCAGGAATCGGGGCGGGACGGCCTGCCCTTCACGACAGGGTACGGCGACGGCACGGAGCTCAGCGCGGACGACGTGAGCGCCATGAACGCCGCCTACGAAACGGCCGTCCTGCGGCAGGCGTGGCGGGCAGGTGATCTGCTGATCGTGGACAACCTGCTCGCCGCGCACGGCCGCGACCCGTTCCGCGGCGACCGCAGGGTCGTCGTGGCCATGGGAGACCCGGTGACGCTCCAGGAGTGCCGCCCGATCCCGCCGATGTCCGTGTGCGACGGGGGCTGAGATGACCGCCGGCTTTGTCCGTATCCTGCCCGCGCGCGATATGGGGCCGAGATGACCGTCACCTTCCCCGCCGCCCCGCGCTCCGTGGGGCCCGCGCTCGCGGCCGAGCCCGATGACGTGCTCGGCCGGTTCCGCCGGGCGGTGGCCGCCCATCCCGACCGCCGCGCCGTGCGGGCGCCGGACGGCGAGCTCAGCTTCGCCGGGCTGGCGACGCGGGTGGCCAGGGTGGCGGGGGCGCTGCGGGCGGCGGGCGTCGTACGCGGCTCCCGGGTCGGCGTCTGCCTGCCCCGGTCCACCGAGCTGCCCGCGGCGCTGCTGGCGGTCTGGTGGCTGGGCGCGGCCTACGTCCCGCTCGACCCCGCCCACCCGGCCGAGCGGCTGGCGCTCACCGTCGCCGACGCCGGGGTGAGCGCGGTCTACACGGACCGGCCGGAGCCCGGCTGGAGCGTGCCGACCGCGACCGCCCCGCCGCGCGACGACCCGGAGCCCACCGCCCCGCCCGCCTCCCTCGTCGAGCGGAAGCCGGCCGGACCGCCCGCTCCGGCGGGTGAGCACCCGGCCGTCCGGACGTCCGCGCAGGTCGGCGGGCACGACGTCGCCTACGTCCTGCACACCTCCGGTTCGACCGGCCGGCCCAAGGGGGTCGCGGTCAGCAGAGGCGGGGTGTCGGCGCTGCTCGCCTCCCTGGAGCAGGCCGGGATCTACCCTCCAGATCCGGCCACGGTCGGCTGGAACGCGAGCATCTCCTTCGACGCCTCGGTGCAGCAGCTGATCCGCGTGTGCCGCGGCGACACGATCGTGCTGCTGGGCGAGGACGTCCGCGCCGACCCGCCCGCACTGGCCGCGTACGTGCGCGAGCACGACGTCACCGAGCTCGACCTCACGCCCTCGCACTGGGCCGCCCTGCGCGACGACCTCCTGCCCGGCCGGCCGCTGCGGCTGCTCATGGGCGGCGAGCCGGTGCCCGCCGGCATGTGGCGCGACCTGGCCGCCACCCCCGGCTGGCGGACGGTCAACCTGTACGGCCCCAGCGAGTGCACCGTGGACGCCACCGCCGCGCCCGTCCACGGCCCGCACCCGCACATCGGCGGCCCCCTGCCCGGCGTGCGCGTGTACGTGCTGGACGGCCGCCTGCGCCCGGCCGAGGACGGCGAGTTGTTCGTCGCCGGCACCGGAGTGGCCCACGGCTACGTCAACCGGCCCTCCCTGACCGCCGAGCGGTTCCTGCCCGACGTGGTGGCCGGTGACGGGTCGCGCATGTACCGGACCGGCGACCGCGCCCGGTGGGACGCCGACGGCAACCTGATCTTCCTGGGCCGGCTCGACCGCCAGGTGAAGGTGCGCGGTCACCGGATCGAGCCGGGCGAGGTCGAGGCGGTGCTCGGCGAGCGTCCCGAGGTATCGCGCTGCGTGGTCGTCCCGCGCGGCGACGCGCTGGCGGCCTACTACACCGGCACCGAGGCGCCCGGCGCGCAGCTGCGCGAGCACCTGGCCCGGCGGCTGCCCGGCTCCATGGTGCCCGCCGCGTTCACGTGGCTGCCGGAGTTCCCCCGTACGGTCGGCGGCAAGCTGGACCTGGACGCGCTGCCCGTACCGGCGGCGGGAGCCGGGACGGGGCCGCCCGCCGAGGGCCCCGTGGAGGAGCTGATCGCCAGGGTCTGGGCCGGCGTGCTCGGCGTCGACAGCGTGCTGGCCGACGACGACTTCTTCGCCCTTGGCGGCCACTCGCTGGTGGCGCTCAAGGTGGTGGCGCGGGTGCGCGAGCACTTCGGCGTCGTCCTGCCGACGAAGGACGTCTACCGCCACCCCAGGCTCCGCGATCTCGCGGCGCACGTGGCCCGGCTGAGCGGCGGGATCTCATGACCGACGTGGGGGTCGTGCTCCCCGCCACCAGCGCGGCGGGCGCGAGCCGATACGACGTGGTCGCCTCGGCCGGCCTGGCCGAGGACCTCGGATTCGACTCGGTCTGGACCGTCGACCACCTCGCCTTCCGCACCGGGATCCTCGAGCCGGTCTCCGTCCTGGCCGCGGTGTCCGCCGTGACCCGGCGGGTCGGCCTCGGGTTCTCCGTGCTCGTGGGCGCGTTGCGGCACCCGGCCTGGACGGCCAAGCAACTGGCCTCGTTACAGGTTCTGTCCGGTGACCGGGTCCTGCTCGGCGTGGGCGTGGGCGGCGAGTACCCCGCCGAGTGGGTGGCCGCCGGGGTGCCCGTGGAGGAGCGCGGCAGTCGTACCGACGCCCTGCTCGACGTGCTGCCGGCGCTGCTCTCCGGGCGCCCGGCGCGGTTGCCCGCCCCGTGGGACGCCGACGTGCCCGCGCTCGCCCCCACCGGGGCGATGCCGCCGGTCTGGATCGGCGGCCGTTCGGCGGCGGCGATGGAGCGGGCGGCGGGCCACGGCGACGGCTGGCTCGGAGCCTGGGTGAGCCCGGCGCGGTTCGCCCGGCGGCGGGAGCACCTGTGCGCCCGCGCTCGCGAGCTGGGCCGGGCCGAGCCGCGAGCGGGCATCGCCGCGCTCGTCCACGTGGACGACCGCGACCCCGAGCACGCCAGGGCCGAGGCGGCCCGGTTCGTGGGCCTTCAGTACGGCCCGTCGGCGGGGCCGCTCCTGCGGCACGTCATCGCGGGAACCGGCGCCGAGGTGGCGAAGGGCCTGGCCGCGTTCGTCGCCGCCGGGGCCGACCAACTGGTGCTGATGCCGGCCGCGGCCGGCTACGCGGCGCAGTACCGCCGGCTCGCCGCGCTGCTGGACGAGGAGCCGATCGTGCGAGGAAAGGGACCCGTGACATGGCCGTCGGAGTAGTCGGACTGGGCGCGCACGCGCCGGAACGAGTGATCACCAACGCGCACATCAGAGGCTGGACCGGGATGCGGGAGGAGTGGGTCGAGAGAAGGACCGGGATCGTCGAGCGCCGCTACGCCACGGCGGGGACGGTGACCTCCGACCTGGCGGCCATCGCGGCCAACGAGGCGCTGGACGCCGAGCCGGACGCACGCGAACGCCTCGGCGCGCTCATCCTGGCCACCATGACGCCCGACGTGCCGCAGCCGGCGACCGCGGCCATCCTGCAGCACAAGCTGGACCTGAAGACGGTGCCCGCCTTCGACGTGAACGCCGGCTGCAGCGGGTTCCTGTACTCGCTCGCGGTCGCCGAGGGCCTGCTGAGCACGTACTGCCGCGGCGCCCGGGTGCTGGTCGCGGGGGCGGACATGGTCTCCACCCTGGTGAACAGGAAGGATCGCGCCACCGTCAGCATCTTCGGCGACGGCGCCGCCGCCATGCTGCTCGGCGAGGTGCCGGACGGGTACGGCTTCCTGACCACCCGGATGCTCACCGACGGCGAGTACCACCACGTGGTGGGCGTGGACGCCGGCGGCACCCGGATGGAGGTCGACGAGGAGACCAGGGCGGCCGGGAAACACTACGCGCACATGGACGGCCGGGCGGTCAGGGACTGGGTGCTGCCCACCCTGCGCAAGATCGTCGAGCAGGTGCTCGACGACTGCGCCCTCGACCTCGGCGACATCAGCAGGTTCGTCTTCCACCAGGCGAACATCCGGATGCTGGAGGAGCTGGCGGCCGATCTCGGCATCGGGCTGGACCGGGTGCCGCTCACCGCACGCGACCACGGCAACATCGGCGCCGCCTCGGTGGCGTTCACGCTGCACCGGTCGCACCAGAGCCGGCCGCTCCAGCGGGGCGAGCGCATCCTGCTCGCCACGGCGGGCGCGGGCCTGTGCGCCGGCGCCACGATTCTCCACTGGTACTGAACCCGGAGGCGGCGATGCGGAAGACACTCGAAGCGATCATGGCGGACGACCCGGCCGAGCTGGGGTCCCTCCCCGTACCGGAGAGCTACCGGGCGGTCACGGTGCACGCCGACGAGGTCACCATGTTCGACGGCATGAGCTCCGTGGACAAGGACCCGCGCAAGTCGTTGCACGTCGAGGAGGTGGCCACGCCCGAGCTGGGGCCGGGGGAGGCGCTGGTCGCGGTGATGGCGAGCAGCGTCAACTACAACACGGTGTGGACGTCGATCTTCGAGCCCCTGCCCACCTTCACCTTCCTGCGGCGTTACGGCCGTACCTCCCCGCTGGCCGGGCGGCACGACCTGCCCTACCACGTGGTCGGCTCCGATCTGTCCGGAGTGGTGCTGCGTACCGGTGACGGCGTCGGCGCCTGGAAGCCGGGCGACCACGTGGTCGCGCACTGCCTGTCGGTCGAGCTGGAGCACCCCGACGGGCACGGCGACACGATGCTCGACCCCGAGCAGCGCATCTGGGGCTTCGAGACGAACTTCGGCGGGCTCGCCGAGCTGGCCGTCGTGAAGTCCAACCAGCTCATGCCCAAGGCGGCCCACCTGACCTGGGAGGAGGCCGCCGCCTCCAGCCTGGTGAACTCGACCGCCTACCGGCAGCTCGTCTCGTCCAACGGGGCCGGGATGAAGCAGGGTGACACGGTGCTCATCTGGGGCGCCTCGGGCGGCCTCGGCTCGTACGCCACCCAGCTCGTGCTCAACGGCGGCGGCACGCCGGTGTGCGTGGTCTCCAGCGCCGAGAAGGCGGAGCTCTGCCGCAGGATGGGCGCCGAGCTGATCATCGACCGGCGGGCCGAGGACTACCGGTTCTGGTCCGGCGAGCACACCCAGGACCCCCGGGAGTGGCGCCGGTTCGGTGCGCACATCCGCGAGCTGACCGGCGGCGAGGATCCCGACATCGTCTTCGAGCACCCCGGCAGGGAGACCTTCGGCGCCAGCGTCTTCGTGGCCAGACGCGGCGGAACGATCGTCTCCTGCGCCTCCACCAGCGGTTTCCAGCACACCTACGACAACCGCTACCTCTGGATGAACCTCAAGCGGATCATCGGCACGCACTTCGCCAACTACCGGGAGGCGTGGGCGGCCAACCGGCTGATCACCCGCGGCCGGATCCACCCGACGCTGTCCAGGGTGTATCCGCTGTCCCGCACCGGCCAGGCCGTTCACGACGTGCACGGCAATCTGCACCAGGGCAAGGTGGGGGTGCTCTGCCTGGCGCCCGGGCCGGGGCTCGGCGTGCGGGACCACGAGCTGCGCGCCGGGCTGGAGGGCCCGCTCGGCCGCTTCCGCCAGGGGACGTGGTGAGTCGTGACCATCGACACGTCCGTCATCGGCGCCCGCTCGCCCGAACTGACCGTCGAGGTCGAGCGCGGCCGCCTGCGCATGTTCGCCAGGACGATCGGCGAGTGCGACCCCGTCTACACCGAGGTGGCCGCCGCGCGCGCGGCCGGCCACCCCGATCTGCCGGTGCCGCCGACGTTCCTGTTCTGCCTGGAGATGGAGCGCCCCGACCCCCTCGCGTACGTCCGCGCGCTCGACGTCGACCTGGGCCGCATGCTGCACGGCGAGCAGAGCTTCGCCTACCACGCCCTGGCCCACGCCGGTGACGTGCTCACCTTCGACTCCCGCATCACCGACGTCTACAGCAGGAAGTCCCTGGACTTCCTGGTGCGCGCCACCGACGTCACCCGCGGCGGCGCGCCCGTCGCCCGGCTGACCACCGTCATCGTCGTACGTCCCGCGGAGGCCGCCCCATGACCACCCCGCTGCGGGCCGGTGACCGGCTGCCGCCGCTCCGGCTCTCCCCGATCAGCCGCGCCACGCTCGCCCTGTACGCGGGCGCGTCCGGCGACCACCACCCCGCCCACATCGACACGGACGCGGCCCGGGCCGCCGGGCACGACGACGTGTTCGTCCACGGGATGCTCAACATGGCCTACCTCGGGCGGCTGCTCACCGGCCTGGTCCCGCAGGGGCGCATCAGGTCGTACGGCGTGCGCTTCACCGCCATCACGCCGGTGCACGCCGAGCCGACCTGCACCGCGACGGTAACCGGGGTCGAGGGCGGAGCCGCCCGGCTGGACCTCGCGGTGACGCTGGCCGACGGCACGGTGACCCTGCGCGGCACCGCCGTCATCGACGTGGAGACCGACCCGGAGACCGACCCGGAGACCGACCTGGAGGAGGGCACGTGGACAGGCTGACCGGACGTACCGCGATCGTCTCCGGCGCGGGCCGCGGCATCGGCCGGGCCACCGCGCTCAAGCTGGCGGCGGAGGGCGCCCGCGTGGTCGTCAACGACGTCGACCCCGAGCCCGCCGAGGCGACCGTCGCCGACGTCAAGTCCGCGGGCGGCGAGGCGGTGGCCTGCCTCGGCGACGTGACCGAGCCCGGCTTCGCCGGCCGGTTCGTCGAATGCGCGATCGACTCGTTCGGCGGGCTGGACATCGTCGTCAACAACGCCGGCCACACCTGGGACACCGTCGTCCACAAGATGACCGACGAGCAGTGGGACGCCATCCTCGACCTCCATCTCAAGGCGCCGTTCCAGATCCTGCGGGCCGCCCACCCGTACATCAGGTCCCATCCCGTCGAGCACCACCGCAAGGTGGTCAACATCTCCTCGGTCGCGGGACTGGGCGGCAACGCGGGGCAGGCCAACTACGCGGCGGCCAAGGCCGGCGTGGCCGGCCTGACCAGGACCCTCGCCAAGGAGTGGGGGCGCCACCGGGTCAACGTGAACGCGGTCGCCTTCGGCCTGATCACCACGCGGCTGACCGATTCGGCCGCCGGCGAGGGTGCCACGATCACCATGCGGGGCAGGCGGATCAGGGTCGGGGTCAACGCCCGGCTCCTGGAGACGATCAAGGCCACCATCCCGCTGGGGCGGGCCGGCACGCCGGAGGAGGCGGCCGGGGCGGTCTACCTGCTGTGCACGCCCGAATCCGACTACATCAGCGGCCAGGTCGTGGTGTGCGGCGGCGGCTTCACCCTCTGACCGGGCCCGTTCGGCCGGCACCCGCGGCCCGGCACTCAGCGCAGACGCTCAGTGTCGACACTCAGTGCAGACCGAGGAACCGGCGGGTGTTCCTGAGGATCTCGAAGTACACCCCGGCGGAGGTCTCCTTCCGCCGTACGAGCCCGAGCATCAGCAGGGCGTGCACCTGCCGGGCCACGTTGCCGAGCGGCCTGTTCACCGCGGCGGACACGTCCTTGACCGACCAGGCGGGGCTGATCCGCGCGGCCACCGCGAGCAGCTCCCAGGCGGGCTGGTCCAGCCAGCCGATCGCCTGCGGGATGGCGTCGGCCGGGGCCTGCCGCCGTCCGGCGGGGACCGGCCAGCCGGACAGGGCGGCGGGGTCGCGTGAGAGCTCCTCCAGCAGCTCGTCGAGCCGGTGCACCACGCTCCACTGGGCGACCATCTCCAGGGCGGCGGGGATGCCGTCGACCTGGCGGCAGATGCCGGCGATCACCGACGCGTTCGCGGCGTCGAGGCTGAACCCCGGATGGGCGTGCCGGAGATGGCGGGTCAGCAGCCGTACGGACTCGACCTGCTCGGTCACGGCCTCCGCCTCCGCGGGCACGCGCAGCGGGGCGAGCGGCAACATCCGCCAGCCCGCGGCGTGCTGCGGCCGGCGGGTCGTCACCAGCACGCGCAGCCGGCGGCAGCGGCGCAAGAGGGCGAACAGGGCCTCGGCGTGCTCTCCGGAGCTGTCACAACCGTCGAGCACCAGTACGGCGGCCTGCTCGCCGATGGCGCCGGCCAGGGCGGAGATCCCGTCGCCGAGCAGGTCCGTCATGGTGGTCCGGTCGGCCCACAGGACGCACCATTCGCCACTGCCGCCCAGCTCGTGCGCCACCTCCATGACCAGTCGCGTCTTACCGACCCCGCCCAGCCCGACGACCGCCACCAGCCGTTCGCCGGCGTGGACGAGCTCGCGGAGCAGCTCCCGTTCGGCCGCCCTGCCGACCATCTCGCCGGTGGGGACGGGGATCCTCGACGCGCTCCCCAGCGCCTGCGGCTCGGGGGTGTCCTCCGGCAGGCCGGTCGCCGCCTCCAGCGCGGCGCGCTGGGACCCTTCGACCCTCAGACCGTCGGCCAGCAGCTGCACGGTCTCCCTGCGCGGGCTCTTGACCCGGCCGGATTCGAGGTCGCGGATGGCGCGGACGCTGACCGCGCTGAGGTCCGCCAGGGCCTGCTGGGACAGCCTGGCTCGACGACGGTACGAGCGAAGCAGGGATGCCAGGTCTTCGGCGTGTGTGTCGCTGAGCAACGTGCCTCCTTGCCCAGGGCGATGGCGTGCGCGGGAAGGCTGTGCGGTACGCCGGCGGGCGCACGCCGGAACGTGCGCACGCCGGTGGCGCCCGGCCGGTCGGTGCCCAGAAGGAGCCGCACCGGCCGGGAGAGCCGGGTCAGGTGGTGGTGGCGCCCTCGATCAGCCCCAGATGTTGCTGTCGAATCCGTTCACGGGCGGGAGGGGCCGCCCGCCCGCGGCGGTCGGCGGGCAGCCGGTCTCGGCTGCGGCCGTGGCCGTGGCCGTGACCCCGGGCGAGACAGCGATCAGGAGGATGGCGGCGGCGCCGGTGGCGGTGATGCGGATCGCGAGCTTCATGTCTGCTCCTTGGAAGTGGATGCCTGCCGGCGTTCACGTGACGCTGACCTCCCGGCCCCGGCGAACTCACCCCGAGCCGTCCGAGCCGTTCCAGCCGTCCGAGCCGTCCGGCGGCCTTACCCCGTCGATCCAGAGTCTGCGTCGATCTCCGTGCCCAGCAGAAGGTCTCGAACGGCTCCTGAAGCGGCCCGGCCTATTTAGGCACCTCGGCGGCCCGGGCCCCGGCACGCCGGTCGAAAGGCCCGGCCGGTGACTCATCCGCCGGGCCGTCTGGACCGAAGTGCAGCATGGGCCGAGCAGTCGGCCGGAAGCGAAGGGAGCAAGCTCGTGTACCACATGCACATGAGAAGGCACCCACAGTGGCGGCGGCTGATCGCCGGGGGGATCGACAGGGTCGTGCGCTCGGCGGCCACCGGCATCACCAGCACGCGCTACGACCTGCTGATTCGAGGACTTGACGTCCGGTGACGACGAGGGGGAAACCCGAAGAGATCGATGTCGCTGCGAACAAGTGGGCGAAGACGCAGCTCGGAATGCTCGAATCGCTGGGCCTGAGCAGGCTCGCCGAGCGCGTCTACCGCCTGCTGCTGACCGGGCTCGTCCCGGATCCCGAGGGGCTGGCCGCGCAGTTGTCGGTCAGTGCCGACCAGATCAGGCAGGCGTTCGACCAGCTCGCCGACCTGGCCCTGCTGCGACCCTCCTGGGAGGCACCCGGCGTCATGCGCCCGGTCAACCCGGAGGCCGGGCTCCAGCTGCTGCTCCGACGCCGTCAGGCCGAGGTGCTGCGCCAGCAGCAGAGCATCGTCGAGAGCGAGGCGGCCATCACCGTGCTGGTCAGCCAGTACGCCGGCCTGCGCCCCGGTGACGGGCACCCCGACGCGGAACGGCTGATCGGCCTGGACGCCATCAGGTCGCGCATCGAGGTGCTGGCCTCGCGGGCCCGGATCGAGGTCGCCACCCTGATGCCCGGGGGGCCTCAGGATCCGGCCATGATCGAGGCGGCCAAGCCGCTCGACCAGCAGGTACGCGATCGCGGTGTGGCGATTCGCACCGTGGGGCTGGACTGCCTCCGGCGTGACGGGCCCACCCTGGCCTTCGCCTTCTGGCTGGTCGGGATAGGCGCCCAATTCCGTACCGTGCCGACCCTGCCCACGCGCATGATCATCTATGACCGCCAGATCGCGCTGGTACCCCTCGACCCGGCCGACACCAAGGCCGGCGCCGTCCAGGTCAGCAGTCCGGGGACGGTCTCGTTGATCATGGCGCTGTTCGAGCAGATCTGGGCGACGGCGACCCCCGTCGGCTCGACACCGGTTCGCGACCGCGACGGCCTGTCCCCGCAGGAACGTCAGCTCCTGCGGCTGCTCGCCGAGGGCATGACCGACGAGGGCGCGGGCCGTCAGCTGGGCCTGGCGCCCCGTACCGTGCGCCGGATCATGGCCGATGTGATGGGGCGGTTGGGGGCGCGCAGCCGCTTCGAGGCCGGCCTGCGCGCTTCCGAACGGGGGTGGCTGTAACTCGCGTGCGCACGCTCGCCGCGCCCACCGCGGTCCGGGCCCGACCCCGGCCCGCCGCACTGCCGGAAATTCCGGCCGGTGGGCGGCGCACTCGGGCCGATCGTCGCTTACTGTGCATCTCGGGGGAGCACTGCGGGAGAATGTCCCGTCAGCGCACACGCAAGCATGGCGTGCCGGGGGATCACGGAGGATGACGTCGGGAATGAGCACGCAGACGCAGGAACATCTCGGCCCCTACCGGGTGATCGGGAAGATCGGCGAGGGCGGCATGGGGGTCGTCCATCTCGGTCTCGACGGCGCGGGCCGCGAGGTCGCGATCAAGGTGCTGCACCCGCACGTGGCCGCCGACCTCAAGGCGCGCGACCGGCTGTTCCGCGAGGTGGAGACCATGCGGCGGGTGCGCAGCCGCTTCGTGGCCGAGGTGATCGACGCCGAGCTGTCAGGCGGGCGGCCCTTCGTGGTGACCCGGTTCGCCAAGGGCCGCACGCTGGAGGACACCGTGCTGTCCCAGGGCCCGCTGGAGGCGCGTGCGGTCGTCCGGCTCGCCGAGGGGTTGTGCCAGGCGCTGGTGGACGTGCACGCGGCCGGGGTGATCCACCGGGACCTGAAGCCGACCAACGTCATGCTGGTCGACGGGGAGCCGCTGGTCATCGACTTCGGCATCGCCCATCTGGTGAATGCCTCCCGGCTGACGCAGACGGGGATGTTCGTCGGCACGCCGGGTTACCTGGCGCCGGAGATCATCCGTGACTCGCAGATCACCCAGGCGGCCGACGTGCACGCGCTGGCCTCGACGGTGTTCTTCGCCGCCACGGGGCTGCCGCCGTTCGGCACGGGGACGTTCGAGGCGGTCTGCTTCAACACCATGGAGGGGCGCGCGCAGATCGACAAGGCGCCGGCCTGGCTGCGGGGCTGGCTCAGCCTGGCGTTGCAGGTCGATCCGGCGGCCCGGCCCAGCGCGCGTGAGCTGCTGCGGATGGCCAGGGCGCTCGATCCGGCCGGCCGCCCGGCGGGGCGGATCAGCGAGCGTACGCTGACCATGGATATCGTGTCCGACCTGCTCCCGCCGGTCGAATACGCCGCGAGGCGCCAGGAGGAGCCGCCGTCCCCGGCAGCGGCGCCGACCGTCCACGCGGCTCGGGAGCGGGAGCGCCCGCAGGCCCCCGCGGAGCCCTTCGACCTGCGGCGGTTCCTGCACAGCAGCGGGTTCGTCGGGGTGCTCATGCTCGTGACGCTGGTCGCGTTCACCGTGCTCATGCCGGTCGCCGTGGGCCTGGTGGCGGCGGCGATCACGCTGGCGCTGCGCGCCGCCGACCACTACTTCGCCGAGCCCGAGACCCGGCCGACGCTGTCCAGGACCGCGCTCGTGACGGCCGGCCACATGTTCCTGTCGCTGGCGTTCGGCCTGGTCGCGGGGAGCCTCCTGCACATGACCGGCCGGTTGAGCGGCAGCCACGCGGAGTCGCTGGCGGCCGGCGCGTTCACGCTGGGGCTGTTCGTGCTGCCCGGCGCGGGCGCGGTGCGGCGGACCGCCTCCAACGCCCTCGCCCGCCTCCTGCCCGGCCGCAGCCCGATCGTGGTGACGGTGGCCGTGATGGGGCCGGTCGCGCTGACGTCGATCATCATCGCCCTGGTCCAGGGGCTGTGACCCCTGCTGGAGCCACCGCCCGGACGCCAGGTCTGAGCCGCGCAAGTCGGGGCGCCGGTCAGCGCAAGTCTTGCAGCTTCTTGCGCTGACTTGACGTCGCCCCTTGCGCTCCGTCAAATTCCGCCGGATCCGCAGCTCATGGGCGCACGCTGGGAGAAGATCCTCAAAGTCTGCCGATCGACAGTTATTTCTTTGCGCAATCTCGTCGAAATATTGCGGCCTTCTGCTCGACATCTTATGGTTCGGCCATCCGCCTTACCCGAAGGGCCACCCCCATGAGAGCACTGCTTGCCGCCCTTACGTTACTGATCGGAATCCTGGTCGCCCCGCCCGCCTCAGCCGCGGCCGACACCAACCTCGCCGCCGGCAAGACCGCCACCGCGAGCAGCACCAACGACGTCTACACCGCCGCCAACGTGACCGACGGCAACCAGGCCACCTACTGGGAATCAGCCAACAACGCCTTCCCGCAGTGGATCCAGGTCGACCTGGGCACCACCGCCGGCGTGAACAAACTGGTGCTCAAACTCCCCACCGGATGGCCCAGCCGCACCCAGACCCTGACCGTCCAGGGCAGCACCACCGGCACCGCCTTCAACACCATCGCCCCCGCCGCCACCCACACCTTCAACCCCACCGCCACCATCACCTTCCCCACCACCACCACCACCCGCTACCTACGCCTGCAGATCACCGCCAACAACGGCTGGCCGGCCGGACAACTGGCAGAACTCGAAGCCTGGGGCAGCGCCCCCGACAACCCCGACCCCGGCACCAACCTCGCCCTCGGCAAACCCATCACCGGCTCCGCGCACACCCACACCTACGTGGCCGCCAACGCCAACGACAACAACGTCCAGACCTACTTCGAAGGCGCCACCTACCCCACCACGCTCACCGTGCAACTCGGCGCGAACGCGGACCTCAGCTCGATCACCCTCAAGCTCAACCCGGACGCGGCCTGGGCCCGGCGCACCCAGACCATCCAGGTGCTGGGCCGCGAGCAGAACGCCACCTCCTTCACCAACCTGGTCTCCCCGACCGCCTACACCTTCGACCCGGCCACCGGCAACACGGTGACGATCCCGGTGACCGCCAAGGTCGCCGACCTCCGGCTGCAGATCACCGCCAACTCCGGCGCCCCCGGCGGCCAGATCGCCGAGTTCCAGATCTTCGGCACCCCGGCCGCCAACCCCGACCTCACCGTCACGAATCTCACCTGGACGCCCGCAGCGCCGACCGCGACGACCGCCATCACGCTGTCGAGCACGGTCAGGAACGCGGGCACGGCGGGCTCGGCCGCGACCTCGGTCACCTTCTACGCCGGCACCACCAAGGTCGGCACCGCCGCCGTGGGCGCCCTGGCCGCCGGCGCCTCCACCACCGTCTCGGCGAACATCGGGACCAGGAGCGCGGGGACGTACCAGCTCTCGGCCAAGGTGGACGAGGACGGCAAGGTCGCCGAGCAGAACGAGAGCAACAACACCTTCACCGCGCCGACGTCCCTGGTCGTCGCCGAGGCTCCCGGACCCGACCTGCAGGTCCTCAGCATCACGGCCAACCCACCGAACCCCGCCGCCGGAGCGCGGGTCACCTTCACCGTGGCCGTGAAGAACCGCGGCACCAGCACCACCGGCGCCACCACGGTCACCCGGGTCGCGGTGGGCGGCACCACGCTCGACACCCAGACGCCGCCGATCGCCGCCGGTGCGACCGCCGACGTGGCCGTCAGCGGCAGCTGGACCGCCACCAGCGGCGGCGCCACCGTCACCGCCACCGCCGACGCGACCGGCGTCGTGGCGGAGACCGACGAGGGCAACAACTCGCTCGCGCAGGCGATCACGGTCGGGCGCGGCGCCTCGGTGCCGTACGTCGAGTACGAGGCCGAGGCCGCCGGTTACCAGGGGACCCTGCTGCAGGCGGACCCGCTGCGCACCTTCGGCCACACCAACTTCGCGACCGAGTCGTCGGGCCGGAAGTCGGTCCGGCTCAACAGCACCGGCCAGTACGTCGAGTTCACCTCCACCAACCCCGCCAACTCGATCGTGGTGCGCAACTCGATCCCGGACGCGGCGGGCGGCGGCGGCATCGAGGCCACGCTCAGCCTGTACGTCGACGGCGTCTTCGCGCGGAAGCTCACCCTGTCGTCCCGGCACAGCTGGCTGTACGGCACCAGCGACGACCCGGAGGCGCTGACCAACACTCCGCAGGCCGACGCGCGGCGGCTGTTCGACGAGGCGCACGCGCTCCTGTCACGCTCGTACCCGGCCGGCACCAAGTTCCGGCTGCAGCGGGACGCCGGCGACAACGCCGCCTTCTACATCATCGACCTGATCGACCTGGAGCAGGTGGCGCCCCCGGCCGACAAGCCGGCCGAATGCACCTCCATCACCGAGTACGGCGCGGTCCCCGACGACGGCAACGACGACACGGCCGCCATCCAGCGGGCGGTCACCGACGACCAGAACGGCGTCATCACCTGCGTGTGGATCCCGCCGGGCCAGTGGCGGCAGGAGAAGAAGATCCTCACCGACGATCCGCTGAACCGCGGCCAGTACAACCAGGTCGGCATCAGCAACGTCACGATCCGCGGCGCGGGCATGTGGCACTCCCAGCTCTACACCCTGACCGAGCCCCACCTGGCGACGGGCGGCATCAACCACCCGCACGAGGGCAACTTCGGCTTCGACATCGACAACAACGTCCAGCTCTCCGACCTGGCCATCTTCGGCTCCGGCCGCATCCGCGGCGGCCCCGGCGGCGCCGAGGGCGGGGTCGGGCTGAACGGGCGGTTCGGCAGGAACACGAAGATCGCCAACGTGTGGATCGAGCACGCCAACGTGGGCGTCTGGGTCGGCCGCGACTACGACAACATCCCCGAGCTTTGGGGGCCGGCCGACGGGCTGCAGTTCAGCGGCATGCGCATCCGCAACACGTACGCCGACGGCATCAACTTCAGCAACGGGACGCGGAACTCGCGGGTGTTCAACTCCACCTTCCGCACCACCGGCGACGACTCCCTGGCCGTCTGGGCCAACCGGTTCGTGAAGGACCCGTCGGTGGACATCGCGCATGACAACACGTTCGTCAACAACACCATCCAGCTCCCGTGGCGGGCGAACGGCATCGCGATCTACGGCGGTTACGACAACAAGATCGAGAACAACCTCGTCTACGACACCATGAACTACCCGGGCATCATGCTCGCCACCGACCACGACCCGCTGCCCTTCTCCGGCCAGACGCTGATCGCCAACAACGCGCTGCACCGCTGCGGCGGCGTCTTCTGGGGTGAGGCCCAGAAGTTCGGCGCCATCACGCTCTTCGCCCAGAACAGGGACATCACCGGCGTGACCATCCGCGACACCGACATCTCCGACTCGACCTACGACGGCATCCAGTTCAAGGGGGGCGGCGGCAACATGCCGAACGTCGCCATCACCGGCGTCCGCATCGACAGGTCCAACAACGGCGCCGGCATCCTGGCCCAGGGCAGCGCCCGCGGCAGCGCGACGCTGACCGGCGTCACCATCACGAACTCGGCGACCGGCGACATCGTCAGGGAACCGGGTACGACCTTCCAGATCACCGGCGGGTGACGCCGCACGGGGCCTGAACGCCACACGGCCGATCAGGCCCGAGGACACCGCGACTCCGGGAGCGACCCGTCCCGGAGTCGCGGCCGTCCGGGGGGTGGCGCCCACTGGCGGCGAGGGGCCCGGCGGCGGGAGGAGGCGGCCGCGACGAGCAGGTCCATCGAGCCCGAGGAGGTCGCCGCCGTGGCGCGTGTCGGAGCAGGGTGATGACGGCGGCCGAGGCCAGGTGGGTGAAGACGAGGCGGGCGTCCGGCCGGCGCTCGCCGGCCAGACGGACGCCGGGTGTTCCTGCCTGGCCAGGGTCAGTAGAGCCAGCGGTAGGAGCGCACCACGGCTCCGGCGTCGAGGTCGGCCGCCCGGCGGGCGTCGGAGGTGCGCACCGCGCGGAAGGCCCCGGTGAGCTCCTCGCCCAGCGCCGCGCGGATCCGCTGGTTGCCCAGCAACGCGTCGAGCTGCTCCGTCACCGTGGTGGGCAGCCGGTGGACGCCGTGCTCGGCGCGCCGGGCCTCGCTCCAGGTCCCCGGGTCCTCCTGCACCGGGTCGGGCGGCGTGAGCCCGTCCTCGATGCCGGCCAGCCCGGCGGCGATGACGGCGGTGAGCGCGAGGTAGGGGTTGGCGGCGGCGTCGGACGGCTTGAGCTCGACGTTGGCGTGCGCCGGTCCCAGCAGCGGGGTGGCCGGTACGAGCCGCAGCGCCGCCTCCCGGTTCTCCACGCCCCAGCAGGTGAACGCGCCCGTCCAGAACCCCGGCCGCAGCCGTTGCAGCGACGACAGGCTCGGCGCGGTGACGGCCACGACCGCGGGCAGGTCGCGCAGCAGCCCGGCGAGGTAGGCCCCGCCCTCGGCCGTCATGCCGGCCGGGCCGTCGCCGCCGGACAGCAGGTTCGTGCCGGCCCGGGACAGCGAGGTGTGCAGATGCCAGCCGTTGCCCACCTGGCCCATCGTGACCAGCGGGGCGAAGCTGGCGCGCAGCCCGTGCGCCCGGGCGGCCGCGTGCACCGTCTGCCGGGCCAGGAGCTGCCGGTCGGCGGCGGTGACCGGGTCGGACGGTGCGATGTTGAACTCGAACTGCCCCGGCCCGTATTCGCCGTGGAACTGGCCGACGGGCACCCCGTTGCGGTCGAGGTCGCGCAGCAGCTGCTCGGCGAAGGCGTCCACGGCCAGCATCTTGGCCGGCCCGTAGGACGGCCCCTCGTAGACGGGCCGCAGCTCGTCGCCGTCGTCGCCGTCGGCCCGGCTGAGGTGGAACTCCATCTCGTAACCGGCCAGGAACTCCAGGCCGAGCGCCCCGGCCCGGGCGACCTGCCGCTCCAGCGCGCCCCGCTGGTCGTACGGCCACGGGGACCCGTCGGCCGCCACCTGCCGCCCCGGCACCCACGCGAACCCGGGCTGCCCGGCCAGCCGGACCAGCCGCTCGACAACCGGCACCAGCCGGATGTCACCCGAGGGAGTGCCCAGCGGGGCGTGCTCGAAGGTGATGGTGTCGTGCGAGTCGAACACCGCGAACAGCGGCGTCACCCCGACCCCGAGCCTGGCCGCCGCGCCGAACTGGCCGGCGGGCACCGTGCGCGACCGTGGGATGCCGTTGTTGTCGGCCCAGACGATCGTGACGCCGGCCACGCCCGTCGCGGCCAGATCGAGATCCTCCGTGCCGCCCTGCTGCGCGCCGGCGGTTACCTGGTCGAGCATTCGGCATCCCCTCACGAGCAGTCACTCGCCATAGCCACTTAGAGTAGCCAAGATACTACTCTCCGCGTCGATCGCGGCAGGCCGCCCGCTCGCGGGCAGCGGGATGCTGCCGGCGATAAGGTGCGTCACGTGGAGGAACTGGGGCATCTGTTTCGTTCGGCCGCTGAGCACGCGGCCGCCTACCGGCGCTCGTTGCCCGACCGGCCGGTCGGACCGCCGATCGACCTGGACGCGCTGATCGCCGCGTTCTCCGGCCCGCTGCCCTCCGCCCCCACACCGGCGGACCGGGTGCTGGCCGACCTGCTCGCCGCGGCCGAACCCGGCCTGGTCGCGACCGCCGGCCCGCGATATTTCGGGTTCGTGGTCGGCGGCGCGTCGCCGGCCGCGACCGCGGCCGACATCCTGGCCGCCGGCTGGGACCAGCTCGCGACCAACACCGTCACGTCGCCGGCGGCGGTCGCGGCCGAGGCCGCCGCCGGGGCCTGGCTGAAGGAGCTGCTGGGGATCCCGCCGTCGGCATCGACCGGGTTCGTCACGGGCGGCCAGGCGGCCAACACCGCCGGGCTCGCCGCCGCCCGGCACCAGGTGCTGGCCGACGCGGGCTGGGACGTGGAGCGGCGCGGGCTGCTCGGAGCGCCGCGGATCCGGGTGATCGCCGGGGAGGAGCGGCACGTGACCATCGACCGGTCCCTGCGCCTGCTGGGCCTCGGCACCGACGTGGTGGAGCCGGTGCCGGCTGGGCCGAACGGCGCCGTCGACGTCGATGCGCTGGCGGAGCGGCTGCGAGCCGGCTCACCGGGCCCGACCGTCGTGTGCCTCCAGGCCGGCAACGTGAACACCGGCGCCTGCGACCCGCTCCGGGAGGCGTGCGAGCTGGTCCACCGGCACGGCGGGTGGGCGCACGTGGACGGGGCGTTCGGGCTGTGGGCCGCGGCCGCCCCCGGGACCCGGCATCTGGTGGACGGGCTGGAGCTGGCCGACTCCTGGGCCTGTGACGGTCACAAGTGGCTGAATCTCCCGTACGACTCGGGCTTCGTGTTCTGCGCGCGGCCCGACGCGCACGCGGCGGCGATGTCCTTCGCCGCCGCGTACCTGGTCGGATCGGGCGGTGTGCCCGTGGGAGCGGACCTCACCGCCGAGTCCTCGCGCCGCGCCCGCGGGTTCGCCGCGTGGGCCGGGCTGCGGGAGTTGGGGCGCGACGGGGTCGCGGCCCTGGTCGAGCGCTGCTGCGCGCTGGCCCGGCGGTTCGCCGAGGGGCTGACCGCGGCGGGGTTCGAGGTGGTGAACGAGGTGGTGCTCAACCAGGTGCTGGTCGGCTTCGGCGACGACGCGCGCACCGACCGCGTGGTGGCGGCGGTGCAGGCGGACGGCACCTGCTGGGCGGGCGGCACCACCTGGCGGGGCCGGCGGCTGATGCGGATCTCGGTGTCGAACGCCACCACCGCGGAGGCGGACGTGGACCGGTCGGTCGCCGCGATCACCCGCGCCGCCGCCTGACACCGGCCGGAACCGCCCGCCGGCGCGGCTGCCTCCGTGACAAGAGGGTCACCAGCACAAGAGGGTCACCAGTCGATGGCGCGGGCCAGCGGCGTGCCCTGCCCCGGCGACAGCGGCTCGGTCAGCATGAACGGCATCTGCGCCATGAACCGGGGCTCGGTCCCCAGATGCTCCTGGGCGGCGTGCACGGTGAACGGGTGCACCACGTAGGCGTCCCCGGGGCTCCCGGTGGCGAGCGCCACCGGCCGGTCCTCGCCGGTCGCGTCGAAGAGCGGCCCCATCTGCATCGGGTCGAGCACCTGCTCGTCCAGCACCTTGGCCAGGTCGCGCTGGGAGCCGGCGCGCACCCGGGTCGGCGCGTCGTCCGGGCCGACCTCCGAGAACAGCACCAGCAGCAGGAGCGTGGCCGGCCGGTTGCTCACCCCCCAGGTGCCGTCGGGCCGCGCCGTGTTGGAGTCGACGTGCCAGCCCCGGTCGTCGGCCGGCGGCACCCGGGGAAAGCGGACCGGGATGTTGCCGACGCTGCCGCGCCGCGCCCACCCTCCCGGGCCGGCCACCGCGTCCAGCGCCGCGTGCAGCCGCGGGCTGGCCATGAACTGCCCGAACGGCCCCTCCCCGGTCAGGTCGGCCGTCCACACCACCGGCTGCGTCCACCCGGCCGGGTCGTCCGGCGACAGCCCGATGCGCTGCCACAACAACGCCCTGGCTGCGTCACCGACCTCGCGTGGCACGATCTGCTCCACCTTGGCGAAACCGTCGGCGACGAACTGCTCGACATCGATGATTCCCATGCTCAGGACGCTACCAACGCCGTCCACTGCTTTTTCCGACCCCCGTGCCGCATCAGGCGCGGGAGTCGAGGTGCTGACGGATGGCGGCCATGACGGCCTGCGGGGAGGCGCCGCGGCTGAAGGTCGCGACGACGACCTGGTCGCTCTCCTGGGGTTGTTCGAGGTGGCGGAAGGTGGCGATGACGTAGCCGAGGGCGTGGTCGAGCCGCTCGCTCGGGTCGTACGTGCCGCCGGCCCGCAGCCAGCCGCGCAGGACCTGGTTGTGCGCGGCCACCACGGAGGCCGCCATGAGCTCGGCGCGCAGGCCGGCGTCGGGGGAGTCGCCGAGCCATTCGCCCACGAACTCGCGGAACAGCCGCTGGTAACGGGCCACGCTGGCGATCTCGCGGTCGCGCAGCGCGGGCACCTTGCGCACCAGGCGGTAGCGGCGCAGCGACACCTCCGCGTCGTCGACATAGTGGGCGAGGACGATCCGGACCGCGTCGGTGATGGCCACGATCGCGGTGTCGGCGGTGGAGGCGCGCAGCCGGGCCGCGATCCGGTCGAGCAGCGTGTCGTGGTCGGGGAAGATCGCGTCTTCCTTGGAGCGGTGGTAGCGGAAGAACGTGCTGCGGCTGACGCCTGCTCGCGCGGCGATGTCGTCGACGGTGGTCTCGTCGTAGCCGTGCTCGTCGAAGAGCGCCACGGCGGCTTCGGCCAGGCGCTGGCTGATGGGCGGTGTCGGCACGTGGCCATTGTCCCGGAAGCCGGGGCTGTTCAGGAGGAGCGATACTGAGTATCGTGCATATGAAACTGAGTCTTACCCGGTGGTGGTGAATGGCAGCGCACGGCACTGCGGGCAGCCTGGCCCGTCTCAAGGAGCGCCTGGACGAGGCGGTGCACGTCGGCGAGGCGCGCGCGGCGGCCAAGCAGCACGCCAAGGGCCGGCTGACCGCCCGCGAGCGCGTCGAACGGCTGCTGGACCCCGGCTCGTTCGTGGAGCTGGACGCCCTCGCCAAGGGCACGCTGGGCCACGGCGACGGCGTGGTCACCGGCCACGGCACGGTGGACGGGCGCCAGGTGTGCGTGTTCTCGCAGGACTTCACGGTGGCCGGCGGCTCGCTGGGCGAGGTGTACGGGCAGAAGATCTGCAAGGTCATGGACCTGGCGATGCGCACCGGCTGCCCGATCATCGGCATCAACGAGGGCGCCGGCGCCCGCATCCAGGAGGGCGTGGTCTCGCTCGGCCTGTACGGCGAGATCTTCCGCCGCAACATCCGCGCCTCGGGGGTGATCCCGCAGATCTCGCTCATCATGGGCGCCTGCGCGGGTGGCCACGTCTACTCCCCGGCGCTCACCGACTTCACGATCATGGTGGACGAGTCCTCCCACATGTTCGTCACCGGCCCCGACGTGATCAAGACGGTCACCGGCGAGGACGTCACCTTCGAGGACCTGGGCGGCGGCCGGGTGCACAACAGCCGCAGCGGCGTGGCCCACTACCTGGCCTCCGACGAGGAGGACGCGCTCGACTACGCGAGGGGCCTGCTGGCGTACCTGCCGGACAACAACCTCGACGAGCCGCCGCACCCCGAGTTCGAGGCCGATTTGGAGCCGTCCGCCGGCGACCTGGCGCTGGACGAGCTGGTGCCGGACTCGCCGAACCAGCCGTACGACATGCACGAGGTCATCGCCGCGCTGCTGGACGACGGCGACTTCCTGGAGGTGCAGGCGCTGTTCGCGCCGAACATCGTGATCGGCTTCGGCCGGGTCGAGGGCCGCCCGGTCGGCGTGGTCGCCAACCAGCCGATGCGGCTGGCCGGGACGCTGGACATCGACGCCTCGGAGAAGGCCGCCCGGTTCGTGCGCACCTGCGATGCCTTCAGCATCCCGGTGCTCACGCTGGTGGACGTGCCCGGCTTCCTGCCCGGCACCGGCCAGGAGTGGAACGGCATCATCCGGCGCGGCGCCAAGCTCCTGTACGCCTACGGCGAGGCCACGGTGCCGCTGGTCACGGTGATCACCCGCAAGGCGTACGGGGGCGCGTACGACGTGATGGGCTCCAAGCACCTGGGCGCGGACGTCAACCTGGCCTGGTCCACGGCGCAGATCGCGGTGATGGGCGCCCAGGGCGCGGTCAACATCCTGCACCGCAAGCGCCTGGCCGCCGCCGGCGACCCCGACGCGCTGCGCGCCGAGCTGATCGCCGAGTACGAGGACACCCTGGCCACCCCCTACCTGGCGGCCGAGCGCGGCTACGTGGACGCGGTCATCCGGCCGAGCGAGACCCGCCGCGAGGTCACCCGGGCGCTGCGGCTGCTGCGCGGCAAGCGCGACGCCCTGCCGCCCAAGAAGCACGGGAACATCCCGCTATGAGGGTGATCAAGGGAGATCCCACGCCGGAGGAGCTGGCCGCCCTCGTCGTCGCCCTGCGCACGCTGCGCCAGGAGCCCGCCCCACGGCCGGCCGTCCGGCCCCGGCGCGTGTTGCGCCGCCCCCTCGCCCGAGGCCCGCGCGGCTGGCGGGAGTCGAGCTGGAATCTTGGAGGACACCTGTGAGCCTGCGCAAGGTGCTGGTCGCCAACCGCGGTGAGATCGCCGTCCGCGTCGTGCGGGCCTGCCGGGACGCCGGGATCGGGTGCGTGGCGGTCTACGCCGACCCCGATCGCGACGCGCTGCACGTACGGCTGGCCGACGAGGCGTACGCGCTGGGCGGGGCGACGCCCGCCGAGACGTACCTGTCGATCGAGAAGATCGTCGAGGTGGCGGCGCGGTCGGGAGCCGACGCCGTGCACCCCGGCTACGGTTTCCTGGCCGAGAACGCCGCGTTCGCCCAGGCGGTCATCGACGCCGGGCTGGTCTGGATCGGCCCGCCGCCCGCCGCGATCACCGCGCTCGGCGACAAGGTGCGGGCCCGGCACCTCGCCCAGCAGGTCGGCGCGCCGCTGGTCCCCGGGACGCCCGACCCGGTGTCCGGGGTCGAGCAGGTCCTGCGGTTCGCCGAGCGGCACGGGCTGCCGATCGCGATCAAAGCGGCGTTCGGCGGCGGCGGGCGTGGCCTGAAGGTGGCCCGCACCCTGGAGGAGATCCCCGACCTGTACGACAGCGCCGTCCGCGAGGCCGTGGCGGCCTTCGGCCGGGGCGAGTGCTTCGTCGAGCGCTACCTCGACCGGCCCCGCCACGTGGAGACCCAGTGCCTGGCCGACGCGCACGGCACCGTGGTCGTGGTGAGCACCCGCGACTGCTCCCTCCAGCGCCGCCACCAGAAGCTCGTCGAGGAGGCCCCGGCCCCCTTCCTCACCCCCGAGCAGGAGGCGCTGCTGCGCGAGTCGTCGAAGGCGCTCCTGCGCGCGGCCGGTTACGTCGGCGCCGGGACCTGCGAGTTCCTGGTCGGCCAGGACGGCACCGTCTCCTTCCTGGAGGTCAACACCCGCCTGCAGGTCGAGCACCCGGTCACCGAGGAGGTGACCGGCATCGACCTGGTCCGCGAGATGTTCCGCATAGCCGACGGCGAACCCCTCGGCTACGACGACCCCGCGCCGCGCGGCCACTCCATCGAGTTCCGCGTCAACGCCGAGGACCCCGGCCGCGGCTTCCTGCCCGCCCCCGGCACCATCACCGGCTGGCGCGCGCCCTCCGGCCCGGGTGTCCGCCTGGACAGCGGCTACGAGCAGGGCGAGACCGTGCCGGGCGCGTTCGACTCCCTGGTCGCCAAGCTGATCGTCACCGGGGCCACCCGTACCCAGGCGCTGGAGCGCGCCCGCCGGGCGCTGGCCGAGTACGAGATCGACGGCATGCCCACCGCGCTGCCCTTCCACCGGGCCGTCGTCCAGGACCCCGCCTTCACCGCCGAGCCGTTCACCGTGCACACCCGCTGGATCGAGACCGAGTTCGACAACCGGATCGCGCCCTACGCGGGCGAGATCGCGGCTGCGGAGCCGGAGGAGCGGGAGCGCGTCACGGTCGAGGTGGCGGGCAAGCGCCTGGAGGTCGTCCTCCCGGCCGGGCTCGGAGCCGCCGCCGGCGGCGCGCGGAAGCCCGCGGCCGCCCGCCGGGCCAGGACGGCGGCGGCGCCCGCCGCCGGTGGCGACGCGCTGGTCAGCCCCATGCAGGGCACGATCGTCAAGGTGGTCGCCGCCGACGGCGACAGCGTGACGACCGGCGACACCGTCGTCGTGCTGGAGGCCATGAAGATGGAGCAGCCGCTCACCGCGCACAAGGACGGCACCGTGGTGGGCCTGTCCGCGGCGACCGGGGCCACGGTGACGGCGGGCGCGGTGATCTGCGAGATCAAGGACCCGGCATGACCCGGGAGCGGTGGCGGGAGCGCCCCCGGCCTGCTCCGCGACCTGACGGCCCACCTCACCGCCGGGCACCCCGTCTAGGGCCGGAGCAGCAGGTTGATGACCACGGTCAGCACCACCGACAGCAGGATCGACAGGACGATCATCGCCAGGCACCCCGTCCACCCGCCCAGCGGTGTGACATCCCACCTTCCGAACCTCATACCGCATGCGCCTACCCGCGGACGCGACCCGAAATCCCCTGGTCAGGCCATGTCCTGGCGCGCCTGCCGAGGAGGAGGTGAGCGGCCGGCTCAGAGGGCGTCGAGGAGTTGCCGCATGCGGGCGATCTCGATGCGCTGGTCCGAGTCGACGTGGGTGGCGAACTGGTCGATCTCCGGCTCCAGGCCGCCCTTCTCGGTGTACAGGCGCTCCACCATCTGCAGCGCGCCGGTGTGGTGCTGGATCATGTACCGGTAGAAGAGCCGGTCGAACTGTTCGCCCTTGGCCTCCCGGAGCTCGGTGAGCTGGGCGTCGGTGAGCATGCCGGGCATGAGCGCGCCGCCGTGGTCGTGGGCGGAGTCCGCGCCGGGCACCGGTTCCATGCGGTCGCGCAGCCAGCGCACCATCAGGTCCATCTCGTCCCGCTGGGAGACGTCGATGCGCTTGGCGAGCCGCGGCAGGCTGGTGCTCTTGGCCCGCCCGGCGACCAGGCCGGTCATCTCCAGCGCCTGGGCGTGGTGGCGGATCATCCCCTGCATGAACCGTACGTCCGCGGCGGTGTGCCCGGTGCCGGGCTGCTCGATCTCGTCCAGCGGCACCACCTGGCCGGTCTCGCCGGGCCGTCCCGGCTGGACGACGGTCACGGAGGAGGAGGACCCGCCGGACGTGCACCCGGTGAGCGCGCCGGCCACGATCAGGAGCGAGGGGACGAGAAGGCGTAACGAGATCATGAAGGACGCTCGCTTCGAAAGTGCCACATATCGGATATATCCGGAAAATCGGACAGCATATAGCTCAGCTCACCAAATTACTTTAGTGTCCGCATAACCGTCGTGCCGATATCTGACGGTTCAGTCGGACATCTGGGCCGTTCCGGGCTGCGGCACGGCGCGTTGGGTCACGCCGAAGTACCGGAAAAGGAGGGGTGCGACCCATGCAGGAGATCAGTACGGCACGACGACGTGCCGGGTTACGCGGCCTGGCGGTGATCGCGGCGGGGGTGATCCTGGCCGGGATACTGCCCACAGCCGCGGTGTCAGCCGAGCCGGCTCCGCTTCCGGCCGATCCGGCCACGCAGCAGGCCGACCCGCGGGTCGGCCTGGGCGCCGGCTGGCTCGACGCCCAGCAGGCGGCCAGCGGGCTGCAGCTCGTCGGCCACCAGAACCGGCCGGAGGGCTTCTTCCAGCCCGACAACCCGGGCAATCTCGCATTCGCCAACTCCGACCTCGCGCTCGCCGGCAACCACGCGTTCGTCGGGAACTTCCACGGCTTCAACATCTACGACATCTCCCAGCCGTCCCAGCCGGCCCTGAAGACCTCCGTGGTCTGCCCGGGCGGCCAGGGTGACCTGTCGGTGTACGGCAACCTGCTCTTCATGTCGGTCGAGGAGACCCGGGGCCGGCTCGACTGCGGCACCCAGGGCGCCCCCGGCTCCGTGAACCCGGAGCGCTTCCGCGGCGTCCGGATCTTCGACGTGAGCAACATCTCCCAGCCGGTCCAGGTCGCCGCGGTGCAGACCTGCCGCGGCTCGCACACGCACAGCGTGGTGACCGGCAAGCAGGACCGGGACAACGTCTACATCTACGTCTCCGGCACCGCCGGGGTGCGCAACGCCCAGGAGCTGGCCGGCTGCGTGAACGCGCCGGCGACCGACCTGAACACCGCCCTGTGGCGGATCGAGGTCATCAAGGTCCCGCTGGCCGCCCCGCAGAACGCGGCGATCGTCAGCCAGCCCCGGGTGTTCACCGACCCGGCGACCGGCGCGATCAACGGCCTGCAGAACACCCCGCCCGCGCCGACGCACCCGTCCGGCGGCAACTGGTCCCCGCAGCCGGTGACCAGCGCCTGCCACGACCTCACCGCGTTCCCGGCGCTGAACCTGGTCGCCGGCGCCTGCGCGGGCAACGGCATCCTGCTCGACACCACCGACCCGGCCGCGCCGGTCCGGCTGGACGAGGTCTCCGACCCCAACTTCGCGTACTGGCACTCGGCGACGCTGAGCAACGACGGGAAGAAGGTCGTCTTCACCGACGAGTGGGGCGGCGGCACCGGCGCCCGCTGCCGGGAGACCGACGAGCTGTCGTGGGGCGCGAACGCCATCTTCGACATCGTGAACGGCAAGATGGAGTTCCGCAGCTACTACAAGATGCCCGCGGTGCAGACCACCACGGAGAACTGCGTCGCGCACAACGGGTCGCTGATCCCGGTGCCGGGGCGGGACATCATGGTCCAGGGCTGGTACCAGGGCGGCGTGTCGGCGTTCGACTTCACCGACTCGGCCAACCCGAAGGAGATCGCCTTCTTCGACCGGGGCCCGATCAGCGCCACCCAGCTGTTCACCGGCGGCATCTGGTCCGCGTACTACTACAACGGGCGCGTGTACGGCTCCGAGATCGCCCGCGGTCTGGACGTCTTCGCGCTTACCCCGACCAAGGACCTGGCGGAGGCGGAGATCGCCGCCGCGGCCAAGGTCAGGTACGACGTGTTCAACGCCCAGCACCAGCCGCAGGTGGTCCACCAGCCCAGCTTCGAGCTGGTCCGGGCGTACCAGGTGCAGGCCGAGCGGGCCGGCACGATGCGGAAGGGCACCGCCATCGCGGTGGACCGGCTCATCGACTCGGCCGAGCGACTGGCCGACCGGCGGTTGAAGAAGATCGCCGCGATCGAGCTGCGCACCGCGGCCCGGCTGCTCAAGACCTCTGACCCGGCCCAGGCCGCCCTGGCCAAGGCGCTCAACGACCTGGCCAGAGCTCTCGACTAGCACGGCGGTACGACACCACGAGGGGCGCTCCCGCCAGGGGCGCCCCTTTCGCCGTTCGCTGGGTTGCCGCAAATGTCGTCGAAATTCTGCAAATACCGCAGCATTTCGCGAATCCCGCCAGGAAAATTCAGCGGAAAGTGCGTCAATGACGTAGATAAAGTGGCGATTCGTGGCCCCATCTCCCAAACGCCGTCTTCTGGGTTTCCTCCGGCTGGCCGGCTGGCCGTGGCTGACGGCCGTCTCCCTCCTTGAGCTGTTCCTCCTGGTGGAGCCGACCGCGGTGGCCCTGGTGACCGGTGAGCTGGTGGGCCGCCTGGCGCAGGGCGCGGCCCGGCGGGACGCCTTGGGGAGCGGCATCGGGACGATGCTGGCGCTGCTCGGCGCGCTGCTGGTCGCCGGCAACGTGCTCCGCTCGATGAGCCGGCCGCTGGCCGAGCGGGTGGGACGGCGGATCGACGCCGCGGTCCGCGAGGAGCTGACCTCCCGGGTGCTGGCGCTGCCGACCCTGGACCGGGTGGCGGACGTCGCCGTCCAGGACAAGCTGTCGACCATGCGTTCGCCGCTGCTGACCTGGACCGACGAGGGCATCGGCAGTGCGGCGGTGGGCCGGTTCCGGGCGGGGCTGACCATGGCCGGGCTGGTGACGGCGATGCTGGTGCTCTCCTCGGTGGTGTGGTGGTGGGGCCCGGCGACGGCCGCGGTGGCGCTGCTGCTGGGCCGTCACCGGGCCGGCATGTGGCGCGAGTTCTTCCGGGTGGTGTCCGGCACCATGCCGGCCGCGCTGCGCGGGCGCGCGTGGGCCGCGATGATGTCGGACAGCCGGGACGCCAAGGAGGTCCGGATCTTCGGGCTGACCGGCTGGCTGGAGAAGCACGCGGACGAGAACATCGCCGAGGCCATGCGGCAGGTCATCGAGTCGAGGGTCGCCCTGCTCCGGCGGGAGCTGTCGGTCTTCCTCGGATGGGCGGCCACCGCGTCGGTGGTGTACGTGGCGGTGGCCACCTCCGGCGAGGTGTCGGTGGGCCGGATCGCCGCGACGATCGGCGCGGTCTCCGCCATGTTCGTCATCTCCATGTCGAGCCAGGGGAGGACCTGGACGAGGTCGCGATGCCCGCCGTGGACGCGGTCACCCGGATCCGCGCGCTCGCCCCCGGCCTGGAGCCGCCGCCCGGACCGGCCGGCGGCGAGGTCGCCCTGCGCGACGTGGTCTTCGGGTACGGGGACGTCCGCGTGCTGGACGGCGTGACGCTGACCCTCCGGCCCGGCGAGGTGATCGCGGTCGTGGGCGTGAACGGGGCGGGGAAGACGACCCTCGCCAAGCTCCTCACCGGCCAGCACCGGCCGCTGAGCGGCACCGTGGTCACCGAGCCCACGGCGTACGCGGTCTACCAGGACTTCAACCGGTACGAGCTGAGCGCGTACGAGAACATCAGGATCGCGGCGCCGCGGGCCACGCGGGAGCAGGTCGAGGCGGCGGCCGCCGCCGTGGACGCGACCGCGATGATCGAGAGGCTGGCCCAGGGCTGGGAGACGGTGCTCTCGCCCAAGTACACCGGCGGCGGCGACCTGTCCGGCGGCCAGTGGCAGAAGATCGCGCTGGCCAGGGCGGCGCTGGCGGCCGCCTGCGGAGCGCGGCTCCTCGTGCTGGACGAGCCGACCGCCAACCTGGACATCGAGGCCGAGCTGGAGGCGTTCGACCGCATCCGCCAGGTGCGGGAGCGGGCGGCCGTCGTCCTGATCTCGCACCGGTTCTCCACCGTGCGGAAGGCGGACCGGATCGTCGTGCTGTCCGGCGGGCGGATCACCGAGGACGGCACCCACGACGAGCTGCTCGCCGCCGGCGGGGAGTACGCGCGGATGTTCCACCTCCAGGCCCGGCAGTTCGAGGAGAGCGCATGAGGGCCGTCCCACCCGCGAACCCGGCGGTCCGAGGAGGGCGCATGAGGGCCGCCGAGCTCCGTACCCTGCTGGCCGAGTGCCTGCGCCACGCTCCCGGGCGAACGTGGCTGCTGCTCGTCCTGACCCCGCTGAGCGCCGTCACCCCCGGCCTGACCGCCCTCGGCCTGCGGTGGATCGTGGACGGCGTGCTGTCCGGGTCCCGTCCGCTGCTGATCGGCGGCGCGCTCTGCGCGGCGACGGCGGGCGCGTTCGTGCTGGCCGGTGGGCGCGTCATCGAGGTGCAGGCCGGCCTGCTGGGCGGCGAGGTCGGCACCGTGCTGGACCGGCGGATCATGCGATGGTGCGCGACCCTGCCGACCACCGCGCACCTGGAGGACACGGAGTCGCTGCGCCGGATCGAGCAGATCCGCGGGCTCGGCCCGCGGACCGTCGTCACCGGGATGCAGTCCCTCACCGTGGCGCAGAGCGGGCTCTGGCTGGTCGTCACGGCGGTCCTGCTGGCCTGGGTGCATCCCGTGCTGCTCGTGCTGCCGCTCTTCGCGGTGCCCTCGATGCTGCTCACCCGTACCGCCGCACGCAGGACCGAGGCGGCCAGGGCGGAGACCGCCGAGCACAACCGGGCCGAACAGCACCTCTTCACGATGATCACCGAGGCGAACGCGGCCAAGGAGCTCCGGCTCGGCACCTCCGGCGCGCACGCCGCCGCGCTCGCGCGCCGCCTGCGCGAGGAGCGGACCGCGATCCTCTGGCGGGCCACCCTCGCCGTCGGCGGCCTCAACCTGGCCGGCTCGCTCGTCTTCGTGCTGGCCTTCATCGGCGCCCTGTTCCTCACCGCGCGGCTGGCCCTGTCGGGCGCGGTCAGCCCGGGGGCGCTGCTGCTGGTGGCCACGCTCGGCGGCCAGATCAGGGGGCAGCTCGACCTGCTCACGAACGCGATCACCCGCTCCGCCCGCGGCCTCACCATGGTCGGTCACTATCTCTGGCTGCGCGACCTGTACGGGACGAGCACCAGCGGGACGGTTTTCCCGCCCGACCGGCTCCGCGAGGGCATCACCCTGTCCGGCGTGGACTTCTCCTACGGCGGGCCGCCCGTGCTGCGCGGCATCGACCTGCACCTCCCGGCCGGGGCCACGGTGGCGCTGGTCGGCGACCACGGCAGCGGGAAGACGACCCTGGTCAAGCTGCTGTGCGGGTTCTACCGCCCGACCGCCGGGACCGTCACCGTGGACGGCACGCCCCTCACCGAGCTGGACCCCGCGGGCTGGCGGGACCGGGTGACCGCGGCCTTCCAGGACTTCAGCCGGTTCCCGTTCCTGGCCCGCGAGGCCGTCGGCGTGGGCGACCTGCCCAGGATGCGGGAGATCGAGCGGGCCGCCGAGAAGGGCGGCGCCGCCCAGGTCTTCGCCCGCCTGCCGGAGGGCGAAGAGACCCGGCTCGGCAAGGCCCTCGGCGACGGTACCGAGCTCTCCGGCGGCCAGTGGCAGAAGATCGCCCTGTCACGGGCGTTCATGCGGTCCACGCCGCTCCTCGCCGTGCTGGACGAGCCGACGGCCGCGCTGGACGCGGCCGCCGAGCACGAGGTCTACCAGCGCTACGCGGAGGCGGCCCGGGAGTGGCAGCACGCCACCGGCGGGATCACCCTGCTGGTCTCGCACCGGTTCGCCACCATCCGGATGGCCGACCTGATCGTCGTGCTGGGCGGCGGGCGGATCGTCGAGTGCGGCACCCACGCCGAGCTCATGGACCTCGCCGGACGGTACGCCCGCCTGTACGACCTCCAGGCCGCCGCCTACAGGTCATGAGCAGTGTTCGAAGGGACTGGTGTACGAGCTGCTCCCGACGGAGCCGCCCCACTTGACGCACACGCCGGGCGCGGACCGCTTGACGGGTCCCGCGTAATAGCCGAAACTCCCCGAGTTCGTCGTCCTGGTCTGCCCCTCCGGCTCGAGGAAGGCCGACATCGACGACGGCGATCCGACGTTCGTCGTCTTCAGCGTCACCACGCAGTTGTAGCCGTTGCCCGAGTTGTAGAGCAGGTAGGTGCGACCGCCGGTGAGGCCGGCCGAGTCGATGACCGCGTACCCGCCGCCGCAGACCTCCTCGGGCGTGTAGGGGTTGCCGCCGCAGGAGTTGGTGCTGGTGATGGCCTTCTTCTCGCCCAGGGACACGGTCACGCCGTCCACGGTGGGGCTGGTGTCCACCGCGCCGGTGGTGGTGCGCTGCTCGTAGTGCAGGTGGGGAGCGGTGGAGCCGCCGGTGGAGCCGACCGTGCCGATCGTGGTGCCCTGGCCGACGCTCATCGAGCCGCCGGCTCCCCGCGCCATGGTGGCGAGGTGGGCGTAACGGGTCCTGCTGCCGTCGGCGTGCCGCACCTCCACCCACTTGCCGTAGCTCGTGTTCCCCGCGTCGTAGAAGTACGCGGTGCCCGCGGCGGTGGCGCGTACGGTCTCGCCGTTGATGTCGTCGCCGCCGTAGTCCTGCCAGTCAAGGGAACCCGACGGGCTGTGGCCGGGGTACCAGTTGTTGGCGTTGAAGGTCTTTCCGCAGTTGAACGGGCTCTTGTGGGCGGTGGCCAGGGCCTCGACGGGGTCGGCGGAGGCGGCCTGGGGGAGCAGCGCCAACGCGAGCGGGATCAGGAGGGCAAGGGCTGGGGCTTTACCGGCGATCATGCTCACCTCGTGAACTGGGGGGGATGATCGTGAAGATAACTCCGAAAGTTCTCTTCATCAATCCCTGATCGCGTGAAAGTTTCCGGCCTAACGGGTTGCGCCGAAAGGTACGAGGATGACGGGGCGGTGGCCGTTCAGCGTGCACGTGGTGACCGTCCACTACGCCGACGAGCTGGTACCGCGGGGACTCTCGGCGAGATTGGCTCCGCGCCGCGCGCCGTGGCCCCGGCCGGGGGTGAGGGGCGGGCAGGAGGGGAAGGACCCTGACGCGGAGTCCCCGGCAGGCGGGAGGGCGGATGGGTTCCCGGTCGCGGTCGGAGACGGACGGCGCGATGATGGCGGTCGCGATCGCCGAGGCGAGGAAGGGCCTCGACGACGGGGGCATCCCCATCGGGGCGGCGCTGGCTCTGGGGGAGGCGCTGGTGGCCTCGGGGCACAACGAGCGCGTCCAGCGGGGCGACCCGATCGCCCATGGTGAGATCGCGTGCCTGCGCAACGGCGGCCGCATCGCGTCGTACCGGGACATGACGCTGTACACGACGCTCTCGCCCTGCGAGATGTGCAGCGGCGCGGTGCTGCTCTTCCGCATCCCGCGGGTGGTGATCGGCGAGCGGGAGAGCTATTCGGGGGACGTGGACTTCCTCCGCTCGCGGGGTGTCGAGGTCGACGTGCTCGACGACGAGGTGTGCCGGGCCATGATGACGCGCTTCCAGCGGGAGAACCCCGGCGTGTGGAGCGAGGACATCGGCGGGCGTTGACGGGCCGTCAGGGCCCTACTCGAAGAGGGACGGGTCTCCGGTGCCCCGGCGGAGGATCACGGGCTCGCCCTGCGAACAGTCGACCACCGTCGTCGGGGTGGCGCCGCACTCGCCCGAGTCGATGACCGCGTCCACCACGTGGTCGAGCCGCTCCTTGATCTCCCAGCCCTGCGTCATGGGCTCGGCCTCGTCGGGCAGCAGCAGGGTGCTGGACAGCAGCGGTTCGCCGAGCTCGGCCAGCAGCGCCTGCGTGACGACGTGGTCGGGGATCCGCACGCCGACCGTCTTCTTCCGCGGATGCAGCAACCGCCGCGGCACCTCCTTGGTCGCGGGCAGGATGAACGTGTAACCGCCCGGAGTCGCCGCCTTGATCAGGCGGAACAGCGCATTGTTCACCAGAACGAACTGGCCGAACTGCGCGAAGTCCCTGCAGACCAGCGTGAAATGGTGCTCGCTGCCCAGGTCGCGGATCTCCCTGATCCGGTCGATGCCCTCCTTGTTGCCCAGCCGGCACCCGAGGGCGTAGCAGGAGTCCGTCGGGTACGCGATCAGCCCGTCCGCGTTGAGGGTGTCGACGACCTGGCTGATCAGGCGAGGCTGGGGATTGTCGGGATGCACGTCGAAGTATCTGGCCACACCTCGGATCTTAGAAGCGCGGCGGACCACATCCTGCCGCTGCGCGACGAGATGCCCGTCTTCGGCGTGCACTCCCTGCCGGTCGCCTGGTCCTGAGCGTCCCGGCCGCCGACCGGCCCCGCCGCCCGGCCACGTAGGGCGGGGTCATCCTCCTTGCGTGTAGATGGTCTTCCAGCGCGAGCACCTGCCGACGGGCCGCTTGGACGTGCCCCGGCACACCTGCGCCCAGATCTGCAGGACGCCCCCGACGCTCTTGCGGAACGAGCCGGTCCCGGCCGTGCAGTTGTAGACGCCGTGCGTACGCCGGCGCCCGTTGCTCGCGTTCTGGTACTTGATGAGGACCCACGAGCAGCCCTTGCCGTAGGTGTCGTCGAGGTAGCCGGTCACGACGAGCCCCGACTGGCCGACGACGACCTTGCCCCGGGCGGTCGCCATGCCGTCGGTGGAGTGGAGGGCGCCCCACTTCCAGCTGGTGGGGCCGGCCGAGGCGGGGGCGGGTTGCGCGGTGAGCACGACGCCGGCGGCACCCAGGCCGGCCAGGACGCGGGTCAGACGATGGTTCATCACCCGTCCAGGAGTACCGCCCGGAACTTGCGCCCGACTTGGAAGCGAGCTGTGCCCTCGCCGCGGACACCGAGCGCGTGTGCCGGCACCGGCCGATGTGCCTGGCGCGGCACGTCGGCCCGCCGCCTCCGCGCGGGTCACGAGAGGCTGCAGTTGGCCACCGGCGTGAAGGGGTTGACCGGCGGGTCGGCCACGGCGTGGCTGTAGGCCGGATATTTCCACTGGCACAGCGCCGACGGGGTGACCTGGGTGTCGGTCCCCGTGCACTTCATGCCGGACCAGCCGCCGCTGAACGAGACCGTGTGCCCCAGCGACCTGCAGTATGCGCTGGCGTCGGTCCACGTGACCGTGCCCGTGGAGGGCTGGAGGGACGGCTTGGCGGAGGGCTCCTTGGCGGCCGTCGCCGTGCTGGAGGGCGACTGGCGGGTCGGCCGGGGTGTCGACTTGGGCGTCTTCGGCGCGGTGGTGGGGCTGCTGCCCGGTGTCGAGTCGCGGTCTCGCGTGGGGGTGGCCGTGGATCTCTGGGGCGCCTTGGTGGGGGACGCCGGGGCGAGGTCGGTCGCCTTGCCCGGCGTCTTCGTGACGAGCAGCTCGTACGTGCTGGGCGCGGTGGTGGACGGGGCGGCCGATGGCGGCGGGGTCGAGGTGGTCACCGCCGGGCCCGCCGCCACCTGCCGCTGGGCGGTGGCGGGCGACAGGGCGTAGACGCCGATGCCGACGCCGGCGGCGACGATCAGGGCGGCGGTCGCCGAGGCGACGGCGAACCCGCGGCGGCCGGAGGCCTTCGAGGCGGGGGAGTGCCCGGTGGGGCCGTGAGCTGCGGGTCCGGTGGGGGTGCGGCCGGCGGGCCCAGTGGAGCCGGAGACGGCGGGCCCGGCGGGGTCAGGGCCGGCGGGGGTGCCCGTCGCGGCGTCCTGCCAGGTGGGGGACGGTAGTGTGCGCAGGCGCTCGACCAGCTGCGCGGCCGTGGGGCGCACGGCCGGGTCCTTGGCCAGACATTCCCGCAGCAGCAGCCCCAGCCGCTCCTCGAACGGGCTCAGGTCGGGCTCGCTCTGCAGGACCGAGTGCAGGGTGGCGGGGATGGTGTCCCCGGTGAACGCCAGCCGTCCCGTGGCCGCGTAGAACATGGTCGCGGCCCAGGCGAACAGGTCGGCGGCCGGCCCGACGTCGCCGCCCGCGATCTGCTCGGGCGCCATGTACGCGGGACTGCCGATCGGCTGGCTGGTGACGACCGACTGGCTCAGGTCAAGGGCCTTGGCGATGCCGAAGTCGATCACCACGGGCCCGTCGGGGCCGAGCAGCACGTTGCCCGGCTTGAAGTCCCGGTGCACCACGCCGGCCGCGTGGATGGCGGCCAGCGCCGTCGCGGTGTTGACTGCCAGCCGCTGCAGCGCCGCCGCGCCGCGCGGCCCGCTCTCCCGTACCGACTCCTGCAGGGAGGGCCCGTCCACGAACTCGCTGACGATGTACGGCCTGGCTCCCGCGAAGCCGGAGTCGAGCAGCTGCGCGGTGCAGAACGGCGCCACCCGCTTGGCCGTCTCCACCTCGCGCAGGAACCGCATCCGCGCGTCGCCGTCGGCGATCAGGTGCGGGTGCAGCAGCTTGACCGCGACACGGGCCCCGTCAGGGGCACGGGCGGGGTCTTCGTGGGGGCCGTCGCCGGGGGCACGGCCCGCGTACACCACGCCTTGCCCGCCCGACCCGAGCCGTCCCTCCAGACGGTACGGCCCGACGGTGGTGGGGTCTTCCGGGAGCAGGGTCAGCGGTTCGGGCACCGGGCCTCCTCGGCGTCGTGCCCTGCGGCGTTCAGGACGCCGTCCTCGGGGCCGTGACCGGCCGGCCGGGCGGGAACTGGGGGACCGGCCCCTCGGCGGACGGGGTGAGCATGGGATGACCTTCCGTAAGTTACGGAGCCTAACTTAGAAGAATGATCAACCCTGGCGCAAGGAGCGGTCAGCCTTGCCCCTTGGACCCGCCCCGGAGCCGGCGCAGCCCGACGAAGCCGGCGGCGAGCCCGACGAGGAGGACGATGGGGCCGATGATCGCCCAGGTGGTGACGCCGCTCATCACGCTGCCGCCGACGATCCCCAGCCCTTGCAGCGTCCATATGAGGCCGGTCAGGACCAGCAGAACGCCGACCACGAGAAAGATCCATGTCTTTGCCATCAGAGGCTCCCAGATCGGGTGGTTTCTAGAGTGAGGTGCGGTTCAGCATGCGCCCGGAACACCCCCTTGATCAATCCCGCGGACCGGAACACCTCCCTCGACGAGAGGCGACGGTGGTTCGGGGCCGAGGTGGGCCAGGGCCTCCAGGCCCGCGCCGACCAGCCCGGCGTCCTCGCCGAGCGCGGCCGGGAGCAGCGGCGCGGCGGAGGGGCCCGGCAGGGCCTCGGCACGGTAGGCGGCCGTCATGGGCTCCAGCAGCACCGGTCCGAGCAGCGACACCCCGCCCGCGACGACGATCGCGTCGGGAGCGATCAGGTTGGCCGCGCCGGCGAGCACCCGGCCCATGAGCGCCGCAGCGTCGCTGATCACGTGGGAGCCGAGCCGGCCGATCTCGGCCAGCGGCAGCGCCTGCCCGGTCGCCGCCAGGTGGGCGCGCTCGATCGCCGGTCCGGAGGCGTGCGCCTCGATGTGGTCGAGCGCCCCGCACGAGCAGCGCGCGCCCGCGTCCGTCGGGGCGGGCAGGTGGCCGATGCCGCCCACGGTCCCCGTCGCTCCGGTCCGCACCCGGCCGCCGACGCAGATCGCCCCGCCGATGCCCGTGCCGATGGCGACGACCAGCGCCGTGCGCGCGCCGCGGGCCGCGCCGACCCGTGCCTCGGCGGCGCCGGCGGCATGGCAGTCGTTCAGCACGACCGTCGGGAGCCGCAACGCGCGCTCGGCCTCGCCCTTGACGTCGGTGCCCGCCCAGCCGGTGAGCAGGTCGGTCGCGTACGCGATGCGCCCCAGCGGGCCGACGGTCCCGGCCGTGCCGATCCCGCAGGCCACCGCCCGGCTCGCCAGCGGCCGGGCGAGCTCGAAGACGGCACGGAGGATCGACGGGCCCGGGGGAGTGGCCGCCCTGCGCCGCTCGGTGAGCGTGCCGTCCGGTGCCACGAGCCCGGCCGCGATCTTCGTACCGCCGATGTCGACGGCCAGCGCGAGCGGCGTCATCGCGGTGCGGCGGCGGCCAGCCGCCGGGTGATGGAGACGGGATCGGTGATCGCGCCGCCGACCACCACGGCCCACGCGCCCGCCGCGAACGCCTGCCGTACGTGGTCCTCGGTGCGGTAGCGGCCCTCGGCGATCACTCGCACCCCGCGCGCGGCGAGCGCGCCGACCAGGCGCAGGTCGGGGTCGTGCGGGGTGGGCAACTGGCGCGCGGTGTAGCCGGACAGCGTGGTGCCGACGAAGTCCGCGCCCGCCTCCCAGGCGGCCAGGCCCTCGTCGAGGGTCGAGACGTCCCCCATGACGGGCCGGCCCAGCTCGTGGATGTGCTCGATCAGCTTCAGCCCCGGCCCGGGGGCCTCCGGCGTGAGATCCACGGCGATCGCGTCCGCGCCGGCCTCGACCAGCCCCGCCGCCAGCTCCGGCGTGGGTGTGATCACGTCCCGGTGCCCATGGCTGACCTTGTGCAGGCCGATCACCGGCACGTCCGTACGGCGGCGCACGGCGGCGATGTCCTCGGCCGAGTTGACCCGCAGCCCGGCCGCCCCGCCGAGCACGGCGCACTCGGCCAGGCGGGCGATCACGTCCGGATCGCGTAGCGGGTGCCCGCCCGGCGCCTGGCAGGAGACGATCAGGCCGCCGCGCAACTGCTTCATCGGAGTGCCCCCGTGGAGATGCCCCCGACGGCTATGGGCATGCCCTTTTTGGCAACGTCCACCTGATCCTCATCGTGAGTGCGGGGATGGATGTGACTGGTATAGGGCAAATCAGGAGTCGGGGTCAAGATATTGGAGTACACCAATTCCGGGTTAGACTCCTGAGCCATGAAGACGGAACGCCCCCCGGCCAGGTCCGAGGAGCTCCGCCGGCACCTGGCGGATCTCCTGGTGGACGCGCTGTCCCCGCACGACCGGTTGCCCACCGAGCGCGGCCTGGCCGAGGAGTTCTCCGTGAGCAGGCTCACCGTGCGGCGGGTCATCGACCAGCTCGAGCGGGAGGGCCGGGTCTACCGGGTCCAGGGCTCCGGCACGTTCGTGAGCGAGCCGCGCGTCCGCAAGTCCGTCGAGCTGACGTCCTTCAGCGAGGACATGCGCTCGCGCGGGTTGCGTCCCGGCTCGCTCGAGGTCACCTGCGAGCGCATCCCGGCGGGCGCCGACATCGGCTACGCCTTGCAGGTCAGCCCGTCCTCGCAGGTCGTGCACATCCGCCGGATCCGCACCGCCGACGACGAGCCCATGTGCCTGGAGCACAGCTACCTGCCCGGCGAGCTCGTGCCCGACGACCTCGGGCCGGAGCTGCACGGCTCGCTGTACGAGGTGTTGTCGGCCCGCTACGGGCTGACCCTGCACCGGGCGGAGCAGACCATCAAGGCGACCGTGCTCGACCCGGACGACGCGCGGGCCCTCGGCGCGCCGCCGTTCTCCCCGGCGTTCCTCGTGCGGCGCGTCGGCTTCGACGTCCGCGGCCGGGCCGTCGAGCGCGCCGACTCGCTCTACCGGGGAGATCGCTACTCCTACCGGCTCACCATCTACCGCGACCCCCAGTAGGCCCCAGGCGGCACCGGGGCCGACGCGGTCGCTGCTCGCGAGAGGCGTGCGCCCATCCCGCATGGGTTCGCCCCGGACTGGACGATTCGCGACGTCAGGCTCCCCTGGAGCCGCGCCTTCACGCTGGAGCGGCGGACCGCTCGGTGCGATCGGGCAGGCCCAGCATCGGGCGGAGCAGGGCGGCCGTTCTCGCCTCGGTCACCGACGGACCGGCGGCGCGGGCGAGGTCGGTCACGATGTTCAGGGCCGCGTGCGTCCGGAAGCGGAGCTCGGCCGGCCCTTCCCCCGGACGCGACTCGGCCACCAGGCCGATCCAGGTGTCGACGTGCCGCCGCTGCGCGGCCCGCAGCCGCCGCAGGTCGGCCGGGGCCAGGTTCTCGCTCTCCGAGACGTAGACGGCCGCCAGGTCGGCCTGGTCGAACGTGATCTCGACATACGCGTCGATCAGCCGGCTCAGGGCCTGCGCCGGCGTGCTCGCGTCGGCCAGCGCCGCCGCCGTGGTGTGCTCCACGCGGCTGGTGGCCCGGTAGTAGGCGGCGGCCAGCAACTCGGCCTTGCTCGCGAAGTGCGTGTAGACGCTGGAGGCGTTGATCCCGGCGGCCTGCCCGATGTCGGAGATGCTCACCTGGTGGTAGCCGCGTTCGTGGAAGAGCCGGATCGCCTCGGCGAGCAGCCGCTCGCGGCGCGGCAGCAATTCGAGCCGGTCGGGCCGGCGACGCCCCGAGGACGTCCGCCGCGGCGGCGGCGCGGGCGGGTGCACGGCGATCACGGTGGTGACGCAGTCGAGGATCGTGCGTTCGGCCTTGCTCCTGGACAGGCTCGCGCGATGGGTGGACGGGCTCGCGATCGCGCTCAGCGCCGCGGAGACCAGTAACGCGGCGTCCTGCTCGCCGAGCCCGGGCCGCAGGTCCAGCAGCAGCTGGCGGAGCATGCGTACGGCGGCGTCGAACGGCACGGCCAGCTCCGCCCGTTGCCCGGCGTCGAGGCAGCGGCCCTCCCACTGGTAGAGCCGGGCCACGGTGCGCCTGTCGAGCGCGTAGCGCACCAGCGCCCGCAACGCGGCGGGCAGGCGGTCGGAGGGGACGGCCTCCCGCGCGCCGGCGTGCACGCACTCCGCGAAGCGGCTGCCCAGCTCCCGCACGGCCGCGGCGAGCACGGCCTGCTTGGTCGGGAAGTGCCGGTAGATCGCCGGGCCGGTGATGCCGACCTCCTGGGCGATGTCCTCGATGGCGACATTGTGGAAGCCGCGGGCGCAGAACAGCTCCGCGGCGACGAGGGCGATCGCCTCCTGGCGATCCTTCGACCGCCGGGGCGGGCTTGTCGGCATGCGCCGAGTGTAACGGTCGCCAGGTGACTCCGGAATCGTCATCTCATGCCCTGGCTATAACGGTGACTGCCTGGGGGAACAACAGGCTAAGTAAGTGGTCATTCGGATGTGTTGACAGTAGAACGATGTTCGGGTTCTGATGGATGCGCTCGGGGCCCGGCGGAGGGAGCGATGGATGATCACAGTGGAGGACGTGCGCGCCGCGGTGGGGGCGCACACCGTGCCAGGGCTGCTGCGGCGCAACGCCGGCCGATACGGCCACCTGCCCGCCCTCACCGGAGCCGACGGCCGCACCCGGACCTGGCGCGAGCTGTACGACGAGGTGCTGTCCGTGGCGAGCGGCCTGTGGGCGCTGGGCCTGCGGCGCGGCGAGCGGATGCTCATCGGCGTGTCCAGCCGGCCGGAGCACTGGGTCGTCGACCTCGCCGCGGTCGAGCTGGGCGCGATCCCGTGCACGACGTACGCGACGTTGAGCCCCGAGCAGCTCCGGCAGGTCGCCCTGCACAGCGCGGCGACCGTGGTGGTGCTGGAGGGCCCCGCCGAGCTGGCGCGCTGGGCGGGCGCGCTGGCCGGGATGCCCGGGCTGAAGGGCGTCGTCGTGATCGACGACGCGGCCGGCGAGCACACGCGCTACGCCGACCTGCGGGCGGCGGGGCAGGTCGGGCCGGTCGCCGAGGCCGGCCAGGACGACCCCGTGACGTTGATCTACACCTCGGGCACGACCGGCGATCCGAAGGGCGTGGTGCTGTCGCACCGCAACGTGCTCTACCAGTGCGCGCTCCAGGAGCTGGTCCAGCCCGCCCCCGCACACCCCAGGACGGTCGCGTACCTGCCGCTCGCGCACATCGCCGAGCGGGTGCTCGGCATCTATCTGCCGCTCTACACCGCCGGCCATGTGACGATCTGCGCCGACCCGACCCGGCTGCTCGCCACGCTGACCAGGGTGCTGCCGCAGGCGTTCTTCGGCGTGCCACGGGTGTGGGAGAAGTTCGCGGCCGGGTTACAGCAGGTGCTGTCCGGTCTGGACGGTGACCGCCGTGCCGCCGTCGAGCGGGCGCGGGAGGTCGCGGCCGAGGCGTACCGCATCCGTGCCACCGGTGACCCGCTCCCGGCCGGGCTCGCCGAGGCGGTGGAGCGCGCGGACCGGACCGTGCTGCGCCCGCTGCGGGAGCGGATCGGGCTCGCCGAAGCCGCCCGGCTGGGCAGCGGCGCCGCGCCCGTCCCGGCCGCGGTGCTGGAGTTCTTCGGCAGCCTCGGTATGACGATCATGGAGGTCTGGGGCCTCAGCGAGACCACCGGCGCGGCCACCAGCACGTTCCCCGGCCACTACCGGGCCGGGACGGTCGGCCTGCCCATGCCGGGGATGGAGGTCCGGCTCGCCGGGGACGGCGAGATCCAGGTGCGCGGACCCTTGGTGTTCCAGGGTTACCTCCAGCCGGACGGTGGGGTCCGGGCGGTCGTGGACGCGGACGGGTGGCTGCCGACCGGCGACATCGGCAGGTTCGACGACGACGGGCTGCTGCGGATCGTCGACCGCAAGAAGGAAATGATCATCACCTCGAGCGGCAAGAACGTCGCACCCAGCGCGGTCGAGTCGCTGCTGCGGGCGCACCCGCTGATCGGCTACGCGGTCGTGGTGGGTGACCGCCGCCCGTACCTGACGGCGCTGCTGGTGCTGGACGAGGAGGTCGCGCCCGCCTGGGCCGCGGCCCAGGGCCTGGCCGCGGTGGAGCTGAAGGAGCTGGCGGCGGAGCCACGCGTGCGCGCCGAGCTGGCCGCGGCCGTCCAGCGGGCCAACGAGGCGTTGTCGCGGCCGGAGCAGGTGAAGGCGTTCCGCGTGCTCGACCACGCCTGGAGCCCGGCGAGCGGGGAGCTCACCCCGTCGCTGAAGCTGCGGCGGCGCGTGATCGAGCGACGCTACGCCGGGGTGACCGAGGAACTCTACGCGGAAGGTACGTCTTCGTGACCTTGACCGATGAGCGGCGCGACTTCGTGGCCGCGATCGAGGACTTCTGCCGGCGCGAGGCGGGCACGCGCGAGCAGTGGCTCAAGCTGACCGACGGGGGCGTCGAGCCGCACAACGCCGAGCTGTACCGGAAGATGGCCGAGCTCGGCTGGCTCGGGGTGGCCGTGCCGGAGGCGTACGGCGGCGCCGGTCAGAGCATGGTCGACCTGATCCTGTTCCTGGAGACGACCTCCTACTGGCAGGTGCCGATCGGCGGGTTCGCCACGTCCGCGATCACCGCCGCCTCCTACGAGAAGTTCGGCAGCGAGGAGCAGAAACGCCGCGTGCTCGGCGACTTCCTGAGCGGCAGGGTGCTGGCGGTGTCGATGTCCGAGCCCGGTGCCGGCTCGGACGTCGCCGCGCTGACCTGCAAGGCCGAGCGGCGGGACGGCGGGTGGCTGATCAACGGCCAGAAGACCTGGTGCTCCAATGCGCACATCGCCGACCACATCCTGCTCGTCGCCCGCACGTCCCAGTCCGATGACCGGCACGACGGGCTCACCATGTTCTCGGTGCCGGCCGGGATCGACGGGCTCGTGGTGCGCGGCATCGAGACGATGGGCGGCCGCGAGGTCAATGACCTGTACTTCACCGACTGCTTCCTGCCCGGCGACGCGGTGGTCGGGCAGGTCGACCGGGCCTGGCGCCAGCTGATGGCGGGGCTGAACCTGGAGCGGATGATCCTCGCCGGTCTGATGCTCGGCACCGCGCGCAGGGCGTTCGACGACACGGTGTCGTACGTACGGGAGCGCCGGCAGTTCGGCCGCCCGGTCGGCAGCTTCCAGGCGCTGCGGCACCGCCTCGCCGACCACGCGACGGAGCTGGAGTGCACCCGGCTGCTGGTGCACGACGTGGCGCGGCGGATCGAGGCGGACCCGGCCCGGCAGCTGCCGCGCGAGGCGTCGATGGCCAAGCTGAAGGCGACCGAGTTCGCCAAGGCCATGGCGCTGGACGGGATGCAGATGATGGGCGGCTACGGCTACGCGACGGAGTACGGCATGGAACGCCTGCTGCGCTCCACGGTGGTGTCCACCGTGTACGGCGGCACGAGCGAGATCCAGCGCGACATCATCGGCAGGTCCTACGGACTCTGACCGCGCCGGCTCGCCGGGACGGGTGGGGTCGGGCGCACCTACTGTCTTGACGTGCCCGGGATCGGTGGACCAGCATCACCGCAACCGGACCGGCAGCGGACGTCCCGCGCGGCACGACTCCGCTTCACCCGCTGTTCTCCTTCGGGTGCGAGGGTGACGCCGCGCGGCGTCGGCATCGGGGCCGGTACCGGCATCCGGGCCGGTACCGGCAACCGGCACGGCGTCGGCGTCGGCGTCGGCGTCGGCATCGGCGTCGGCATCGGCAAGAGAAGGTGATCGCGTGTCCCAGCCCGGTACGGCCCCCGCCCCGGCGCGGACCCCCGCGTGGCGCTACGCCATCGGAATGTTCGGCACCTCCATCCCGATCAACATGATTAAGGGATCGATGATCCTCTACTACGTCGACATTCTCGGGCTCGACGTGCGCGCCTACGGCGCGGTCATGGTGATCTACGCGGTCATCGACGCGATCGACAACCCGGTGCTCGGCCACCTCTCCGACCGCACCCGGACCCGGTTCGGCCGGCGCCGGCCGTGGCTGATCGTCGGCGCGCCGTTGCTCGCGGCCTGCATGATCGCGTTCTTCTCCGCGCCGGCCACCCTGGAGGGCCTCGGCCTCGTGCTCTGGTTCGCGGTGTTCGCGATCCTGTGCGAGGCCTTCGACTCGATGCTCAACGCGAACTACGGCGCGCTGCTCCCCGAGCTGTTCCCGCGCGAGCGCGACCGCGCCGTGGCCAACAGCCTGCGCCAGGGATTCCAGCTGGTGGCGCTGGTGATCTCGCTCGCGGTCACCCCGCTGCTCACGACGAGCGTGTTCGGCACCGAGAACTCCACCCAGGGCTTCCAGACCACCGCGATCATCTATGGCGCGATCGCGCTCGTCGTGATCGTGTTCATGGCGCTCGGCGCCCGGGAGAGCCCCCGCTACTCCACGCGCGAGCGGCCGCTGCTGCTGCCAAGCCTGTGGTCGATCGTGCGCAACCCGATGTTCTGGACGGTCGGCCTCACCGGCGCCTGCTACGGCATAGCCATGGCGCTGGTGCTCTCGGGCATCCAGCTGTACGTCCGCTACTCGCTCGGCCTCCCGGTCGGGGACGCGCTCTACCTGCAGGGGATCGTCATCCTCGTCTCGGCGGGCGGCCTCGCGGTGTGGACGCGCGTCGTGGCCCGCCGTGGCGCCCTGTGGACCTGGCGGCTGGCCTTCGCGGTCCTCGCGATCAGTTTCGCGGGCCTGTTCCTCGCCACCGACCTCGTCACCGCCATCGCCGCCGGCGTGCTCGTCGGGGTCGGGTGGTCGGGGATGCTCGCGACGAACGACCTCATCGTCGCCCGTGTGCTGGACGCCGACGCCGCGCGCAACGGGGAGCACCGCGAAGGGCTCTTCCTGTCCGCGTTCGGCTTCTTCGGCCGGCTCAACGGGATCGTGACCGGGCTCGCGCTCACGTCGCTGGGCGTGTTCTTCGGCTACAACTCGGGGGCCGACCCCGGGGCCGATCCCGGGCTGGCGTTCCGGGTGTACCTGTGCGCGTACCCGTTCGTGCTGACCACGATCGGCGCGATCGCGGCGCGGCTCATCTCGGTCCCGATCGAGACGCCGCCCGAGGCGGCCGAGCCGGTCGAGCCGGTCGAACCGCCGCCCCCGGGGCCCGCTGACGCGCCCACCGCGGAGCGTCCCCGATGACCCGGCGCGTCGTGATCACGGCGGACGATCTCGGCCGGGAGCCCGGTTCGTCGGAGGTCATCGCCGACCTGCTCGCCGAGGGGCACGTCTCCGCGACGACGCTCATCTGCGTCTCGCCGGTCGCGGAGCGGGCCGCGAAGCGGGTCTGGGAGCTCGGCGTCGTGCCGCGGGTGCACGTGACGCTCACGAGCGAGCGCGGGATCCCGCGCTGGCGGCCCCTCGACGGCGCGGCGAGCCTCGTCGATCAGGACGGGACGCTCAGCGACGACCCGCTGGTCCTCGGGGCCCGCGGCGAGGCCCGCGACGTCATCCGGGAGGCGGACGCGCAGCTGCACTGGATGCGCGACCGGGGCCCCGTGCCCGTGGCGGCCGACTCCCATGCCGGCACCCTCTACGGCCTGCACGGCAGGTCGTGGCTGGCCGAGGCGCTGCAGTGGTGCGCGCGCCACGGCCTGGCCTTCCGGCTGCCCCGCGACCCGGAGCCGTACTTCGGCGGTCCGCTCCCGCCGCCGCTCGCGGCGGCGCACGGGCGCGCCGTCGCGCTCGCCGACGCGCTGGGCGTGTCCATCCCGCAGACGATCGCGACCAACCGGCGCACGGCACGCGAGCTCGGTACGTACGAGCGACTCCGGGACGACTACCTCCGCCGGCTCGCGGCCCTCCCGGAGGGTACGAGCGAGCTGTTCCTGCACCCGTCCCGCGAGGACGCGGTCACGGGACCGGACGGCATCGTACGGACCTGGGAGACGCGCCTGCTGCGCGACCCGGTGTGGCACGCCGCCCTGCAGAGCGAGGGCGTCGAGGTCGTGGGAGGCTGGTGGGCCTCCTGACCCATGAGCCGGCGGCCCCGCGGCCGTACCGAGACAGGCAACCGGGCGAAGCCGAGCGTTCCGCGATCCACGAGCGGTGGGTCGCGGAACGCCACCGGCGTACCGAGGATCCCGGCTATCAGGAGGAGTGGTACTCCGAGCAGTGCGGTGGCTGCCGGTTCTGGTTGCCGCTGGCCGGGGAGATGGGCAGGGACTACGGCGCGTGCGCGAATCCGGCGGCACCCTTCGACGGGCGCGTCCGTTTCGAGCATGACGGGTGTGCGGCGTTCCAGGAGTCGGGAGCCTGGTCCACGCCGGCGGAGCAGGAGGCTCATCGCCGGTGGACGCGGTACCTCCGGGCCCTGGACAGCATGAACGAGCGCGGTCTGGCGCTGCTGCGCGACGCACTCGCCGACGAGCCCGATCGGGAGCTGGCTCTGGCCGTGATCCTGCGGGCGCTGGAGGCGGTGGGCGCGGGTGAGCGGCGGGAGTGGGCCGGGCTCGTACCACCGGGGCGGGACCGGGAGCTCGCCGAGGCCCGCGTGAGAGATCTCGAGCTCCTGGCGGCCGGGCCGGCCGGCGTTCCGGGCGAGTGGTCGGACTGGACGCAGCGACGTCTGGCGGCGACGAGTTCGGACCTCGCGCTGCTGGGCCTGCTCGCCCAGGCGGGGCGTACGAAACGGATCAGGCGGATGGCCACGGAGCGCAGGCAGGCGATGGGCGGTTCGTGAGCGCGGGTGACGGCCCGGCCCGGGATCCCGCGATCCTGGGCCGGGGCCCGCCCGGCAATCCCGGGGCCCGCCCGGCGATCAGTCGGTCATGCCGCTGAACGTGCCGGCCTCGTAGGAGCCGCCCGCCTTGCGCGCGATCACGCCGAGCCGGTTGGCCGCGTTGATCTGGGCGACCAGGCAGACCAGCGCGACGACCTGCTCGCCGTCGTAGTGCCCGCGCACCCGGGCCCAGGTCTCGTCGGACACGCCGTGGTGGGCGTCGGAGAGCCGGGTGCCCTCCTCGGCGAGCGCCGGCGCGGCCCGGCGGTGCGTGTCGAGAACGGCCTCATCACCGGGCTCTACGCCGTACGCAACCCCGAGAAGCTGTCCCACCTGCAGCGGGAGACTGCCCTGACCCGCTGACCCCGAGACCACCGGAATCCGGTGGCCGGGGTTGAACGCGGGGCACGCGACCTCAGTGCACGGGCCCCTGGAGCTCGCCGGTCTGGGCCGCGCGGGCCGGCAGGAGCAGGGCGGTGATGACCACGGCAACGGACAGCACCGCGCCGATGATGAAGGCCAGCCGCATGCCGTCGAGATTGGCGAGCGCCTCGGTGACCCCTTCGGACTTCAGGGCGTCGGCTCGCGCGCTCATCACCGTGACCACGAGCGCGGTGCCGAAGGCCGCGGCGACCTGCTGCAGCGTGCTCAGGATCGAGCTGCCGTGGGAGTAGAGCCGCGGGGGGACGGCCCCGAGCCCGAGGGTGAACACCGGGGTGAAGGTGCCGGCCAGGCTCACCATCAGCAGCGCGTGCAGGCCGAGGATCTGCCAGTAGGGCATGGTCATCGAGACCTGGGTGAAGCCGGCGAGCGCGAGCATGATGCCGATCGCGCCCGGGATGACCAGCACCCGGCCGCCGAACTTGTCGAACAGGCGGCCGACGGTCGGGCCGAGCAACCCCATCGCCAGGCCGCCCGGCATCACGAGGAGCCCGGTCTCCAGAGCGCTGAGCCCGCGGACGCTCTGCAGGTAGAGCGGCAGCAGGATCATCGAGCCGAGCATCGCCATGAAGGCCACCGACATCATGATCAGCGCGACCGTGTAGGTGCGGTGGAGCAGGGTGCGCAGGTCCAGCAGCGGCACGCCGCGCTTCTGCAGCGACAGCTGGCGCAGGACGAAGACGGCGATGGTGACCACCCCGGCCGCCACGATCGCGGCGGCGACGCGGACATCGCCGCCCTCGAACCGGCTGAGCCCGTAGATCAGGCCGCCGAAGCCGGCCGCGGCGGTCGCCACGCTGAACCAGTCGATGCTGCTGAACTTGGGCTCGCCGACGTTCTCGAGCCGCTTCAGGCTGCTCCAGGTGATCAGGGCGGCGATGGGGAGCACCACGGCGAACAGCAGGCGCCAGGACCCGAACTGGAGGATCACCCCTGAGACCGTCGGGCCCATCGCCGGCGCGACCGAGATGGCCAGGGTGACGTTGCCCATCACCCGGCCCCGGTCCTGCTCGGGCACCACCTGCATCAGCGTGGTCATCAGCAGCGGCATCATCACGGCCGTCCCGGACGCCTGGATGATGCGGGCGCCCAGCAGCACCTCGAACGACGGCGCGACGATGGCCAGCGCCGTGCCGAGCAGGAACAGGCCCATCGCCGTGGTGTAGGCCCGGCGGGTGGACACCCGCTGCAGGAACCACCCGGTGATCGGGATGACCGCGGCCATGGTCAGCATGAACGCGGTCGACAGCCACTGCGCGGTCTGCTCGGTGATGTGCAGCGCCACCATCAACCGGGGGATCGCGTTGATCATGATCGTCTCGTTGAGGATCACCACGAACGTGGCGAGCACCAGCAGCCGGATCACGGCCGGTGTGCGGCCCGCGGCGGCTGCCGCGGGCTTGGCTAGTGAGTCGAGCTGTGGGCTGGACACGGCACCTCTATCGGGGTCGTCGGGCGAAAGGCGGTCATGGCTGGCACCCCAGCCCTCGGTCTCACAGGAAGTCGTCGTCATGCACAGACTGACCGGCGCCACCGACAAAACTCATCGTCTCCGCCCAACATTGCGGCAAGAGGTGCGAAAAGTCACCAGGTTTCCCCTGGCAGTGAACGGGGATCCCCGGATCGGGCATCCTCAGCTCGCCGCCTGCTTCAGGAGGGCGCCGATCATCGCCTCGCTGTCGGGGGTCAGCGCCGTCAGCGCGAAGGCGGTCGGCCACATGGCGCCGTCGTCGAGGTTCGCGGGGTCGTTGAAGCCGAGGGTCGCGTACCTCGCCTTGAACTTCGCCGCGCTCTGGAAGAAGCAGACCACCTTGCCGTCCTTGGCGTAGGCGGGCATCCCGTACCAGAGCTTCGGCGACAGGCCGGGCGCGGCGGCCTTGACGATGGCATGGATCCGCTCCGCGAGGACGCGGTCCGCGTCCGCCATCTCGGCGATCTTCGCGAGCACGTCGCGCTCCGCGTCCGCGGCGGACGCGCGGGAGCCGCGGCGCGCGGCCGTCTTCAGCTCCTGGGCGTGCTCCTTCATCGCGGCCCGCTCGTCGTCGGTGAACCCGTCGAACGTCTTGCCGGCGGCGGTGGTCGTCCTGGTGGCCTTGCGCGTTTCGTTCATGGTGAGATCTCCTTGTCCGCGAATTCTTGGTAGGGACGAGCGGTTGCGGTCAGCCCCACGCGCCGGCGATCTGCCGGGTGGTGGCGTTGAGCCGGTTGAACAGGTTGGTGACGCCGATCATCAGGATGATCGCGGCCAGCTGCTTCTCGTCGAAGTAGGTGGCGGCCCGGTCCCAGACCTCGTCGCTCACCGCGTCCGCCCGGTCGGCGAGCCGGGTCGCGGCCTCGGCCAGCGCGAGCGCCGCCCGCTCCTCGTCGGTGAAGTACGGGGCCTCCCGCCAGGCGACGACCGTGGCCAGCCGCTCGTCGCTCACGCCGGCCTTGCGGGCGGTCTTGGTGCCCGCGTCGACGCAGGAGGTGCAGCCGTTGATCTGGCTGACCCGCAGATGCACCAGCTCCAGCGTCTGACCGTCCACCCCGCCGGCGTGCACGGCCTTGAACAGCTCCTGGATGGGCTGCATCGCGTCGGGCAGGACGAAGGCCGGGTTCTGCATACGGGACTGCATCGTGGTGCTCCTCTTCCGGATCGCCGCCCCGTCCCTCGGGGCGTGACTCCATCACAGCGGGACGGGCTTGCCATGACGACGGCGGTGGGACACCGTGGGACAGTTGGAACGGCGTTGGCCTGCAGCGATTTGTCCCGATAGGTTTCTTCCGCGATGGGACAGAAAGGCAGGACCCCGGTGGTGGTGCAACAGCGGACGGCCAAGGCGGACCCCCAGGACGAGCTGGCCGCCAGGCTGCGCCTGCTCCAGGAGCTGTCCGGGCGCGGCGTGCGCGCCCTCGCGCGGGACACGGGCCTCAGCTCGTCGTCGCTGTCGCGCTACCTCAGCGGCCAGTCGGTGCCGCCCTGGCCCGTGGTGATCGAGCTCTGCCGCCTGGTCAAGCGCGACCCCCGCCCGCTGCGCCCCCTGTGGGCCCGGGCGACGAACCCCCTGCCCGCGCCCCCGAAGGCGAGCCGCCAGGTCCAGCCCCCGTCGCCGCCCGCCGGCGCCCCGCTCCCGCCCCGCAACGACCTGCCGCGCGACGTGCCCGACTTCACCGGGCGCGCGGCCCAGCTCGCCGCCGTCCTCGACGCGGTGGGCAGCAGCCGGGTGGTCGCCGTCGACGGCATGGCGGGTGTCGGCAAGACCTGCCTGGCGGTGCACGCCGCGCACCGGCTGGCTGCCGAATACCCGGACGCCCAGCTCTATCTGGACCTGCACGGGTTCACCGAGGGACGCGAGCCGCTCGATCCCGACCCCGCGCTGCGGGCACTGCTCGCCGCGCTCGACGTCCCGTCGGAGAAGATCCCGCAGGAGGGCGGTGTCGAGCCGCTGGCCGCCTGCTGGCGGTCGGAGCTGGCCGGCCGGCGGGCCGTCGTGGTCCTCGACAATGCCGCCGGCGCCGACCAGGTCCGCCCGCTGCTGCCCGGCGCGGGCTCCTCCGTCGCCCTGATCACCAGCCGCAACCGGTTGCTGGGCCTGGAGGAGGTGCCTCCGGTGTCACTGGACGTGCTGACCCCGGAGGAGAGCGCGGAGCTGCTGGCCCGCGCCAGCGGCGACCCCAGCGGTCCGGACGGCCGGCTGGCCCGCGACCCGCAGGCCGCGGCCGAGGTGTTGCGGTTGTGCGGTCACCTGCCGCTGGCGCTGCGCCTGGCCGGGGCCCGGCTGCGGCACCGGCCGGGCTGGACCGTGGGCATCCTGGCCGAGCGGATCGCGGAGGGGGCCGGCGAGCTCGACAGCGCGCTCGCCATGTCCGTACGCCAGCTCGACCGGGCCGAGCGCCGGATGTTCCGGTTGCTGGGCCTGCTGTCCGGGTCGTCCTTCGACGAGTACGTGGCGGCGGCGCTGGCGGACGTGCCGCTGCGCGGCGCCCGGACGATGCTGGAGGACCTGCTCGACGCCCACCTCGTCCAGCAGCCGTCGGCCGGCCGCTACACGCTGCACGACCTGGTGCACCAGTACGCGCACCGGGCCGCCGCGGAGCAGGACTCCGCGGAGGAGCGGGCGCAGGCGCTGGGCCGGGTGCTCGACTACTACGTGCACGCGGCGGCCGCCGCCGACGCCGCGATGCCGTACGTGTCGGGCAGCCGCGCGCCCTCCGCGGGCCGGCCCCCGGCCGAGCTGCCCCGGTTCACCGACAAGCACGCGGCACTCGGCTGGTTCGCCACGGAGTACACGAACCTGATGGGCGCCTTCGAGCTGGCCGTCGCCACCGGAGCCGACGCGCACGCGTGCGAGCTGCCGCGCTTCATGCGGGCGTTCTTCGCGCGGCGCTGCGGCACGACGCACCTCAACGTCCTCTTCGAACGATCGCTGGTGGCCGCGCAGCGGCTGGGCGATTCGTGGCAACTGGCCGAGGCGCACAGCGACCTGGGCTTCGCCCGCTACAACGCGGGCCGGATGGCGGAGGCCGGCGCCGCGTACGAGGCGGCGGCACCGCTGGTCTCCCAGGCCGGGGACACCCGCTCCGAGGCGGATCTGATCATGCGGCGCGGCCACCTGAGATGGGACGAGGGCGACGTCGAGGAGCCGTTCGAGCTCTTCCGGCGGGCGGGCGAGCTGTACGCCGCCGCCGGCTGCCCGCAGGGCGCGGCCCACGCGACCGCGGACGAGGCCTGGGCGATGCTGCAGCTGGGACGGCACGAGGAGGCGGCCCGGCTGGCCCGCGAGGTGCTGGACGTGGCGCACGCCGACCCCGCCTGGCCGGCCGCGCTGACGGCCCGGATCACCCTCGGCATGGCCATCGTCCACGAGCAGCCCGACGAGGCCGCGCAGCACCTGCGCCAGGCTCTGGAGCTCGCCCGCGAGGACGGCCACAAGCACAACGAGGCGTGGTGCCTCAACTGCCTGGGCGTCGCCCTGCGCGAGACGGGCCGCCACGAGGAGGCACTGGCCAGCCACCGGCAGGCGTTCGCCCTCCTGGACGAGCTGTTCGAGGAACACTGGAAGATCCACTTCCTGCACGCCTACGGCGAGACCTGCCGGCTGGCCGGCCTGCCCGACGAGGCCCTGCGCCTGCACCGTCAGGCGCTCGAGCTGGCCCCGAAGCTGGGCTACCGGCACAAGGAGGCGCTGGCCCACGAGGGGATCGCCGCCGTGCTCGACGAGACGGACCCGCCCGCCGCCGCCGACCACCGGGCCGCGGCACAGGCCATCCGCCAGGACCTCGCACCGGCCTGACGCCGGACCAGCCTGACGCCGGACCGGCCGTCCAGCCCCTAGAAGGCGGTGAACGTCCGGGGCTCCCCGCTCAGCCGCGCGCTCTCCTGCCGCGCGACGGCCGGGGACACCTTCGGCGGCGTCCGCCGGAGCTCCGCCTCCAGCTCGGCCAGCACCGTCTCGGCCTGCTGCTTGAGCCGCTTCCTGTAATGACTCAGGTCCTCCCCGAACCTCCTGGCGACGGGCCCGATCCACACGGTGTCGCCGGAGAAGAGGGCGAACGGCTCGTCCAGCGCCGCCTCGAGCCTGGCGACGTGCTGCTCCACCTTGGCCAGCGCCTGCCGCAGCGCCTCGTAGCGGGGATTGTCCACCGGCATCTCGCTCATCGCAGCCAACCCATCTCGACGTTACGGGTACGCCTGAGGTGGGGTGGAGGAGTATGGGAGCGGCTGGCCCGACGTTCGGAACGGAGACGATGCCGATGACACCGGTGTGGCGTGGTGCGACTGCCGTGGCGCTGCTCGCTGTCCTGGCCGGCTGCTCGACGCCCGACCCCGGCCCGACGGTGGAACAGGCCGGTCAGACCCTTGAGCGGCACATCACCGAGATGATGGAGCAGACGGGTCCGGAGGAGATCGTGGTCACCGATCCGGGCGGCAAGGACGTGCCCTGCGGGACGGATGGGGTCAAGCGCACGTACGCCGTGAGGACCACGTACAACAGGTTCGATGACCACCTCATTGCCGAGATGGCGGGACGGCTCAGCACGACGTGGGGCTACAAGGTGCATGAGCCCTACAGCGCCGGTTCTCTCAGGACGACGCTCAAGCTTGCCCCGGCCCGTACCAGCATCACTGTGGAGACGCCCAGCGACCATGAGGCGAAGGCCGCGGGCGAAACAGACTGCATCCCGCGTGGGTAGCTCGGGAACGATCATTCTTCAGTCTCCTCCGTCCAGAACCTTCTTCAGATCGGGATCAATCGTGGTGAGGTGTTTCTCCGCGTTGTCCCGTTCACCCGCGAACTTCGAGGCCGCCGCAGCGGCCACCTTTCCCATCATCCGACGGTCAGCCTCGTTATCGACGCTGCCGTTCTCCTTCAGCCAAACCAGGAAGGCCTTGGTGGCCTGCGGATTCGCGCTGATCTCCGAGTACGGCCTCAGACGTCCTTGCGCATCGACGAGGAGCGGGTCTGTCGGAGGTTTGAACCCGACAGGAGGATCCTTCGAGGTGTAGCCCTGCGCGACGAGCCCGGCGGCGATCTCGTAGAGGGCGCCGCGCGCATGCGCCAGCTCCTTCTGGTTGACGTCCGGCATCCGGAGGTCCGGCTCCATCGCGGCCGCGATGCCGTCCTTGAGTCCCCAGCTGAGGAACATCCAGCCCGCCGCCGCGGGTAGTCCACCCGCGGTGGGAAGGAACAGCATCCCGGCGTCCATCCCTTTGTCCAGAACCTGGCCGAAGCGTTCGACGTCCTCCTTGTCCTTGAGGTCCGCGGTGCCCCGGACGGCCTTCATCGCGGCGAACTGGATGCCCGCGACCGTGCCCAGCCGGGAGAAGACCTGCTCGACCGCCGTCTCCTGCTGCCGCCGGTCCGGAGGGGGGAAGGCCAGCAGGTGCCGGTCCGCTCGCACACCCGCCTGGAAGAGCCGCTGAGTGAGCGCCGCCATGCCTCTGTTGAACGGCTCCATGTGGGCATCGGTGTCGGCGAAGGTCTTCATGAACCGATAGTTGTCCGTCAGGGACAGGCGGAACATCGGGGACGTTCCGATCAGTTTGTCGTTGAAGCCGCCGAACTGGCTCGGCAGTTGCCAGTCGGGATCGATCGGCGGCGGTGTCGCGGCGAACTCCGTGGCGTACGCGCCGGCGATCTCGGCGAAGTGTTTCCGCATCGCGTCGTGCTTCAGCAGTCCCGGCCCCTGCGTGATCACCTGGAACGCGAACCTGGCCGCGTTCTCGCTGTGCGCCCCGTCCTTCTCGTCGTACACGCCCGACGCCGCCGCCAGCATGCGGCCGAACGCGTCGCTGGCGGCCGGGTCGCGCGACACGTGCGTGCTAAGCCGCGCGAGATCCGGCGCCGAGGCCCGGGCCGCCGTGGGGTTGCGGGACAGGGCGCTGAGGAAGCGGCCGGTGGTGTCCACGCGGCCGGTCGGGGTGGGCTGCAGGTGGCGGCGGGCCACGGCGGTGAGCCACTGCGTGGGGAAGGCGCCTTCGCTGACGAGCCAGGACAGCGAGTCGGCGTCGATGCCCTCCCCGCCCCGCTCGATGTCGCTCATGATCTTGGGGAAGCGCGGGTCGGGAGGGGAGGCGGTGGTGGCGGCGGCGAACAGGCGGCTGAAGTCGCCGAGGATCTTCTTCTCCTCGGGTCCCACGGGGATGCCGGTCGCGGCCGGCCCGAACAGGTCGAGGATGTTCTTGGGCAGGGCCACGGTTCCCGCTGTCCCGAGCTCGCCGAAGAAGGCCGCGGCGAAGTCGGGGTCGCCCTTGTGCGCCAGCACCCGCTCCATCAGCTCCTTGAAGCGCTGGGCGGCGTCGTTCGGCCGCGGGCTGCTCATGCCGCGTTCGGCCTCCAGGGCGTACTGCCGGAAGAGCGCGCCCATGGCCGCGCCTTCGCGCCGGGACTGCTCCGGCGTGGCGAACGGCATCGCGGTCTCGTCGTACGTCACGATGCCCGGCGCCCAGCCGGGGACGCGCCTGCGGATGACGGCGTTGCGCGCCCGTAACGCCGGCACCTGCCCCCGGACCCAGCCTTCGATCTCCACGAACGGGGTCAACGTCAGCGTGCCCGCGCCCACGCGCGTCAGCTCTGCCCTGATCGCCTGGGTCTGCTCGGCGACGACCCCGCAGGCTCGGTCCATGGCGGTGACGAACGCGTCCATGCGATCAGGGTCGATCCCGGACAGGTCGGGATGCCAGGGAACCGTCGGATGGGCCACGCGTCGCTCCTCCCTCGACCCTGGACGGTGGCCTGGGCCGGGCCGTACGACTACGTGGCACCAACCCTCCCACAGGTGAGCCGGCGGCACTCGGCTTATAACCTTTCGGGCACGACGCAGAGGGAGCCGCGCGAGTGGCGCTCATGGGCCCCTCAGGTTCCGGCAAGACCACGTTGCTGACCACGCTGGCCGCGGCGGCCGTGTCGGAGCCGCTGTCGCGCGGGATCCGCGTGGAGCGGCTGCGCGACGCCCCCGCCCGACCGCTCACGGCCCCCAGGTCCCCGAGCACGTCAGCGCCTGCTATCTCTCCTGATGATGGGCTTTGCTGGGATTGCACGTTTCCGCTGAACGGCCGCCCCCATTGACTGGTGAGTGAACAGCCGGCGCATTGTGCGCCGTCTGTCACCGTGAGGCGGTCGCGATGCCCCTGGACGCGGAGGGAACGAAAGTAGCGGCGCGGGCGGGCCTGAACGGTCAGGCACCGCGCTGTGATCACATGAACGCGCTTCCGGTCGCGGAATCCGCGAAACGCGAATGCCAGGCGTGCCCGGTCGCCGACCATGCCTGGACGCGGTTGCTGGTGTGCCTGAGCTGCGGCTGGGTGGCCTGTTCCGATGACGCGCGGGGTGGCGGCCACGCCCGCGCCCACTACGAGGAGACCGACCACCCCGTGGTCGCATCCCTGGAGCCGGGGTCGACCTGGCGCTATTGCTACGTGCACCGACGAAACGTATGAAACGAGACGAAAGAGACTTCATGGCTATCACCGAACCAGCGGTGGAGCGCCGTCAGGACTACGACGGCTCCGCACCGTTCCCCGGAGCGGAAGAGCACGATCCCGCTTCCCGACCACAGGTGGCGCTGACGGCCGCGATCGTCGTGCTGCCGTTCGTCGCCCTCGGCCTGGTGATCGTCCTGGCGTGGGGGCGGGGAGTCGCGCTCACCGATCTGCTCGTGGCCGCGATCCTGTACGTGGTGACCGGCCTGGGGGTGACGGTCGGGTTCCATCGGCTGCTCACCCATGCCTCCTTCACCGCGCGGCCGTGGTTGCGCGTGACGCTGGCGGTCGCCGGGTCGATGGGCTTCCAGGGGAACGTGATCGACTGGGTGGCCGTGCACCGCCGCCATCACGCGTTCACCGACCGGCCGGGCGATCCGCACTCCCCCTACCGGTACGGCACCGACCTGCGCGGGCAGCTTCGGGGGCTTGCCCACGCCCATCTGGGCTGGTTGTTCACCGACGACCGGACCCCGGCCGACCGGTACGCCCCGGACCTGCTGGCGGAGCCGGCCATGCGACGCGTCGCCCGGGCCTTCCCCGCGTTGTGCGCGCTGTCGCTGGCGCTGCCGTTCCTGGCCGGGTGGGCGTTCTCCGGCACCCTGTACGGCGGCCTGACCGCCTTCCTGTGGGCCGGGCTGATCCGCATCGCGCTGCTCCAGCACGTCACCTGGAGCGTCAACTCGCTCTGCCACGTCATCGGCGACAGGCCCTTCAAGACCCGGCGCCACGACCGCTCGACCAACGTGTGGCCGCTGGCCCTGCTGTCCTTCGGCGAGAGCTGGCACAACGGCCACCACAGCGAGCCCAGCTGCGCCCGGCACGGTGTGGATCGCGGCCAGGTCGACCCGTCCGCCGCCATGATCCGCCTGTTCGAGCGGGCCGGCTGGGTGAGCGACGTGCACTGGCCCGACGCCGGCCGCGTCCAGCGTCGCCGCGCCGGCCCGCCACCACCCGACGGTGCCCCCGCCGCCGACTGACCGGCGCCCGGGGTCTGCCGCGGATCAGGCGCGCTCCAGTACCGCCACCTGGCACCTAGAGTGGGGGAAATAGCCCGTAATGGGTGCCGCCCGGGTGGGAAGGGGTGGCGGGCATGGAGTTACGGCAGTTGCGCTATTTCGTGACGCTGGCCGAAGAGTTGCACTTCGGCCGGGCGGCCGCCCGCGAGCACATCGTGCAGTCCGCGCTGAGCCAGCAGATCCAGCGGCTGGAACGGGAGCTGGGCGTGCGCCTGCTGGACCGCAGCACCCACCACGTCGATCTGACGGCGGCGGGCGCGGCCTTCCTCGTCGAGGCGCGCCAGATCCTCGATCACGTGGGCCGGGCCGGGCAGGCCGCGCGCAACGCCGTCACATCGGCGCCCACGCTGCGTGCCGGCATCATCGACGCCGGCTACGACACCATGCCGCAGATCCTGCGCGAGCTCCAGCGCGGCCACCCCGGCATCACGATCCATCAGGTCGAGGCGGGCACCTCCGAGCAGTACCGGCAGCTGGCCGACGGCCGCCTGGACATCGCCATCGGGCACGCCTCCCAGGCGCCGGCCGAGGTGACCTCCAAGCTGATCAGGCTCGATCCGCTGGGCGTGCTGGTGCCCGACGAGCACCGCTTCGCCGGGCTCGACGGCGTGTCCGTGGCCGCGCTCGCCGACGAGCGCCTGCTCCTCGGCGAGGAGTCGCAGACCCCGGAGCTCAACCAGTTCGTCCTCACGCTGTGCCGCTCGGCCGGGTTCGCGCCCACCGTCTACGAGGGCACCGTGCAGAGCAGCCGCGCCGCGGCCGACCTCGTCCTCCAGCACCGCTGCGTCTACTGCGTCCCCTCCTCCTTCCGTACCTCCAACCGGCCGGGCACCACCTGGCGGCCGCTGATCGAGCCCGCCACCCGCTACCCGTGGTCACTGCTGTGGCACGAGGCCAACCCCTCCTCTCACATCGCCACCGTCATCGGCAGCGCCCGTGACCTGGCCGAGCGGCTCGGCTGGCTGGAACCCCTCGGTCCCGCCACCGGATCGGCGCCCGGCGATGGCACTCCCAGCGCCGTCAGCTCCGGTGATGAGCCCGCCTGAGGAACGCCGCCCCTGGAGCAGCCGGTAGGATCGCGGGTCCAGGAGCACTCAGGCTCCGCGCGTTCGCCGGGACGCCGCCGTCCGGCGGTGTGTGCCGGTCGGGCGCACCTATGGAGAGCGAGACACCGTATGAGTAGCGCTCGCGAGAACGACAACCAGGTGGACGAGGCTCCGGACAGCCGGAGCGAGACCGACGCGCGGCCCGGGCATGCGGCCAACGCGCAGTGGCTCAAGGACAACCCGGACGCGATGCCGCAGGTGGACGCCGGGCGTTGGGCCGTGTACGACCGCTCGGGCCGCCTGTGCGGCCACCTCGTCGGCGATGGTCCGACCCGCGACACCCGTTTCCGGGCGGTCGCCGCCGACGACGACTGGATGCCCGCCGGTTCTCCGGGCGGCACGGGCATCACCCTGCACGACGCCGGCGCGCACCTTCTCGACGCCGCCACGGGTGGCGATCCAGGCGACGACACCTGATCGGACAGAGCAGGTGAAGAGCCGCAAAAGTGCGAAATTAAACGCGCACCCGTTCCCGCATTGGTCAAAGAAAGGCGCATCTTTGGTTCGCTGGTAAATCGGGAAGGATATCCCTTGGGCTGAATGCACCCTGCGTTGTTCCGTACCGACATCGCCCCCGGCGATGATGGGACAGCCGGGCCTGACCTGCCCGCCCGCCGGGCGCGCGCCTTCTGACAATGCGCCTGAATTCCCGGCGGGAATCGCATTCCAGGGTCGCGCGAACCGCTCGTGCGGGCGAGTGCCGGGAGGGAATCCACATGACCAGACAACAGGAGCGCGTTGCCGGCGAAACTCCGGCGGTGCGCGAATCACCCGCGACCGAGCAGTACGAGCGTTATGTCGGAGGCACCCCCGAGAGAGAACGGGTGATCTTCGAACGGCTGGCCCGCGATCTCATGCGGGTCCAGTTGAGGATCCAGCGACGCAGCGGCGCCCCCGGCATAGAGCGGGCCTTCCACGCCAAGGCGATTCTGGGCGTGGAGAACGCCAGGATGGCGTTCCGCCAGGACCTTCCGGAAGACCTGCGGACCGGCTTCGCCCAGCCTGGCGCCGAATACCCGGTCACGGTGCGGCTGTCCAACGCCTCCGGCACCCGCGGGCCGGACTTCGCCCCCGATCTGCGCGGGGCGGCGCTGCGGGTCCAGGTGGGGCCGGATCAGGCCCACGACCTGCTGATGACGAACTATCCGGTCTCCCACGCCCGCGACGCGCGCGAGTTCGTCGCGTTCGCGCGGGCCATGGCCGGTGCGGACTCGACCCCGCGCAGGGCGATCGGGGCGTTCGTCAAGCTGCCGCTGGCGGTCGGCTGGTCCGCGGCCGCGCGCATGCGGCGGAACGTGACCGAGGGAATCAGGCACCAGGTACGCAGCCTCGCGCTCGAGACGTACTGGAGCCGCGGTGCGATCCTGTGGGGACCCGCCGGGCCGGTGCGCTACCGGCTCCGCCCGGCCGCGGGGGCGCCGGCGGCGCCGCCCGCCTCGCGGAGCGACCCCGACTACCTGAGCCACGAGCTGGCCGCCCGGCTGGCCAGGGCGGACGTCGTCTTCGAGCTGTGCGTGCAACGCTACGTGGACGCCAGGAGCACGCCCATCGAGAACGGCGCGACCGACTGGCCGGAGGAGGACACCCCCGCCATCCCGGTGGCCACGCTGACCATCCCGCGCCAGGACCTCGACACCGCCGACGCGCGCGCCATCGCGCTGCACATCGACCAGCTCGCCTTCGACCCGTGGAACACCACCGACGAGTTCCGTCCTCTCGGCAACCTGAACCGCGCGCGCAAGGCCGCCTACGAGGCCGGCAGCGCCCACCGCCGCGGCCTGCGCTTCATCACGCCGCCGCCGGGGCGCAACGTCGTCGTCGGCGAGCTGCTGCAGCGCGGCTTCGGCGCCCTCAACCGGGCCGTCCCGTGGCACAAGCTGCCGACCTGGCTGGGCCTGCTCAACATCCAGGCCATCCGCCAGGTGCTGCGCCGCGACAACCTCATCGACACCGAGACCCGCGACGCCCCGCCGGCGGCCCACCCGGTGCCGCCGCCCATCGACGAGCACCTGCGGACCCGCCGCACGTACGACGGCACCTACAACGACCTGTCCGCGCCGGCGATGGGCGCGCTCGGCTCGCCGTTCGGCCGTAACCTGCGGCCCGTCTACCGGCCCGACCTCTTCGACGTGCCCAATCCGCTGGTGGTCAGCAGGGAGCTGCTCCACCGCGACACCTTCATCCCGGCGCGCTCGCTGAACATCCTGGCCGCCGCGTGGATCCAGTTCCAGGTGCACGACTGGGTCGACCACAAGCGTCACCCGGTCGGTACGAAGAGCGTCGAGGTGCCACTGCCCCCCGGCATGACCTGGACCAACACCCCGGGCGGCGCGCCGGAGACCGTCATGCGCTTCGCCGAGGACCAGGGCGTGCGCCCGCCAGGGAGCGCGGGGCCGCCGATCCTGAGCGCCAACGCCGCCTCCCACTGGTGGGACGGCTCGGAGGTCTACGGCGGGGACGAGAGCGTCGCGAAGTCCCTGCGCGAGCCGGGCGGCGGCGCGGCGCTGCACCTGGAGGACGGGCACCTGGCGCCCGGGCCGGACGGCATCCCGATCACCGGGTTCCGGGAGAACTGGTGGCTCGGGCTCAGCGTCATGCACACCCTCTTCGCCCGCGAGCACAACGCCGTGTGCGAGGCCCTGCGCGGCGAGTACCCCGGCATGGACGAGGACACCGTCTACCACGTGGCGCGGCTCGTCGTCTCCGCCCTGATCGCCAAGATCCACACCGTGGAGTGGACGCCCGCGATCCTCGCGACCGATCTGATCGACGTCGGGCTGAAGGCCAACTGGGCGGGACCGCCGCGGAACTGGCTGACCCACCTCGGGCTGTGGCTGACCGACGAGCACGCGCTCAAGGGCATCCCCGACACCCTCCCGGACCACCACGAGGTGCCCTACTCCCTCACCGAGGACTTCGTCACCGTCTACCGCATGCACCCGCTGATCCCCGACGACTACCGCATCGCCGACCACGCGTCCGGGCGCACGCTGCGCACCCTGGGCTTCGACGACGTGCAGGGCCAGGCCACGGAGACGGTCATGCGCGGGGTGGGCCTGGCGAACTCGCTCTACTCGTTCGGCATCGCCCACCCGGGGGCGATCACGCTGCGCAACTTCCCGCGCGCGCTGCAGGCGTTCGAGCGGGACGGGGAGATCATCGACCTGTCCGTGGTGGACCTCGTCCGCACCCGCCGCCGCGGCGTGCCGCGCTACAACGACTTCCGCGCCGGGCTGCACAAGCCGCGCCTGCGGCGCTTCGAGGACCTCACCTCCGACCCGGACGCGCTGGCCCGGCTCAAGGACGTCTACCGCACGGTCGACGACATCGACACCGTGGTCGGGCTCTTCGCGGAGAACCCGCCCGAGCGTTTCGGCTTCAGCGACACGGCGTTCCGCATCTTCATCCTCATGGCCAGCCGCCGCCTGCAGAGCGACCGGTTCCTCACCGTCGACTTCCGGCCTGAGATCTACACCCCGCTGGGGCTCGACTGGATCGAGCGCAACGGCATGACCAGCGTCATCCTGCGGCACTGCCCCGAGCTGGCGGGCCACCTGCCGAGAACGGCGAGCGCCTTCGCGCCCTGGCGCCCGGCGACGCCGGAAGGGCCCGAGGGGCCCGCGCGCGCCTGAGGGAACGAGCGGAAGCGAGAGCCACTATGCACATGAAGCCGGTGACCAGGCAGGAAGGGCTGCGGGAGCTCATGTCGCGGCCCCTGCTGGAGACCATCTGGAAGCGGCGGACGCACCGGGTCAGCCGGGGCGCGTCCGTCCCGGCCGGTTCGATGAGCTACCGGTCGCCGCACCCGCCGATGCCGCTGACGGAGCTGGAGGAGGCGGTGCTCATCGCGCTCACCGGCTGTTCCGGCCTCACCATGCCGGACCGGCCGTTCGAGGACCCGCGCGACGGCGAGCCCATCATGGCCAAGCCGAACCTCACCATGGCCGGTCGTACGGCGGGCAGCCCCGACAACGCCCAGGGCACCCACTTCTTCATGATCAACGACACCGGCACCTACTACCTGAGGAAGCTGCCGCCCTCCCCGGACCTGCCCTTCGACGCCGGCACGCTGGTCGAGCGGGCCCGCCAGGCGAAGGTGCGGGTCCTGCCCCACCGGCTCGACGTCGGCGACGGCCTGCGGGACTTCCCGGCCTACCTGGACTCCAACCGCTTCCTGTCCAACCTCCCCGGCACCACGCTGTTCCTGCCCGTGGTGGATCTGTCCCACCAGTACATCAACGGGCTGATGTACCTGCTCACCCAGCCGGAGGGAGCCAGGCCGGTCCTCGTCGACGACCGCAACTTCTACCGCCCGGCGGGCGTGGGCAAATGGATCAGGAGCGGGTTCCTGAACCGGGACCTCAAGCTGCCGCTCGGGGCCCTGGGACCGATGCGCACCCAGGTCGAGGCCGACCTGCTCCTGCAGAACCTGATGCTGACCGCGGACGCCATGGGCCTCGGCGCCTGGATCCACGCGACGATCCACCCGCAGATCATGCTCGGCGACCCGAAGTTCTCCCGGGCCTACGGCCGGATGCTCGGCTTCGACTTCGTCACGCCGCGCTTCCGCCTCGCCGACGTGCTGCGCTGGCACGTTCCACTGCCGAAGTACGCCGCGCTGCGCTCCCACCCGGTCGGCCTCCGGGCCGGCGGGGAGCACCTCATCAAGGCCGCCTGCCCGCCCTACCACCCCTCGATGGCCGCCGCCGTCGAAAGCGTCGTGCGGGCGAAGTTCGGCCCGGGCGGCATCTACAGCGACGAGAGCACCTTCGCCCGCATCTACAAGGGCGACTACGGACGTCGTTACCTGGCCGAGGCGGGCGAGTACGACCGGCCGGTGATCGAGTGCGTACGGGACATCTGCACGTACATCCACGACACGCACGGACGGTTCCCCGCGCACACCGACGCCATCCACGTGCCCGGCATCTGGCTGCAGGCACACCACGTCGAGCCGGAGTACTACGAGCGGTTCTTCGCCGACGGGACGACCGACGCGCACGTACGGCACGCCGAGCGGTGGCACGCGTAGCCGCGCGCGCCATCCGGTCGGCCGAGGAGGACGACATGAAGGTTTACCAGGCCATCGTCAAAGGGCTGGAGGACGTCGGGGTGCGGGCCGCCTTCGGCGGCGCGGGGGAGAACGCGGCCGGCCTGATGCTGGCGCTGAAGCACTCGCCGCGGATCCGGCCGATCATCACCCGGCACGAGCAGGCGGCGTCGTTCATGGCGTGCGGGTACGCGATGTTCACCGGCGAGCTCGGCTTCTGCTTCGCCACGGCCGGGCCGGGGGCGTTCAACCTGTTCTCCGGCCTGGCCATGGCGATGTCCGACTCCTACCCGGTCCTCGCCGTCTCGGGGTACGCGCCCAGGAAATGGCAGGGATGGGGCTCGCTCAACGAGACCTCGGGCCTGAACGGGACACCCGACTCGCAGGCCATGTTCGCGGCCACGACCAAGAAGTCCTTCCTGCTGGAGGACGCCGCGGACACGTGCGACGTGCTGGAGGAGGCGGTCAACCTCGCCTTCGCGGGCCGGCCGGGGCCGGTGCACATCCACGTCCCCCTGGACCTGACGGAGCGCGGCGTCGAGGTGGCGAACGTCCGGCCCGTCCGCCTCGACGTCGCGCCGGTCCTGCCCGACCCGGCTCGTGTGGAGGAGATCGCGTCGGTGCTGGCCGAGGCCATCACCCAGGGCCGGCGCGTCGTCGCGCTCGCCGGGTTCGGCGCCGTCCGCAGCGGCGCGGGCCCGGAGCTCAAGCGGTTGATCGAACGCTTCCGGATCCCGCTGCTGACCACGCTCGACGGCAAGGGCATCGTCTCGGAACGGCACCCGCTGTCGGTGGGCGTCTTCGCCGACAGCGGTCACGCCGCCGCCTGGAAGGCCTTCCGCGAGGCCGACGTCGTGTTGTGCGTCGGGAACTCCCTCAACCAGCACGCCACGTTCAACTATCGCGAGGACCTGTTCGACGGCAAGCTGCTCATCCACGTGAACATCTCGGAGAACGAGTTCCGCAAGGCGTACAAGCCTGACCACGCGCTGCTGTCCGACGCGCGACCGGCGGTGGCTGCCATCGCCGACGCGCTGGCGGGGAAGGTGGGCGAGGTGCCGCCCGCCGAGGTCGAGGGCAGGGACTACGAGACCAGGCACATCACCCACCTGACCGGGAAGATCCACCCGGGCGAGCTCGCGCAGGCAATCGGGCGCATGCTCCCGGAGCGCGGCGTGCTCCTCGCCGACGCCGGGGCGCATCTGGCGTGGCTCGGCTACTACGTCGACGTGGAGGAGGGCCAGAACTTCCGCAAGGCCGGCTCGTTCGGCCCGATGGCCGGGCACGTCAACGGCGCGATCGGGGTGAAGGTCGGGCAACCGGAGCGGACGGTCGTCGTCGGCTGCGGCGACGGGTGCTACTCCCTGTCCGGCTTCGAGCTGATGACGGCCGTAGCTGATCAAGCTCTACCAGCTTTCGACGTACCTGGAGAGCGGGCTCGTCGAGTTCGACAACCCCGACTTCGCGGCCTACGCGCGGGCGTGCGGTGCCGACGGCCACCGCGTGGAGACGCTCGAGGAGTTCGAGCACGCCTTCCGCGCGGCGCTGAGCTCCGGCCGGCCCACGGTGATCGACGCCAAAATCACCCGGTGGGCCGTCCCGCACTACAGCCCCTCACCCGAGGGCGTGATCGCCGGCCTGGTCGAGACCCTCGAAGACCGCCTCCGGTCCAGCAGCCCTCCGGAATAGCGGGAAGCGCCGGTCCTCGGCGACGCCGCCCTCCGTCCGTCCCCGCGCTGTCACGCCGGGGCCGGAGCGGTGAGCGTGCCACCGATCACCTGGGCGACCTCGGGGTGGGCGAGATACTCCTCGATGTCGTGGGCCCGGCCCGCCGGGTTGGCGACGGGTATTTCGGTCAGCTCTCCCTCCCAGTGGTCGCTCAGGGGACAGCCGATGGCGACCGGGTCGATGGGGCACCAGACGTTGAACCAGCGGGCCACCAGGCCGGGACGGTGGGGCCCGCCGGACAGCAGGCGCTCATGGACGCTGTCCAGGCCGAGCGGGCTGCCGGTCGTGACGAGCAGATCGACCTCCACCTCCGGGGGCAACCGGGTGAGCAGGTCCATGGCGACGATCGTGCCCAGACTGTGGGTGACCAGCGCCAACCGGCCGGTACGCGGCATCGTCTGGAGGACGCAGTCCAGCACCGCCTCCCGTACCCGCTGGTCGTCGAGGTAGGCGGCGACGTCCCCGAAGATCGCGGCGATGAACAGCCGGTCCAGGTCGGTGGTGTCGGCCAGCCAGCTCAACGCCTGGTGCACGGCATCGCTCAGCCCTTCCTCGCCGACCGGCCGCGGCTCGGGCATGCCGGTCCGGGCCGCCGCCTCGGTGATCAGCTGCTCGTACAGCCGGCGCGCGCCGCCGGGCTGCGGCGCGGCGGCCTCCACGGGATCGCCGAGGGCCTCCCGGGCGAAGGTGGGCAGGGTCTCCAGCGCTCCCATGGCCTGGACGAGCCGGGGCGCGTAGAAGGGGAACCAGACGTCGTCCGGCGTGATGGTGTCCAGCCCCGCGCGGGTGAGGCCGCCGTTCAGCCCGGCGGTCCAGTAGCGGCGCAGCCGCTCGGGATCGTGTCCCTGCTGGCCGCGGCCATGGAGGAAGACCAGGTGTACGGACCCGCCGAACGCGGTCGGCCGGGACGCCAGCCCGGCGCCGGGCACGCCGGCCTGGACGGGCACGCCGGCCGGGAGCGGCCCGGCGCTCGCCTGGGCGCCCGTCTCGACGGGGATCCCGTCGACCGAGGGGGCAGGGGGCGGGACCAGGCCGGCGGCGGCCGTTCGCGGGGCGACGCCGCCCTGGGGCCCGTCCTGAGGCTCGGCTTGGAGCCCGTTCTGAGGTTCGGCTTGGGGCCCGGTCTGTGGCTGGGGCCGGGGTCCGGTCAGGAGCCCGTCCGGGTGATGGTCCTGGAGGCCATCCGGGGGATGGTCCTGGAGCCCGTCCAGGGGGCGGTCCTGGAGCCCGGACTCGCGTCCCATCTCGGCCAGGAGCGCCCGCCGGTTCCCGTCGAGCGGCAGCGCGGCGAGGTGCTTGAGGATGACGCTGATGCGCACGCCCTCGTTGGAGACCCAGTCCACGGCGTCGTCGCCGTCCCCCTCGTGCCACACCTGCCCGTCGCGCCGCAGGATCCGGCCCTGGCCGTCCGTTCTGGGGACGCCGCTGTGGTGCAGCGCCGTCACCTCCCACTGGTCGTTGAAGACCGGGGAGCCGGAGCTGCCGGGCTCGGTGTCGGTCTGGTACTGGAGGAAGTCGTCGAGCCGGGCCTCCAGCCGGTTCTCGCGGATGGAGATCTCCTTGAGCCGGCCGCTGGGGTGGCCGATGATGTTGACCGCCTCCCCGATGACCAGCTTGCCCCGCTGGACGCTGAGCCGGTTCCAGCCGAACGTCTCGCCCACGGGCCGGCCGTCGGCGCCGGGGCTCACCAGGACCAGGGCGTAGTCGAGATCGCGGTCGGCGACGAAGAGGGCATCGGGGTCGAGGAAGAACCGCCTGGCCACGTCGGGGGCGTTGTCGACGGTCACCTGGGCGTCGAACTCCACGATGGCCGAGCGCGCCACCGTGACGTCGGGGAACACGTGATGGTTGGTCAGCATCAGCCTCGGCGAGACCAGGAAGCCGGTGCCGATCGGGATCTCGCGGCCGTTCTCGCAGACGGAGATCCGGGCGACGGTCCGCGCGGCCCGCGCGCCCCGGGGCAGGAAGCTCCACGCCTGCAGGTCCTTGGCCACCCCGAGGATGCGCTCGTACATCCTGGGGCGGTCGAGGACGTCGGGCCGGGTGGCCTCCAGCGCCGCCTCGACGGGGATGCCGTTGCGCTGGATGAGGCGGGCGGTGCGGGTGGCGAGCATCTCCGGCGTGTCGGGGAACGCCTCTCCCCGCTCGCGCCTCCGCCCGGCCTCGTCGCGCTCGGAGCCGCTCCAGCGATACCGTACGGCGGCGGCCTTGGTGTGTTCGACCCTGTTTTCCCGGACTTCTGCAGATATATCCATAACAGTCTGCCGCTTCAGAGTTCCCGGCGATTCTCTCCTACAGGGACATGTCACATTAAATATGCATGTCGCGGCGAGGCCCCGTCCAGCGGTCGCGGATTAGTTGGCGGTGAATTGACCCTTCGGCGAAGCTTGTTCGCTTTGCAACTGTCTTCGCATAATTCGCGGTATCTTTTCCGATATTTTGCCGGGCCGGGGCTACGCTGGATGAGGAAAGCGAAGGGGGAGTCTCATGGGGAGAAACGTGGACTTTGTCTCCGTCGAGTCGCTGGACAGGCGGGCCCAACAGCTGACCCGGGCCGAGCTCGAGCGGCTGGAGGAACTGTCGCCCACGATGACCGGTGATGACGAACAGTAACCATGTCGCGTCTCCGTACGCCGTCCGGGCCGCCCGGCCCGGAAGAGGCCGGCCGGGTGTTCGGCGCGGTGGAGCGGGCGGTGCCGCCTGCCGAGGCCGGAAGGCGGGCGGCGGCGGCACTGGCCGCGCTGGGCCTGCGGGCCCGGCTGGAGGACACGGGCGGGGGCCGTGATCCGACCGCCTGGTGGTGCCGGTTGTTCGGCGGCGCGCAGGACGACTCTCCGCTCGCGTGCGGGATGGGGAAGGGCCGGCAGGAGGAGGCCCGCCTGGGGGCGCTGTTCGAAGCCGTCGAGCACTACCTGACCGGCCCCGCCGGGTTCGACCCAGGAGCCGTGGAGCCGGCCGCGCCGGCCGCGATCGCCGCCGGGCCGCTGCGCGACGACGCCTGCGCGCTGCTGCTGTCGCGGATGCCCGGCCGCCGGATGGCCTGCCTGCGCTATCGCGCGCTCTCCGGGACCGGGGAGGCGCTGTTGCCGATGGTCCTGTCCGCCCCCTGGTACGTCGAGACCGGCTCCGCCGCGCTGCGCGAGCTGGCGGGCGACGACTGCGACTACGCCCACCTGATGCGTTACAGCTGCAACAGCGGCTCGGCCGTCGGCGTCACGCCGGCCGAGGCGGTGTTGCACGCCCTCAACGAGGCCATCGAGCGCGACGCCCTGTCGCTGCTCCTGGTGCGGACCTTCCTGGGCGGGGAGCCGCTGCGGCCCGCGCTGATCGACCCGTGGACGCTCCCCGGCGACCTCGCGCGGGCGCACGCCACGGCGGAAGAGGTGACCGGGTCAACGGTGCACCTGCTGGACATCACCAGTGACATCGGGGTCCCGACCATGCTGGCCTACACCGCTCCCACCTCCCGCCGTCCGCACCGGCGCGGCGCCGGGACCTCGCTGGACCCGGCCTACGCCGCCTGGCGCTGCCTCACCGAGCTGGTGCAGACCACCCTGGGCGAGCGCCTGCCGGATCCCGGCGGGCGGGCGCGCGGTGGGCCGTCCGCGCTGGCGGCGCACCCCACCCTGCACGCGTGCGGGCGGTTCGACCTCACCGCTGCCCTGCGACAGGCGCGCGTGGTCCCCTTCCCCCGAGCCGCCGGGGCGGCCGGGGCTCCCGGCGACCAGGTGCGCAAGGTGGCCGCGATGGTAGAGGCGCGGGGCTGCACGGTCTACTGCCGTACGGTGTGCGCCCTCCCCGGCGGGGTCACCGCCGTGCACGTGGTCGTGCCGCTCCTGGAGCGGTTCATGCTGGTCACCGACGGTAACCTCGTCGTCCCCGGCAGCCGGGGCCGGCTCGCCGCGGCGGGGCTCGGGAGAGTTTCCGAAGAACTGCCGCACGATTGACGGTCATCTGAACGACGCGGCAGGTTTTGCCGATTGATCGACCCTTACATATGGTCTTTAATCCCACTCTGGCGTGGAAGACGTGGATACTGATTATATGGGAATGAAATACTGGCGACAGAATCGCAAAATAGGCGCTTCGGCCGCACTGGGCGTTCTGTTTCTGGGCCTGGCCCTCGCGTTCTTCTGGGTGGCCAAGAATGTGCCAGGAGAACCGGGGAGCGCGGCCGCGATCGGCTCGTACATCTCCATGGCCAGCGGCGCGATAGCGCTGGGCCATCAGTTCCTGTCCTGGTGGCGCAAGCGTAGTGCGCCCACGCCGGCGCCGACGTCCGCCGGCATCGGCACCGCGAAGGACATCCTCGCCGGCCTGGTGACCGAGCAGTGGCGCCAGGAGACGGTCATGCGCTCGCTGTGCGATCCGGAGCCCATGCCGCTGGCCTGGCGTTCGACCGAACGGCGCGAGCTCGCCGACCATCCCGAGATCATCGCCAAGGGCACCGTCGCCTTCCCCGGCCTGGACGTGCACGTCGAGGACATGGCACGCAATTTCCGCGCCCTGCACTGCCGCCGGCTGGTCATCCTGGGCGACCCGGGCACCGGGAAGACCACCCTGGCCGTGCAGCTGGTGCTCGAACTCCTGCGCACGCGGCAGCCGGAGGAGCCCGTCCCGGTGCTGCTGTCGGCCGCACGCTGGGACGACCGCGTACACCCGCGCCTGCAGGACTGGCTGGCCAAGAGCCTGGCGATGGACTATCCGGCGCTCCGCGCCGAAGGGCTCGGTCCCGACATCCCGGAGACCCTGGTGGCCCGCGGCGAGGTGCTGCCGGTCATCGACGGGCTGGACGAGCTGCCCGACCACGCCCGCGCCGACATGCTCGCCGCGCTGAACCGCTCGATGTGCGAGAACGACCAGCTCATCCTCACCTGCCGCACGGCGCAGTTCGCCGATTCCGTCGAGGAGATGGGCGACGTCCTGACGGCGGCGGCGGTCATCGAGCCCCAGCGCATGGGCCCGGCCGCGGCCGCCGACTACCTTCACGCGTGCCTGCCCCCGGTGTCCCATCCCGTCTGGCCCCGGGTGCTGGAGGCGCTGCGTACGGGCGGCGCCCCGGCCCTGGCCGAGGTCACCTCGACGTCCCTGGGGCTCTGGCTGGTCCGCGCCACGTACATCGCGCCGCGGGTGAACCCGGAACCGCTGCTGGAGCTGGGGCGAGGCAGCGCGGCCGAGCTGCACGACCACCTGTGCGACCAGCTCATCCCCGCCCTGGTGAGCACGCGCCCACCGGCCCACGGCCCGGCACAGCCCTTCCGGCCGCAACACGCGTGGACTCCGGAGCAGGTCGTCCGCTGGCTCACCTACCTGTGCCAGGAGCTCACGCTGGACGAGGAGGACCCGCGCGACGTGGCCTGGTGGCGCCTGGCCCGCCACACGCCGAACCGCACGGTGCGGCTGTGGACCGGCATCGGGGTCGGGGTCCTGGTCGGGCTGGTCTTCTGGATCGTGACGAAGCTGCACATCGTCGGAGCGGGGCTGGGGCTGGTGGCCGCGCTCGTGATCATCACCGTGGCCGGGTCCTGGTTCACCGAGGCGCCGGGCCACGCCGACTTCCGGGTGCGCGGCAGGCTCTCCGAGCTGGCCCGGGTCATTGGGGCAGGGCTCTTCGTCGGAGCCCTGGGAGCGCTCATCGGCTGGCTCATGGGCAGGACGGTCGGAGGGACGAACGGTCTGGAGGCCGCGAGGGACATCGGCTGGATGTCCGGCGTCGGCTTCATCGTCGTGCTCAGCCTGATCCACTGGGTCGAGCACCCGGCCACCACCGCGACCGCGAGATCCCCGCGCTCGACCTGGCGGGCGGACCGGAACCTGACGGTGATCCGGATCTTCAGCGGGCTCGTGGTGGGGCTCATGGCCGCGGGCATCGGACTGGAGGCCCAGCTCGACGGGAGCGTCGCGCTCGCGGGCGGGCTGTTGCTGGGGCTGCTGTTCGGGCTCGTGCTGGGCAGCCACCACGCCTGGCTGGCCTACAGCCTGACGGTTCCCCGCCTGGCCACCAAGGGGAGGCTGCCCCTGCGGGCGATGAACTTCCTGGACGACGCGCATCGCCTCGGCCTGCTGCGCACCGAGGGACCTTACTACCAGTTCCGGCACATCGAGCTGCAGCAGCACCTCGCGCGCGGGCTGCAGGCGACGCAGGAGGAAGAGGTACGCCGGCAGCCGTCGGTTCTCCGGTGACCGCCGGCCGGACGGGTGCTCTCTTGGCCGTATCCCCATCGTGGCTTGGGCACGAGCGGAGGCGCACGCGGGCACTGACCCGGTGGAGCCGGAACGGCAGTGATCCGTCCCACGGGACGGCGGAAATCGGGAGTAGTGCCAGTGGGCGAGAGATACAGCGTGCTGCGCGACATGAGCGGCGTGCGTACGGCCAGTCCTTTCGAATCGACGCGGCCTGCCGGGCCGCCTCCGGTCCTCGCCGGGAGCGAACCGCACGTGGAGGTGGTCGAACTCAGCAAGCGCGAGCTGCGCGACGTGGCCCGCGACCCGGAGGTGCGCGCGGTGGCGCCGGTCATGCCGACGGCGCTCATCCAGCCGTTCGAGGAGGGCGCCGACGGGCAGGCCTCGACCGCGGCGGCCGCCGCGGCCACGTGGGGCGTCCAGGCGGTGGGCGCCGACGTCTCGACGCGTACCGGGGCGGACGTCATCGTGGCCGTCCTGGACACCGGCATCGACGGCACCCATCCCGCCTTCACCGGCGTGACCCTCATCCAGGAGGACTTCAGCGGCTCGGGCCTGGGCGACAAGCAGGGCCACGGCACGCACTGCGCCGGCACGGTCTTCGGCCGGGCCGTCGACGGCACGCGCATCGGCGTCGCGCCCGGCGTGACCCGGGCGCTGATCGGCAAGGTCCTGGCCGACGACGGGAGCGGCGACACCGAGGGGCTGCTGCGGGGGATGCAGTGGGCGCTCCAGCAGGGCGCCCAGGTGGTCTCGATGTCCCTGGGGTTCGACTTCCCCGGCATGGTCCAGCGGCTGGTCGACATGGGACGGCAGCCGAGGTTCGCGACCTCGCTGGCGCTGGAGGCGTACCGGGCCAACCTGAGGCTCTTCGACGCGCTGATGCAGATGGTCGCCGCCCGCGAGGCGATCGGCCCCGGCACGATCGTCGTGGCCGCGGCGGGTAACGAGAGCGAGCGGCAGACGCATCCCGACTTCGAGATCGCCGTGTCGCTGCCCGCGGCCGCGGAGGGTGTCATCGCGGTCGGTGCGCTGGCGCAGTCTTCCACGGGCAACGGCCTGGTCATCGCTCCCTTCTCCAACACCTTCCCGCAGATCAGCGCGCCCGGGGTCGGCGTGCTCTCCGCGCGGGTCGGGGGCGGCTTGCGGGCCCTGAGCGGGACGAGCATGGCCACGCCGCACGTCGCCGGCGTGACGGCACTGTGGTGGGAGGACGTGATGAAGTCGCCGCTGCCGGCGACGTCGTCCACCGTCATGGCCCGCCTGCTGGCCTCGGCCGCCGTGAGCCCGCTGGCCTCCGGCGTGGACATCGCCGACCGCGGAGTGGGCCTGGTACGCGCCCCGTAGCCGCCGTTCCCACGGCCTCCGGCGGTTGACCCCGCCGGAGCCGCCGTCGTCCGGTCCCCACCCGTCAGGACGGGCGGGGACCGGTTTCATGGGGTCAGCCCGCCGCCGCCCTGAACGTGAAGGAGCCGGAGTCGACACCGTAGACGGCATGGCCGCCGTCCATGCGCAGGAACGTGGCCCGGTGCGGGGCCGTGACGAGGCGTCGGTCCTTGGCCGGCACCCAGATCTCGGCGGTGGTGTTCGCGGGCACGTCGACCGTCAGCGTGAACCGGCGCTCCGACCTGGTCCATTCGGACCGGACGGTGCCCTGCGGCGTCTCGTAGCTGCCCTTGACGAAGGTGAGGTCGCCGACCGGCTTGGGGTGGATGACGAGTTCGCGGTAGGCGATCGAGTCGTCGGCCGCGCGGATGCCGGCCAGGCCGGTGTGGAACCACTCCTCGATCTGGGCGAGGATCATGTGATTCTTGGAGTCCCCGCGGTTCCAGCGCTCGCCGATGGTGGTCATGCCGCCGGGGTTGGCGGTGGTGGACTCCATGAAGAAGCCGTAGCCGGGCTGGTCGTTCTCCTGCAGCAGGTCCCACAGGACGTCGTCCCTGCCGCCGTCGGACAGCGCCCGGACGGTCGGGCCCATGCCGATGGTGCCGCCGCTGAAGTGCGGGCCGTCCCCGTTGGGGTGGAAGGCGTACACGAGCTCGACGAGCGCGTCGAGGACCGCCTGCCGCTCGCCGTCGGGGACGAGCCCGGCGTCGAGGGCGAGCGCCTGGGCCGTCTGGGTCGCGCCCGCGGTCCCGGCGTTCCCGTCGGTGGTGTAGCGGCGGAGCTGCTGGTTGTAGAAGCGGGCGTTGAAGGCGTTCCTGATGTCGGTGGCCAGCGCCTGGTAGCGGGTGGCGTCGTCGGCGTGGCCGGTCAGCTCGGCCATCTCGGCCAGCTTGGTGATCATGACGTAGTAGCCCCAGGTGCCGGTGATCCGGCCCGAGGTCTGGTCGGCGGCCACCCAGTCGGCGAGGGCGGCGTCGACGATGTGCGCGTTGTCGCCGGTGCCGACCTTCTGGCGCTGGATGTAGTCCGCGAAGTCGACCATCTGGTCGTAGTGGCGGGCCATCGTCTCGGTGTCGCCGTAGAGCTCGTACAGCAGGGACGGGACGAGGATGATGGCGTTGCCCCAGTTGATCTCGTCGCCGAAGCGCCCGCTGTAGCCCCAGTCGTAGACGGGGGTCTTGAGCGCCACGTTGCCGCGCATCGGCGTCTCGGCCATCGACTGGCCCTCGACGAGGTGCCGCATCGTGGTCTTCAGGTACGCGGCGAGGTCGTGGTTACGGTGGATGGCGCCCATCGGCATCGTGTAGTCGGCCGGGTAGGACAGCTTCTCGCGGCCGGGGCAGTCGGTGAACACCGACATGATGTTGGACGCGAACGAGTAGCGGGACATCTTGTGGATCCGGTTGACGCGCGCGTCGGAGGTGGTCACCTCGCCGGCCACAGGGGTGTCGGCCTGCAGCCGGACGCCCTTGACCAGGTCCTTCGGCGGGGTGTACCCCTCGGGCAGGCCGGTGACCTGGATCCACTGCATGCCGAAGTAGTTGAAGTCCGGGTGCCAGCTCTCGCCGCCGGGGAGGCCGGCGGTGGTGTAGGTGTTGAACAGGTCGCGGCCCCGGTTGCCGCCGCCGCCCATCAGCGACGCCTGGTCCACGGTGCCGTCGGGGGCGAGGGACTCGGCGGGTGACATGCGGACGGTGACGCCGCCGGGCATCCTGCCCTTGAGGTTCAGCTGCGGCCAGCCGGCGATGTTCTGGCCCAGGTCGAACACCCAGACGCCCGGGGCCGGGTTGGTCAAGGAGACGGGGGTGAAGGTCTCGACGGCCTTCACCGGCTCGGCCGTGCGGGCGACGAGCTGGGTGGCGAGGTTCGGCGGTGGCGCGATGCCGGCGTCCACCCAGGCCATGGCCGAGCCGTCGCGCCGCTTGGCGGTGGGGGACAGGTCGGCGCCGGGGGAGTCCCAGCCCGGCTGCTCGCGGCGGGCGTCGTAGTCGGAGCCCGAATACCAGGCGTCGGTCACCAGGGCGCCCAGCGCGGTGCGCCAGCCGCGGTCGGAGACGATGACGTCCGTCGAGGCGTTGGTGTAGGTGATCTCCAGGCGGGCGATCAGGCGGGGCGTCACGGCGGCGCCGGCGCTCGCGTCGCTCGCGGCGATGTTGTTGCCGGAGCCGGTGACCGTCGCGCCGGTGGAGTGCGGCTTGGACAGGCCGGGGGTGAAGGTGATGTCGGTGCTGCCGATCGCGGTGATCGTACGGGACTCGAGGTTATCGCCGCCGTTGCCGGTGTCGATGTTGATCGTGCCGCCGACGTGGTAGCCGGTGACGTTGTCCAGTGCCACGGTGGTGGCGCCGGGCGCGGCGTCGGCGGTCAGGGTGCCGCTGCCCTTGAGCTGGCTCTGCCACCAGGAGTAGGGCGCGGTCCGGCCGACGGCCGGGTTGGTGACGCTGCGCCGTACGTAGGCGGGGCCGTTGCCGAGCCGGACGCCGAGGGTGTTGGCCCCGGCGCGCAGGTCGTCGGTCACGTCGTAGGTGCGGTACTCGCTGGAGAGCTGGTAGTTGGAGTTGCCGGGGGCGAGCGCCTCGTCGCTGAGCTTGCGCCCGTTGAGGGTCGGCAGCTGCAGCCCGACGCCGGAGAGGTAGAGGCGGGCGCCGGCCACGCGCTTCCCGCGGTCGAGGTCGAACGCGCGGGCGAAGATCGGCATGGGCCGGCCCTCGGTGCGGCCGGGGTACTCGATCCAGCGCGCCGCCCCCCAGTCGCTCTGCCGCAGCAGGCCCATCTCCCAGGACGACGGCCTGCTCCAGCCCGACGGCTGCCTGCCCCCGTCCCAGACACGTACGTGCCAGCTGACCTGCTCCCGCGACGCCAGCGGCCGCCCGCTGTAGCGGACGCCGGACTGGACGGCGGAGCTCACCTTGCCGGAGTCCCAGATCAGCCGTCCGCGCCCGAGGTCGCTCTCGCTCGCGGCCACCTGGATCTGGTACGCGGTCTGCCGGGTCCGCGTCATGCGCCAGCTCAGCAGGGGGGCGGGGTTGTCGATGCCGAGGGGCTGGTCGCGCCGGCCGTCCACCCGCAGGTCGACGACCCCGGCAGCGGACTGTCCGCCGGCGGCCACCGCCGGCGGGGCGTTGAGCGGCTGCGAGAGGACGAGAGTGAACGCCACTCCCAGCCCCGCTAATACACGAATCCGGCGACGTAATGAGGACACGGGTCACTCCTGTCTCGGATGGGAGGGGAGCGAGGCGACGGCATGCTCCTCTCACCGTAAAACGATTTAAGCACCCCGAAGATGTCGCTAACGTAAGCGTTCCCGCAAACGTCGTCAAGAGGGTGTTTGGGCAACGGTTCACGCAGAATCGGCATCTCAGCCGATCGTCCGACGATCCCATTGGGTAACGATACCCATCGTGATCAGGCCTCTGGCCAGGGACGTCATCCCCGTTCGCAGGCGAAGGGCCGGGTGGGGGCGGGCTCGATCGCCGGCGTGGAAGCGCCCGGGAAGGCCAGGTGGAGCCGGGGAAGCGGGTGGCGGGCCCGCCCGCGAGCGGCGGCGGGCCTCTTCCGGAGCCGCTCCCGCCCTCGCGCCCTGTTCGACATGAGACGGAAACGTGATGCGGTCGCACAGGGGAGCCGCCGCGCACGTGAGAGCGGGCAGAGGTGGCGCAACTCCCGATTGGCGCCCTATTGACACGTCGCGCGGCGCCTTTTACGGTCAGGGGCCTTAAAACGTTTTGCCCAGCCATTGTTGGAGGGCACGTGAGCGACTCCGCTCCCATCCTTTCGTTACAGAACGTGAGTAAATACTTCGGTGCCGTCCAGGCACTGGCCGGGGTGCGGCTCGACCTGTGGGCCGGTGAGGTGCACGGCCTGGTCGGGGAGAACGGAGCCGGCAAGTCCACGCTGGTGAAGATCTTGTCCGGCGCCCACGCGGCCGATGCGGGCACGCTGACGGTGGACGGGAAGGAGCTGACGCCCGCGGGCCCGGCCGACGCCCAGGCCGCCGGCATCGCGGTGATCTACCAGGAGCCGACGCTGTTCCCCGACCTGTCCGTGGCCGAGAACATCTTCATGAGCCGGCAACCGTTGCGCAGCCTGCGCCGCATCGACGCGGCGGCCATGCGCGCCAGGGCGGCGGCGCTGTTCGGCAGATTGGGCGTCTCCCTGGATCCCGACCGGCCCGCGCGCGGCCTGTCCATCGCGGACCAGCAGCTCGTCGAGATCGCCAAGGCGCTGGCGCTCGACGCGCGCATACTGATCATGGACGAGCCGACCGCCGCGTTGTCGGGTGTGGAGGCCGAGCGGCTGTTCACGGTCGTCAGGTCACTGCGCGACGACGGCGCGGCGGTGCTGTTCATCTCCCATCGTTTCGACGAGATCTTCGCGCTCTGCCGGCGCGTCACCGTCATGCGCGACGGCCGCTGGGTCTCCACCGACCCGGCCTCCGAGCTCACCGTCGAGGAGCTGGTGCGCCGGATGGTAGGCCGCGAAGTGTCCTCGCTGTACCCCAAGACGGATGCCACCGTGGGGGAGCCCCGGCTGGAGGTGCGCGGCCTGACCCGGCGCGGCGTCTTCGACGACGTCTCCTTCACCGTGCACGGCGGCGAGATCGTGGCGCTCGCGGGACTGGTCGGCGCCGGCCGCAGCGAGGTGGCGCGCGCCGTCTTCGGCGTGGACCGCTACGACGCCGGGCAGGTCGTCGTCGAGGGCAGGACGCTGCCGCCCGGCGACACCCCGGCGGCCATCGCGGCCGGGCTGGCCCTGGTGCCCGAGGACCGCCGCCAGCAGGGCCTGGTGATGGAGCTGTCCGTGGAGCGCAACGCGACCCTCGCGCGGCGGTGGCCGCTCAGCAGCCTGGGCCTGCTGTTCGGGGGCGCCGAACGGGACGCGGCGCACAGCTGGAGCCGCCGCCTCCAGGTCAAGACCGCCCGGCTCACCGACCCGGTCTCCGCCCTGTCCGGCGGGAACCAGCAGAAGGTCGTGCTGGCCAAGTGGCTGTCCACCGAGCCGCGCGTGCTCGTCGTCGACGAGCCCACGCGCGGCATCGACGTGGGCACCAAGGCTGAGGTGCACCGGCTGCTGTCCGAGCTGGCCGCGCAGGGCGTCGCGGTGCTGATGATCTCCAGTGAGCTGCCGGAGGTGCTCGGCATGGCCGACCGCGTCCTGGTGATGCACGAGGGCCGCCTCGTCGCCGACATCCCCCGCGCCCGGGCCGACGAGGAGTCGGTGATGCTCGCCGCCACCGGACAGGGCGGTGCCGCATGACGGCCGTCCGGACCGAGCCGGCCACGGACGCAGGACAGGGCACCAGGCTCGTCCATCGCGTCTTCGTGATCAGGGAGCTGGGCATCGCCGTCGCGCTGGCGCTGCTCGTCGGGGTGACGGTGCTGGTCAACCCGCGGTTCCTGACCGCGCAGGGCATCAAGGACCTGCTCCTGGGCTCGACCATCCTCGCGGTCCTCGCGGTCGGCCAGAGCATCGTCGTCATCACCCGCAACGTGGACCTGTCGGTGGGGTCGGTCCTCGGCCTGTCGGCGTTCGCGACGGGCAGCCTGTTCGTCGCGAACCCCGGCCTGCCCATCCCGGTGGCGCTCGCCGTCGGCGTGCTGCTCGGCGCCGCCTGCGGGGCCGTGAACGGCGCGCTCATCGCCGCCGCCCGCGTACCGGCGCTCGTGGTGACGCTCGGCACCCTGTACGTCTTCCGCGGCCTCGACTACACCTGGGCCACCGGCCGGCAGATCAACGCCGCCGACATGCCGCCCGGCTTCCTGCGGATGGGCAGCGCGACCGTGCTGGGCGTACCCGTGCTGACGCTGTTCGCCGTCGTGGTGCTGGTGGCGGCGGGCTACTACCTGCGCACCTACCGCAGCGGCCGGGAGATGTACGCGATCGGCTCCAGCCCGGTCGCCGCCCGCCTGGCCGGCATCCCGGTGGGGCGGCGGGTGTTCGCCGCGTTCGTCGTCAGCGGCGCCCTCGCCGGGCTGGCCGGAGTCATGTACGCGGCGCGCTTCGGCACGCTGGACGCCAACGCCGGCAACGGCTTCGAGCTGAACGTCGTGGCGGCCGTCGTGGTCGGGGGCGTCGCCATCTTCGGCGGCAGCGGCTCGGTCTACGGCGCCGCGCTCGGCGCGGTCCTGCTCACCACGATCGGCAGCGCGCTGCCGGTCCTCGGCGTGAGCCCGTTCTGGCAGCGGGCCGCCGTCGGCGCGCTCATCCTGGCCGCCATCGGCCTCGACCGGGCGCTGGCCGTCCGGCTCGCCCAGACCCTGAGAGGAAGGAGCAGTCATGGCTGAGCGGATGCGGTCGATCGCCGGCTCCTGGGACACCGCTCTGCTCATCGCCCTGGTCCTGGTCGTCCTGGTGGGCACGGTCAGCGTCGAGGGGGTGGCCAGCCCGCGGTTCTGGCGGTTCGTCACGCTGGAGGTCATCCCGATCGCGCTGATCGCGCTCCCCATGACCCTCGTCGTCATCACCGGCGAGATCGACCTGTCCGTGGCCAGCATCCTCGGCCTGACCTGCACGGTCATGGGCCAGCTGTGGTTGTGGGGCGTCACGTCACTGCCGCTGATGATCGCGCTCTGCCTCCTGCTGGGAGCGCTGCTCGGCGCGGTGAACGGCCTGTTCGTCACCGGCTTCGGCCTGCCGTCCCTGGCCGTGACGATCGGCACGCTCGCCCTCTACCGGGGACTGGCCTACGTCGTCCTCGGTGACCGCGCGGTCGCCGACTACCCGCCGGAGTGGAACATGGGTGCCATCGCCGCCATCCCCGGCCTGACCATCCCGTGGATGATCCTCGTGGTCGCCGCGCTGGCGCTCGTCTTCGGGATCGTCCTGCACGCCACCCCGATCGGCCGCGGCCTGTACGCCATGGGCAACAACGCCGAGGCCGCCCGCTTCACCGGCATCAACGTCGCCCGCACGAAGTTCTGGCTGTTCGTGGCCACCGGCGCGATGTCGGCGCTGGCCGGGGTGTTCTGGACGCTGCGCTACGCCAGCGCCCGCGCCGACAACGGACTGGGCCTCGAACTCGCCGTCGTGGCGGCCGTCCTGCTGGGCGGCGTGTCCATCTTCGGCGGCCGGGGGCGGCTGATCGGCGTCATCGCCGCGGTCATCCTCCTCGGCACCCTGCGCAACGCCCTGCAACTGGCCTACGTCCCGGCCAACACCCTGACCATCATCACCGGATCCCTGCTGATCGTCTCCGTTGTGGGACCCAACGTCGCCGGCATGCTGCGCGAGCGCATGCGCCGCCGACGATCCGTCACCCCCTGACCCCCCGCCGCGGGCCACGAAAGGAAACATCATCATGGCAGCGAAAAGTCGAGCAGGCCGGACCATCGCCCTGGCCGTGCTCACCGCTCTCAGCCTCGCCGTAACGGGTTGCGCCACCGAGGAACCGGCCGCCACCCAGCCGTCCGGAGGCGCCAGTGCCGCCGCGAAGACGATCAAGGAGGGGCTGAAGATCGCCTTCCTGCCCAAGCAGGTGAACAACCCGTACTTCGACGCCTCCGACAACAAGGGCGGCAAGGTGGCGGTCGCGGAGTTCAAGGGCGTCTACAGCCAGACCGGCCCGTCCGAGGCCAGCCCGTCGGCGCAGGTCTCCTACATCAACACGCTCTCCCAGCAGGGCACCGACGTGATCGTGGTCTCGGCCAACGACAAGGACGCCATCTGCGGCGCGCTCAGCGAGGCCCGCGCCGCCGGCGCCAAGGTCGTCACCTACGACTCCGACACCAACCCCACCTGCCGCGACGCCTTCATCAACCAGGCCAGCGCCGAGGGCATCGCCGCCTCCCAGATCAAGCTGATCAGCGAGGCGGTCGGCCCGGACGGCGGCGAGATCGCGATCCTGTCCGCCACGGCGAACGCGACGAACCAGAACGCCTGGATCGAGATGATGAAGACCGAGCTGGCCAAGCCCGAGTACGGCAAGCTGAAGCTGGTCGCCACCGTGTACGGCGACGACGACGACCAGAAGTCCTTCCAGGAGGCCCAGGGCCTGCTGGCCAAGTACCCGGACCTCAAGGGCATCATCTCGCCCACCACGGTCGGCGTCGCCGCGGCGGCCCGCTACCTGTCCGGCTCGGAGTACAAGGGCAAGGTCCAGCTCACCGGCCTCGGCACGCCCAACCAGATGCGCGCCTACATCAAGGACGACACCGTCAAGTCCTTCGCCCTGTGGAACCCCTCCGACCTGGGCTACCTGGCCGCCTACACCGGCGGGGCGCTGGCCTCCGGCATGATCACCGGCAAGGAGGGCGAGAAGTTCACCGCCGGCAAGCTCGGCGAGTACACCGTGGGCAAGGACGGCACCGTCCTGCTCGGCGACCCGTTCGTGTTCACCAAGGACAACATCGACGACTTCGACTTCTGACACCCCGGCTCCCGCTCCGTGGGGCCGGAGCGGGAGCCGTCACGTCTGCCCCGGGAGTGACATGGACATCAAGGCCGCCCTGAGGGCACAGCACATCGAGACGCCGTCCTGGGCGTTCGGCAACAGTGGCACCCGGTTCAAGGTCTTCGCGCAGCGGGGGGTGCCGCGGGATCCGTACGAGAAGCTGGCCGATGCGGCGCAGGTGCACGCGTATACCGGGATCGCGCCGACGGTGGCGCTGCACATTCCGTGGGACAAGGTGGATGATTACGCCGATCTGGCCCGGCATGCGCGTGAGCTGGGTGTGGGGATCGGTGCGATCAATTCCAACGTGTTCCAGGATGACGACTACATGCTGGGCAGTGTCACTCATCCGCAGGCGCGGGTGCGCCGCAAGGCGACCGATCATCTGCTGGAGTGTGTGGACATCATGGATGCCACCGGTTCGGACACGTTGAAGCTGTGGTTCTCCGACGGCATCAATTATCCGGGTCAGGATGATCTGCGGGCCCGGCAGGATCGGCTGGCGGAGTCGCTGGCGCGGGTGTATGGCCGGTTGGGGGAGGGGCAGCGGTTCCTGCTGGAGTACAAGCTGTTCGAGCCGGCCTTCTACGCCACCGACGTGCCTGATTGGGGGACGGCTTACGCGCATTGTGTGAAGCTGGGGCCGAAGGCGCAGGTGGTGGTGGACACGGGGCATCACGCGCCGGGGACCAACATCGAGTTCATCGTGGCGTTCCTGTTGCGGGAGGGCAAGCTGGGCGGGTTCGACTTCAACTCGCGGTTCTACGCCGATGACGATCTGATGGTGGGGGCGGCGGATCCGTTCCAGTTGTTCCGCATCATGTTCGAGGTGATCCGGGGTGGCGGGTTGCGCGATGAGGTGGCGTTCATGCTGGATCAGTGTCACAACATCGAGCCGAAGATCCCGGGTCAGATCCGTTCGGTGATGAATGTGCAGGAGGCGACGGCCAAGGCGTTGCTGGTGGATCGGGAGGCGCTGGCGGCGGCTCAGTCCGCGGGTGATGTGCTGGGTGCGAACGCGGTGTTCATGGACGCCTACAACACCGACGTGCGGCCGTTGCTGGCGGAGTTGCGTCAGGAGATGGGTCTGGCGCCCGACCCGATGGCGGCCTACGCCAGGTCCGGATATTTCGAGAAGATCGCCGCCGACCGGGTCGGCGGCGAGCAGGCCGGCTGGGGCGCCTAGCCGCGGGCCTCACCAGTCGTGGATCGTGCCGTCCTGTTGATCGGCAGGTACGCCGCCTCGTACGGGTGCGCGCGCCGAACCGGGCGGCCGGCTCGCGCTCGGAAGGCGGCTTGGCGCCCACCTGGATCTCGCCGGATCGGATGTCGTGCTCCAGCTGACGCGCGATGCGCTCGGTCAGCAGCCCCGGTGGGACTGTGGCACGTCCTGGCCCATTGGTGCCGGCAGGTCGGTGGGCATGCGCCGAGGATGCAGGAGGTCCCCTGCGGCGATATCGCGGTCCGTGACCGGTACCGGCTCGGAGATCCCGGGCTCGTACAATCGGACCACGCCTCGGAAATGGAGCTTCATGGTCACGCCTGGTCGCCGACGACGAGTGACGATCGCCGACGTGGCGAGCCACGCCCAGGTCTCCGTCACGGCGGTGTCCAAGGTGATCCGCAACGCCTACGGCGTCAGCCCGGCCATGAAGGACCGCGTCAAGACGGCCATCGAGGAGCTCGGCTACCGGCCGCAGGCCGTGGCCCGGGGGATGCGCGGCCGCACCTTCACGATCGGCCTGGTGCTGCCGCACATCAGGAACCCGTTCTTCGCCGACATCCTCGACGGCCTGACCGCCTACCTGGAGGACACCCAATACCAGGCGTTCATGATCCAGGGCGGCGCCACCAGGAAGGTCGAGCAGCGGGCGGTCGACGCCCTGATGGACCGGCAGGTGGACGGCATCATCATGGTCGCGCCCCTCGCCTCGAAGGCACGCCTGGAGGAGGTGGCGAAGGAGAAGCCGACCGTGGTGCTCGCGCGTCACGAGCGGTCGTCCTTCTACGACTCGGTGTTCGACGACGACGAAGCGGGCGCCGAACTGGTCGTGAACCACCTCATCGAGCTGGGGCACCGCCGGATCGCGCACATCACCCACCAGGACGACAGCATCGCCCGGCCCGCCGATCTGCTGCACAACATCCGGTCGGCGACCTACGAACGCGTCATGACCGAGCACGGGCTCGCCGGCGAGATCGCGGTCGCGACCAGCTTCTACAACGAGCAGGGCGGCTACGACGGCGCCCGCGAGCTGCTGGGCCGCACAGCGCGCCCGACGGCGATCTTCGCCGGAGCCGACCAGGCGGCGCTCGGCGCGCTCGCCGCGGTCCACGAGGCCGGCCTGTCCGTGCCGGCGGACGTCTCGGTCGCCGGCTACGACAACACCCACCTGGCCGCTCTGCCGAACATCGCGCTGACCAGCGTCGACCAGGACGGCGGCGAGATGGGCCGGGCCGCGGGCAAGCTCCTGCTGGAGCGCGTCGAGGGGCGCATGACACCGGTGCGCTTCTCCGTCACCCCGAGCCTGGTCGTCCGCGGCTCCACGGCCGCGCCACCCACCGCGTAGCCCGGCTCCGGACACCTACCGGCTGGCGCCCCCGTTCGGGCGTTCCCGGCCCTCCGAGGTACGCCTACCGGCTCGCGCCCGTGCGGGCGTTCCCGGCCGGCGGGGGGCCGCCGCGCGCCCCCGCCCTGCCGGATGTTCGGTCCAGGGTGCGCGGCGGCAGCTCATCGACCGCTGTCGCTCCACGGGAGGTCAGCGGGGAAAACGTTACTCGTACGACCCACTCAATAGCGATTTCATCAGCGAAAAGCCTGGAAACCGTTACCCAAATCGAGTCTTGACACCCTTTCACGTAACGCCTACGTTAACCGCATCGGGGAATCGCTTAAAACGATTCAATAACCCTGGAGGGGTGTGTGAAGACCTCCCACCGCACGCTTGCCGCGGCCCTGGCCGTGCTCGCGACGGCGGCCCTTACCTCCTGCGGCTCCGGCCCCGGCTCCGACGCCGGGCCCGCGGCCGACGGCACCGTGACCCTGTCCTTCATGACCGGCAGCGACCAGTCGACCGTGGACACCTCCAAAGCCCTCGCCAACGCCTTCATGAAGGCCAACCCCACCATCAAGGTCGAGATGGAGCACCAGCCGGGCGGCAGCGAGGGCGACAACATCGTCAAGACCCGGCTGTCCACCGGCGAGATGACGGACGTGTTCTGGTACAACTCCGGCTCGCTGCTGCAGGCGCTCAACCCGGCCCAGACCCTCGTCGACCTCACCGGCGACCCGGTCCTGGCCAATGTCCAGCCCGAATACCTGCCCGTCGTGACGCAGGGCGGCAAGGCGTACGGCGTCCCCGCCACCACGCTGACCGGCGGCGGCATCCTCTACAACCGCAAGGTGTACGAGCAGCTCAAGCTGGAGGTCCCCAAGACCTGGGCCGAGTTCATGGCCAACAACGACAAGATCAAGGCGGCCGGGATCACCCCGGTGATCAGCACCTTCAAGGACACCTGGACCTCGCAGATCTTCGTGCTCGCCGACTTCCACAACGTGCAGGCCGCGGTGCCGAACTTCGCGCAGGACTACACCGCGGGCAAGGTCAAGTACGCCACCACGCCCGCCGCGGCGGGCGGGTTCCAGCACCTGGCCGACGTGCACGCCAAGGACCACCTCAACAAGGGCTTCGGCTCGGCCACCCTCGACCAGGGCCTGAAGCTGCTGGTGGAGGGCAAGGGCGCGCACTACGCGATGCTCAGCGGGCTGCTGCCGCCGCTGCTGGCGACCTACCCGCAGACGGCCACCGACGTCGGCCTCTTCGGCATCCCCGGCAACGACCCGGAAAAGAGCGGCGCCACCGTCTGGGAGCCGAACGCCATCTACATCGCCAGGACCACCGAGAAGCTGGACGCGGCCAAGAAGTTCCTCGCCTTCGTCGCCTCGCCGGCCGGCACGGAGGCGGTGACCGCGGCCGTGCGGCCGTCCGGCCCGTACCGCATCAAGGGCTCCAAGCTGCCCGACGACGCCATCCAGGTGGCCAAGGACCTGCAGGCCTACATCGACCAGGGCGCCACCACCCCCGCCCTGGAGTTCCTGTCGCCCATCAAGGGCCCGTCGCTGGAGCAGATCACCGTCGCCGTCGGCTCCGGGCTGACCTCGGCCGCCGAGGGGGCCGCCCAGTACGACAAGGACGTGGAGAAGCAGGCCAAGCAGTTGGGGCTCGCGGGGTGGTGACGAGGCAACACGCCGGGTCCCATACGGGGCCCGGCGTGGCTCCCGGGCAACGGCACGCCCGCCCGGCGGCCAGGCGCAGGTCGGCCTACCCGTACGCGCTGTACGCCCCGGCCGCCGTCGTCTACCTGGTGATCTTCCTGGTGCCGACGGCCATGGCCTTCTACTTCGCGCTCACCCGCTGGACCCTGTTCGACAGCACCTTCGTCGGCCTGGAGAACTTCCGCGACTTCCTGGCCGAGCAGAACCTGCGCATCGGCTTCCAGAACACGATCGTCTACGCCGTGGTCACCAGCGGCCTGAAGGTCGTGCTGGGGCTGCTGCTCGGCGTGCTGCTCACCTCCCGGCTGCGGCTGCGCGGCCTCCTGCGCTCGGTGGTGTTCTTCCCGGTGCTGGTGTCCACCGTCGCGGTCGGCATCACCTTCAGCGCCCTGCTGCGCCCGGACACCGGCCTGGTCAACCGGGCCCTCGCCGTGGTCGGTATCGACGGCCCCGACTGGCTCGGCGACGCGAACTCGGCGCTGCTGTCGGTGGCGCTGGTGGACGTGTGGAAGGGGGTCGGCCTGGCCACCGTCATCTACATCGCCGGGATCATGTCGATCCCCCGGGACTACTTCCAGGCCGTGGCGGTGGACGGCGGGGGCGCCTGGCACCGGTTCCGGCACGTCACGCTGCCGCTGTCCTGGCCGGCCACGTACTCGGTGATCATCCTGTCGTTCATCGGCGGGCTGCGCTCGTTCGACCTGATCTGGACGATGACCCGCGGCGGGCCCGGCTTCACCAGCGACACCATCGCCTCGATCATCTACAAGCAGTACCAGGCCGGCTTCTTCGGCCTGTCCACCGCGGGCAACGTGCTGCTGTTCCTCGTCGTCACCGCCATCGTCGTCCCGCTCAACTACTTCCTCGGCAGGAGGCAGGTCGCCGCATGAGAACGCTGAAGAGGCTCAGCGCCGAGACGCTCGCGCTGGTCCTGGCCACCGTGATCTTCCTGGTGCCGTTCTCGTTCATGCTGCTGACCGCGGTCAAGGACCGGGCGCAGGCCGCGGATCTGGACTTCGCCTGGCCGGCGAGCTGGCCGATCGTCGAGAACTTCCTGGACGTGGTCGAGGCGCGCGACTACGTGCTGCTGCGCGCCTTCGTCAACAGCACCGTCCTCACCGTGTCCTCCGTGGCGCTGATCGTCGTCTTCGCCGCCATGGCCGCGTTCGTGCTGCAGCGCCGGGCCGGCAGGATCGGCTCGCTGGCGAACTTCCTGGTGCTGTCCGGGCTGATCATCCCGCCCGCGATCGTGCCCACGATCTGGCTGCTGCAGGGGATCGGCCTGTTCAAGACGCTGCCCGGGCTGATCCTGGTCGAGGTCGCCTACGGGCTGTCGTACGCGGTGCTGCTGTTCCGGGCGTTCATCGCGGCCGTCCCGCGCGAGCTGGACGAGGCCGCCCAGATCGACGGCTGCACCGGGCTCACCCTGTTCTTCCGCGTCATCTTCCCGCTGCTGCGGCCCGTCACCATCACGGTCATCCTGACCACGTCGGTGGCCGTCTTCAACGACTTCGTCAACCCGCTCTACTTCACCCCGGGCGACGAGAACGCCACCGTGCAGGTCACCCTCTACAACTTCCAGAGCCAGTACAGCACCCAGTGGAACCTGCTGTTCATGGACATCGTGCTGATCACGATCCCGCCGCTGCTGCTGTTCGTCCTCTTCAACCGCAAGATCGTCGCCGGCATGACCGCCGGCGCCATCAAGGGATGACGGGCGGTCCGATGGTCCACGCTCACGAGTTCCGGCACGAAGGGCTGACGCTGCGGGCCACGGTGCACCATCCCGAGGGCGACCGGCCCGCGACCGGCTGGCCGGCCGTGGTGTTCGTCCACGGGTTCGCCAACAACCGGATGGAGAGCCGCTCGTTCGTCCTGATGGCACGGCAGCTGGCGGACGCCGGCTGCGCGTCCGTCCGGTTCGACCTGTCCGGGCATGGTGAGAGCGACGGCGACTTCTTCGACGTCACCATCACCGGCGAGATAGCCGAGACCCGGTCCGTCGTACGCGCCGTGCGCGGCTCCGACTTCGCCGACCCCGACCGGATCGGCCTGGTCGGGATGAGCATGGGCGGTGTCGTCGCCGGGATCGTGGCCGCCGAGGAGCCCGGCGTCCGCGCCGCGTGCCTGTGGTCGCCGGCCGCCGTCGCCCCCTTCGAAGTTGGCGCCGGCCACCTCAAGGGCCGCGACATCGGCGCCGAGATCGGGGAGCGGGGCTACTTCGACGCCGACGGCCACCGGATGAGCCCGGCCCTGGTCGCGGACATCGCCGGCCTCGACGTCTACGGCCGGTCCCGCCCCTACACCGGGCCCGTCCGCATCATCCACGGGGACCGGGACGACATCGCGCCCGTCTCCTACGCCCGCCGCTACCTCGACCACTACGACGGCAACGCGGAGCTGGAGGTGGTCGAAGGCGCCGACCACGGCTGGTCCACCGTGCCGCACCGCAGCCGGCTGCACCGGTCCACGCTGCGGTTCCTCCTGAAGACCCTCTCGTGTCCGAAGGACACTTTTTAGTTTCCTCAGGACATTGCTTATGAGTGCGGCGCAACCTAAGTTCTGTCCCATAGCGATCTCACCTCCAGGGGGACACATGTCACTTGACGACCTCACCCGGCTGGTCGCCGTCCCGTCCGTCGAGTTCCGGCCCGAGTTGCGCTGGTGGCTGGCCGAAGGGCTGCACACCGACGAGACGCTGGTACGCGAGATCGACACCGCGCACAAGCTCGGTTTCGGCGGGATGGAGTTCCTCGCCATGGACGAGGACGGCATCGACCACGCCCGCTACGGCTGGGGCTCGGAGGAGTGGACGCACGACTCCCACGTGGTCGTGGAGGAGACGACCAGGCGGAGCATGGCGGTGAGCTTCACCTCCGGCACGAACTGGGCGAACGCGAACCTCCCCACCATCCACCCCGATCACCCGGCCGCCGCGCAGGAACTCGACGTGGTCACCGAGGACCTCGGCCCGGCCGGCTCGCGCCGCGGGCCGCTCCCGCGCGTGGACCTCGACGCCGAGCCGCCCGTGACCCACATTCCCGGTCACCGCGGCAAGGTCACCGAGCAGCATCTGGTGGCCGTCGTGGCGGCGCGCGTGCTGGAGACCACCCAGGCGGGCACGATCCTCGACCTCGAATCTGTCGCCGACCTCACCAGCCAGGTGCGCGACGAGACGCTGGACTGGCAGGCCCCGGCCGACGGCGACTGGCGGCTGTTCGTGCTGTGGACGCACGGCACCGGGCAGACCGCCTCGCCCTCGGCGTCGGTCAACTACACCGTCAACTACCTGGACCGGGACGGTGTCGAGGCGGTCATCGACTACTGGGACACGGTCGTGCTCACCCCGGAGCTGCGCGAGCGGATCGGCCGCAACCCGCGGGTGCAGATGTACATGGACTCCCTGGAGCTGTCGACCTACGGCGCCGGTGGCCTGTTCTGGGGGCGTACCGTCGCCGCGGAGTTCCGCGCCCGCCGCGGCTACGACATCACTCCATGGCTGCCGTTCCTGCTGCGCAGCGTGCCGTTCATGGCGGTCAGCACGACGTACCACTACGACGTGCGCGAGGAGCACCGCGGCACCGTCGAGAAGGTGCGCTTCGACTACGTGCGCACGCTCACCGACCTCTACATCGAGAACATGCTGCGCCCGTTCGCCGCGTTCCTGCACGGGCACGGGATCGGGCTGCGCGCCGAGATCAGCTACGGGCTGCCGTTCGAGCTCACCCGGCCCGGCCCGGAGGTCGACGGGATCGAGAACGAGTCCCTGGAGTTCGGCGCGCAGATCGACGCCTACCGCCTGATGGCCGGCCCGGCCCACCTGTTCGGCAAGCAGTACTCCTCCGAGACCGGCGCGACCACCCGCAACCACATCCTCGACCACCGCTTCTACGACCAGATCATCGCCACCCAGCTCGCGGCCGGCATCACCAGGACCGTGCTGCACGGCTGGGCGAGCACCGCGGGCGCGCCCGGCGCCACCACCTGGCCCGGGCACGAGGGCATGTGGTCGCGCTTCTCCGAACGGTTCGACACCCGCCAGCCCGCCGCCGAGTTCTACCCGCTGTGGAACCAGGCGATCGGCCGCTACCAGGCCGTCCTGCGCCAGGGGCGGCCCCGCATCGACGTGGGGATCCTGCGTACCGACCACTTCACCGACAACACCTGCGGCGTGGCCCTGTACGACGAGGAGGGCCGGCGCATCCCGGACGAGGACGCCTACGGGCGCAGGTGGATGCGCGACCGGCAGAACCACTGGTGGCAGGACCTGGGCATGCAGGACGCCGGATGGACCTACGAGTTCTTCGACGGATCACTCCTGCTGCGCGAGGAGGTCTCGTTCGCCGGCGGGCTCGTCCAGCCCGGCGGCCCCGGCTACCAGGCGCTCATCGTCTACCAGGAGACCCTGGACGCGGACGTGGCGGCCGGGCTCCTGCGGTGGGCCCGCGACGGCCTGAAGCTCCTCGTCGTCAACGGCGCCCGCGAGCTCAAGTGGCTCGTCGCCGGACAGCACACCACCCACCACCGGGCCGCCGCGCGTACCCCGGGACTGGACGGCCGCGACGACGAGCTCGCCCGGACGATGGCGGCCCTGCGCGCCCTCCCGAACGTCGCCGAGGTGCACGATCCCGCCCACACCGTCGGCGCGCTGCGCGAGCTCGGCGTCACCGGACGCGCCGAGTTCACCGCCGACAACCCCGACGTCCTGAGCCACCTGCGCGAGGACGGCGACCTGCTGCACCTGTACCTGTACCACTTCCGCTACGAGAGCGGCGAGCCGACCACCGTCGAGGTCGCCCTGCCGGGCACCGGCGCCGCCCACCGGATCGACGCCTGGACCGGCGACCTCCGGCCCCACCGCGGCGTCCGGCACGACGCGGGCCGCACGATCGTCACCGTGACCCTGGCCCCCGGCCAGACGGCGCTGCTCACCCTCGACCGCTCGGCGGCGCAGCCCGCCGGCTCCGACCCCGTCACGCCCGAGCCGGTGCGGGAGATCGACGAGTGGACGATCGCCGTCGAGAGCTGGGACGCCGGTGAGGTGGAGGTCATCACCGAGGACCGCGGGCTCGGCTACGAGACCCGCGAGGAGCGGCCCCGCACGGCCGTCACCCGCCTCGACGCCGGCCACGGCCCGCTGCGGCCGTGGAAGGACCTGCCCCAGGTGGGCCCGGAGGTCAGCGGCGTCGGCGAGTACACCGCCACCTTCACCCTCGACCGAGTCGCCGGGGCCAGGTATGTCCTCGACCTCGGATCGACCGCCGGGGCCCTGGGGTCCGTGCGGGTCAACGCGGGCGCGGTCAAGGGCTTCGACACCTCGCTGCCCCGCGTCGACGTCACCGCCGACCTGCGGCCGGGCGAGAACACGGTCACGGTCCGGGTCTCCAGCTCGCTGAACAACCGGCTGCTCGCCCGCGGCTACTACGACGGCGTGCCCGACGTGGTCGCGTCCTTCACCGGGGCCGACGAGACGCAGCGGACGACGGTCCACGAGCACGGGCTGCTCGGACCGGTGCGGCTGCTGCGTGAAGCGGAGGCGGCCGGCAAGTAGGGTTTCGGGAAGCCGGAACGTACAAGCAGAGGTGAGGCGCATCGTGGCCCGCGCGCAACGCTACGAGCTGGACGACCAGGACATCGACCTGTCACCCGTCATCGCGCCCGACCCCCTGGACCCGAGGGTCTCCTTGACCTCGATCATCCACTGGGCCGACAGTCTCCCCGTGCGGCTGTCCGTCATGACCGCCGTCGACTTCCCGGTGCACGACGTGTCGATGTTCCTCGTCGTCAACCAGCTCAGCTACCGGGGAGCGATGCGCCCGAGCGAGCTCGCGGAGACCCTGGGCATGGGACGGGCGAACATCTCCAAGATCGCTCACCGTCTCGACACCGCGGGCCTCATCCTGCGGGTGCGCGAGCCCTCCGACGAGCGCAGCGTGCTGCTCGCGCTGACTCCCCGCGGCCGGGAGATCGGGGAGCGGATCATGACACACGTCCGGCGGACCTTCGACGAGGCCCTCGCCCACTGGAGCGAGGAGGATGTGACCGACCTCAAACGCCTCCTCGCTCGCCTGGCCCGCGACACGGTGTGGGTGCGGCAGGCGCCCCGGGCGCGCATCGCGCCAGGACGAGCCCGGTGATCGCGGGCTGATCCTCGGGGGGCCTCAGCGTTGGATCATCCGCATCTGCTCCTCGTTGTGGTCGTCCCCGGCGGCCGGGGGCAGGTTGTCCAGCTTGGCGAGCTGGTCGGCGGTCAGCCGGACGGAGTCGGCGGCCACGTTCTCCTCGACCCGCGAGACCCGCTTGGTGCCGGGGATCGGGGCGATGTGCTCGCCCTTGGCCAGCAGCCAGGCCAGCGCGACCTGCGCCGGGGTGACGCCCGCCGCGGCGGCGACCGCCCGCACCTCGTCGGCCAGGGCCAGGTTGCGCCGGAAGTTCTCGCCCATGAACCGCGGGCTGGTCCTGCGCCAGTCGGTGTCGTCGAACTCCTCGGGCGAGCGGATCGCGCCGGTCAGGAAGCCGTGCCCGAGCGGTGAGTACGGCACGAAGCCGATGCCCAGCTCGCGCAGCACCGGCAGCACGCGCTGCTCCACGTCCCGGGTCCACAGGGAGTACTCCGACTGCACGGCGGTGACCGGGTGCACGGCGTGGGCGCGGCGGATCGTCTCCGGCCCGGCCTCGGACAGGCCGATGTGGCGGACCTTGCCCTCCTCGACCAGCTTGGCCAGGGCGCCGGCGGTGTCCTCGATCGGGGTGTCCGGGTCGACGCGGTGCTGGTAGTACAGGTCGATGTAGTCGGTGTCCAGGCGCCGGAGCGAGCCCTCGACGGCGGTGCGGACGCCGGCCGGGCTGCTGTCGAGGCGGCCGGGGCCGCGCCCGGTGTGCGAGATCATGCCGAACTTGGTCGCCACGACGACCTGGTCGCGGCGGCCCTTCAGGGCCTTGCCGACGAGTTCCTCGTTGGCGTAGGGGCCGTAGACCTCGGCGGTGTCGAGGAAGGTGACGCCCAGGTCCAGCGCGCGGTGGATGGTGCGGACGGACTCGGCGTCGTCGCTGCCGGCGCCGGTGTAACCGAAGGACATGCCCATCGCGCCCAGGCCGATGCGGGAGACGTCCAGGTCTTTCAGGGTGGTGTGCCTCATGATCACCTTTCGGGGACGAGTCTGATCGTCGCGTCCCGTGAGCCGGGGTTGACGACGCCGTCGATGATGTTGGCGCCGTAGCGGCGGTACTTGGTGCGGTAGACCTCGTCGATCTGGTCGTGGACGGCCGCGTCGGCGGGTCCGGCGTCGGCGAAGGTGACGTCCGCCTCGACGCCGCCGGCCGAGATGCGGCCCTGGTGGCGGGTCTGGGTACCGCGATACCAGGCGCCGGACCGGCCGTTCATGCAACGGACATAGAGCTCATCACCTACGCGGACCACCCATATCGTCACGGGTGGGCGCAGCGTGCCGTCCTCGCGCCGGGAGGCGAGCTCCAGTTCCTCGGCGTAGCCGATCGTGCTCAGTTCGTCGCCGGTCCAGGTAGCCATCGCGGACGCCTCCTTCGGGTCAGGGCTGGACGTGGACCTACCCGCGCCCGGTCTCAACCGGGTGACCGGCACGCCTGGCGGAGGTCCGTTGTCGGTAAATCCATGCCTCATGGATGCCGGGCGATCGGGCCGACGTCTTCCCTGGTCAACCCCCATGAAAGCCGCTCGCTCGGTCATGCGGCAGGGCCTGCCGTTACAGGTAATGGCAGAACCCCCCAGCCCGCCGGCGGGGATGGGCACGGGTCAGGCCTGGTCCTGCGCCCCGGCGAGGTCCTGCGTGGCCGCCCAGCTGGCGAGCATCTTGAGCCCGTCGGCGGTGGGGCTGCTGGGGGGGCGGTGTAGACGTTGAGGGTCAGGCCGGGCTCGGAGGGCAGCTCCATCGATTCGAAGTCGAGGTCGAGCTGCCCGACCACCGGGTGCCGCAGCCGTTTCCGGCCGCTGCGGTGGAACCGCACGTCGTGGGAGGCCCAGCGCTGCCGGAAGATCTCGCTCCGCGTCGACAGCTCGCCGACCAGCTCGATCAGCGCCCGGTCGTGCGGGTGGCGGCCCGCCTCCAGCCGGAGCATGGCGGCGGCGTCGTCGGCGACCCGGTCCCAGTCGACGAAGAACTCGCGCGCGGCCGGGTCGATGTAGACGAACCGGGTGGTGTTCGCCGGGCGGCGCGGGTCGGCCAGGACGGGGGAGTAGAGTGCGCGGGCCAGGCGGTTCATGGCGATGAGGTCGTGGCGGCCGTTGCGTACCCAGGCCGGGGAGTCGGTGACGGCGTCGAGCTCCTGCTGGATCACGGGCCGCACCGTGGTCGGCGGCGTGCGGGGGCGGCGGGGGTCCGGACCGGCGCTCCGGGCCAGGGCGAACAGGTGCTCACGCTCGGCCTCGTCCAGTTGCAGGGCGCGGGCCAGGGCGTCCAGCAGTCCCGCCTGCTCCGGGGTGATGCGCGCCCGGCGCGAGCTGAGAAACTCGCGGACCTCGGCGCGGTGCTCGATCTGGCCCATAACCCCAGGGTAGGCAAGGTGAACGCGGCGAAGGAGGTAAGGCCGTTACCCCTCCCGCGGCACCCGGAGCACCGTCCCCGGGCTGCCTGCCAGATCAACCGATCCACACAGCGGACCGCGTTGCCCCTTTCGCCGTGGGCGCGCAGGGCTTATAAGTAAGTATCTAGTTCGTTCGTTAATCGACGCCAGGAAGGTGGGACGCCCATGCTCACCGCCGACCACGGCATGGCAACCCCTGTCAGCCGCCGCCCCGCGAGCCCTCCCCTGGCACTCGCGACGGTCTGCCTCTCCGGCACCCTGGAGGACAAGCTCGTGGCCGCCGCCGCGGCGGGCTTCGACGGGATCGAGATCTATGAGGACGACCTCATCGTGTCGAGCTGGTCACCGAGCCGGATCCGGCAGGAATGTGCCGACCTGGGGCTGTCGATCCACCTCTACCAGCCGTTCCATGACTTCGAGGCGGTGCCGCCCGAGGCGTTCGAGGCCAACCTCCGCCGGGCGGAGCGGAAGTTCGACGTGCTGGAGCACCTCGGCGCGCGCACGCTGGCGGTCTGCTCGACGACCTCCATGAGCGCGCTCGACGACGACGACCTCGCCGCGGAGCAGCTCCACACGCTGGCCGGCCGGGCCGCGCGGCGTGGCCTGCGCATCGCGTACGAGGGCCTGGCCTGGGGCCGGTTCGTGAACACCGTCGAGCACGCCTGGCGGATCGTCCGGCTCGCCGGGCATCCGGCGCTCGGGCTGTGCCTCGACAGCTTCCACCTGTTCGCCCGGGGCGACGACCCCGCCTGGATCCGCGCCGTGCCCGGTGCGAAGGTGTTCCACCTGCAGCTCGCCGACGCGCCGCGGCTGAACATGGACGTCCTGGAGTGGAGCGAGCACCACCGGCTGTTCCCCGGGCAGGGCGTCTTCGATCTGACCGGCTTCGTCGGCCACGTCCTGGCCACCGGGTACGACGGCCCGCTTTCGATCGAGGTGTACAACGACGTCTGCCGGCAGGCGGATCCCCGGCACGTCGCCGTCGACGCGATGCGCTCGCTGCTGTCGCTGGAGGAGACGCTCGGCCCGGTGGCGGCCCGCGAACGCATCCAGCCGGCCGGCCTGCCGCCGGCCCCGCCGCTCGACGGTCACGTGTTCACCGAGCTGGCCGTGGACGAGATCTCCGGCCCGATCGTGGCGCGGGCGCTGGCCGCGCTCGGGTTCACGCACACCGGTCAGCACCGCTCCAAGCCGGTGCAGCTGTGGTCGCAGGCCAAGGCCCGGATCCTGCTGAACTTCGCACCGCAGCGGACAGTGCCGCCGGGCACCGCGGCCGTCTGCGCGCTGGCCGTGGAGAGCGCTGACCCGGCCGGCTCGGCCCGCCGGGCCGAGCGGCTGCTGGCGCCCGTGTTACCCCGCGCCCGGCGGGTGGAGGAGGCCGACCTCAACTCCGTGGCCGCACCCGACGGGACCGCCGTCTTCTTCTGCCGTACGGGCGGGGACGACAACTGGCTCGACGACTTCGCCCCCACCGGCCGCACGGCCCGCGGCGAGGGCCTGCTGACCGGGACCGACCACGTCTCGCTCACCGAGTCGGTCGACGACTTCGACCAGGCCGCGCTCTTCTACCGTTCGGTGCTCGGCCTGCAGGCGACGCAGACCACCACGCTGCCCGCGCCGTTCGGGCTGATCCAGAGCCGGGCCGCGACCGATCCGGCGCACCACGTACGGATCAGCCTCAACACCGCGCCGCTCCGGCGGGGCGACTGGTCACCGGCGGTGCCGAGCCCCCAGCACATCGCCTTCACCACCGACGACGCCATCGCCGCCGCGAAGGCGATGCGGGCGCTCGGCGCGCCGCTGCTGACGATCCCCGACAACTACTACGACGATCTCGACGCCCGCCTGGCGCTGCCGCGGGAACTCCTCGCGGAGATGAGGCGGCACTCCATCCTCTATGACCGCGACCAACACGGCGAATACCTGCACTTCTACACCGAGATGCTCGGCGCGCGGATCTTCTTCGAGGTGGTGCAGCGCGTCGGCGAGTACGCCGGCTACGGCGCGGCGAACAGCGCGGCGGTGCGCATGGCCGCGCACCGCAGGCGCCGGCTGAGCACGCTGCGGGAGCCGTCCGCCCTGGCCGGTGGCGATCACGACTACTCGCTGGCGCATCTGACGGCGCTCAGCCTGTCTCCGCCCGAACTGGTGAGCGCCGCCGCCGACGCGGGCTACCGGTACGTGGGCCTGCGCATGACCCGGGTCACCCCGCACGAGCCGCACCACCCCCTCGCCACCGACCCCGCCCTGATGCGCGCGACCAAGGTCCGCCTCGCGGCCACGGGAATCGAGGTGCTCGACATCGAGCTCGCCCGGATCGCGCCCGATGACGACCCCGCGGACTTCCTGCGCTTCCTGGAGGCCGGAGCCGAGCTCGGGGCCCGCCATGTCATCACGCAGCTCCCGGACCCCGACTTCGCCCGCAAGACCGACCGGTTCGCGCGGTTGTGCGAGCTGGCCGGGCCGCTCGGTCTCACCGTCGATCTCGAGTTCCCGTCGTGGACCCAGACGCCCGACCTCGCCGGAGCCGTCCGCGTCCTGCGGGCCGCCCGGCAGCCCAACGCGGGAATCCTGGTCGACCTGATCCACTTCGCGCGCTCCGGCTCCAGCGTGGCCGATCTCCGTGACCTGCCGCCCGAGTGGTTCCGCTTCGCCCACGTCTGCGACGCGCCGGCCGCGGCGCCGGCCACGCAGGAGGAGATCATCCATGCCGCCCGCTTCGAGCGCCTGTTCCCCGGCGAGGGCGGCATCGACGTGCACGGCATCCTCGGCGCCCTGCCACCGGGGATCCCGTACGCCCTGGAGATCCCCCGGGCCACGCTCGTGGCGCAGGTGGGCGCCAAGGAGCACGCCCGCCTCGCGATCACCGCGGCGCGCCGCCACCTCGACGCGGCCGCCCGGCGAGCGGGCCCGACCGAGGCGGCGTAGCGCGATCAGAGGGCGTCGCACGCCTGCCCGATGGTACGGGCCACCTCCTCCGCCGCCAGGAAGCACCGGTGGATCGACCCGCCGCTGCCCCCGGCGTCCCCGATGACGTGGACCCCGAGCCGCGGCCGCCGGGCCTCGCAGGCCGCGAGCAGGCCGGTGCGCGGGGCGACGCCATGGGAGATCAGCAGGGGCCCGGCGGCGGGCAGCCACTCTTCGTGGCCGTCGGACCGGACGAGCAGGCGGTCGGCTTCGACGGACGTGATCGCGGTCTCCGGCAGGATGCGCACCTTCGGGTTCCCGGTGAGCCGCGGGACCATGAGGATCTTGGCGCGGCGGCCGACGTCGGGCGCGAGGCTCGGCTGGGAGCCGATGAGCAGCACCTCGGCCCCGCCCGCGGCGAGGTGGTCGGCGACGGCGACCCCCTCGCGGTCGGCGCCCCAGATGACGCAGGCGCGGGGGACGTCCTCGCCGAGCGCGAGCCAGCGGCGCACGTCGAAGACGTGCGGCAGGCCGACGCCCGGGACGTCCGGCAGGCGGCCGGTGCCGCCGGTGGCCAGCACGACGGCGTCCGCCTCGTGCCGCGCGAGCACCTCCGCGGTGACGGGGACGCCGGTGCGGACGGTGACGCCGAGCCGGTCCAGCTCGGCGGTGCACCACTCCAGGATGCGGTGATATTCCGGATACGCAGGGAGGCGGGCGGCGAGCGCGAACTGGCCACCGACGTGCCCCGCGCGTTCCAGCACCCGCACCCGGTGTCCCTGCCCGGCCAGCCGCCGGGCCGCCTCCAGGCCGGCCGGGCCCGCGCCGATCACCAGCACCGACGCCTTCTTCGAGGGGGTGTTCGGCGCGCCGAGGTGTTCCCGGCCCGCCCGAGGGTTGACCGAGCAGGGGATCGGCTCGCCGGTGCCGAGCTGATCGATGCAGTGGTTGCAGGCGATGCACGGCCGGTAGGGCCCGCCGGTCAGCGCGTGGCGGGGAAAGCCGGGGTCGGCGTGGAGCGTACGGGCCAGGGAGACGAAGTCGGCGCGGCCACCGGCCACGATCGCCTCGGCGCTCTCCGGCGTGCTGATCCGCCCGGCGACGCCGACCGGCAGCCCCAGCGCGCGGTAGCGCTCGGCGTACGGGGCGAGCAGGCCGCGCTCCCACTCGCCGGGCTGGATGATCCACTGCCCCGCCTCGTACGACCCGGCCGAGACGTCGAGGAAGTCCAGCAGGTCCAGGCGGGCGCGGGAGATCAGCTCGAAGGTGCGCTCCGCGCTCAGGCCGCCCTCGAACCCCTCGTGCGCGGAGACCCGCAAACCGACGGCCACGCCGGGTCCTGCCCGCTCCCGGACCGCCTCGACGACCAGGTCGAGGAACCGGAGGGGATCGGCGAACTCGTCGGTACGCAGGTTGAAGGCCGGGGAGAGGAACTGGTGCACGAGGTAACCGTGCGCGCCGTGGATCGAGATCACGTCCACACCCGCCTCGCGGCAGCGCCGGGCACCCTCCCCGTAGGCCTCGACCAGCTCGTACACCTGCGCGGTGGCCAGCTCCAGCGGCAGCTCGCCGCCAGCCGGCAGGCAGCGGACGGGGGAGGGGGCGACCGGGCGGAACCCGCTGACCGCGCCCTGGGCCGTGCGGCCCCCGTGGTTCAGCTCGACACCGAACAGAGCGCCCTCGGCGTGCACGGCGGCGGCCAGCCGGGCGAGGCCGGGGACGCGGGCGTCGACGTCGACGCCCATCTGGCGCAGCCGGCCCCTGCCGTCCGCGCGCACGTAGGCGGCCTCGGCGAACACCAGGGCGGCGCCGCCGCGCGCCCGCCGGGTCAGGTATTCGACGTAGCGGTGGGTGACGGTGCCGTCGATCTCGCAGTAGTTGCGCTCCATCGGCGCCGAGACGAACCGGTTGCGCAGGCGTACGGGGCCCAGCGCCAGCGGCCGTCCCACGGCCGGCCCGTCCCAGCTCATGATCGTGGTTCCTTCCAAGAGTACGGACTAGATAGTTCACAAAGCTGGGCCAGCGGCGCGGTGAAGTCAAGGGGGAGATCACTTCCGCGCCAACCGCCACGGATTGCCCGCTAGCCACCTAACTCACTAGTACGTACATTAGGAGGGCCATGTCACGAGCCAAGCGCTCACGCGGCTGTCGTACCTGCTTGAAAGGAAGAAGTGATGGATTCGTTCCTGATCGGGTTGATCGGCTCGGGCATCGGCCCCTCCTTGAGCCCGCCGCTGCACGAGCAGGAGGCCGTGCACCACGGGTTGCACTACGTCTACCGGCTGCTCGACATCGATCGCGTGGGTGGTGACGTGGGCGAGCTGGTCCGTACGGCGCGGCGCTACGGCTACGACGGGCTCAACGTCACCCACCCCTGCAAGCAGGACGTCATCCCGCACCTGGACGAGCTGTCGCCGGACGCCCGCATGCTCGGCGCGGTCAACACCGTGGTGTTCGACGGTGAGCGGGCCATCGGCCACAACACGGACTGGACGGGCTTCGCCGAGTCGTTCGCGCGGGGCCTGCCCGACGCGCCCGCCCACCAGATCGTGCAGCTCGGCGCCGGGGGAGCGGGGGCCGCGGTCGCGCATGCGCTGCTCACCATGGGCGCCGACCGGATCACCGTGGTCGACTCCGACCCGGCACGGGCGCGCGCTCTCACCGGTGAGCTGGCCGCCCGCTTCGGGGCCGAACGGGCCCATCACGCCGGTCCGGCCGAGCTGCCGGAGCTGCTGGCCCGGGCCGAAGGGCTGGTGCACGCGACCCCGACCGGCATGGCCCGGCATCCGGGCCTGCCGCTGCCGGCCGAGCTCCTCCACCCCGGCCTGTGGGTGGCCGACATCGTCTACCGGCCGCTGGAGACCGAGCTGCTCAAGCAGGCGCGGGCGCTCGGCTGCCGGACGCTGGACGGTGGCGGCATGGTCGTCTTCCAGGCCGTGCACGCGTTCAGGCTGTTCACCGGCCGGGAGCCGGACGCCGAGCGGATGCTCGCCCACCTGACCGACCTCATCGCCGTCTGAAGGAGGAACCGTGCGCAAGTCCATCGCCACCGTGTCGGTGAGCGGCACCCTGGCCGAGAAGCTGGCGGCCATCGCGGCCGCCGGGTTCGACGGGGTGGAGATCTTCGAGAACGACCTGCTGGCCTGCCCGCTGCCGCCGGAGGAGGTCCGGGCCAGGGCCGCCGACCTGGGCCTCGGCATCGACCTCTACCAGCCCTTCCGCGACTTCGAGGCGGTGCCCCCCGAGATGCTGGCCCGGAACCTGCGCCGGGCCGAGCACAAGTTCCGGCTCATGGAGCGCCTCGGCGCGGACCTGCTGCTGGTCTGCTCGAACGTCTCGCCCGCCGCGATCGGCGACGACGAGCTGGCCGCCGAGCACCTGCGGCTGCTGGCCGAGCGGGCCGCCGAGCACGGGATCCGCATCGCCTACGAGGCGCTGGCCTGGGGCCGGCACGTCAACGAGTATCTGCACGCCTGGCGCGTCGCGCGGCTGGCCGACCACCCCAACCTGGGCGTGTGCCTGGACAGCTTCCACATCCTCTCGCGCGGCTCCGACCCGATCGGCATCGAGGCCATCCCCGGGGAGAAGATCTTCTTCCTGCAGCTCGCCGACGCGCCGCTGCTGGCCATGGACGTGCTGCAGTGGAGCCGCCACTACCGCTGCTTCCCGGGGCAGGGCAACTTCGACCTGGCCGGGCTCGTCGCCAGCGTGCGGCGCACCGGCTACGCCGGGCCGCTGTCGCTGGAGGTGTTCAACGACGTCTTCCGCCAGGCGTCGGCCGAGCGCACCGCGCTGGACGGCATGCGCTCGCTCATCGCGCTGGAGCAGGACCTGAACGGTGCGGCGCAGCCGGCCGTGCCCGCCGGTTTCGCCTTCGCCGAGCTGGCCGACACCGGCGCGCTCGGCGGGATGCTGGCCGCGCTCGGCTTCGCGCGTACCGGGACGCATCCCACCAAACCTGTCGAGCTGTGGGAGCAGGGCGGCGCGCGCCTGCTGCTCAACGCCACGGGCGCCGACCCCGCGCTGATCGCCATCGGCCTGGACGGCCCCGATCCCGCCGGCGCGGCCAAGCGCGCCGAGTCGCTGCTCTCACCGGTCCTGCCACGCGAGCGCGCCCCGGAAGAGGCCAAGCTGGAGGCGGTGGCCGCGCCGGACGGCACCGAGATCTTCTTCTGCGACGACGCCTGGCTCGCCGACTTCGCCCCCTCGGGACCCGTGCCCGGCCCGGTCACCGGCATCGACCACGTGGCCCTGACCCAGCCGTGGCACCACTTCGACGAGGCCGCGCTGTTCTACCGCAGCGTGCTCGGGCTGCGCCCGCAGGAGAGCCTGGAGCTGCCCGACCCGTACGGCCTGCTGCGCAGCAAGGCCATGTCGGGCCCCGACGGCGCCGTCCGCGTCGTGGTGAACATCGCCCAGGTCGGCGCCGACCTCCTCCCCTGGCAGCACGTCGCGCTGGCCTGCGACGACGTCGTGTCCGTCGCCCGCCGGCTGCGAAGGGAGCACCCCGGGCTGCTGCTGCCGATCCCCGGCAACTACTACGACGACCTGGAGGCCCGCCACGAGGTCGGTCCCGAGCTGCGCGACCTCGGCGTGCTCTACGACCGGGACGAGCACGGCGAGTTCCTGCACCTGTACACCGTCACCGTGGGCCGGGTCTTCTTCGAGATCGTCCAGCGGATCGGCGGATACGAGGGCTACGGCGCCGGCAACGCCCCCGTCCGGCTCGCGGCCCAGCATGCGGAAGGTCATTAGGATGGGCGGGTGACCGCTCAGCCCGCGGCCCCCGAGCGCCGGCGGGACCCCGGCCGCACCAGGTCGGAGATCCTCGAGGTCGCCCAGCAGGAGTTCGCCCGCCACGGCTACGCGGGGGCGCGGGTGGACGAGATCGCCGCTCGCATGCGCACGACCAAGCGCATGATCTACTACTACTTCGGCAGCAAGGAGCGGCTCTACGTCGCCGTGCTGGAGAAGGCCTACGCCGAGGTCCGCGAGATGGAGCGGGCGGTCCAGGTGGGGCACCTGGCGCCGGTGGAGGCCATCCGCACGCTGGCCGAGCTGACCTTCGACCACCACGACCTGCACCGCGACTTCATCAAGCTGGTCACGATCGAGAACATCCACCAGGCCGAGCACATCCGCACGTCGCGGCCCCTGGCCAACCTCGGCACGCCCGTGCTCGACCTCATCGAGGCGATCCTCGAAGCGGGCACGGCGAGCGGCGACTTCGTCACCTGCCTGACCAAGGGGGCCGACGCCGTCGACGTGCACATGCTGATCAGCTCGTTCTGCTTCTTCCGGGTGGCCAACCAGCACACCTTCGGCGCGCTGTTCGGGCGCGACATGAGCGCGCCCGAGCATCGTGCCCGGTTACGCGCGATGGTGGGGGATATGGTCGTGGCCTATGTACGGGGCTCGGGCGCCTGATCCTGGTCAGGACCCTTAATCCTGCGGCAACGCTCTTGTAATGTACGAACCGGTGAGTTAGTTTCCTGTCACCGCACTACCCCCCGATGTCGCTGTGAGGAGCATATTGTGACGGTGCAGGGCAAACCCCGCAAAGCGGCCATTGCGGCCTGGATCGGCAGCGCCTTGGAGTATTACGACTTCTTCATCTATGGCACGGCCGCCGCCCTGGTCTTCAACAAGATCTTCTTCCCCTCCTCCTCGCCCGCCACGGGAACGCTGCTGGCGCTGGCCACGTTCGGCGTGGGTTACCTGGCCAGGCCGGTGGGCGCCTTCGTGCTCGGGCACATGGGTGACAAGTTCGGCCGCAAGCGGGTGCTGGTCACCACGCTGGTGCTGATGGGCGGCTCGACGTTCCTGGTGGGCTGCCTGCCCACCTACGACGAGGTGGGCCTGCTGGCACCGGTCCTGCTGGTGGTGCTGCGCCTGCTGCAGGGCTTCTCGGTCTCCGGGGAGCAGGCCGGCGCCAACTCCATGACCCTGGAGCACGCGCCGGAGAACCGCCGGGCCTACTACACGAGCTTCACGCTGAACGGCACCCAGGCCGGCCAGATCATCGCCACCGCGATCTTCCTGCCGATCGCGGCCCTGCCCGAGGAGGACCTGCTGAGCTGGGGCTGGCGGGTGCCGTTCTGGCTGAGCGTGGTGGTGGCGGTGGTCGGGCTGGTCATCCGGCGCACGCTGGAGGAGACGCCGGCCTTCGAGCAGGAGGTCGCCACCAACAGCGTGCCCAAGGCGCCGCTGGCGGTGCTGTTCCGCGAGCAGTGGCGCGACGTGCTGCGGGTGGTCGTGGCCGCGGTCATCGCCTCGGTCAGCACGATCTTCACCGTGCACGCCCTGTCGTACGCGGTCAACACGATGGGCCTGGAGCGCGGGCCCATGTTGTGGGTCGGCGTGCTGGCCAACGTCGCCGCGGTGATCAGCATCCCGCTGTGGGGCAAACTGTCCGACCGGGTCGGCCGCAAGCCGGTCTTCGTCGGCGGGTCGCTCGGCTGCGCGGTGCTCATGTTCGCCTACCTGTGGTCGATCTCCGCCGGCAACTACGCGCTGATCTTCATCGCCGGCATCGTGATGTTCGGCGTGGTGCACAGCGCCACCAGCGCCGTCTGGCCGTCGTTCTACGGGGAGATGTTCACCACCCGGGTCCGCCTGTCCGGCATGGCCATCGGCACCCAGATCGGCTTCGCCATCGCCGGCTTCGCGCCCACCGTGGCCACCGCCGTGGCCGGCACCGGGCCCGAGAGCTGGCTCGGCGTCTCGATCATCACCGCGGTGGTGTGCCTGGTGAACGTGGCCGCCGTGGCCACCGCCAAGGAGACGTACCAGGTGCCGACCGCCCAGCTCGGGCTCAAGCCCGCCGGGCGGGTGAAGGTGTGAGCGGCTTCCGCGTCCACGCCGTACGCTACGCGCAGCGCGACGCCCGGCGCGGCGAGCACTTCCACGGCTACGAGCCCGGCGGCGAGAGCTCCCACCCGACCGCCTACTACGTCTGGCTGGCGGTCTCCGACGAGCACACGGTCGTCGTCGACACCGGCATCGCCCCGGAGCGGGCGGCGCGCGTCGAGGGCGTCGACTACCGCTGCTCGCCCGTCGAGGCCCTGGCCGAGCTGGGCGTCGCCGCCGAGTCGGTGGACCACGTGGTGCTGACCCACCTGCACTACGACCACACCGGCACCGCCCACGAGTTCCCCCGCGCCCGCTACGTCGTGCAGCAGGCCGAGCTCGACTACTGGACCGGCCCCTGGGCCGAGCGGATCGCGCGCGAGCGCTGGCTGCTCGACGACCACGACCTCGGCCACCTGCTCTCCGCCAGGAAGGACGGCCGGGTGCGGGTGGTGGACGGGGACGCGTTCGTGGTGCCCGGCCTGAGCGTGCACCTGGTCGGCGGGCACACGGCGGGCATGCAGGTGGTCCGGGTCGAGACCTCCCGCGGCCACGTGGTGCTGGCCTCCGACGCCAGCCACTTCTACGAGAACATCGAGGGTGACCGGCCCTTCCCGATCCTGCACAGCATGACCGGCATGTACGGCGCCTTCGACCGCATCAAGGAGCTGGCGGACGCCCCCGGACTCGTGGTCGCCGGCCACGACCCCCTGGTCCTGGAACGCTTCCCTCGGGCCACCCCCGACGTCGCCCTGATCGCCCCCTGACCGCTCGAACCCCGACCGGGCTCCCGCCACTTCCCCTTCCCTCATGGGGACCCCGGCCGAAGCGCGGCGGAGGGCGGGGTGCGGGTCCCCTTTCCCCGCCCAAGGTCTCCCGCCGATCCCCCGTCCCTCGCCAAGGACCCCCGCCGGAGTGCGGCGGGGGTGTGGTGACGTGCGGGGACCCCGGAGGGTCAGGCGGGCAGAACCTCGATCTTGCCGGTGGGGCGCGGGCTGAAGGTGTCGTTGAAGAAGTACTCGCCCGGCTTGGTGAAGGTGTACTGGAACGACTCGCCCGGCTTGAGGCGGATGTCGAAGAGGCCCTCGAAGAACTGCGTGGCCCCGTGCACGTTGACGTTGTCGGCGGGGTTGACGAAGGTGACGGTGGTCCCGGCGGGGACGCGCAGGTGGGTGGGGGCCATGGCGTTGACGGCCGTGGACTCCTCCGTGCCGACCTGCCCGTTGGCGTAGACGCGGGCGAGCACCACGGTGTTGTTCACCGCGCTGCCGTCCACCGGCTGGCCGGAGACCGGGCGGCGGACCACGGGCGGCGGCGGGGTGTCGGCAGGCGGCACGGTGCCGCCGAGCTTGAAGGCCCACAGGTGGTCGCCGCGCGGGGCGGAGTTGCCGTACGGGATGCTGGTGCCGCCGGCGTAGACGGCGATGTACTGCTCGCCGTCGATCTCGTAGGCGATGGGGGAGCTGCTGACGCCGGCGCCGGTCTGCCAGCGCCACAGCTCGCGGCCGTCGCGGGCGTCCAGGCAGAGCAGGTTGCCGTCGGGCTGGCCGATGAACAGCAGGTCGGAGCCGGTGGTGAGGATGCCGTTGCCGTGGGCCAGCGAGTACGGCATGTTCTTCTTCCAGCGCACCCGGTTCGTCGAGGGGTCCACGGCCACGACGCCGCCGGTCATGTACTCGCCGGGCGGGCGCAGCCCGTTGGACGACTCGGTGAGGGAGTGGGCGGCGGCGACGTAGCCGAAGCCGGTGTAGACCAGGCGGGTGCTGTGGCTGTAGGACTGGTGGTTCCAGTCGGCGCCGCCGCCGTGGCCGGGGATGGTGAGGATCGGCTCGTCCCAGTGCGGGGTGTACAGCGGCCCGATCTTGTAGTTGGGCACGGCCCGGTGGGGCAGGCCGGGGATCTCGGTGCCGAGCGGCTGCCGGACAGGGGTCTGCTCGGTCCAGCCGCCCTGGCGCGGGAACGGCTGGGTGGGCCAGGTCTTCTGCCGGGGCTCCTGCGGCACGGGCACCTCGTCGATGCCCAGCGGGGCCGAGCCGTCGGCGCGGTCGAGGATGTAGTACATCCCGGTCTTGCTGCCGTACACGACGAGTTTGCGCGTCCGCCCCCGCACGCGGGCGTCGAGCAGGATGGGCGCCATGACGTTGTCCATGTCCCAGATGTCGTGGTGGATGGACTGGAAGTGCCAGCGGTAGGCGCCCGTCTTCAGGTCCATGGCGACGAGCGAGTTGGCGAACAGGTTCTGGCCGCCGCGCTCGGAGCCGTCCTGCGACGACTTGCTGCCCCTGACGTTGCCGAACGTCCAGTAGACCAGGCCCAGCTCGGCGTCGATGGCGCAGTGCATCCACGGCGTCGCCCCGCCGACCTGCCAGGAGTCGCCCTCCCAGGTGTCGCCGCCGATCTGGCCGGGGGCGGCCGTGCCCCAGAAGTGCCACACCAGGTCGCCGGTCTCCGCGTCGAAGGCCAGGGCGGCGCCGCGCGGGCCGTCGTTGGTGCCGCAGTAGAGCATGCCGTCGTGGTAGGTGACGGCGACCTTCTCCAGGTTGCCGTACCCGTTGTGCTGGCGCTCCCAGACCACCTGGCCGGTGCGCTGGTCGAGGGCGATCAGCCAGTTGTCGTTGGCGCAGGTGAACACCTTGCCCGCGCCGACCGCCACGCCGCGCCGGGTGACCGCGCCGCGCGTCTGGGCGTACTTCCAGATCATGGCCCCGGTACGGCCGTCCACCGCGACGACGTTGCCCAGCGCCGACTCGATGTAGAGCACGCCGTCCACGGCCACGGCGGTGCTCTGGCTGTTGCCCGCCATGAGCCCGCCCTCGATGTTGTTCACCCACGCGGCCCGCAGCCGCTTGACGTTGCCTCGGTGAAGGGCACTCAGCCGGCTGTAGTTCTGGTTGGCCAGGTTGCCGCCGACCTTCGGGAAGTTCCGGTCGGATCGGTGTACGGCGGCGGCGGCCGGGCTCTGCCCGGCTCCCGCGAGTGCGACGGCGGCGGCGGCGCCCGCGAGTAACTCTCGACGACGGACCATGACCATCCCTTCATGTTCCACTACGTGGACTGTTAGTGCCATTCAATGGTCGAACCATAAAGCGGTGTCCAGAGGCCGTCAATGGACCGTCTGATCCGCCTAGTGGACCTTGCTCAGGGCATGCTGCCGCGCTCGCGGCCAGGAGCGCGCGGTCACAGGCCGAGATAGATCCGCCTGACCTGGGGGTCGTTGCTCAGCTCGGCCGAGGTGCCGCTCGCGGCGATCTCGCCGTTCTCCATGACCAGGCAGGTGGTGGTGACGTCGAAGGTGAGCTTGGCGTTCTGCTCGACGAGCAGGATGGACAGACCGGCGGCGTTGAGCTTCTTGAGCACGCCGGCGATGTCCGCCACGAGCTTCGGCGACAGCCCCATCGAGGGCTCGTCCAGCAGCATCACCTTGGGCCGGCACATCATGGCCCGGCCGACGGCCAGCATCTGCTGCTGGCCGCCGGACAGCGCGCCGGCCAGCCGGCCCCGCATCTCGCCCAGCACGGGGAACAACTCGTACACGTCGTCGATCGGGGTGCGTTTCCAGCTGCCGGCGTACGCGCCTAGCAGCAGGTTCTTCTCCACGGTGAGCCCGGGGAAGACGTGCCTGCCCTCCGGCACGTAGCCGATGCCGTGCCGGACCAAGGTGTGCGCGGGCGCGCGCAGCAGGTTGTGCTCGCCGAAGCGGATGGTCCTGGCCTGCCGCGGCGCCAGGCCCATGACCGCCTTGAGGGTGGAGGTCTTGCCCGCCCCGTTGGCGCCGATGATGCCCAGCGACTGGCCGGGTTCGACGGTGAAGGAGACGTCGTGGGCGGCACGGACGCCGCCGTAGTGAACCGACAGTCCTTCCACGGTCAGCGTGGTCATCGGGTTGCCTCCTCGACGGCGGCCTCGGCGGTCTCCTCGGTCGGTGCGGACATCGAGTCACCGAGATAGGCGGCGACCACGTCCGGGTGCACGGCGACCTCGGCCGGTTGTCCATCGGCGATCACCTTGCCGCTGGACAACACGGTGACCTGGTCGCACAGGGACATGACCAGGCCCATGTTGTGCTCGATGATGATCACGGTGACGCCCGAGTCCCTGATGGACCGGACGATGTCGGCGAGCTGGCGCACCTCTTCGCCGTTGAGCCCGGCGGCGGGTTCGTCGAGCAGCAGCAGGGTGGGGGACATGGCCATGGCGCGGGCCAGCTCGATGCGGCGCTGGATGCCGTACGGCAGCGAGCGCGGCTCGGCGTCGGAGACCTCGGCGAGCCCGAAGCGCTCGATCAGCTCCTCGGCCCGCCGCCGCAGCGCCTGCTCGTACCCCAGGACCTTCCACGGCAGGCTCGGGTAGCGCCAGATCCACGAGGTGCGGGTGCGGTCCAGCCCCAGCAGGAGGTTCTCGCGCACGCTGAGGTCCTCGAACAGGCGCAGGTTCTGGAAGGTACGCGCGACGCGGCGCTGGGACAGCTGGTACGGCGCCATCCCGGTCACGTCGTGCCCGCGCAGCACCACCGATCCCTGGCTGGGCCGGTAGAACCCGCTGACCACGTTGAACAGCGTCGTCTTGCCCGAGCCGTTGGGCCCGACGATGCCCCGGATCTGGCCCGTGGGAACGGTGAGGGACACGGCGTCGAGCGCGACCAGCCCCTTGAACCGCATCGTCACCTCCCGGATCTCCAGCGCGTCCTCCTCGGTGGCCGGAGAGGTGGCCTCGTAGGGCTGGAACGGGCCGAGCTGGGCCCGCGAGCCGCCGCCGCGCCCACGCAGGAGGGAGCGGATCTGCCCCGGCAGGCCCGCCAGCCCCTTGGGCGCGAACACCACCACGAGCACGACCACCAGGCCGTAGCCGAGCTGGGCGAAGCCGGAGGCGTCCAGCAGCGCCTCCCGGACCAGGGACAGCGCGACCGCGCCGACGACGCAGCCCAGGATGCTGCTGCGGCCGCCGATGATCACCATGGCGAGCAGCAGGAACATGTTCGCGATGTTGAACGACTCGGGGGCCACGAAGCGGATGAGCCCGGCATACAGGATGCCGGCCAGGCCGCCGTACAGGCCGGACAGCACGAACGCGGTCATCCGCAGCAGCGGGATCTCCGCGCCGAGAGCGCCCGCGGCCAGGTCGTCGTCGCGCATCGCGCGCAGCCGGCGGCCCAGCGGTGAGCGGGTGACCAGCAGCGCGAAGGCCAGGGCGACGGCGAAGACGATCAGCTCGACGTAGTAGAACAGGTAGCCGCTGGACAGGTCGAGGCCGAACATCGACGGCACCGGGATGTCGCTGATGCCCTCGGCGCGGCCGGCGACGTGGGCGTTGGTGACCCAGTTCGTGAAGGCGAGCGCCAGGCCGAGGGTGACGATGCCGAGATAGTGCGACTGCATGCGCAGCGCGGGGATGCCCACCAGCACGCCGAACACCACGGCGGCCAGCAGCGCCAGCGCGGACGCCGTCCAGAAGCCGAACCCCGCCTTCGTGGTGAGGATGGCGACCGCGTAGGCGCCGACCCCGAAGAAGGCGACCTGGGCCAGGTTGATCTGCCCGGCCACGCCCATGGTCAGGCCGAGCCCGATGGCCAGGATCGCGAAGATGATCGCGACGTCGGCGACGTGGATGGCGTAACCGCCCAGGCCGTACGGCAGCAGCCAGGCCGCGACGGCCAGCGGCACCAGCCATAGGAGACGTTTCATGCGCGGTTCACCGTTGCCTCTCCGAAGATGCCGGTGGGGCGGATCATGACGATGACGGCGAAGACGAGGAAGGTCACCAGCTCGGAGTACTCCTGGAAGTTGCCCGCGGCGAAGGAGTCGAGCAGCCCGAAGGCCAGGCCACCGACGATGGCGCCGGGCATGCTGCCGAACCCGCCGAGCATGGCCGCCGCGAAGCCCTTGATGCCCAGGGTGCCGCCCATCGTGGGATTGACGTACAGCATGGGGCCGATCAGGCTGCCGGCCAGTGCCGCGAGTCCGGCGCCGATGGCGAAGGCCATGGCGTTGCTGCGGCCCACGTGGATGCCGACCGCGGTGGCGGCCTGGTGGTCCATCGCGACCGCCTGCATGGCGGCGCCGCGCTTGGTGCGCTGCAGGAACAGCGCCAGCAGGCCGGTGGCCGCCGCCGCGATGGCGATGACCAGCAGGCTGTAGGTGGGGATGCGGATGCCCGCCACGTCGATCGGCCCGGTCGCCACCGGAGAGGGCACCGCGTGACCGGTGGCGCCCCAGACGAGCACCGCACCGGCCTCCAGCACCGCGCCGAAGCCGATCGTGCCGATCAGCATCAGCGTGAAGTCCTTGTTCTCCAGCGGGCGCAGGAAGCGCTCGATGACCAGGCCGATCAGTGCCGTGACCGCGATGGCCACGATGATCGCCACGGCGAAGGGCAGCTTGCTGGCCATGTAGAAGGTGGAGGCGGCGTACGCGCCGATCATGACGACGCTGCCGTGGGCGAAGTTGACCAGGCCCATGGTGCGGTAGACGATCGAGAAGCCCATCGCCACCAGCGCGTACACCGCCCCGAACGTGACCCCGCCGATCAGGGTCTGGAGGAAGACCTGCACGTCAGCTCGCGGCCTCGGGCACGACCTTGCCGTCCTTTACCAGGCCGATCTTGGTCTCGTGGATGCCGACCCCGTTGGCGTCGTAGTTGTAGTTCCCCAGCAGCCCGGCCCGCTTGACGCCGCGGATGGCGTCGGCCAGCTTCTGCCCGCCCTCGCCGTTGGTCTGCTTGAGCGCCTCGATCAGGATGGACGCGCCGTCGTAGGCCTTGGCCACGTGCATGCGGGCGTCCTCGTTGTAGGCGGCCTTGTACTTGGCGGCGAACGTCTTGATCTCCTCGGTGGCCTCGTTGCTCAGGTAGGGGGAGCTGACCACGGTGCCCTCGGCGTTCTTCAGTCCGGCCGTGGTGGCGTACACGTCGGTGCCCACGGGGGCGCCGCCGGCGAAGACCGCCTTGATGCCGAGCTCGCGCGCCTGCTTGGCGATCAGCCCGGACTGGACCTCCTCGGCGCCGATGAACAGCACCTCCGGGTCCTGCTCGCGGATCTTGGCCAGGTTGGAGTTGAAGTCCTTCTGGTCGGGGGTGACGACCTCGTCGGCGGACGGGGTGACGTTCCTGGTCTTGAGCGAGGCCAGGAAGGCGTCGTGCTCGCCGGATCCGTACGCGCCGTTGTTGCTGATCAGCGCGATCTTCTTCATGCCCTTGTCGTCCACGAGGTACTTGGCCAGCGTCTCGTCGAAGGTGACGCTGGTCGGCGCGTTGAGGAACAGGAACGGGCTCTTCAGCTCGGCCAGCTTCGGCGACTGTCCCGAGGTGATGTTCGGGATCTTGGCGTCCTTCAGGATGGGCGCCATCGCCAGCGTGACCGCGCTCTCGGCGGTGCCCAGCATCGCGATGTAGCCCTCGGCCGCGATCTTCCTGGCCACGTTGGTGCCCACCGTGGGGTCGCCCTGGCTGTCGAACAGGTCGAGCTTGATCTGCCGCCCGTTGACGCCGCCGGCCTTGTTGGCCTCCTCGATGGCGAGCTTGACGCCCTTGTGCTCCCACTGGCCGAGCGAGCTGAGCTGGCCGCTCTGCGCGTTGACGTTCGCGATCTTGATGGGGCCGGTGGCGTTCGCCTCGGTGCTTCCGGTCTGGCCGGGAGGGGCACAGGCGGCGAGGGCTATCAGGGCCGCAGCTGCGATGGAGAATCTCGTGAAATGCACGGTTCACCTCGTAGGGGGGTGGGTGAGAATTAATTCACGGACTAGTACGTTCGTTATAACGTCAGGATGCGACTCAGGGAATCTCGAACTTACAACGGTTTCGGCGGGTCAGTCGGTGAAGAGGCCCTGGTAAATGTCCTTGATATTCCAATGGCCCGGCGTCGGTACCGGCTCGTTCACCATCGGCACATCGAGCACGGCGGGCCGCCGGTTCGCGATGACCTCGCGCAGCGCCGTGCCGAGGTCGGCGGGCGTGGCGACGGTACGGCCGTCGGCCCCGCAGGCCCGGGCGAGCGCCGCGAAGTCGGGGCTGTACGGCAGGCCGGCCGGGTCGGTGAAGTCGCAGCCGTGGCTGCGGCCGTAATGCGCCGACTGCAGGTCCGAGATCGTGCCGTGGGAGCGGTTGTTCATCACCACGAACACGACGGGCGCGCCCTGCTCGACCGCCATGGGCAGCGCGGGAAGCTGCGCGCTCATGCCCCCGTCACCGATGAGCGCGACCACGGTCCGGCCCGGCTCGGCGAGCTGCACGCCGATCGCGGCGGCCGGGCCGAAGCCCATGGTGGAGGCGCCTCCCGGGGTGATGAAGCGGCCCTCGGCGGGCAGCTCGTAGCACTGGGCGACGCCGTTCTTGTTCCAGCCCACGTCGGTCACCAGGATCGCGTCCGGCGGCAGCGCGTCCCGCAGGTCCTTCAGGATGCGTTCGGGCCGCAGCGGGAAGTCCGCGCTCCGGCCGCGCTCCCGGCTGGCCGCGAACAGCTCCGATCGAGCCTCCAGTATCTGCTTGCGCAGCTCGGGCCGGGTGCGTGGCGCGTGTGCCGCGGCCGCGCCGGCGATCGCCTTGACCGCGAGCCGGACGTCGGCCACGGCGCCGATCTCCGCCGGGTAGTTGCGGCCGATCTCGGCCGGGTCGATGTCGATCTGGATGAGCGTGCTGCCGGAGAAGTCCCAGGTGAAGCGGGAGTCCCAGGAGCTGGCGTCGGTCTCGGCGAACCGGGTCGCGAGCGCCAGCACCACATCCGCCTCGCGGGCGTAGGTGTTGGTGAGGTCCAGGCCCCAGAACCCGGGCATCCCGAGGACCAGCGGGTGGGCGTCCGGAACCGTGCCCTTGGCCATGAGCGAGTGGGCGATGGGGATGTCGAGGTGCTCGGCCAGCCCGATCAGCGCCTCGGTCTCCTCGCGCAGCCCGCCGCCGACGTAGATCAGCGGCTGCTCGGCGGCGGCCAGCCGGGCCGCGATCTGCTCGGCGGTGGCCTCCGGCAGGCCGGGCAGGGCCGCCCGGCTGTTCGGCGGGTACGGCGCGGCGGGCCGGGAGAAGACGTCCATCGGCACGTTCACCAGCACGGCGCCGGGACGACCCGAGGTGGCCGTCCAGAAGGCGCGCTCGACGAACCGGCCGAGGTCCTGGGCCCGGTGCACGTTCCAGGCCCGCTTGACGAACGGCCGGAAGACGCTCGCCTGGTCGGCGTCGGCGTGCAGGTTGATCTCCTGGTGCGGATGCCGGCCGTGGTAGTAGGAGGGGATGTCGCCGGAGATCACCACCATCGGCACCGAGTCCAGGGCGGCCGTCATGACGCCGGTCGCGGCGTTGGTCAGGCCGGGGCCCACGTGCACGAGCAGCACGCCGGGCCTGCCGGAGGCGCGGGCGTAGCCGTCGGCGGCGTGCGCGGCGGCCTGCTCGTGGCGGGCGATGACGAAGCGGATGCGGCTGTCGGCCAGCGCGTCCAGGACGGCGATGTTGGTGTGCCCGCAGGTGCCGAAGACGTACTCGACGCCGAGCTCCTCGAGCTGGGCGACGAGGGCGTGGGCGGCCGTGTTGGTCACTGGTCTCCCCAGATGGTCAGGCCCTTGAGCAGCAGGGTCTTGGTCACGGTGAAGTCCTCGATCATCCAGCGGGGCGACTCGCGGCCGATGCCGGAGTCCTTCACCCCGCCGAACGGGACGTGGTCGAGGCGGAAGTTGGACGAGCCGTTCACGACCAGGCCGCCGACCTCCAGCTCGCGCCAGGCCGTCACGATGCGGCGCACGTCGTGGGTGAACAGCCCGGCCTGCAGCCCGTACGTGCTGCGGTTGCACTCCGCCAGGACCTCGTCGAAATCGTCGTAGGGGAGCACGGCGACCAGCGCGCCGAACACCTCCTCGCGCACGACCCGGGCCTCGGCGGGCGGGGCGGCGACGACGGTCGGCGCCATCACCGCGCCCTCGCGCGTGCCGCCGATCGTCACCCGGGCGCCCTGACCGGCCGCCTCGGCGGTCCAGCGGACCACCCGCTCGGCCGCGTCGTCGTCCACCATCGAGCCGACGTCGGTGCCCGGATCCAGCGGGTCGCCGACGACCAGGGCCTTCACCTCCGCGGTCAGCGCTTCGGCGAACTCCTCGAACCGGGCGCGCTGGACGTACACCCGCTGGACCGAGATGCAGCTCTGCCCGGAGTTGCTGTAGCCGGTGCGGGCGCACACCCGCGCGGCGGCCGGTACGTCGGCGTCCTCGCAGACGATGGTCGCGGCGTTCCCGCCGAGTTCGAGCATCACCCGTTTCGGACCGGCGGCGTGGGCGACGGCGTGACCGGCCGCGACACCGCCGGTGAAGCTGATCACGGCGATCTCCGGCGCGGCGCACAACCGCGCGCCCACGTCACCGCCCCCGTGCAGGACCTGTACCGCCTCCACCGGCATCCCGGCCTCGAGCAGCAGCTCCACCAGCGCCGTGGAGGCCGCGGGCGCCTGCGGCGGCGGCTTGACGATCGTGGTGTTGCCGGCCGCGAAGGACGCGGCGAGCTTGTGCGCCAGCAGGTTCGCGGGCGCGTTGAACGGCGTGATCGCCAGCACCGGCCCCGCCGGGGCCCGCTGCGTGAGCGCGGTGTTGCCCACCCCGCGGGCCCAGCCCGCCACCGGCAGCACCTCGCCGCCGATCATCCTCGCCTCGGCGGCGGCGACGGACAGGGTGTCCGCCACCCGCAGGATCTCGCCACGCCCGTCCTTGAGCGGTTTGCCCAGCTCCAGCGCCAGCAGGCCGGCCAGCCGGTCGCTCTGCGCCGTGGCCGCGGCGGCGGCACGTTCCAGGATGTCAGCCCGGGTAGCGGGCGCCAGCCGGGCGACCTGCCGGGCCGACCGCCGGGCGTAGGCCAGGGCCGCGGTGATGTCGCCGGGCTGGGCGGTCCGTGCCCGGCTGACGGTTTCCCGCAGGTAAGGGCCCGTGCGGTCGGCGTGCTCGCCGCCGGTCAGCCATTCTCCGGCGACTAAGCAACCGGCTTCGTGGATGGTGCTCATGGTCGATGACTCCCATTGATCCGCGCAGCGGTTCTTAGATTCCGCACTGTGGATTGCCTCACGGTATGAGGACGGCGAACGTTCTGGCAAGAGGGCCGCGCAATCCGCTTGATGGAGCATATGGACCGCCAAGCGGACTGGGTGTTAGCGTACGGACCACATGAGAGGGTGAGCAGCAGGTTCACCTTCGACTCACTAGTGAGGATCCGTGCCTTCGAACATTCCTGCAGCGTCGGGGGAGAGCGGGGGTGTGCGCAGCGTCCAGCGCGCGTTCGACATTCTCTCGCTGCTCACCGAGGACCGGCGGACGTTGACGATCCGGGAGGTCGTCGACGAGACGGGGCTGGCCAAGACCACGGCGCTGCGCCTGCTGCAGACCCTGGAGCACATGGGCCTGCTGTGGGCCACGCCCAAGGGCTACGCGGCCGGTCCGGCCCTGTGGCGCTGGGCGCACCTGGCCCGTTCGGCGTGGGAGCTGCCGCCCGAGACCGTCCAGCTCATGCGCGAGCTCGGCACCCGGCACCGCGAGACCGTCAACCTCTACGTCCTGCGCGACGTGCACCGCATCTGCATCGCCCAGCAGGAGAGCCCGCAGCCGCTGCGCCACGTGGTGCGGGTCGGCGACGAGCTGCCCCTGTGGGCGGGAGCCTCCTCCAAGGTCCTGCTGAAGGACGCGCCGGAGCGGCTGCTCCTGCGGGTGGCCCGCTCGTCTCCCCATGGTGCGGCACACGTGGCCACGTTGCGGGACTGGATCGACGAGGCGGCGCGCGACGGGTTCGCCGTCAGCCACGGCGAACGCGAGCCCGGCCTGTCCGCGGTCGCCGTCCCGGTCACGGGCGGCTCGCGCACGACCGTGGCGGCGCTGACGCTCAGCGGTCCCACGGTGCGCTTCACCGACGACCGTGTCGAACAATTCGCCGCGGATCTGCGCGAGGCCGCCAAGCGCATGTCGGAGCGCGGGTTCGACCATCCGCTGACTTGACTCTATGGAGCGTGAATGCAGCAGTTGCCACTGGACGGCGTCAAGGTCGTGGACCTGACCAACGTTCTGGCCGGGCCGTACTGCAGTTACCAGCTGATGCTGTTCGGCGCGGAGGTGGTCAAGGTGGAGCTGCCCGGCGCCGGGGATCTCGCCCGGCGGCTCGGCCCCGACCCGGAGCTCAACCGGGAGCAGATGGGTGCCTCCTTCCTCGCCCAGAACGCCGGCAAGAAGTCGGTCGAGCTGGATCTGAAGAGCCCGGCGGGGCGGGCCGCCTTCGAGTCGATGGTCGCCGGGGCCGACGTCCTGCTGGAGAACTACCGGGCCGGGGTGCTGGCCAGGCTCGGCTACGGGTGGGAGCGCCTGCGGGAGCTCAACCCCGGCCTGGTCTACTGCGCGATCTCCGGCTTCGGCCAGAGCGGCCCGATGAGCGGGGCGCCCGCCTACGACCAGATCATCCAGGGGTTGTCCGGCATGATGAGCGTCACTGGCACCCCTGACACGGCCCCGTTGCGGGTGGGGTTCCCCATCTGCGACACGGTGGGCGGGCTGATGGCCGCCCTGGCGGTCTCCGCCGCGCTGGCCGGGCGGCACCGTACCGGCCGTGGCTGCTTCCTGGATCTGTCGATGCTGGAGGCGTCGATCTCCGCCATGGGCTGGACGGTGTCGAACTACCTGATCAGCGGGGTGGAGCCGGAACCGATGGGCGACCAGAACGCCACCGCCGCCCCCTCCGGCACCTTCGAGACCGCCGACGGGCCCCTGAACATCGCCGCCAACCAGCAGGCCCAGTTCGAGACCCTGTGCCGGCTCACCGGGCGGCCCGACCTGGCCACCGACCCCCGCTTCGCCGAGCGGGAGGCGCGCAAGACCAATCGGCAGGCCCTCAACCAGGAGCTCAACCAGGCGCTGCGGGCCAAGACCGCGCTGGAGTGGGAGGACATCCTCTCCCGCGAAGGCGTCCCCGCCGCCCGCATCCTGACCGTGCCGCAGGCGCTCGAGCTCGACCAGGTACGTCATCGCGGCTTCCTCACGGAGGTCCCCTTCGCGGGCACGGGCGAGCGGCAGGTCACCCTCACCGGGAACGGCGTGGTCGTCGACGGCGTCGCCCTGCGCCCGCGCGGGTCCGCCCCGCTGCTCGGCGAGCACAACGACGAGTTCGAGGCCGTGTCATGAGCGAGCGGGCCAAGGACGCCGTCCCCGGGCCGGGCGGCGGCGCCGAGGCGGCGGCGGACTGGTGGGCGACCGCGGTCTCGCGGATCGAGCCCGACGTCATCGAGCTGCGCGGGCAGCCGGTCCAGGAGCTCATCGGGCGGATCGGCTTCGCCGAGATGATCTGGCTCATGCTCCGCGGCGATCGGCCGGATCCCCGCCAGGCGGCGCTGCTGGAGGCGGCGCTGGTCTCGTCGGTCGACCACGGGCCGCACGCCCCGTCCATCGCCGTCGCCCGGATGGCCGCCACCTGCGGGGTGGGGCTCAACAATGCCGTCGCCACGGGGGTCAACCTGCTCGGCGACGTGCACGGCGGGGCGGGGGAGCAGTGCGTCCGGCTGCTGGAGGAGGTGGTCGCGGACGGGGACGCGGCCGCCGTGGTCGCCCGCCGGCGGGCGCGTGACAAGTACCTGCCCGGGTTCGGGCATCGCTTCCACACGCGCGATCCGCGCCGGGACCCGCTGCTGGACCTGGCGTCCGAGGCCGTCGCGGCCGGAGTGGTGCCGGGCGCGCACCTGCGCGCCGCGATCGAGGTGGAGCGGCTGATCGCGCCGGTGCCGATGAACATCGACGGGGCGACCGCGGTGATCTACGCCGAGCTGGGCTTCCCCGCACCCCTGGCGCGCGGCCTCTTCGTGCTCAGCAGATCGGTCGGGATCCTGGCCCACGCCTGGGAGGAGACCGGGCAGGGGCGGCGCAACAAGGGGCCGATCCCGCCGTCCATCCTGCCGACCTGGCTCTGAGCATCCGCGAAAGGGGCTCCGCGGCGGCGGAGCCCCCCTTTCGCGCGCCGCTTCTGCGGTCCGCCTAATGGACCACCAGATCCATAAAACGGATGAACCTTAAGTCCGATCCGGGAGTGAAGGCAAGAGCTTGTTCCCGCGAAGATCCGTGGTTACGCTCAAACCCCTGAGTGGACCATTCGATCCGCCTGACGGATCGCTACGCGAGGTGCCCATGCGCAGCAAGCTCTCCATCGCCACCGCCACCGCGGCGGCGGCCATCCTGCTCACCGCCACCGCTCCCAGCTCGGCCGCCTCCCCGGAGGGGGCGCAGAACCTCGGTGATCCCGACTACGGGGTCTGTCGCGGCACCGACCCCCGCTGCTACCACGACTGGGGCAACTTCGACCCCGCCAAGGGCTTCAAGCTGCTCGTCTACAGCCGCACCGCCGGTCCCCGCCACGCGCACCTCGGCACCCCGCTCGCGCCCGGCCTGAACCCGCCGCTCAACGACAACAACGTCGCCGTCAAGGCGGTGATCAAGCTGGGCCAGGAGAACGGCTTCGCGGTCGACTACACCGAGGACGTCACCCAGCTCTCCTCGGCCGGGCGGCTGCTGCCGTACAACGCGGTGATGTTCCTCAGCACCACCCGCGACACCCTCGACGACGCCGCCCAGACCGCGCTGCGCCAGTACATCCGCGCCGGCGGCGGCTTCGTCGGCGTGCACAACGCCTTCGGCACCGAGTACAACTGGCCCTGGTACGAGGGCCTGCTCGGCAACGCCAACTTCTACGACCACAGCGCCAACCAGCCCGGCACCGTCGTCACCGTCAACCGCCGCGACGTCTCCACCCAGGGACTGCCCCGGACCTGGAGCTTCTCCGACGAGTGGTACAATCTCGTGCCCGCCCCGACCCGCGTCCGCGTGCTGGCCGAGGTGGACGAGTCGACCCTGGCCCGCGGCGTACGCGGCAACCTCGGCCACCCCGGGCACGGCGACGACCATCCGGTGAGCTGGTGCCAGTACTACGACGGCGGCAAGACGTGGCTCACCACCCTCGGCCACGACGTCAAGGCCTGGACCGACGAGCCCATGGACGGCGACCAGTACTTCACCCAGCACCTGCTGGGCGGCGTCAAGTCCGTGCTCGGCATGGCGCCGTTCTGCCGCTGAGGTCAGGAGGCGGGGGCCGCGCCGAACGCCGGGACCCGGCCGCGGCCCGCGCCGGCCCGCTACCTTCCCGGCGGCTCGCCGCCGATGCCCCCGCAACCCACGTCGTGAACTCCAACCGGCCGTTCGCGACGAGCAGGTCCTCCGGCGGCAGCAGCGCCTTCAGGTACAAACCACGGGTTGGCCAATGGCATCCAAGCGGCTTGTCGACGGCGCGAGCGGCATCGCACAACCAGCTGTTGTGCGGCCGGCCGATTATCGGCGCATCGCCGCGCGCTGGTGCGGAGTCACGTGAGGAAGATCTCCGGCGAGCAGGGCTCGCCGCGTGCTGGGATGGCAACCGCCGGCGGTGCCGACCCGTGGTGCCGCCCTGAAGGGGGTTCCCTGTGGGAGCCGCTCCCGGTGGCACCCGCTCCGCGCACGCCGGCACGGATCCACCTCACCCGTAGGTTTCACGGTCGCGGGTGCCGTCCTCCTGAGCGCGCCGGCCAAAAGCGTCACGGCGTTCACTGTCGTGTGCGGGGTCGGAGGGCTGGCGCTCGTCGCGCTGCTGAGCTGGGCCCTCATCAGCACGTGGAACGACTGATGGCGGTGCGCGAAGGCTCCACCAGGGCGTGAGACACGAGATCGGCTACGGGTCGCTCGGCTCCTCGTCCGCGTCCCCGGCGGGTGTCACGGGCGGTTCGGCGGAGGGCGGAGGCGTCTCGCTGACGATCCGGTCCCTGTTCTTGAGGAACTCGGCGTCGTCCTGCCAGTGGATCCTGGGTCGTCTGGGTGCAGCGGGCATGCCAGCCACCGTAACCGTGCGATCTTCAAGAGCACGTAACGTGAGCCCCCGCTCTCGGTCCTGCGGGATCCGGGGCGGGGGCGCTCACGTGCATGGCGTGGCCCGGCGCGCCGGCTGGTCAGCGGCCGGTGGATCCGTCGATCCGCTCCCGCAGGATGTCGGCGTGGCCGGCGTGCCGGCCGGTCTCTTCGATCATGTGCACCAGGACCCATCGCATCGACGGTGCCGGCCCCGGGCGCGCGGACCGGGGGGCGGGCAGGGACAGATCCGGGCAGGCGTCGATGACCCGGTTCGCCCGCTCGACGGTCTCGCGGTAGTCGGCGAGCACGCTGTCGACGGTGTCCTGCGCGGACGGCCGCATGGTCGCGCGCCAGTCGCCGACGTCCTCGCCGAGGAAGTAGAACCGTTCGACGAACGCCAGATGCCTGAGCAGCCCGAGCAGGTTGGTGCCCGAGGGCACCCCGCCCGTCCGGACCTGCGGTTCCGGCACGCCGGTGACCTTGTCGGCGATCGCGTCCCGCAGGTGATCGAGGAAGCCCCGCAGGGTGGCCTTCTCGTCGGCGCCGGTTCGCGGGGGTGTGGTGTCCTTCGCCCGCGTCCTGGGTCGCTGCGCGCGGATTCCTGGCATCGAGTGGCTCCGTTCCGACGTGACGTGGCGTGTGGTCGCGGTGGTCGTCCGGGGTCGTCCCGGCGTCATCCGGCGGTTCGCTGGACGAGCAGGACGTTGTCGATGACGGTGGCGGTCTCACCGGCGGGTCCGGTGGCCTGGCGGCGGGGCATGTCGGCGCGCAGGACGGACCAGTGCGCGGGGTCGAGATCGAGTTCGGCGGCGATCTCGGTGGGTGTGGGGAAGTGCGCGTCAGGACCCTGGTTCCACGACCACGGCGCGGTGGAGCCGTGGTCGACGATCAGCAGCAGGCCGCCGGGGTGCAGGGCCCGTGCGGCGGTGCGCAGGACTCGGCCGCGGAGCATCGGGAACGGGGTGTGGAGGTACTGGGCCGAGACGAGATCGAACCGGCCGGCCGGGAAGCTGCCGGCCAGGTCGTGCTGTTCGGTGGTGACCCGGTCCGCGACGCCGAGCTCGCGGGCGCGTTCCCGCACCCGTTCGACGGCGGTGGTGGAGATGTCCACGGCGGTGACGTGCCAGCCCCGCCGGGCGAGCCAGATGGCGTCGCCGCCGGCGCCGCAGCCCAGGTCCAGGGCCGAGCCGGGGCGCAGCGGGGCGGCGGTCTCAGCGAGCAGCGGGTTGGCGCGCGCGTCCCAGGTGCGCCGGGCACGGTAGTGCCGCTCCCAGAACAGCTCGGCGTCCTCGTCCGCCGCGCCGTGTCCGTCCGCACTGTGTCCGCCCGCGCCGTGTCCGCCCGCGGCGTCGGGCGTGGGTCGCCGGTGTCCGGTGGGATCCATCTGAATTGCCCCTTCGTCGGCCGGCGTGCCGTACGCGATCCGATGCGTACGTCCGGCGCCGGTGATGTACCGACAGCATCCCCACCGCTGTTTCCCACTTGCAAGAAAAGTTGCGGATCCGCATTATCGGAGCATGGACCACCCCGCAGGAGACGTTCTGGCCGGAGTCGGACCCCGCTTGCGTGCCCTGCGCCGGACGCGGGACGCCACGCTGGCCACGCTGGCGGAGGAAACCGGCCTCACCGCGAGCACCCTGTCCCGGCTGGAGAACGGCAAGCTGCGCCCCACGCTGGAGCAGCTGCTGCCGCTGGCCCGCGCCCACGGCGTCCCGCTCGATGATCTCGTCGCGGCCCCGCCCACCGGCGACCCGCGCATCCACCTGCGGCCGGTACGGCGATCCGGGCTGGTGCTGGTGCCGCTGACCAGGCGGGCCGGCGGCATCCAGGCCTACAAGGTGATCTATCCCCCCGCCGGCCGGTCGCCCACGATGAACCTGCAGACCCACGAGGGATACGAGTGGTTCTACGTCCTCAACGGGCACGTCAGGTTCGTGCTCGGCGAGCAGGAGTTCCGGCTCGGCGTCGGCGAGGCCGCGGAGTTCGACACCCGCATCCCGCACTGGATCGGCAGCGCCGGCAGTCAGCCCGCGGAGCTGCTCACCCTGTTCGGCGCGCAGGGAGAGCGTGCCCATCTGGCGCCGCCCGAGCACTGACCGACCCGGCCCCCACCGGCCGACCCCGCCCGTTCGGGCGCCGAGCAGCCCGCTCGCTCAGCTCGGAGCCGCTGGGCGCGTAGGCCGCGCCGGGGCCGTGACCGTTACCGAAAGTGCGGGTCGTCCCACCGGATGCCGGAGAACCGCCGTCCTGACGTCGGCGGCCATCGGAGGCCCTGCCTTCTCACCGCCGGCCCGCCCCCGCGCAGGTGCTGGAGCGCGCGCACCGCATCGCTGACGTCTGCGAGGCCCACGGCGTGACACCGCCCGAGGCCGCGATGGCCTTCCTCTGCGGCATTCGGACGGCACGATGAGGGCGGTGCTCACCTGGCCGGCTGCCATTGGGCTTCCATCCAGACCGTGTCGTCGTAGGTCAACGCTTCGACGCGGACACCCGGCGTGGCCGGCGCCGGCACGTCGATCTCGCCGCAGTCGGCGACCACGCTGACCGACACCAGCGCGGCGCTGCCCACGACCGTGACGCGTGCCCGGGTGGCCGAGGTGGCGAGGACGACGAGGACCGCCTCGGTGAGGTCCCGCCTGACCGCGACCGGCGGTGCCGGCCACTGGCCGCGCGCGTCCAGCTCCACCACGACGCCCTTGCGGTCCGCCACGTCAATGCAGTGGCGCAGCTCGTGCAGCAGGGGGTTGGCGACGGTGTCGGACTCGGCGAACAGCCTGCGCATGCGTGCCGCCTCGACGGCGCAGCTCCGCTGGACCAGCTGGTCCTCAGGGTGGAGCGATCCGTTGGCCAGCCCCTCCAGCAGCGGCACCGTGGTGGCCGACAGCTCGGCGAAGCGCTGTTGCCTGCGGCGGTGCGACTCGGCGGCGACGGCTTCCGCGACGCGTACCCGCTCGATCTCCCTGCGCGCGGCCACCGCCGCCGCGCCGAGGCTGCGCAGCACGGTCGCCACCACCGCCACGCACAGCGGGAAGCCGATCACGGTCACCGACCCGGTCGCGAACCGGGCCAGCTCCCCACGGGAGGCCCCTTCGAGCAGGAGCAGGTTGAGCAGCGCGGTGAGCTCGTGGGCCAGCAGGAACAGCACCGCGGTGCGCAGCGGGCGGTCCAGCACCACGACGAGGCCCGCCCAGTTGGCCGCGCCGAACATCCAGTCCGTGCCGGTAGAGGTGCGGCCGTCCGGCAGGGTCGCGTACGACAGCATGGACGCGGCGAGCACGACCGCGATGGCCACGCCGCGCAGCCGGCCCCACGACCGCCCGCGGACGAGCAGCACGGCCTCCGCGATCAGCACGACGCCGAGCACGGCGAATGCGCCCAACTGCGTGAGCGGCGTGTCGTAGGAGCCGAGGTGGCGCACCAGGTTGGTGAGCCCGAGCCCGAACACGATCGCCATGGCGATGACCAGCGTCGCCACCCGCAGGCCGCGCCGTAACTGCGCCCGCGTGGACTCCTCGACGGCGTCACCCGCAACGGCCGCGCTCGCCCCCGGCACGCCGTCCGGCCTCGCGCCACTCTTCCCGGCGCCACTCACGGCGTCGCCCAGAAAGGCGTCGCTCAGGAAGGCTTCACTCGCGGCGGCCTCTCTCACGCCGGTACGACTCGCGTCGGCGTCACGCATCGGCGGCGTCACCCACCAGTGCCCGCCATTCGAGCCGGACCTGGGTCCCCTCGCCGGCGGCGGAGGTGACCGTGGCCGTGCCGCCGACGCGCTCCATCCTGCCGCGTATGGACTCGCGCACCCCGCGCCGGGTCCCCGGCACGGCGTCCGGCGAGAACCCCTTCCCCTGGTCGGCGATGTCGAGGCGGAGCGCACGCGCGTCCCCCCGGAGCCGGACGGTCGCGCGGGCGGTGCCCGAGTGGCGGCGTACGTTGGTGAGAGCCTCGCCCGCCGCGTCGGTGATCGCCCTGGCGACGTCGAACGGAAGGCGGAGCCGCTCGGGGCCGTCGAAGTCCACGGTCAGGTGCGTGACGGCGAGATCAGCACGCAGCAGGTCGACGAGGTCGGCCTCCTCGGGTGCCCGCCCGCTGACGGAGCGCAGCCTGTCCAGGTCGCGCCGCGCCTGCGGGGCCAGCCAGCCGGCGTCCGAGCGCACCTGCCCCAGGCCCACCATCAGCAGGGTCGTCGCCGCAGTGTCGTGCAGCGAGTTGACCTGCTCGCGTTCCTCGGCGCGTACGGCCTCGGCCACCGTGGCCTCGCCCCGCGCCCGCAGGGCCTCGGCCGCCATCAGGTCGGCCCGTTTCGCCGCATGGCGGACGAGGATCCAGGCCGCTCTGGAGAGCGCGGCGGCCGGCACCGCCCACATTGTCCCGGTGACCAGGCTCGCGTCCACCTCCCACGCCCCCGCCTCAAAGAGGATCGCCACCGCCCCGCCCCCGCCGACGAACGCCGCCGTGCCGCCCGCCGCCGGTGAGGTGTGCCACTGGTAGGTCACGCAGGCGAAGGTGACCAGCAGCCGCAGCCACCCGGTGTTCCTGGCCTCCACGGCGTCGGTCCAGAAGATGCTGCCGAACAGTCCCAGCAGGACGGCCACGTCGAGGGCGACGAGCGCGTTGCCCCGCCCCGCCCGCAACCACCACGCGAACACACAGGTCCACACCGCCGCGACGCCGACCACGGCCGCGGTGCTCACCAGTTGCTCGGCCGGGGCCCGGAAAAGGGCGATGGCGCAGATCGGCACCAGCGTCGCCAGACGTACCGCGCAGGCGTACCTGCGCCCGAAGCGCACCAGCAGCCCCGCAGCCTCCCCTGCCAACCGCCACCTCTCGGACCGCCCACGTCCCTGCCGTCACGGCAGCCTAACGTCTCCACCATCGGGAAATGTCGTGACTTGGGGAATTCGCGCGGGGATCGACGGGTGGGCGTCCGCCGCCCCCCGGATGAGCCACGCGCCGTCAGGTGGGAAGAGCGGGCCGAGCCCTCCGGCGTTGGCGGCGTCGGAGCGGGGTTCCGGCTAGGGCTAGGGGGAGGCCGGGCCGAGGCTCCATCCGGTGACATGGCCCTTGACGTCGCCCGCGGCCAGCCACGACGCCCCGTCGTCCTCGGCGATCGCCACCGAGTAGACGCGCCCACCGGCGGACTTCAGCGGGTCGCCGAGTTGCTTGCCGCTGCGCAGGTCCCAGACGCGGACGGTTCCGTCGAACCCGCCGGAGGCGACGACCGCGCGGCCCTTCACCCTGCCCACCGCCAGGCAGGCGATCTCCGCGGTGTGGCCGGAGAACGCCGCGAACTCCTCGCCGCTGCGCGCGTCCCAGACGCGGACCTTGCGGTCGGAGCCGCCGCTGATCCCCACCGGCGTGCCGTCCATCGCGGTGGTCGCCACGGCGAAGACGTCACCGCTGTGGCCGCGGAAGGTGGCGCCCGCAGAGCCGGTCTCGAGGTTCCACACCTGCGCGGTGTCGTCGGCCGACGCGGTCACCGCGAACGGACGCCCGTCGATCGTGCCGGTCGCGACGCCGAACACCGGGTCGCCACCCGCCGCCTTGGGCTGGGGCCCGGAGTCCTTGCCCGTTGTGGGGTCCCAAACGTGGACCTTTCCGGCCTCATCACCGCTGATCAGGACCGTCTTGCCCGACACCTGCGCGGAGGCGATCGTGTAGACCATCTTCTGGTGGCCTCGGTAGGTGGGGCCGACCGGCTCGGTGCTCCCCGCGCGGGAGACGATGACCCCGCCGTTCCGCAGCCGCCGGAACGCGGCCGCCTGCCCGTCCACCTCGCCCACGTCGATGGCGGCGCCCGTCTCCTCGCCGCCGGCGGTCCTCAGCTCGGCGAGCTCGCTGGGGCGCGTGCCGAACTTCCACGCTCTGGCCACCCCCTTGGTGCTGCCGGCCAGCACCGCGCGCTGTCCGACGTAGGTGCTCACCGCCAGGCTGTTGACCTCGCCGCCGAGGGTGACCCTCGCCATCCTCCGGCCGTACGGCCGGGCGGCGACGCCGGCCGTCGCCGACGGTGTGCCCGCCGTCGCCGAGGACACGGGCGTCGCCGGCGAGTCGCCCGCTCCCCCTCGCAGGACCACCACCAGCACGCTCACGAGCACCGCCACGGAGACGGCCGAGCCCACCACCAGGAGCCTGGACCGCTTGCCGCGTGCGTCCGTGATGAGGGCGGCAGGCGGCGCTCCCTCCGCGGACGGCGCACCGAGGCCGGGCGGCGCACCGAGACCGGACGGCGCACCGAGACCGGACGGCGCACCGAGACCGGACGGCGTACCGGGACCGGGCGTCGCGGCGGGTCCGGCGAGGGGCGGCCCGGCCGGCGGCATGCCGGTGGACGAGGTCCAGGCGTGTGCCGCTCCAGCCGGTGGAGCCGCGCCCGAGTCACCGCCGACGGGCCTGGTCACGCGCTGGTCGTGGCCGAGGAGGAGATGCAGGGCCTCGGCCGACGTGGGGCGTTCCCGCGGCGCCTTGGCCAGGCAGCGGAGGAGAAGGGCGCGCAGGGGCTCGGGGACGCCGTCCAGCCGCGGCCGGTCGTTGAGGATGCGGTACATCACCGCGGGCAACGTGTCCTGGCCGAACGCCGGGCGCCCGGTCGCGGCGAAGCCCACGGTCACCGCCCAGCTGAACACGTCGGACGCGGGCAGCGCCGGCTCGCCGTGGATCACCTCGGGAGCCATGTACGCCGGGGTGCCCACCGAGCCGGCGGTGGCGGTCACGTCGACGGCGCGCGCGATGCCGAAGTCGATCACCCGGGGGCCGTCGGAGCCCAGCAGGACGTTCGACGGCTTGAAGTCGCGGTGGACGATCCCGGCCCGGTGGATGGCCGCCAGCGCGGTGGCCGTGCTGACCGCGATGCGGTCGAGCGCGCCTCCGGACCTGGGGCCGTGCTCGCGGACGGAATCCTGCAGCGACGGGCCGTCGACGAACTCCGACACGATGTAGGGCCTGTCGCCGTCGACCGCCACGTCCAGCACGCGGGCCGTGCAGAACGCGGCCACCCGCATGGCCGCGTCGACCTCGCGTAAGAAGCGTTCGCGCGCCTCGCTCCTGCCCGCCAGCCGGGCGTGCAGCACCTTGATCGCCACCCGCTCGCCCGAGGCGTGCTCGGCCAGGTAGACCACGCCCTGCCCGCCCTCACCGAGGCCGCCGACGACGCGGTAGTCACCCAGCCGGGTGGGTTCGCCGGCCTGCAGGGGGCGGAACATGGTTCTCGACGATACACGTTCCGCAGATAGAGGGCGATCCTGCACTTCACGGCCGCTGGACAGGGTTCTTCGCCGGGTCCCGACCGGCCGGATCAGGGGAGAGCCGAGGTGCCGGACGACCGCAGTTCCTCGGCCGTGATCCGTTCGAGCCGCTTGTGCCGGGTCTCCGGGCCGAACGCGATCAGGGCGATCAGGGCCAGGGCCATCGGGACGACGCCGACAGCGGCGGTCACCCGTACCGAGGGGACCGCGACGGCGGTGATCACCAGGGCCAGGATCAGCACCCCGCCGGCCTTGGTCGCGCCCGCGGACAGACCGCTCGTGCGCGCGCGGACGACGGTCGGATAGATCTCGGCGGTGTACGCGGCGAGCACGGCGTTCAGGATGCTGATCCCCCACACCGGCACGACGAGCAGGACGTACAGCAGGCCGCGATTGGCGGCCACCTGGTCGCCCAGCGCGGCGAAGGTGGCGAGCGATCCGCCCATCAGCGCGATCAGCAGGATGATGGTCTTCTTGCTGCTCCAGAACCCGTACAGCAGCGCGATCGGCACGCTGAACGGGAAGCCGATGATCGCGGCGTTGCGGAGGATCTCGCTGGCGTCCACCTCGGAGAAGCCGAGCCGCTGGAGGTTGGACGGCATCCACTGCTGGAAGCCGAACTGGGTGGTGCCGATGCTCAGCCCCAGCAGGACGACGACGGCGGTCAGGCCGAGGAACGGCTTGCTGAACGCCAGCCGGGTGCCGCGGTCCAGGTCGCGCTCGACGGCGAGCTCCGACTGCGTCTCGACGACGGTGGCGCCGTACTTGCGCATGACGGCCCTGGCCTCCTCGTCCCGGCCATGCATGATCAGGAAGCGGGGCGACTCCGGGATCCAGCGGTTCAGCAGGAGCAGGATGAGACCGGTGGGCAGGCCGACGAGCCACAGCAGGCGCCAGCCGAACGCCTCGGGCGCGGCCCAGGTGGAGGCGAGCCAGCTCACGATGATGTACGCGCCGGCGATGTCGCTGCCGATGAGCACGATCATCCAGCCGCGATGCCTCCTGGGCACCGTCTCCGAGAGCAGCACGAAGGTGAGGGGGAGCATGCCGCCCACGCCGAGGCCCATGGCGAGGCAGGTGACCAGGTTCATCCAGAATTCGGGCATCGTGCCGCACGTCGACGTCGCGATGAAGATGATCGCCGCCAGCAGGATGGACGCGCGCCGCCCGATGCGGTCGCCCAGCCAGCCCCAGACGAACGAGCCGATCATGATGCCGGTCACGCCGGACAGCGGGTAGAGGGCGATCGGCAGCGCGTCGGCCGTCGGGTTCAGCGGCCCGCGCAGCCCGTACTCGGCCGCGGCGCCGGGAACGAGGAACGCGAAGGCGGTCGGCTTCATCACGTCGATCGTGATGGCGGCCGCCATGACCAGGAGCAGCCCGACGTGGGCGGGTCTGATCCGGGCGTCGTCGAGAGGGGCGATGCTCACCTTGCTCAGCTCGGGCCGCCTGCCACCCGACCGTGGGAACAGGCTGTAGGCGGTGACGCCGACGCCGACGAACAGCAGGATCATGCCGATGGCCATCTCGGTCGTCACCGGCATGCCGGCCATGTGATAGTGCATGTCACGGGCCATGAAGTAGCTCGGCAGCTGTAGCAGCACGCCGACCGTCGTGATCGTCACGCCCGACCAGAACGCCGGCGTATGTCCATGCGAGGCGGCCCTCATGGTGCGCACCTTCCAGCCGTTTCCGGCAGGGAGTCGAGTACGGATGGCGGAGCCTGGAGCGCCAGGACCTCGAGGGCTGTCCGCATGTGGTCCTTCAGCCGCGTCCGATCCGTGCCGGCGGCCGGCGGCGCGTGCCAGGCCCGGCGGATCTCGCGAATCCGGTTCCACCTGTGCCGAGCCGCGGCGACGAGCTCGGCGACCTCCGGCGGCGGGTCCGCGTCCGGCCGGAGAAACCCCTGGACCACGCCCATCGCCCAATGGGGTGCGACCCAGTCGTGGTAGGCGCGCATCATGACCGCTCGCTGGCCCGCGAAGTCGTCCGGGTCGCGGGCGATGGCCTCGGCCAGCAACTCCGCCTGGACGAGGCCGAGCCCCGCGCCTCGCGAGGTGAGCGGGTTCAGCGCCGCCAGCGCGTCTCCGATCTGGTGGAGCCCGCACGGTCCGGAGAACGCGGACAGGCGGATCCTGCTCCGCAGAAATCCGAAATCCTGGATCGGCGCGAGCGGGACCGCGTCCCGCAGGCACGATCGCAGCCGCTCGGACGCCAGAGCCGCGCGGTAGGACTCGAGCATGACCTGCCGGCCGGGCGGATGCCGGTCGCCGCGCAGGGCGACCAGGACCGAGGCGAAGGGCGGATCGTGCACGAACAGCCGGACGTGCACGACATCCCTGGACGGAGCGGGGCTCCACAGCGCGACGGCGTCCCGCGCGGCGGCGAATCCCGCGTCGGTCAGCCGGAAGGGCTGGGAGGTGTAGTAGAGGTGCGACCTCATGCTGACGTACGGCGCGGCGGAGGCGAGCCGCGCGTGGATGCCCGTCGCGTCGATGACCAGCCGGGCGGGAAGGACGGCCTTCGCCGTGCGCACGCCGCGCACCCGCGCCCCGGGCTCGTCCTCGGTCACCACGTCGAGCACCCGCTCGCCGAACCGGAGCGTCAGGCTGGGGAGATCCCGCGCGCAGGCGAGGAGGGCCCGCTCCAGCAGGGCACGGCGAAGGGCCATGAAGGCGGCCGGTGAATCGCCGGGATGTTCGACCGCGTCGCGGGCGCCCAGCTCGTAGACCTTGCGCGTCACGTCGGGCAGCGATCGCCACAGGATGTCACGCGCTCCCGCCATGAGCTGGTGGGGGCGCCGGGCGTGTGCCGCTCCGGCGCGAAGGGCGGGATAGCCCTCGCGCCGGCCGAACGCGGCGCACTCGTCACGTTCGATGACCGTCACGGGCAGGCCGTGCCGGGCGAGCATCATCGCGACCGACATGCCGGTTGTACCGGCGCCGACAACGACGATTCCTTTTTCGACTTCATTGGCAACCGAGATATCGACCACGAATTTCACATTAGCCGGTGCATCGGCCGGGCCACAGGTCCGGAAAATGACATGGCGCATGTCCGCTTGCTGACCGGAAAAACTCTTTCGCCGCGCACCGGCGCCGGTAATGATGACCGGGCAAGTTCCGTGAATCCAGGAAGCGGGCTCACGGTGACCATCGATCGAAAGGATCACAGCATGAACGACGTGCTGAAGCTGCAGATGCAGGCCACTGTCGACGCCGGCGACTCCGGCATCGAAGAGGACGCGCCCATCAGCACGCTGAGCTGGTCGCACTGCTCGAACGAGAACTAGGTCGTCCCGGGCGCGGGACTCGTCGATTCCCGCGCCCACCCTTCTCGAATTGCTGGTGCCGTACGAAGTCAAAAACAAAGAATGGCGAGCTCCGACCATGGTGCACTTCAGACGTGTTTCCGACCTCCGGCTTTATCTGACCGGGCAGGCCGCCTCGGTCTTCGGCAGTAGCCTCACCGCCACCGCCTCTTCCGTGGTCGCCGTGATCAACCTGCACGCCACCCCCCGGGAGATCTCCCTGATCGTGGTCAGCGCGACCCTGCCGGCCTTGCTGTTCGGGCCGATCTGCGGTGTCCTGGCGGATCGGATCGTCCGGCCGCGCCGCATGCTCGTGCTGATCGACCTGCTCTGCGGTGGCGTGGTGCTCGCCTGTGCCGCCGCGGCCTTCACCGGCGCGCTGACGATCGCCTGGCTGTGCGCGGTGGGTTTCCTGATCGGCCTGGCGGAGATCGTCGTCTTCGCTCTGTACTTCACCCATCTGCGCAGCCTCGACGATGTGGAGAACGTGGGAGCGGCCCGTGGGCGGCTGCAGTCCTCCGAGATGATCTCGCGTGCCGTCGCGGGCACGATCGCCGGTCCCCTGCTGGCGACGCTGGGTGCTCCGCTGCTGTTCCTCCTGGACTCGTTGACCTACGCCTTCAGCGCCTCCTGCCTGCGCGCCCTGCGATCACCGGATCGGCGGTCGAGCAAACCGGAACCCAAGGCCGGGATCCTGCGCGAGATGCGCGCCGGGGTGTCGGTGATCCGCGCGCACCCGCTGTTGTCCGCCTTCGCGGCCTACGCGTTCCTGCTCAACGTGGCGACCCAGGGCACGCTCGCTCAGCGCTCACTGTTCCTGCTGGACACGTTGCACCTTCCCGTCGCCCTGTACAGCGCCCCCATGGTGGTCGCCACGCTCCTCGGCGCGGTGGGCTCGCTGGCGGCGCCCAAGCTGCTGGAGCGCGGCCACTCGCCGCGTCGCCTCCTGCTGGCGTGCTCGCTGGCGGCCGTGCTCGCGACCCTCGCGTTGCCGCTGGCCGGCGGGCCGCTCTGGGCGGTGCTGGCCCTGGTCACGATCGGCATCGGGCTGCCCGTGTTCTTCGGGGCGGCGGGCAACCTGGCGCTCATCACCATCCTGTCCGACGACATCGGGGACGAGTACTTCGGCCGGATGACCACGCTGCTCACCACGGTCGTGACGCTCGCGAGCGCCGCCGGCGCCCTCCTGGGCGGCGTGCTCGGGGAGCGGTTCGGCGTGCGCAACGGTATCTGGCTGTGCCAGGCCATCGCCCTCGTCGCGGTGACCATGCTCCTCATCTCCGTGCGGCGGGGCCGTACGCGCGCGGCCGGCGCTCCCGCCGGTACGACCGCGGGAGTGCCCTCGTGAGATATCCGGATGCGCGGCGGGACCCGGTGACGGAGCGCCGTCACCGGCATCTCGTCGCGGACCCGTACCGCTGGCTGGAGGACCCGGACTCCGAGGACACCCGGCGATGGCTGCGCGAGCAGCAGGCGCTCAGCGTCGGCTGTCTGGAGCGCCTGCCGGGCAGGCGACGGCTGAGCGCGATGTTGCGCGACCTCGCCCCCCGGCCGTCCCCGTCCCCGGCCAGGACCGCGGGCTCCCGCGGGTTCCGGGCCGGTCCCTTCGGGCCGGACGAGCGCTGGACGCTACAGGTGCGGGAGCGGGCGGGGTGGCGGACGGTCGTGGGCGTGACCGACCTGCATCCCCACGCCACCGTCGCGAGCTGGCAGCCGTCTCCCGCCGGGAGCCTCGTCGCGATCCAGGTCCTCGTGGCCGGCGCCGAGGACCGGACCCCCCTGTCGCTGGTGGACGTGACCACCGGACGCGTCGTGGAGACCGTGTCCGGGACCCGGTACTCCCCGATCGAGTGGCGCGCGGACGAGCAGGCGTACTTCTGCGCGCGCGGCCACCTCGACCGGCCGGGTACGGGCGTCTACCACCACAAGGTCGGCGGCGACGTCACCGCGGACGAACTGGTCGCCGGCGACGAGGCGGCGACCACCCGCTATCACGTGGCGCTCTGGCACGACCGCTGGCTGGTCGTCACAGTCCGGGACGGGACCGCGCGCGACACGCGGGTGAGCGTCGCCGACGTACGAGCGGGCGGCCCGCTCCGCCCGCTGCCGCCAGGGGCCGGAGCCTCGGCCGTCGTGGTGGTGGACGACGACGACCGGCTGGTGGCCTCGTCCTCGACGGCCGGCGGCTTCGGGCAGGTGCTCGTCGCGGACCGCGCCGGCGACGGCTGGGGGCCCTGGCGGGTCCTGCTCCCCGAGGACACCTCCGGGGTCCTGGCCGGCGTGACCCTCGCCCGCACCGAGCGCGGCCGCCGCCTGGTCGCGCTGCGCAACCGGGACGGCGTCAGCCGGATGACCGTGCACGACGCGACGACGGGCGCCGCGCTCACCGAGGTCGGGCTGCCCGGTGACGGGACGGTGAGCTCGATCAGGCCGACGGGCGATCCGGCCGTCCTGGCCCTCACCTATGCCGGGTGGGACACCCCGCCGTCGGCATGGCGGCTGGATGTGCGTTCCGGCCGCGTGACCCCGTGCGACGGGGCGCCGGCACGTCCGGACGTCGAGGTCAGCCGGCACGTCTACCACTCGGCCGACGGGACCGAGGTCCCGCTGACCATCCTGGCCGGGTGCGGCGCGGAGCGTCCCCGTCCCACCCTGCTGGCGGTCTACGGCGGCTTCGGCATCCCGGCCCGCCCCTCGTTCCAGCCCGACCTGCTGGCGTGGGTGCTCAACGGCGGGTACGTCGCGGTCGCCGGGATTCGCGGCGGCGGCGAGCGGGGTCGTCGATGGCACCAGGAGGGCAGCGGGGCGAACAAGGGCAACGCTCTCGCGGACCTGCACGCGGCCGGTGACTGGCTCGTCCGGCACGGTTGGACGCGGCGGGACCAGCTGGCCCTGCTCGGCGGCAGCAACGGCGGCCTGCTGGCCATGGCGGCCGCGGTACAGCGGCCCGAGGCGTACGCGGTCGTGGGGTGCGCGGGTGCGCCGTTCGACATGATCCGCTATGAACGCTGGGGATTGGGCGAGGCGTGGCGCGAGGAGTACGGTTCCCCGGACGAGCCGGCGGGGCTCGAGGCGCTGTTGAGCTACTCGCCCTACCACAACGTGTCCGCCGGGCGCCGCCACCCCGCGACGATCCTGATCACGGGGAGCAATGACACGCGCGTGGACCCCCTGCACTCCCGCAAGATGGCCGCCCAGTTGCAGCACGCGACGACGGGCGGACCGGTCCTGCACTACGTGGTGGAGGGCGCGGGCCATACGGGGGCCCGCGGCGAGCAGGGGATCTGGAAGACGGCCGCCGCTCTCGCGTTCATCGCCCGGCATACCGGACTGGCGCTCGCGGACGACGGGTGACGGGCGGTGGAACACGGTGGAACGGACGAGTCACGCCTATACCGACGAGGGGGCTCATCGTCAAATATGGGGGTTACGTGGGTAAGGCCAATGACACCGGCGTGATGACGTTACGTGATCTCGGCTTCGACGAACTGGCGGAACGAACGTACCGCGCGCTGCTGCAGAAGCCCGAGCACGACCTGACGGCCCTGGAGGCCCAGGTCGGCGCGGTGGAAGACGATCTCAGGACTGCCCTGGCTCATCTCGTCGACCTGGGCGTCGCCCGGACGCACCCGGCCGCGCCGTCCGGGGTCGTCGCCGTCGATCCCACCGCGTCGCTGAGGCAGCTCATCGAGCACAAGGAAGACGAGCTGCTGCGGAAGTACCGCAAGGTGGCGGGGCTGCGAACCGAACTGGGGGCGCTCTCGGTGCTGGACGCGCGGGGGATGGCGGGGCTGCGCGGCGGTGGACCGGGGGTGGAGTGGGTCGACGGCATGCGGGACGTCCGCGAGCGGCTTGCTGAGCTGTCGTCCCTGACCCGGGCGAGCATGTACTGCGTGCTGCACGGCCGGCCTCGACCGGAGGTCTGCCAGGCACTCGACCTGCGCCTGCGCAGGGGGATCGAGCTGCGGCTGGTCCACGAGCGATCGGCGCTGGACGACGAGCGGACCCGCACCTACCTGCACCGGCTCATGGCCGAGGGAGCGCGGATCCGCGTGAGCGACCGGCGGCTCGACCCGCTGATCGTCATGGACGAGCAGGTGGCCGTCGTCCCCATCGACCCGGAGGACCACGGACAGGGCGCGCTCGTCGTCCGGCAGGTCGGCTTGCTGACCGGCTTCCTGCGGCTGTTCGACCGGCTCTGGGACGAGGCCCGCGAGCTGTCCCCGGATCTCCAGGACATCTCCCGGGAACCGGGACTGACCGACGATGATCGCCGGCTGCTCGACCTTCTCGCGTCGGGCAACACCGACGAGGTGGCCGCTCGCCATCTCGGAGTGTCGGTCCGTCACCTGCGGCGGCGGATCGCCCGGCTGACCGCGCGGCTGGAGGCGTCCAGCAGGTTCGAGGCCGGCGTCGCGGCGGTTCGACGCGGCTGGCTCTGAGAGAGGAATGTCGCCATGCTGCAGCATCTCGCGTTCGCCCTGGCTCACGCGGACTACTACGAGCCACTCGACCTCGTCCCGCCGGGCGTCCCGTACCGGCCCGCCGGGATGCCGGCGACCTGGGAGCGATCGAGCAGGGACGTCTGGACGGAATGGACGCCGCCCGGCGTCGTGCTCCCCGACCAGGGGTGGAAGATCCACGTCTCCAGCGCCATCGAGAACGCGCAGCGGGTGCTGGACATCGTCGCCGCCGCCTGCGTCGCGTTCTCCGTGCCGTTCAAGCATGTGAGCGGAAAGTCGTTCTTCCTCTGGGTCCACAACAAGCACGGGAACCGCGCGCAGAGCGGGAAGTTCTGCGCGGTGTACCCGCCGACCACGGAGGTCGCCCGCGAGCTGCTCATCCGGCTGGAGCAGGATCTCGCCGGCTTCACCGGGCCGTACATCCGCAGCGACCGGCGTTTCGGCTCCTCGTCCTGCGTCTCCTACCGGTACGGCTCCTTCCGCGAACGATCCCGGCTGCAGGCCGACGGCACCCGGCAGCTCACCCTGCTCGACGCCGCCGGCCGGGAGATCCCGGACGAGCGGCGGCCGGAGTTCGTGCTCCCGCCGGGCGTGACCGACCCGTTCGCGGCCCCGCGCCACGAAGAGGACGCCGGCGGACCGGCCGGCTTCGGCGGCTACACCTTCCAGGCGGTCCTCCAGCACAGCAACGCGGGCGGCGCCTACCGTGCCCGCGCGGCGGACGGGCGGCCGGTCTTCGTCAAGGAGGCATGGGCCCACACCGGGTACGACGCGGACGCGCGGGACGCGCAACAGCGGCTGGAACAGGAACACGACACTCTCAGGGCCCTGCACCGCAGGCACCCGGGGATATGCCCGGAGCCGATCGAGCTCTTCGCGCACTGGGAGAACACCTACCTGGTCACCGAGCTGGTTCCGGGCACGACGCTGAACAGGTGGGTCGTCGCGAACTCTCCGGTGATCAAGGTCGGCCGGCCCAGGGCAGCGTTCGACGGCTACTACCGGAAGTGCCTGGCCATCCTCGGCCAGGTCGAGCAGACCATCGCCACGCTGCACGAGCTCGGGTACGTCTTCGTCGACCTCAACCCGAGGAACATCCTCGTCGACGACGAGCAGAGGGTCAGGCTGGTGGATTTCGAGGCCGCCCGCCCGATCGTCGACCAGGCCGTCACGCCGCTGGGGGCACCGGGCTATCTCCCGCGCGAGGCGTACGAGGGCGAGCGGCCCACCGGCACGGCCTCGCGCTCCCTCGACGCGTACGCCCTGTCGGCCGTGGCGCAGATGCTGCTGTTCCCGCTGCACCAAGTGGTCACCCGCGCGCCAGAGGTCCTCGACCACATGCGCCACGACCTCGCGGCGCTCGCGCCGGTGCCGGACCGGCTCTGGGCCGAGGTGACGCGCGTCCACCGGCGCCCCGCCCGGCCGGGGCTGCCCGCGCCGGAGGAGGTGGAACGCGAGCCGCTGGAATCGCTGCGCTGGCTGCGCGACCGGACGGCCGACGCGATCGGGGCGATGGCGCAGCCGGGCAATCCGCGCTGGGTCTACCCGACGACACCGGCCGGGTTCTCCTCCAACACCCGGTGCGTGGCGCACGGGACAGCGGGCGTGCTGCACGCCCTGCACGTCGCAGGGCGCGGGGTCGACCCGGAGGTCGTCGTGCGGCTGCGGGACGAGTCGCTGGCGCAGCGCCACGCCACCCCGCCGGGCCTGCTGTACGGCAACGCCGGCATCGCCTGGGTGCTGGCCGAGCTGGGCGAGCTGGACGCCGCCGGGGAGCTGCTCGCGGCCGCCGACGGGCATCCGCTGAGCCGCACCTGCGCGACCTTCGGCGGCGGCGCGGCCGGCCTCGCCATGACACACCTGTCCCTCTACGGCCACACCGGCGACGACCGTCGGCTCGCCCGGGCCGGGGAAATCCTCAGCGCGATCCCCGACGGCGAGGCGCTGACCGGGCAGCTCGCCGCCGGCGACGCCTCCGGCCTGGTCGGCGGCCGCCCCGGCATCGCGCTCGCCCTCTACTACCTGGCCCGCCTGACCGGCGACCGCGAGCCGCTGCGGCGCGGCCTCGGGCTGCTCCGCGACGAGCTGCGCCACCAGCTCCCGGTGGAGACGGGGGCACTGGGGTTCCGGGTGTCCGCCGCCGACTCGCGCAACATGCCCTACCTCTTCGCCGGAAGCGCGGGCTACGCGTCCGTCCTGTCCCGATACCTGACCGTCGTCGAGGACGCCGAGCTCGCCGGCGTGCTCGCTCGCTGCCTGCGTTACTGCACGGTCCGGTTCACCGTCGGCGTGGGCCTGTTCCAGGGCCTGGCCGGGCTGACGCTCGCTCTCTCGCAGTCGGCGGATCTCCGCGGCGACGCCGGCCTGCGTGGCGAGGCGATCAGGTCCGGTGCCGCGCTGTTCAAGTACGCGATCCCCGGCGACGACGGCGTCCGCTTCGTCGGTGACAGATTCCTGCAACTGAGCGCCGATCTGTGGAGCGGCTCAGCCGGCGTGCTGCTGGCGGTGCACCACCTCCTGGCCGGCACTCCGGACCCGCTGTTCACGCTCGACGATCGGTGCTGATCGGTGCTGATCGGCATGGAGGGCCACTGCGACGACTCCTTCCCGCGAGTTGGGCCCTCCTGAGCGCTCGTCACACTCTGTGCCTATACGGTGCCGGAATGGAGTCGTTCACCCCGACGCTCGACTGGGGCTCCGAGGGCTGGACATCGCTGGTGTGGATCGCCGAAGCGTGGGCGATCGCCGCGGTGTGCACCTTGGTGGTCCTCGTGCTGATCGGCCTCTCCACGACGTGGGGCCGGCAATTCTGGCGTATCACCGGCGCGTACTTCACCGGCCCGGAGAGCCTCAAGGTCTGGCTCTGGCTCGGCGCCCTGCTGTTGTCGGTGGTCACCGGCGTCCGCCTGGACGTGCTGTTCAGTTACCAGGGCAACGACATGCTGTCCAGCCTCCAGGTCGCGGTCCAGGGCATCGCCGTCAACAACGCCGCGGTGAAGGGCTCCGGCGAACGCGGCTTCTGGATGTCCCTGTGGGTCTTCTGCGTCCTGGCGGCGATCCACATCGCCCGGCTGCTGCTGGACCTGTTCCTGTTCCAGCGGTTCGTGCTGGCCTGGCGCCGCTGGCTCACCGACCGGCTGACCGGGGACTGGCTCGACGGCAGGGCCTACTACCGGTCGCGATTCATCGACGACACCATCGACAACCCGGACCAGCGTATCCAGTCCGACATCGACGTGGTCACCGCCGGATTCGGACCCCTGCCGAACCTTCCGAGCAACGGGGGGACGTCCAACACGCTGCTGTTCGGCGCGATCTCCGCGGTCACCTCGATCGTGTCGTTCACGGCGATCCTGTGGAGTCTCTCGGGCACGCTCTCCATCTCCGGGGTCGAGATCCCCAGGGCGATGTTCTGGATCGGGCTGGTCTACGTCCTCATCGCCTCCGTCATCGCCTTCTGGATCGGCAGGCCGATCATCTGGCTGGCCTTCCGGAACGAGAAGTTCAACGCGGCGTTCCGTTACGCCCTGGTACGCCTGCGCGACGCGTCGGAGGCGGTCGCGTTCTACCGCGGCGAGGTCGCGGAGCGCACAGGCCTGCGGCGCCTGTTCGCCCCCGTCGTCAGCAACTACAGGCACTATCTGAACAGGACGATCGGCTTCAACGCCTGGAACTACGCGATCAGCCAGAGCATCGTGCCCCTGCCCTACCTCCTGCAGGCGCCGCGGCTGTTCACCGGCGAGATCCGCCTCGGCGACCTGACGCAGTCGGCCTCGGCGTTCAACCAGATCCAGAACGGCCTGTCGTTCTTCCGCAACGCCTACGACGCCTTCGCCGGCTACCGGGCGGCGATCATCCGGCTGCACGGGCTGGTCGTCGCCAACGAGGAGGCCAGGGCGCTGCCGGAGGTGACGACGCTGCCCTGCGCCGACAGTACGGTTCAGCTCGAGGCCGTCGAGGTCCGCACCCCCGATGGCCGGCAGCTGATCAGGCCGCTCGACATGCGGCTCGACGTGGGGGACACGCTGGTCGTGACCGGGCCGTCCGGCAGCGGCAAGACCACGCTGTTGCGCAGCCTCGCCGAGTTGTGGCCGTTCACCACGGGCACGCTGACCCGGCCGTGCGGACCCAACGAGACGATGTTCCTGTCGCAGCTGCCCTACGTACCGCTGGGCGACCTGCGCGCTGTCGTCACCTATCCCGGCAAAGAAGGCGACATCGATGACGAGACCCTGCGCCGCACGCTGCGGAAGGTGGCGCTGTCGCACCTCGTGGACCGGCTCGACGAGGTGCAGGACTGGGCCAAGGTGCTCTCCCCGGGCGAGCAGCAGCGGATCGCGTTCGCCCGGATTCTGCTGACGAGGCCGAAGGCGCTCTTCCTCGACGAGTCGACCTCGGCACTGGACGAGAACCTGGAGTTCGTCCTCTATCAACTGGTGCGGTCAGAGCTGCCCGACACCATCGTCGTCAGCGTCAGCCACCGCTCGACGGTCGAGCAGCACCACACCCACGAGCTCAAGCTGCTCGGCGAGGGCGCATGGCGCTTCAGCCCGCTGGGAGGCGACGAAACGGAACCCGCTCCGGCGTGACGGGGACGGAGCCGTACGCGCCCATGGAGGACGTGGTGCTCCTCGCGGAAAGGCGATCATCATGTGCCCGCCAGGCGCTCGAACCGGGGGATGCGGGCCAGGTCGCAGGCCACCGTGACGCGCGCGGGCCCTTCGACGACGGTGCCGCCGTCGCCGCGCCAGCGCCCCGCCGGGACGGCGACGCTCCGTTCCGTGGCGCCTTTCGCCGTCACGGGCGCCACGATGAGGTCCGGGCCGAGGAAGAACTGGTCGGTGACCTCGTCCAGCCCGCTCGCGTGGTAGGCCATCGGGCGCACGACCGGCTCACCGGTGGTGGCGGCGTCGTCCACCAGGTCGAGGATGAGGGGCAGCAGCGAGGCTCGGACGGCCAACGCCTCGTTCACGGCGGCGAGATGGACGTCGTCCAGGACGCGGAAGGGCAGGACCGAGAACTGCATCATCGGGCTGAGCGCGGCGATCTGGGCATACCTGACGAAGAACTCCTGGTCGGTCGCGCCCTGTTCGGTCATCGCCTCGATCTCGCCCCCGCCGATCATGTCGGGACAGACGAAGGGGTGGCCGATCAGGCCCTGGGCCAGCATCTCGGGGACGAGTGACCCGATCCCGGCAGGCCCCCACAGCGGCGGCTTGTCCTGGAGCCGCTGGCCCAGGGGCCGGCCGCCCATCCGCCAGCAGGCGCGGAACTCGTTGAACGGATACCGCAGCCCCACCCGCGCCCACGCCTCGCACAGGTCGACCGGCTCGGCCCGCCCGGCGGTGCGGTCGTCCGCCCGGTAGTCACGGACGTCACCGGCGTCGAACTTGAAGCCGTCGATGCCCGTCTCCTCCCTGAGGGTGTCGAGCTGGTCCGTCATCCACTTGACGGCGGCGGGTGCGGTGAGGTCCAGCAGGGCGCTGAGCCCGTTCCACCACCGCCGGATCGCGGTGTCCCCGGCGCGGTCGCGGATGAGCAGGCCCCGCCCTTCGAGCTCGCGGAACGCGGCGGAGTCGGGGCTGACGAACGGGACGACCCACAACATGACCGAGCAGCCCCACTCGTGCAGCTGCCGGATCATGGCCGCGGGGTCGGGGAAGCGGGAGCGGTCGAACCGCCAGGTGCCGTAGTCGTACGCCCACAGGTCATCGATGAACACGACGCCCGGCGGCATTCCCGCGTCCAGGAGGTCGCGGACGAAGCGCAGGACCGCCTCCTGCGTGGGCGTGTAGGGGTGCTCGATCCAGGTGTTGTACTGCGGGCCCGAGAACAGCTCACGGGCCGGCGTGCGCCCGGACGGGGGGAAGAACCGGCGCGAGGCCGACAGGAACGCCTCCCGCAGCGAGCCGCCCGCACGGCTGACGGAGATGTCCCGTCCCGACAGCCGCAGCAGGCCGTCCTCGAACGCGAACGCGAAGGGCCGCTCCGACCAGATCACTCGCCCGCGGTTCGACAGCAGCACCGGGCTGCTCTGGTTGGACGGCGCGGCGTCGCCGGACCCGTGCCCTACCGGCGAGCCGAGGTCGCGGGCGAACGGCCGTACGCCGAACGGCATCGCCAGGCCGTCCTCCGCGGCGCCTCCCCACCAGCGCTCGTCCGCCTCCAGAGCCAGCTCCAGCGCATCCCCTGCCTGCTCCAGGAGCGGGTCCGGCGGCAGGGCGGGCAGAGCGTGGGAAATCATCATCGTGCCTCTTCAGCGGGGTGGATCGACGAGACGCCACTCGCGATACGTATCGATCAGTCGGTACCGAAGCTAGAGGACTCCGCGGGCGAATGGCAAACAGGCGACCTGGCGGCGTCACCGGGCGGGCGGCGGACGCGACCGCCGTCACGAGGGGGTCGACTACTGTATGGGGTCATGGCACGAGGAGCGGGCAGCGGTCGGACGGCCCCCACCAGCCGGGATGTGGCCGCGCTCGCGGGGGTCGCGCAGAGCACGGTCTCCGCGGTGATGAGCGGCAACCGCGCCGTCTCCGCCGAGACGCGCCGGCGCGTGGAAGAGGCCATGCGCGCGCTGCGCTACCAGCCCAACGCCGGCGCCCGGACGCTGCGCACGGCGAAGACGAACGTGATCGCGCTGATCGTGTACCTGGGACCGCAGATCGACGCGTCGGAGACGGTGCCGTACATCGACACGATCATCGAGGAGGCGCGCCGGGTCGACTACGACGTCGTGCTGAGCACCGTGCGCGAAGGGCCGGCGGGCCTCACCCGCCTGGCCGCCCGCTCGATCTGCGACGCCTTCATCCTCATGGACATCCAGACGTACGACGATCGGATCCCGGCGGCGGCCGAGCTGGGGCTGCCCGTCGTCCTCGTCGGCCGCCCGACGGACCCGCGGGGTCTCGACGTGGTCGACTTCGACACCCGGCGCTCCGCCGAGCTGCTCGTGGACGAGCTCGCCGCCACCGGGCACCGGCACGTCGCGGTCCTGGGCGAGCCCTCGGAGGATCCCGAGCCCTACCGGTTCGTGCAGGACTTCTACGCCGGGGCGCGCGAGCGCGCGGCCGGCCACGGCATCGGGCTGAGCGTCGTCCCGCGCCGGTCCAACACCTGGGACGGAGTCGTCGCCTGCGCGGATCGGCTGCTCGCCCGCCGCGACGACCGGCTGGGCCTGATCGGGCGTACGCCGCGGGTCACCGAATGGCTGGCCCGGCTGCTGTGGGAGCGGGATCTCGTACCAGGGCGGGACGTGTCGCTCGTGGGCGTCTGCACCGACGACACCGCGCTGTCGTATGCCCGGCCGATCACGAATGTCTCACCTCGGCCCCGCGCGGTGTCGAGATTGGCGATGCGCCTGCTCCTCGAACGCCTCCAGGGCGCTGACGGGCCACCTCGCCTGGAGCTCGTCGAGCCCGAGGACCTGGTGCGGCGCGCCACGACGACCCTGTTCACGGACGTGCCATAGCCCCGACACACGATCGATACGTATCGCATTGATCGTGTCCTCGGACGAGTGGAGCGACAAACGCGGCGAACGCCTCGGCTGTGCCGGCACGGATGGCAGAAAATTTCCGGCATGTCCGTACACGTGAAGAATATTTGAGCAGAAGGCGCAAAAGTCTGGACCAACGACTCCCCGGCGGCGACGATTCGATCATCGATCGAAGACCGCGGATATGCCCGGGTGCCCGAAGTCCAGGGCGTGATCCCGGCTCAGAACGGCCGAGTGGCGGATCGTGTACCGGACGTCGATCGCGTCACGGTGGCAGGGAAGGGCTGGTCGCACCGTCGAGATCGTCTCCTCACCCAGCGAGACCCCCCGGGTTTTCGCGCCTCCGTTGGCACGCTGAGCACCGCACGGCTCGCTCAGCCAGCCGCCCCGTAAGCCCCTGGAGAAGCTTAATGGATCTGCCGGATGAGTTAGACCTGCCCGAATCCCGATGGAACGGCCTTCGAGAAACGCCCCAGGAGCCGGATCGCCCGGACACGTCGTGGAATCGTTTCGCGAAGGAAGAGGCAAAGCCCGAATCGCGCTGGCCACGCAGGCTGGCGCCTGTTCTCTCGATCGTCCTGATGGTGGAGATGGCGTACGCCGTGCCCGCCTACGCGGCCCCGCGCTCGGCGCCGGCCGTGCAGAAGGAGGCGCCGGTGGCGGGCACGAGGGTGCCCGTCAAGCCGCCGCTGGAGGATCCGGCCGGCAAACAGGCGTGGAAGGCGCCACCGGGCGTCACCTGGCCCAAGGCGCAGAAGGCGGAGCTGGGCGGCGCCGCCGCCAGGACCCTGGCGGCCGGCTTCCCGGTGCGGCTGGCGCCGGGGACGGCCAAGGCGGCCCAGGCGGCGGCCCCGATCGGTGTCGAGCTGCTCGACACCGACCTGCTCGGCCTGGCGATGCGGGTCACGCCGGGGCAGGGGGTGGCGGCGGCGGCCGCGGCCAAGCCGGTCAGAACCCGCGTGGAGGTGGACTACTCCGGCTTCCGGTACGCCTACGGCGGTGACTACGGCTCCCGGCTGCGCATGGTGAAGCTGGAGGAGTGCGCGCTCACCGGCGCGGCCGGCTGCGCTCAGCCGCAGCCGGTGAAGAGCGACAACGACGTCACGAGTGGCACGGTGAGCGCCGAGGTCGAGACCGGCGGCCTGTACGCGCTGACCGCGGCGGCGTCCGGCCCGTCGGGCGACCATGCCGCCACCTCGCTGGCGGCCTCGTCCGACTGGAGTGTGGGCACTCAGTCGGGCGACTTCACCTGGGGCTACGAGATGCGCACGCCTCCGGCGCTGGGCGGTGAGGAGCCGGGCGTGTCGCTGGGCTACTCCTCCCAGAGCGTGGACGGCCGCACCGCCTCCACCAACAACCAGGCGTCCTGGGCGGGGGAGGGCTTCGAGCTCAACCCGGGCGGCTACATCGAGCGCCGCTACAAGTCCTGCATGATCGACGGCAAGAAGACCGGCGACCTGTGCTGGGACCAGGACAACGCCACCATGTCCCTGGGCGACTCCTCGGTGGAGCTGGTCAAGGACGCCACCACCAAGCAGTGGCGGCCCAAGCGGGACGACGGCACCAGGATCGAGGCGCTGACCGGCGCCACGAACGGGGACAACAACGGCGAGTACTGGCGGGTCACCACGCCGGACGGCACCCAGTACACCTTCGGCCTGAACCGGCTGCCCGGCTGGGTCACCGGCAAGGCGGAGACCAAGTCGGTGCAGACGGTGCCGGTGTTCGGCAACAACAGCGGCGAACCCTGCTACAACAGCACCCCGGCCAACGCCTGGTGCCAGCAGGGCTACCGGTGGAACCTCGACTACGAGGTGGACACGCACGGCAACGCCACCACCTACTGGTACGAGCGCGAGACGAACTACTACGGCCGCAACATGAAGCCGGAGCTGGGCACCCAGTACGTGCGCGGCGCATACCTGACCCGGATCGACTACGGCTACCTGAAGAGCGAGCTGTTCACCAAGGCGCCGGCCGCTCGCGTGGTGTTCGAGGTGGCCGAGCGCTGCCTGCCCAGCGGCACCATCACCTGCGCCGCCGACCAGCTGAAGAAGGAGACCGCCGGCCACTGGCCGGACGTGCCCTTCGACCAGATCTGCGCCGCGGGGGTGACGTGCACCGACCGCCTGGCGCCGACGTTCTTCACCCGCAAGCGCCTGGCCAAGGTCACCACCCAGATCAGCAACGGCGCCGGCGCGTACAAGCCGGTGGACTCGTGGGCGCTGGCGCACCAGTTCCCCGCCTCGGGTGACGGCATGAGCCCGGCGCTGTGGCTGGCCTCGGTCCAGCAGACCGGTCACGTGGGCGGCACGATCACGCTGCCCCCGGTGAAGTTCACCGGCGTGCAGCTGCCCAACCGGGTGGACGCCCTTGAAGGGCGCGCCCCGCTGGTCAAGTGGCGCGTCCAGGCGATCAACAACGAGTCCGGCGGCGAGCTGCGGATCAACTACTCGGCGGCCGACTGCAAGCCGGGCGACGTCCCCACGGCGGACAAGAACACCAGGCGCTGCTTCCCGCAGCGCTGGGCCCCGCCGAACGAGGCCGAGGTCACCGACTGGTTCCACAAGTACCTGGTCACCCAGACCATCGAGGTCGACCGGGTCGCCGGCTCGCCGAACGTGGTCACCGACTACGAGTACCTCGACGGCGCCGCCTGGCACTACGCCGACAACATCCTGGTCAAGCCCGAGCACCGCACCTGGGCCGACTACCGCGGCTTCGGCCGGGTCCGCGTCCGCCAGGGCGACGGGCAGGACGGCAAGCGCACGCTGACGGAGTTCCGGTTCTTCCGCGGCATGCACGGCGACAAGCTGGCCGACGGCACCAGGCGGGTGGCCCAGGTCGAGGACACGGAAGGCGTCAAGCTGGACGACCTCGACCAGCTCGCCGGGTTCGAGCGGGAGGAGATCCTCTTCGACGGCGACGGCGGGACGCTCCTGACCGCGACCGCGCAGGAGCCGTGGTCGGTCAAGACGGCCGAGTCCACGCAGGGCGGCGTCACCAAGGCCGCGCACGTGGTCCAGCCCAAGTCCATGGTCACCCGCACCGCGCTGCCCGGGGCCAGGTGGCGGCGTACCGGCGAGGACCGCTCGTACGACGCCAAGGGCCTGCTGCTCCAGGTGGACGAGAAGGGCGACCTGGCCAGCACCGAAGACGACGAGTGCACCCGCTACAGCTACGCCCGCAATGACACCTCCTGGATGCTCGACTACCCCAGCAGGGTCCAGACGGTCGCCGCCGGCTGCGGCACCGCGGTCTCCACGCTGGCCGCCGGTGAGGTGATCTCCGACGAGAAGATCCAGTACGACGGCCAGGCGAACGGCCAGCCGCCGACCAAGGGCGACGTGACCACGGTCCAGGAGCTCGTCTCGGCCGACGGCCAGACGATCACCGGCACCACCCGCACCTACGACGCCTACGGCCGCGAGACCAGCGAGACGGACCCGGTCGGCACCAAGTCCGTCACCACCTACAGCCCGGCCGCCGGGGCCCCGGCGACGGAGACCACGGAGACGAACCAGCTCGGCCACGTCGAGCGCACCCAGCTCGAACCGGCCTGGGGCGAGCCCATCGCCGAGATCGACGCCAACAACCGCCGCGTCGACATGGAGTACGACGCGCTCGGCCGCCTGATCAAGGTCTGGCAGGCCGACCGCAGCAAGGCGGCCGGGCAGTCGCCCAGCACCGAGTTCTCCTACACGGTGCGTACCGACGGGCCCAGTGTCGTCACCACCAGGACGTTGCGCGCGGACGGCGGCTACACCACCAGCCACGAGCTGTACGACGGCCTGATGCGCGAGCGCCAGACCCAGGAACCCGCGCCCACGGACGACCAGACGCAGGACCCGGCGCTACGCGACGGGCGCACGATCACCGACACCTTCCACAACTCCCAGGGCGAGGAGTACAAGGCCAACACCGGCTACTTCGCCACGGGCACGCCGTCCACCGACCTGCTGGCGGTGGCCGACTCCGCCGTCCCCAACCAGGTCGTGTCGTTGTTCGACGGCGCGGGGGAGGTCAACGCCGAGATCCTCAAGGTGAAGGGCGTGGAGAAGTACCGGGTGACGGCCAAGGAGGAGGGCGACCGGCTCCACGTCACCCCGCCGCCGGGCGGCACGGCGACGACCCGGATCGGTGACGCGCAGGACCGGCTGATCGAGCTGCGCCAGTACAAGGGCGCCACCCCGACCGGCGAGTACGACTCCACCAAGTACACCTACGACCACGCCGGCCGGCTGTCCACGGTGACCGACCCGGCGGGCAACGTCTGGCGCCACCACTACGACCTGCGCGGCCGGGAGATCAGGACGGAGGACCCGGACAAGGGCGTCACGACCACCACGTACAACGACGCCGACGAGATCGTCACCACCACCGACTCGCGCGGCAAGACCCTGTGGTACGGCTACGACGCCCTGGGCCGCAAGACGCAGATGCGCGAAGGCTCGGCGAGCGGCCCGCTGCTGGCCGAGTGGAAGTACGACGCGCTGGCCAAGGGAGAGCTCAACGCCAGCATCCGGTACGTGGACGGCCAGGCGTACACGGCCGAGATCAACGCCATCGACGCCGAGTACCGCACCCTGCGCCAGACCGTGACCATCCCGGCACGGGAGGGCAAGCTGGCCGGCTCCTACCAGCTCAACACCCGCTACACGCTCGACGACCAGGTCCAGTCGATCAGCTTCCCGGCCGCCGGCGGGCTGGCGGAGGAGCAGGTCGTCTACAGCTACGACGGGCTCAGCCAGCCGACCAAGGTCACCGGCCTGTCGGCGTACGTGAGCGCGGCCCGCTACTCCAAGCTGGGCGAGACCCTCCAGTACGAGCTGGGCGAGGGCACCAGGAAGACCTGGCTCACCTACACCCACGACGAGGGCACCCGCAGGCTGAGCAGCATGCGCCTGGACCGGGCCGGTGCCGCCGCCAGCGATCTGGACCTTAACTACACCTACGACGCGGCCGGCAACGTCACCAAGATCGCCGACAGGGCCGGCCAGGACACGCAGTGCTTCCAGCACGACCATCTGCGCCGGCTGACCTCGGCGTGGACGGCCACCGACGACTGCGCCAGTGGCAGCCCGCAGTCCGGCACGATCGGCGGCGTGGCCCCGTACGCGGTCAGCTACGCCTATGACGTCACCGGCAACCGTACCCAGGAGACCAAGCACGCCTGGGGCGGCACCGCGGGGAGCGTCCGCACCTTCACCTATCCCGCGGCGGGCGGCAAGCAGCCGCACGCGCTGCAGACCGTCGGGTCGGACCTGTTCGAGTACGACGCCGCGGGCAACACCACCAGGCGCAAGGTCGGCACCTCCGACCAGAGCCTGGTCTGGGACGCCGAGGGCAACCTGGAGTCGGTGACCGAGGCCGGCAAGACGACGTCGTTCCTCTACGACGCCGACGGCGACCGGTTGCTCCGCAAGACCCCCACCGACGCCACCCTCTACATCGACGACATGGAGCTGCGCCTCGACTACGCCAAGGACGCCGTCGAGCAGACCCGCTACTACACCATCGGCGGCGAGGCCATGGCGGTGCGCACGCCGGACAACCAGGTCTTCTTCATGGCCAACGACCACCAGGGCACCGCACAGGCCATGGTGAACGCCGGCACCGGAGACGTGGCCATCCGCCGGCAGACCCCGTTCGGCGAGGACCGCGGGACACCACCGTCCTGGTGGCCGGGACAACGCGGCTTCGTCGGCGGCACCAAGGACGCGACCACCGGGCTCGTCCACCTCGGCGCCCGCGAGTACGACGCCACGAACGGCCGCTTCCTGTCGGTCGACCCGATCATCGACGAGAGCGATCCGCAGCAGCTCAACGCCTACGCCTACGCCAGCAACAGCCCCGTCACCATGAGCGACCCCGATGGTCAGCTGGTCTGGTTCGTCGTCGGCATCGCGGCGCGGCTCGCGGCGCGCGCCATCGCCAGGAAGCTGGCCCAGGCGGCGGCCAGGCGGGCCGCGCAGGCCGCGGCCAGGCGGGCGGCGCTCGCCGCGGCCCGGCGCAGGGCCGCGGAAGCGGCCAGAAGGCGGGCACTGGAGGCGGCCAGGCGCAGGGCCGCCGAAGCGGCCAGGAAGAAGGCGGCTGAGGCGGCGAGGAAGAGAGCCGCGGAAGCCGCCAAGAAGAGGGCGGCGCAGGCGGCCAGGAAGAAGGCCGCGCTGGCCAGGCAGCGGGCGGCCGCCGCGGCGGCCAGGCGGCGGGCCGCGGCGGCAGCGCGCCGGGCGGCGGCGGCCAGGCGACGGGCCGCGGCCGCGCGCAGGGCGGTGACCAGGCGTGCGAGCAGGCCCCGGAGCACGGTCAGGCATCGGCCCGCCGTCCGTCCGACCAGCCGCAGGGCGGTCCAACGGCAGTCCCCGCCCAAGGCACAGCGGAACCCGCCGAACACCGGCCAGAGCCAGTCGCGCGGGCTGACCGACGCGCAGAGACGCTCGGTCGACGAGCAGTTGGGGAGGGTCCATCCCACAGGCTCCCACCAGGGGAGCGCCCGGAAATACACGGAAACGATAGCTGACCAGGGCACCGGGCACGGCCCGGCCTCCAAGCCGTACACGTCGGACACCCCGTCCTCGAAGACGCCGACGATCCTCTGGCGCCTCTGGCAGGTCCTCAGGCCGCTGGAGCCCCCGGGGTAGCCACGCCGGGTGGCCAGGCGTGATGAGGAGCGGAGCTCCCGCCCGGACGGTGTCGACAAGACCACCGTCCGGTGCGGGAGCTCCGTTGCCGTACGGCTCAGTCCACGAGATCCACGGGGGTGCCGTCATCGCGCAGGCCGGCGACGAACTCCGCCGCCCGGGTACTTGGCGCCGTAGTCGTCGCCGGGGAACAGGTAGGGGGCGAAGCCCTTCAGCGGCCGCCCCACCGGCGTGGGGGCGTAGGGGTAGGTGTGGGTGGTCAGCGTCGTGTCGGATATGATTAGGCCTTGACAAAATATCGATAGCTCGCATCATTATTACCGACGACCGGCCCCATGGAACGCCGGCGAGTGGCTGTCGACAGGGAGCGCCCATGCAAGCGGTTGGGACACGACTCGATGCCGGGACCGACCGGCGTCAAGGGTTTCTCGGCCGCCAGAGCCGCCCGCGGCGACGGCGGGACGATCGCCGGGTCGCGTGGTTGTTCCTGCTCCCGGTGATCTTCGGTTTCGCGGTCTTCTACGCCTACCCGACGGTCCGGGGCGTCTGGTACTCGCTCACGGACTACAGCCTGCTGGCCGACCCGAAGTACGTCGGCGCGGACAACTACCGGCAACTGGTCAGCGACGGGCAGTTCTGGAACGCGCTCAAGGTCACGGGCTACTACGTGGTCGTGAACATCGTCTCGCAGACGCTGCTCGCGCTCGGGCTGGCCGCGCTGATGCACCGGCTGACCCGGTCGGTCGTCCTGCGCGCGACGCTGCTGGTGCCCTGGCTGGTGCCGAACGTGACGATCGGCCTGCTGTGGGCCTGGCTGCTGGATCCCGAGCTCGGGTTCGTCAACCACCTCGTCGGCCTGACCGGGCTCGACACGACCCTCTCCTTCAACTCGCCGGACTGGGCGATGCCCCTGGTGGCTCTGGTCAACACCTGGACCTACACGGGCTACACCGCGCTGCTGCTCTACGCGGGGATGCTGCAGATACCGCCACACCTGTACGAGGGCGCGGCGATCGACGGCGCGGGCGAATGGCGCATGTTCCGCTCGATCACGCTGCCGCTCCTGCGGCCGATCCTGGCGCTGGTGCTGGTGGTGTCGCTGATCGGCTCGTTCCAGATCTTCGACACGGTCGCGGTCGTGTACGGCGGCAAACCGCCCATCCCGGAGGCCCGGGTCATCTACTACTACATCTACCAGCGGGCGTTCACCTACTTCGACATGGGATACGCCTCCGCCCTGGCGATGGTCCTCGTGGTCATCCTCGGCGTGCTGACGACCATGCAGTTGCGGATGCTGCGCGCGTCGCGTTCGGACCTGGGTTAAGGAGCCTTCGGATGTTCTCCGGAATGAGAGTCGGCAGGAGGGCCGCCTGGCTCGCCCTCATCGTCGCGGTCGTGCTCACCGTCTTCCCCTTCTACTGGATGGTCCGCACGGCCCTGACCCCGGCGGGCGACCTCTACACCAACTCGACCGCGCTGTGGCCGGACAACCCCACGCTGATCAACTTCGCGCGGGTGCTGGGTCTGGTGGACGCCGAGACGGCCAGGGCCGCGGGCGGGTCGGGCGCGCAGCTGAACTTCCTGCTGTACACGATGAACTCGATCATCTACAGCGGGCTGATCGCCGCCGTGCAGACCTTCTGCTGCGCCATGGCGGGCTACGCCTTCGCCCGGCTGCGCTTCCCGGGCAGGGACCTGGCCTTCGCCGTCATCATCGCCGCGCTGATGGTGCCGCCGATCTTCACGATCCTGCCCAACTTCGTGCTGGTCAAGCAGCTGGACCTGCTGAACACCCTTCCGGGGCTGGTCCTGCCCAGCCTGCTGATGACGCCGTTCGCGGTGTTCTTCCTGCGCCAGTTCTTCCTGTCCATCCCCCGGGACGTGGAGGAGGCCGCGACGCTGGAGGGCATCAGCCGGTGGGGGATGTTCTGGAAGATCGTCCTGCCCATGAGCCGCGGCCCGCTGATCACCATCGGGCTCACCACGATCGTGTGGAGCTGGAAGGACTACCTGTGGCCGCTGCTGGTGGGCAAGGGTGAGGACACCCGGGTGCTCACCGTCGGGCTGGGCGTGTTCCTCCAGCAGTCGCCGAACCGGGGGCCGGACTGGACCGGGCTCATGGCCGGATCGGTGCTGTCCGTCATCCCGGTGCTCATCCTGCTCGTCTTCCTGGGCAAGCGGCTGGTGCAGTCGATGAACTTCTCCGGCATCAAGTGACGAAGCGGGGTGCGGCCGGCGCCGCACCCCTTTCGTGGTGACGTCAGGAGGCCCGGATCCGCCCGAGGGTCAGCCAGCCGGGAACGGTCGTGTCCTGGCCGGCGTTGGCGAAGCGCAGCGGCATGCCGTTCCGCAGCGGGTTTGCGGCCCGCAGGACCAGCGTGTACTCGCCCTTCCGCAACCCGTCGGCCGGTCCGTCGAAGGGCAGGGCGGCGGTGAGCTCGGCCGGCTCGCCGGGCATGACGCGGGTCAGCTTCCAGGACGTCGTCCAGGTCCGGGCGATCCGCCCGTCCCGGCCGAGCGCGGCCACCTGGACGGGCCAGTCGTAGGAGAACGGGGCGACGCCGTCGTTGCGGATCCGGACGGCGACGTCGAGGCCGCCGCGCCGCTGCTCGGTCCGCACCGCGGTGACCCTGAGCTCGTAACCCAGTGACTTCGCGCCCTTCAGCGCCTGGTCGTAGGCGGCGCCGGTGTACCCGGGGCTGAAGGCGTAGTGGTTGAGCAGCCAGGTGGCGTGGGTCTGGGCGACGCTCGTGGCGAAGTCCTTGTCCCCGTCGCCGGGACAGTCCATCGGCGTGTTGAACAGGCAGCCCTGGAGCTCGGGCCGCAGCTCGCCGGCGACCGTGTTGGTCCGCCACTTGTCGGTGGTGCCGGCCTGCCGCATCAGGTCCATGAAGTGCCAGCCGGGGCCCGGCAGGGTGGAGTAGGCGAAGGAGTCGTCGTGGTAGCCCAGGTCGTGTTCCTTGTTGTCGGCACCGGGGTAGCGGACCATGAGCCTGGTCCGGTCGAACGCCTTGTCGTAGGCGTCCAGCACCCTGAGCTGCTCGGCCGGGGACGCGAACCAGTTCTCCGTGCCGGGGTCCCCGTTGTGCGGCCAGGTGTGCCACTCGCCCCAGAAGCCCAGCAGGCCGAGCTGGACGAACCCGATCCGCGGGTCACCGTCGTAGCGGCGGCCGAGCGCGGCGATGAACCGATCGAGCGCGGCGGTCAGATTCGGGTCGTCGTAGTCGGGCGACACGCTCTGCCCGTTGTTGCCGAAGTCGTCGTACGGCCGGGTCAGCAGGTTCTGGTCGAGCAGGAACTGCGGGATGCCGCTGGGCTTGCCCGGATAGTCCAGGTAGAAGCGGAAGGCCGCCTGGTGGCCACGGGCGGCGATGGCGTCCAGCTGCTCCTCCAGCGCCCGCCAGTCGAACCGGTGCGCACCGGTCATCACCGCGTTCAGCGGTAGGTAGAACCACTCCATCGAGTGGGGGAACGTCGTATAGGCGCCGGCGTAGGGGATGAAGCCCTCCAGCGGGTTGGCGTCCGGGGCCTCCGCCGCCGCCAGGTTCCGCCAGCCCGGCTGGGCGGCCGAGGCCGAGCTCGGGGTGGGCAGCGCCGTGACGGCCGCGGCCAGGAGGGCGACGAGCGCCATCCGGGCAGGCCGGCCGGTCGGAGAGTGGACCATCGAAGCCTCCACGTGACGATTGCCAAGGCATTATGAGCTGGCCTTGACAAATTTTCGATGAGCCGCATCATTATTCGAGAGAGCCAACAAGGCAAGAGGGAACTTCTCGGGCCCTCGGCCCCATCCCCCAGGAAGAGGCACCTCGATGATCAATAGGAAGCGGGTCGGAGCGGCGCTGCTGTGCGCGCTGCTGGCGGGCACCACGCTCACCGCGTGCGGCGGTTCCGAGACGGGCGAGCCGGCGGGCGGTGACGAGGGCGGCAAGGTCACGCTCGACTACTGGCTGTGGGACGACAACCAGATGGCCTCCTACCAGGCCTGCGCCGACGCCTTCCAGAAGGCGAACCCGAACATCACCATCAAGATCACCCAGACGGCCTGGGCGCAGTACTGGCAGAACCTGACCACGCAGCTGGCGGCCGGCGAGGCCCCGGACGTGTGGACCAACCAGGTGTCGTACTACCCGCAGTTCGTCTCCAGCCAGCAGATCCTCGACATCCAGCCCTACGTCGACGCTGACAAGGTCGACCTGACCCAGTACCAGGACGGGCTCGCCGACCTGTGGACCAAGGACGGCAAGCGGTACGGGCTGCCCAAGGACTGGGACACCGAGGCGGTCGTCTACAACGCGGAGATGCTCGACAAGGCCGGCGTCAAGCCCGCGGAGCTGGCCGACCTGACCTGGAACCCCACCGACGGCGGCACCTTCGGGGAGATCATCGCCAAGCTCACCGTCGACGAGAAGGGCCGCAACGGCCTGGACCCGGCCTTCGACAAGGACAACGTCGCGGTCTACGGGTACCAGCCGGAGTGGAACGACGGCTCCCAGGGCCAGAACGGCTGGGGCGAGCTGGCCGCCGCCAACGGCTTCACCTACCTCGACAAGAACCCGTGGGGCACCCAGTACAAGTACGACGACCCCAAGCTGATCGAGACCATCAGCTGGTATAAGGCGCTGACCGACAAGGGGTACGCGCCCCGCTTCGACAAGCAGTCGACGCTCGGCATCGACGCCGTGATGAACTCCGGGAAGGCCGCGCTCACCATCGCCGGCTCCTGGACCATCAACACGTACCTGGGTGACGGCGCCAAGCAGAAGTTCGCGCTCGCGCCGCTGCCCGTCGGGCCGGTCGGGACCCGCAAGAGCGCCATCAACGGCCTCTCGGACGCCATCTGGGCGGGCACCGAGAACAAGGACGCCGCGTGGAAGTGGGTGAAGTACCTCGGCTCGACCGACTGCCAGGACGTGGTGGCCGGCAACGCCGTCGTGTTCCCCGCGATCAAGACCTCGGCGGAGAAGGCGCTGGCCGCCCACAAGGCCAAGGGCCGGGACGTGCAGGTGTACGTGGACTACACCAAGACCCCCGGCGGCACGTTCCTCCTGCCGATCACCGAGCACGGCACCGAGATCAGTCAGATCGTGCAGGACGCCCTGCAGGCGGTCATCCTCGGCCAGATCGAGCCCGCCGAGGCGCTGAAGAAGGCCAACCAGCAGGTCAACAGCCTGTTCGCCTGATCGTTCCGTCCTCTGCCCCGTTCGGCGGGATCCGCGCCGCACTTCCGCCGGACGGGCACTGCTGCTCGAAGGAGAACCATGCCCCTGCTCGTCGACCTGGCCGGTCGTGAATTCGCGGTCGAGCTCACGGGTTCCGAGCCCCCCACGCCCGTCGCCGGCGGTCTCGTCCTGCCGCCCGGCCGGGTCGCGATCCTGCACGGCCTCGCCGACGCCCTGTTCTATCGGCACGGCCAGAACTCCTGGAGCCCGTGCGGGTGGCGCCGCCTCAGCGAGCCCCCCTTGCGGATCGCCGACCCCCAGCGGCGCCTGACCGCGGACGACACGGTCTGGGACGACCCGGCCCGCCACCACTCCTCGGCCGTGGCCGCGCTGCAGGGCGCAGACGGGCAGGTGCTGCTGCTGGGCTCACTCGGGCTGGGCACCCCGCGCCTGGCCGCCGACCACGACACCCTGGCCGGCTGGTGCGAGGACGACGGGGCCCCCTGGTTCCTCGCCTACGGTCCCGAGCAGGAGGTCTTCGCCCACTACACCGACCAGCTCGCGGCCCGGCTGGGCAGCAGCGACCGGCAGGCCGGCAACGTGTGGTGCACCTGGTACGCGTACTACGAAGGCATCAGCGAGGAGGCGCTGAACAAGGACATCGCCGCGCTGGCGGGCCTCCCGTTCGACGTCGTCCAGATCGACGACGGCTGGGAGCTGGCCGTCGGTGACTGGGAGCCCAACCACAAGTTCCCCTCCGGCATGCGCGCCCTGACCGAGCGGATCAGCGCCGCCGGAATGAAGGCTGGCCTGTGGCTGGCGCCGTTCATCGTGCTGCCCACGTCGGCGACGGCCCACGAGCACCCCGAGTTCCTGCTGCGGGACGCCGACGGGCAGCCGGTCGTCGCCGGGCACAACTGGGGCACCTCCTACTGGGCCCTGGACCTCACCCACCCCGGCGTCCAGGAGCATCTCAGCCGGATGATCCACCGGGTCGTGCACGAGTGGGGTTTCACCTACCTCAAGCTCGACTTCGTCAACGCCGGCGCGGTCCCCGGCGTCCGGCACTCCGGGGCGCCCCGCGAGCAGGCCTACCGGGACGCGCTCGCCCTGATCCGGCGCGTCGCGGGCCCGGAGGTCTACCTGCTCGGCAGCGGCGCCCTGCTGCTGCCCTCGCTCGGGCTGGCCGACGGGCTGCGCAGCGGCCCCGACGTCGCCCCGCTGTGGACCAACTACGCCAGCGACGACCCCTCGGACGCCATGGCCTACAACGCCGTCGTGAACACGCTGCACCGGCTGTGGCAGTCGCGCCTGCTCCAGGTCGACCCGGACATCGTGTACTTCCGCAGCCGGCTCAACCTGCTCACCGAGACGCAGAAGGGCTGGCTGCAGGACCTGGCCACGATCTGCGGCTTCAAGGCCGTCTCCGACCCGCCGTCGTGGCTCAACGCCGACGAGCTCGAACACCTGTCGACCTACCTGGCCGAGCAGCCGGAAATCGTCCCGACCGGCCGGTACAGTTTCGCCATCGACGGCCGTGCCGTCGATTTCGCCACTGCGCTGGACCCGGGACAGCAGTATCCGATCACGTGACAGGGCCGTTAGAATTACGCTATAACGAAGCATAATTGGGGGGTTGGGGTGCCCGAGGCGGCCGGAGCCGACGTCAGCAGACTCCGCGAGATCAACTCGCTCAGCATCGTCCGGGCGATGCGGGGTCAGCCACCCGCCACCGTCACCGAGCTCGCCACCCGCACCGGCCTGTCCCGGCCCGGCACCGACGTCGTGGTCCGCGGGCTGGTCACCGACGGATGGGTGCAGGTCGTCGAGCCCGACGGCAGCAGCGTCGGCCGCCCCGCCCGCCGCTACCGCTTCAACGCCGGTGCCGGGCACGTGCTCGGCGTCGACGTCGGCGGCCACAAGATCCTTGTCCTGCTCGCCGACCTCGAAGGGCAGGTGCTGCACAGCCACCGGCTCCCGGTCGAGCCCGACGCCGACCCCGCCGCGCGGCTCCGGGCCGTCGACGCCGCCATCACCCAGTGCCTGTCCGACGCCGGGATGCGGCCCGACCAGATCTGGGCGGTGACGGTCGGCGTGACCGGCCCGGTCGACGCCACCGGTCGCACCACGCTGTTCACCCCGCTGCCGGGCTGGGCGAGCGTCTCACCCGCCGAGCACCTCTCGGCCCGCTTCAGCTGCCCGATCCTGGTCGAGAACGACTGCAAGCTCGCCGCCGTCGCCGAGCGCTGGAAGGGCGCCGCGCAGGACGCCGACGACATCGTCTACCTGCTGGCGGGCATGCGGACCGGCGCGGGCCTCATCCTCGACGGCACCCTGCGGCGCGGGTACGGGGGAGCGGCCGGCGAGATCGGCGCCCTCAAGGCGGTCCGCTGGCTCGCCGCCCCCTCCCACATCGAGAACTGCCCGGGGGTGCCCGAGGACATCCACCCCAATGACAAGGCCGCCTGGGTCTTCGAACGCGCCCGCGAGGGCGACCAGCACGCCCGCACCGCGCTCCGCCGCTACGTCAAGGACCTGGCGGTGGGCGCCGCGGCCCTCGTGCTGACCCTCGATCCGCAGGTCGTCATTCTCGGCGGCGGCTACTCCCGCTCCGCGGACCTCCTCATCGAGCCCTTCGAGCGCGAGCTGGGCCGCCTCTGCCTGCGCGTCCCCGAGATCCGGGCGTCAAATCTCGGCGCGGACAGCGTCGCCCTCGGCGCGCTGCGCGTCGCCCTGGACCAGGTCGACGCGCGACTGTTCACGGACGGGATGCCCGCCCCGATCACCCTCCAGGCCTGACTCGCACGTCCCGATCGCCGGAAACCTGGCCTGGACCTCCTGCTCGGATCATGCCCGCCCGGCGCCGGGCCCGACCGGCTCGGCAGCGGCCGCGTCGGGCCGGAACAGCGCCCCGAGCGCCAGGCGGCCGGCCCGGCGACGACCGGCGCGCCGGTCCACAGCTCGGGCACGGCAGGCAGGCCGCCGCCGGTGGCCGAGGCGATGCCGATGTACAGCGACCAGGTGGCGAAGGCCGACAGCCCGGCGAAGGTCCAGTAGGCGGCGCGCCGCTCACCGACGGCCGCAGCAGTCGGATCAGCAGGTCGCTCACGAACCGGATGAGGTCTCCGCGGGGTGGTGGGGGCCCGGCCCGCTGGGGGGCACCGCTGCCGACGCCTGCTGGGGGGCCGATCACGCTGTCTCGGCGCTGAGGGCCTGCGCCACCGGCCGGCGCGCCGCCAGGCGTGCGGGCAGGGCGGTGAGCACCGCCGTGGCCAGGAGGATCGCGAGCGCGGCGCCGCACATCCAGGAGAAGGGCGGTGCGGTCGCGTTCCTCGCGCTGAACAGCCAGAACACGGCGATGCCCATGGGGATGCCGACGATGGCGCCGGGCAGGGCGGGCAGCAGCTGGGCGGCGGACAGCCCCGCGGAGATCTGCCCCGGGGTGGCGCCGAGCGTACGCGCGATGGCCATGTTCGCCCGGGCCTCCATGGCAGTGGTCCAGGTGAACGTGATGGTGTTCACGACGGCGAGTGCGATCAGCAGGATGGTGACGGCCAGCATCAGCCGGCGGTCGAGCTCGCCCCGCAGGTTGGGCAGGGCGGAGGAGCCGTGCAGGCCGTAGCCCCGCTCCGCCTGGGCGTAGAGGGCCAGCAGGGCGATGATCGCGATCACCGTCGTGGCGGTGGAGCACGCCTGCAGCACGGCGCGGCCCGGCCGGCGGGCGGTCAGCCGCAGCCCGAGCAGAAGCGGCGTGGGCAGCAGCGCGGACAGCGCGGTGAGCCAGGGCCGGTGACGGGGCTGGTACGCGGTGGCGGTCAGCGCCGTGACGGTCGCGGTACGTACGGCCCGCAGCGTGGGACGCAGCGTGGACAGCACCGCCACCGCCACGGCGAGCACGGTCGCCGCGGCGACGGTGGCGCCGGTCAGCCCGGCGGCGTCGCCGATCCGGCTGGCGGTGGGGCTGGCGATGGCGGGCGCGGTCAGGCGGGCGATCAGCAGCCCGAGCGCGTCGCCGGCCAGCGCCAGCGCCAGGTACTCGGTGAGCAGGACGGTGGCGATCAGGCCCGGGGTGGCGCCGACGGCCTTGAGCAGCCCGGCCCGGCGCGTCTGCTCGACGGCGCGGCCCGCGGCCAGCGCCGCCACTCCGGTGATGGCCAGGAAGCTGAGCAGCCAGCTACCGATGACCAGGATCGGCTGGCTGTTCCTGAGGATGACCATGTCCTGTTCGGCCTTGAACTGCCAGGAGTGGAAGTTGATCCTGATGGTGGCGCCGCGGTGGGCTTCGCGGAAGGCCTCGGTGGCGGCGGGGTCGCGCAGCTTGAGGTCCAGGGCCGAGGTCACCGGGAGATCCTGGGACGACGCCAGCGTCCGGGCGTCTGATGTGGTCATCCAGGCCAGTCCGGTGTAGTCGCTGGGGCCGCCGCCCGGGCCGATCTGCGCCGCCCAGGGGTAGATGGAGGTGGCCGCGGTCACGGCGATCCCGACGACGGGGTACGACCGGCCGGCGATGGTGACGCGGTCACCGACGCCGATGCCCAGCGCGGTGGCGAAGCCCCGTTCGACCACCGCGCCGCCGGGCCGTACCCAATGACCCGAGGTCACCAGCGGCCGGTTGACCGTGCCGGGCGTCTCGGCGAAGCCGTGCACCACCACCGGGGACGACGTGGAGCCGCGCGTGGTGAGGTTGGCGTAGACGATGCGATAGGGGCCGTGGTGGGCGACCACTTCAGGTGCGTTCGCCAGCGAGGTCAGGGCCGAGGTCACGTCGGGGCCCGTGTCGCCGGAGACCGCCACCACGTCCGGCCCTGCGGTGGCCGCGCGGGTCTGCTCGTACAGCGCGTCGCTCACGCCGCGCAGGGACAGACCCAGTGCCATCGTGGCGGTGGCCACGGTCACGGCGAGCAGGAGCATCACGGCCTGGACCCGGTGCCGCCGCACGTCAGCCAGCACCAGACGTATGACGAGCACGATGGAGCCCATGACGTTCAGCCCTCCAGCCCGATCAGCCCGCCGAGTCCGCGCGGGTGGGCGCCGGCCAGCCGGGTGTCGTCGACGAACATCCCGTCGCGCATCGAGATCAGCCGATCCGCCGTGGCCGCCACCCGCTCGTCATGCGTGACGATCACGAAGGTCTGCCCCGCGGAACGCAGCTCCTCGAAGATCCTCAGCACGTCGAGGGTGGCCGCGGTGTCGAGGTTGCCGGTCGGCTCGTCGGCCAGGACGACCAGCGGCTCGTTGACCAGCGCGCGGGCGATGGCGACCCGCTGACGTTGACCCCCGGACAGCTGCGACGGCAGATGCCGGGCCCGGTCGGCGAGCCCGACCCGTTCCAGCAGCAGGCCCGCGCGCCGCCTGGCCTGGCGGCGCGAGCGCCCGGCCAGCAGCGCGGCCAGCTCCACGTTCTCCGCCGCCGACAACTCCTCCACCAGATGGAAGGCCTGGAAGACGAACCCCACCGACCGGCGCCGCAACCGCGCCAGGGCCCGCTCGCTCAGGGTGTCGACGCGCCGCCCGGCCACCCACACCTCCCCGCCGGTGGCCCGCTCCAGGCCGCCCAGCAGGTGCAGCAGAGTGGACTTCCCGCAGCCGCTGGGCCCCATCACCGCCAGCATCTGTCCCTGAGGCACCTCCAGGTCGACCTCGTCCACCGCGCGGACCCGGCTCTGCCCCTGACCGTGCGTCTTCACCAGGCCGCAGGCCCGGACCGCGGCACTCGACACGTTCATCCACCCTCAACTTCGTCATCGACCTTGGACCAGGCCCGCTCGCAGGCATCCAGCCAGCGCAGGTCCGCTCGCAACCGCAGCGCGACCCCTTCCAGCAGCAGGCCGGCGCCCGACCCCGCCGGCTCGGCCAGTGCCGCCTGCTGCGCCTCACGCAAGCGGCGCAGCAGCTCACGGCGCTGCGCCGCCACCAGCTCCACCGGGTCGGCCAGCCGGGCCGCCGCGGCGGCGGCGAGCTTGAGATGGAACTCCGCCAGGTCCGGTTTCGGCCAGCCCACCTCGGCCAGCCAGGCCGCCACCCGCTGCTGCCCGGCCGGCGTCAGCGCATAGACCTTGCGCTCCGGCCGCTCGGGCAGGCCGTCCGCCCGCTCGCAGACCACGAGCCCCGCTCGCTCCAACCGGGCCAACGTCACATAGATCTGACCGCGGTTCATCGACTCGCCCAGCGGGCCTAGGCTGCGCCGCAGCCGAGCGTGCAACTGGTACCCGTGCGACGGCTCCTTGGCGAGCATCGCCAGCACTGCGTCCTGCACTCCTGCCCCCTAACGGTTGGCCAATAGATAGCGGTTATCCGTGGGAGGTGTCAAAACGGTACATCTGGCGATGTCCTGACCGGCCCGCCGTCAGCCGGGCTCCTGGTCCTGCCCGGACGCTCGCCTGACCGTGACCTGTCCTCGCGATGGCTCAGACATCGGCACTGTTCCGGGTGTGCCGGGTGACGGCGTGTTCCAGGCCGTCGAGGATGGCGCGCAGGCCGAACTCCTGCGTCGTGGTGGCCGAGGGGGCGGCCTGGGTGGTGGCCAGCAGCGGGAAACGGTCGGCGTTGAGGAGGAGCAGGTCGCGCATGATCGAGGTGGCACTGCCGCCCGTCCAGGTCTGAGTGCCGGGAGTGGCGGCCGCGTGGGTGGCGCGGATGTGGTTGGACACCAGCATGACCGCCTCCAGCCGTTCGCGTTCGGTCAAGGGGGTGTCGGCCAGGGCACTGAGGGCGCTTTCCGGCCAGCCGGTCTCGCGTGGGCCCATGACGCGGTCGCCCACGGTGACCGACGGCAGCCAGGGGTGGCGCCGCCAGGCGGCGGACAACTGGCGCGCGTACTCTTCCAGCCTGGCCCGCCAGCCGGTCACCCCGCCCAAGTCGGGGGGTGTGCCGACCGCCGCCTCGATCATGACGGCTATCAGCTCTGACTTGCCGTTGACGTAGCGGTACAGGGCCATCTTGGTGAGACCGAGCTCGGCGGCCACCCGCTGCATGGAGACGGCCTCCAGCCCTTCGGTGTCGGCGACCTTCACGGCGATGTCGGCCACCTGGGCGACGTCGAAGGCGGGCCTGGGGCCTCTGCTACGCGGTTTCCGCTGGCCCCACAGCAGTTCGGCCACTGCCCTCGGATCCTCGTTGGCCGACATCGCGCCCTCCCACTTGTCATCTCCCCGAAACTGTATCTATGATACACAGTGTCCTAGAGACACAGTTACTCCCCGGAGCGTGGGAGCAGAACCTGGGGCGGCGATGACAGAATGCCGCGACCGACCTTCGTTTCCGGACCGCCGACGACAACCGACCCCGATCACCGAAGGGGCATCAGTCATGTCACTCGCCCGCGTCCACAACTTCTCCATCTCACTCGACGGCTTCGGCACCGGTGAGGGTCAGAGCCACGACGCACATTTCGGTCACGCCGGGCAAAGGCTGCACGAGTGGATGTTCGCCACCCGGTGGTGGCGGCACAAGAGGGACGGCCAGTCCGGTGGCACCGGCGGAGTCGACGACGCCTTCGTCCACCAGCACAGTGCGGGAATCGGCGCCGAGATCATGGGTGCCGGGAAGTTCGGCCATCCCGGGTGGCACGAGGACCCGGAGTGGAAGGGCGCGTGGGGTCCCAACCCGCCGTTCCACACGCCGGTCTTCGTCCTCACCCATCACGTGCGCCCGTCCATCGAGATGGAGGGCGGCACGACCTTCCACTTCATCGACGCCTCGCCTGCCGAGGCGCTCGAGGCGGCCCGCAAGGCTGCGGACGGCCTGGACGTACGCATCGGCGGGGGTCCCACCGTGATCCGCGACTTCCTTGCCGCCGGGCTCATCGACCACCTGCACACGGTGGTGGTCCCGATCCTGCTCGGCCGAGGCGTACGCCTCTGGGACGGACTGGAGGGCCTGGAGAAGGACTACGAGGTCGAGTCCATCTCCTCCGCCAGCGGAGTCACGCATGTGACGTTCACCCGTGCGGGTGTCTGAACCGCCTCGGCCGAGAACCCGGGCGACCGGCAGGGCTCCAGGGCCTCGCCACCACCCTGCCGGACCAGGCCATCGCCCGGAGCGCCGCGCTGAAGACCCTGCGCGGCCCTTGTAGACGCCGGGGGTCGCGGTGAGGCCGGCCGCTCCGGTCAGGCTTCCGGCCGGCTGCCCGGAGACGGGATGGCCGCGGCGGCCCGCGGCGGCGTTCAGCCGGATCGCGCGGCAGACGGTGACGCGATGGACTCGCGGCTGCGCAGGGGCATGGGGACCCGGTGCACCTCGCCCGGTCGATCAGGGTCCGTGGCGTCGTTGTCGATCTCGGTGAACAGCACGTCGACGGCCTTGCGGCCGAGCTCGTAGTGCGGCAGTGCCACGGTCGTCAGCCGGGGCCGGATCCACGAGGCGATGGGGTGGTCGTCGAAGGAGACGACGGACACGTCGTCCGGAACCTTGAGCCCGGCATCGTCGAGCGCCTGGTAGGCGCCCATCGCGATGCGGTCGTTGAAGCAGATCAGCGCCCGTGGACGCGCGGTCTCCAGGAGTTCCCGCGTCGCGGTGAAGCCGTGTTCCGGCTGCCAGTCGGGGCAGGTACGACCGCCCGCCACCTTGACGCCCGCCTCGCCGAGCGCCTCCCGGATGCCGACGAGCCGTTCCACCGCCGCGACGCTTTCCGGGGGAACGTCGCGGATGCCGGGGCCGGCGCCGATCAGGTGGATGCCGTCGCGGTGGCCGGCGTCGAGCAGGACACGGGCCGCGCGGCGGCCGGCCTCGACCTCGTCAGGGAGGATGGCCGGCAGGGGAGTGGGCTGTTCGGGCAGCGCGTTGAGCAGCACGGCGGGGGCGGCCGTGATCGACTTGGGCACCTTGATGGTCCGGGTGAACATCGAGGCCAGAATCAGCCCGTCCACCTGGCGGTCGTGCATGGCCTGCAGCAGCAGGCGCTCGAGCTCGGCGTCCCCCTCCGTCTCGCCGATGAACAGCATGAAGCCACGCTCGCGGGCGGCCTCGAGCGCACCCTTGATCATGTCGCCGGCCAGCCGTGAGGTGGCGACTGTGTCGGAGATGAAGCCGATCGTCCGGGATGTGCCCGTACGCAGGCCCACGGAGACGATGTTGGGCCGGTACTGCAACTCGTCGGCGGCCCGCACGACACGCTGCTCGACGTCTTGAGAGATCCGCAACTCGCGCCCGCGGCCCGACAGCACCAGTGAGGCGGTCGTGCGGGAGACGCCCGCGGCTTTGGCCACATCGGCCAGCGTGACCCGTCGTGGGCTCACCCAGAACCTCCGATCGTCAAGAGTGCGTTACGGGGGGTTGACATCGTACGACGCGCGTGGTGAGACTATCGGGCGCTAACCCGATTTAGCAACGGAGTCGGGACATCAGCCCGGTGCCGATTGTCCCAGGCAGCAGAGGAGATGCACATGGCTCGTCGAGTCCGCCCCGGCAGGTCCGGGGCCGCGCTTGTGATCGCCATGGGGACGCTGGCCGCCGCCTGCGCGGCACCCGGCGGCAACAGTCCGCAGCCCGCGGCCACCAGCGCGTCGCCGCAGTCCGCCGCGCCCGCCTGCGGCACGGCGCAGATCACGATGAACGGCTACTTCGAGACCGGCTTCCCGCTGCCCAAGGCGCTGACGACCGAGTTCACCAAGCAGCACCCGAACGTCACCTGGAACATCCGCGAGGACCAGTTCGCGGTCATCACGCAGAACGCCCCGCGCGTCCTGGCGGACAACCCGCCCGACCTGATGCGCCTGCCCCAGGTCTCCGAGCTGGTCAAGGACAACCTGCTGAAGAATCTCGACGGCTACGCCCAGGCCTTCGGCTGGGACAAGTGGCCGGCCTCCCAGCTCGAACAGCTCCGCCTGGGCCCCGGCGGACGGCCGCGCGGCCAGGGCTCCCTGTACGCCCTGGGCCTCAACTTCAGCATGACCGGCGTCTTCTACAACAAGAAGCTCGCCACCCAGATCGGGATGTCCACGCCGCCCGCCACGCTGGCGGAGCTCGACGCCGCGCTGTCCAAGGCCAAGAGCGCGGGCATCACGCCGATCGTGCAGTTCAACGGCGGAGCCACCGGTGGGCTGGCGTTCCCGCTGCAGAACCTCATGGCCTCCTACGGCCCGGCCGGACCGATCAACGACTGGATCTTCCAGAAGCCCGGCGCCACCATCGACACCCCGTCGAACCTGCAGGCCGCCCAGCACCTGGAGAAGTGGATCAAGGCGGGTTACTTCCAGAAGGACGTGAACGCGGTCGACTACGCGACGATGATGAGCCGCTTCATCGACGGCCAGGGCCTGTTCATGTTCAACGGCGACTGGGAGTCGGGCAACCTCGACAAGCAGATGCCGGGCAACGTCGGCTTCACGCTGATGCCGCCCGCCCAGCAGGGCGGCAAGCTGGCCGCCATGTCGGCGCCCCTCACCTTCGGGATCGCCGCGAACGCCAAGAACGCCGACTGCGCCGCCTTCTTCCTCAACTGGGTGGCCACCGACCAGCGGGCCCGCGAGATCGGCGTCGAGGTCGGCGGATCGCGCCCGATGGGACCGGCCGACGCGTACATGCCGGCCGTCGCCTCCGACAAGGTCACCGCGAGCACGCTGGCCGCCGGGGCGGACATCGCCGAGGACAACGGTGCGATGGACTTCATCGCCAACGCCACCGGCGCCATCTACGCCAAGAGCTGGACCCCGAACCTGCAGAAGCTGGTGGCCGGAGAGCAGACCCCGCAGGGGCTGCTGAAGGCGGTCCAGGCCGACTACGCCGGTCAGCTCGAAGGGAACTGAACGAGTTGACGCCCCGGTCCGCCGCCGCCCGGTCCGCGCACCGTCGGCCGGCCACCACCAAGCTGCGCGGCACCCGCGGCTTGGTCGGCTGGCTGTTCATCATCCCGGCGCTCGCCTTCTACGCGGTCTTCGTGCTGCGCCCGATCGCCTTGACGTTCCAGTACTCGCTGTACGAGTGGGACGGCATCGGGCCGTCCACGTGGGTGGGGGCGGCCAACTACGGCAGGGTCTTCACCGACCCCGACCTGTTCGACTCGCTGGTCAACGCCTTCCAGCTGATCGTCTTCTTCAGCGCGATCCCGGTCGTGCTCGGCCTGGCGATCGCCGCCACGATCAGGCGCATCGCCCAGAGCCGGCTCGCCCTCGTGGCCCGTACCGTGCTCTTCCTGCCGCAGGTGATCCCGCTGGTGGCGGCCGGCATCGCGTGGAGCTGGCTGCTGGCCTCCACCGGAGTGATCAACCAGCTCCTCTCGCTCATCGGCCTCGGCGGGGTCACCCGGGCCTGGCTGGGCGACTTCGCCACCGCCCTGCCGGCGGTCGGCATGATCGGCGCGTGGGTGCTGCTCGGCCTGTGCACGCTGCTGCTCCTGGCCGGCATGAGCAAGATCGACCCGGCGCTGTACGAGGCCGCCCGGCTGGACGGTGCCGGGCCGTGGCGGGAGTTCGTCTCCATCACGGTGCCCAGCCTGCGCCAGGAGATCGCGGTCTGCGTCACCGTGACCGTGATCGCGGCCCTGGCGAGCTTCGACATCATCTACATCTCCACCCAGGGCGGTCCCGGCAACACGACCATGGTGCCCGGCCTGCAGATCTTCTACCTGGCCTTCTCCGAACGCGAGGTGGGGACGGCCTCGGCCCTGGCCATGGTCCTCATGCTCCTCGTGATCGCCTGCGCCCTTCCCATCCAGTGGTTCGCAAAGGACGGCAACCGATGATCCTCGCGTGGCGGGAGGCCTGGACCGGCAGGCTGCTGCTCGTCGTCATGATGGCGGTCACGCTCCTGCCGTTCCTCAGCCTGTTCGTCACCGCCCTGCACCCCTCCGGCACCTACCCGGCCGGACTCGCCTGGCCCCGCGACCCGCAGTGGGGCAACTTTCTGCGGGCCTTCGAGGCCGCGAACATGGGCGAGCTGCTGAAGTCGAGCGTCCTCATCGTGCTGGGCGTGGTGCCGATCTCGATCCTGCTGGGCACGATGGCCGGCTTCGCCGTCGGCCACCTGCGCGTGATCGGCGGGCGCGTGGTCTTCCTGCTGTTCGTGCTCGGCCTGACGCTGCCCTTCGAGGGCATCATCACGCCGCTGTACTACCAGATGCGGGACATGGGACTGCTGAACACGCGCTGGGCGATCATCCTGCCGCTCATCGGCCTGTTCATGCCGTTCTCGGTCTTCTGGATGCGCGCGCACTTCGTCAACATGCCCGCGGAGCTGTCCGAAAGCGCGCGGATGGACGGCGCCAACGTGTGGCAGCTGTTCCGGCGCATCCACGTCCCCCTGGCCATGCCGGCGATCTCGTCCCTGGGCATCCTGCTGTTCCTGTGGACCTGGAACCAGTTCCTGCTGGCCATCGTCCTCGTCGACGATCCGGCCAAGCGCACGATGTCCGGCGCGCTGGGCGCCTTCCAGGGCCAGTGGGGAACCGACATCCCGCTGCTGTGCGCCGGATCGCTGCTCATCCTGACACCCACCCTGGCGATCTTCCTCATCTTCCAGCGGCACTTCGTCAAGGCCCTGCTCCAGGGCTCCCTGAAGGGCTGACGGCACCGCGCCCGGCCCCACCAGGGCCGGTGGAACCCGCACATCCCACCCCACGAGTGAAAGCAGAGGTCGTTCATGGTCCTACGAGGAAGGTCCGGCGGCGCACGGAAACCGGCGAGCGGATCCAGCCCGTTCGCCGGACATGCCCACGTCCCCGGGCGGGGCGGCGCGTGAACGGCGGCCGACCGGCGCTCTGGACCAGCCGGCACCTCGATCTGCTCGCCGGGACCACCGCGACCACCGCGCCCGTCTTCGACCCCACGGCCGTGCCCCGGCTCCTGCCGGGTCACGATCTCTGGGATCTGTGGCCGATCCAGGAGGAGGACGGCTCGACAGCCCTGTTCGGCGGCCACGAGGTGTGGATGGTGCTGTCCGCCCCGGCTCTCGGCCACCCCGAAGAGCGCCACGACCACGCCCGGATCCGCCTGTTCGCCAGGCACGGCGACGGATGGGAGGACCTCGGGAACGCCTTCGCCGACGGCGCCTCGCCCGGCAGCCGGGAGTGGTCGGGATCAGCGGTCCGGCGGCCGGACGGGACGGTGTCGGTGTTCTACACGGCCGCCGGCCGGCGGGGCGAAGCGCGTCCCACGTTCCGGCAGAGCGTCATCGAGACGCGCCTCCGCCGGCTCGCCGGCGGCGACAGGTTCCTGCCGCACGAAGCCGCCGGACATCGGGAGATCCTCCGCTCCGACGGCCGGATGTACCTGCCGACCGAGGAGGCCGACGGGTCGCCGGGGAGCATCAGGGCATTTCGCGATCCCGGCTGGTTCCGCGACCCGGCCGACGGGCGCGACCACCTGCTCATCGCGGCCTCCATCGCCTGGGGCGACGGCTTCACCGGCGCCATCGCCCTGGCCGAACCACGGGCCGGCGGCTGGTCGCTGCTCCCGCCTCTCCTCGTGGCCGAGGGCGTCAGCCGGGAGCTGGAACGGCCGCACGTCATCGTCCACCAGTCGCGGTACTACCTGTTCTTCACCACCCAGCGCCACTCCTTCCAGCCGGCCGATCGCGCACCCACCGGGCTCTACGGCTTCGCCGCGCCCAGCCTGACGGGACCGTACGAGCCGCTCAACGGCTCCGGGCTGGTGATCCGGAACCCGTCTTCCGAACCCGATCAGGCCTACGCGTGGCTGGTGCTGCCCAGCCGCCACGTGGTCAGCTTCGCCAACTACCGAGCGCGGCGGGGAGGAAATCCCCTGGATGCGGAGCCGGCGCAGGCACGAGCCGCCTTCGGCGGGACCATCGCGCCCATGCTCGAACTCGATCTGGACGGGATGACCACGTCCGTCGCCCCCGCCTCGGAAGATCCAGCGGAGCGCCGCGGCGTGCCCTTGACGGACGGCCGGGCGTGAGCCACCCCGGCTCGCCCCGCTGATCCTCGGAGGCCGCGCTCCGGCTCAGGCGGGCGGGAGCGCGGGCGGCGCGGTGCTCTCGCGTACGACGAGCTCGGTGGCCAACTCGACGCGGCTTTGCGGCAGCTGCTCGCCATGGGCCAGCTTCAGCAGCATCGAGGTGGCCGCCGCGGCCATCTCGGCGAGGGGCTGGCGGATCGTGGTCAGCGGCGGGATGGCCCACCGCACCGAGGGCATGTCGTCGAAGCCGATCACGCTGAGATCGTCCGGTATGCGCAGGCCGAGCTGGTGGGCCGCGTGGTAGACGCCGATGGCCTGACCGTCGTTCGTGGCGAAGATCGCGGTAGGCCGGTCGCGCAGGCGCAGCAGGCGGTGGGCCTCGGCCAGACCGCCCTCGATGAGGAAGTCCCCCCGGCCGACCAGCTCCGGATCCGCGGGCACGCCGGCCATGTCGAGGGCGGTCCGGTAGCCGTCGAGGCGGGCCCGGCTGGACAACGCGGAGTCCGGCCCGGTGATGATGGCGATGCGGCGGTGCCCGAGCTCCAGGAGGTGGCGGGTCGCCATGAGCCCGCCGTTCCAGTTCCCGGCGCCGACCGACGGGACGTTCCCGGCAGGAGCGTCGGCCGGATCCAGCAGGACCAGCGGGATCTCGCGGCGGGCGAGCTGTTCGTGCTGGCGTTCGGTCAGGCCGGAGAACACCGCGATCACGCCGCTCGGCCGGCGCCGCAGCACGCTCTCCAGCCAGGCGTCCGCGGCGGTGTGGTCATGGCACAGGTCCGCTATCGCCACCGTGAGCTCGTGCTCGCGCGCGACCGCGGCCACACCCTTGGTGATCTCGACGGGATAGTCGCCCTCCAGCGCGTGGAAGACCAGCTCCACCAGGGCCGTCGGCGTGGAGCGGCGGCGCTGTCGCCGGTAGCCGTGCCGGCGGATGAGCTCCTCCACGGCTGCGCGGGTTTCGGACGAGACCTCGGAACGGCCGTTCACGACTTTGGAGACCGTCGCGGTGGAGACTCCGGCCAGCTCGGCGAGCTGGGCGATGGTGAGGGGGGACGACTCCGTGGTCATGGCGGCAGTCTAGTCACGGAGCGCTGACAGGCGGGCAGCGCCGGATCGCCGTGGACCGGCCGTCCGTGCCGTCACCAGCGGTCGATCCGTACGGCCGTTTTCGGGAGGATCGCCGTAAGTTTCGTCAGCCCGCCGGTGGAGCCGTGCTCTCCCGGATGATCAGTTCGGTGCCCAGCTCCACGCGGTGCTGTGCCAGGAGCTCGCCCTGTGCCAGCTTGAGCAGCATGTCGGTGGCGGCGGCGGCCATCTCGGTGAGCGGCTGGTGGACCGTGGTCAGGGGCGGGTTCATCCACCGGACCGCGGGCAGGTCGTCGAAGCCCACGACGCTCACATCGCCGGGGATGCGCAGGCCGAGCCGATGGACGGCGCGGTAGACGCCGGTGGCCTGCCCGTCGTTGCAGGTGAAGATCGCCGTCGGCGGGTCGGGCAGCCGCAGCAGGCGTTCGGCCTGGGCCAGGCCGCCCTCGACGAGAAAGTCACCCTGGCCGATGAGCTCCGGATCGACGGGGAGGCCGGCCATGTCGAGGGCGGTCCGGTAGCCGTCGAGACGGGCCCGGCTGGCGAGGGCGTAGTCGGGCCCGGTAATGGCGGCGATGCGCCGGTGTCCGAGGCCGAGCAGGTGGCGCGTCGCCATGAGCCCGCCGTTCCAGTTGCTCGCGCTCACCGAGGGCACCTGGGGCGCGGGGTCGCCCCGCGGGTCGAGCAGGACGAGGGGGATGCCGCGGGTCGCGAGCTGCCGGCGCTGCGCCTTCGTCAGGCCGGAGAACACGGCGATCACGCCGATGGGACGGCGGCTCAGCACGCCTTCGATCCAGCCCTTGCCCGGGGTGTCGCGGTGCTGCAGCTCCGACAGCACCAGGGCGAGCTGGTGCTCGCGCGCCACCTGCTCGACCCCCTTGGCGATCTCGCTGGGATATTCGCCCTCCAAGGCGTGGAAGACCAGCTCCACCAGGGGCGCGGAGGTGGCGCGGCGCCGTTGCGGCCGGTAGCCGTGCTCGTGGATGAGCCGCTCGATGAGGGCACGGGTCTCGGGTCCCACCTCGGAGCGCCCGTTGACGACCTTCGACACGGTGGCCGTGGAGACCCCGGCCAGCTCGGCGAGCTGCGCGATGGTCATCGGCTGGGACAGGGTGGCGCCGTCGTCGGACGGGCCTTCGGCCGTGGTCATGGCGGCAGTTTAGCGAGCAGGTTTCGGCGAACTGTCCCGCTCATTTCGGCGATCTTACGGGAGGTTCTTGACGAGTTTCAGAATCCGCACGTAGGGTCCGGCGTTAACGATCGCTCTTGACTCCGAAACTTTCTGATCCGCGGGTGTCCAGTAATCAGCTCCTGATCAGCCGGCCACTCCCGGATGCCCGGCCTTCTTCCGGATCACCTCCGCCCTCCGCTCCTGAACCCAGGAAGAGATCATCTGTGAAGCTCCGTGAAGCCACACCGGTCGTGCTCGCCACGGCTCTCGTCCTGACCGCCGCCGCCTGCGGAGGCGGCGGCCCAGCCCAGCCGTCAGGCGACGGCCGATCATTCGAGTTCTGGTCGTTCACCGGCATCAACCAGAAGGAGTCCGTCGAGGACTACCAGAAGGCCAACCCGGGCGTGCAGGTGAAGCTCACGGAAGTGGGCACCTCGGTGGAGACCGCTCAGGCGCTCACCACGGCGCTGGCCGGTGGCAAGGTGCCCGACCTCGTGCTCATCCAGGGCGACGATCTGCCGAAGTTCGTCCAGCAGCCGCAGAACTTCCAGGACCTGCGGCAGTACGGCGCGGACAAGGTCAAGGGCGACTACCTCGACTGGGTGATCAGCCAGTCGGTGGCGAAGTCCGGCGAGATCATCGGCATCCCCACCGACGTCGGCGGCATGGCCGTGGCCTACCGGACCGACCTGTTCATGGAGGCCGGGCTGCCCACGGCCCGCGACGAGGTGAGCAAGCTCTGGCCGACCTGGGACGCCTTCATCGAGACCGGCCGGAAGTACACCGCCGCCACCGGCAAGGCGTTCATCGACAACGCCGCGACCAGCGTCTTCTTCCAGGCCGTCAACCAGGGACCGCAGAAGTACTACGACCCGTCCGGCAACGCCGTCTACGCCACCAGCCCTCAGGTCAAGACCGCGTTCGACCTGGCGATCAGGACCGCCCAGGCCGGGATCACCGCGAAGCAGAGCTCGTTCTCCGAGGGCTGGAGCGCGGGCATGGGCAAGGGCGACTTCGCCGTGATCTCCGCGCCGTCGTGGATGCTCGGCTCCATCCGCGACAACGCGCCCGACACCAAGGGCAAGTGGGACATCGCCACGATCCCGGGCGGCGCCGGCAACTGGGGCGGCAGCTACCTGGCCATCCCCAAGGGCGCGGCCAACCCGAAGGCCGCCTGGGACTACATCTCCAAGACCCAGTCGCCGCAGGGCCAGCTCGAGCACTTCACCGGCTCCGGCGCGCTGCCCACCACCCCGTCGGTCTACCAGGATCCGAAGCTCACCGGGCTCAAGGACCCGTTCTTCTCCGACGCGCCGACCGGGAAGATCTACACCGACTCGCTGCTCGGGCTCAAGCCGTTCCTCATCGGCCCGGACAGCTCCGCCATCGGCCAGGAGTTCCTGAACGCGATCACCAACGTCGAGCAGGGCAAGGGCGACCCGGCCAAGGCGTGGGACGCGGCGCTGGCCAACATCAAGACCGCGATCGGCACGTGACGTGGCCACGACGCTCAGCCCGCCTCGGGCGATGCCCGAGGCCGAGACGCGGGTGCGGCAGGGCCTGGCCGAGCGGCTGGCCCCGTACGCCTACATAGCCCCGTTCTTCCTGCTCTTCGCGGTCTTCGGGCTCGTCCCGCTGCTGTTCACCTTCTACGTCGCGCTGTTCGACTGGAACCCGATCGGCGAGCACGTCTTCATCGGCTTCGACAACTTCGCCCGCCTGTTCGGCGACACCCGGTTCTGGAACGCGGCCTGGAACACGATCAGCATCTGGCTGCTGTCGACCGTGCCGCAACTGCTGATCGCGCTGGGGCTGGCGCACCTGCTCAACCACGCCCGGCTGCGGCTGGCGGTGTTCTGGCGGATGTCGATGCTGGTGCCGTACATCACCTCGGTGGCGGCCACCGCGATCGTCTTCGCCCAGATGTTCGACCGCGACTACGGCCTGCTCAACTGGCTGCTGGGGCTCGTCGGCGTGGGGCCGATCGACTTCCTGCAGTCCGGGTGGGGGAGCCATGTGATGATCGCCGCGATGGCGACCTGGCGCTGGTTCGGCTACACCACGCTGCTCTACCTCGCCTCGCTGCAGGCCGTCCCCCGCACGATCTACGAGGCCGCGGCGGTGGACGGCGCGGGCGCGTGGAAGCAGTTCCGGCACATCTCCATCCCGTCGCTGCGCCCGGTCATCGTGTTCACCATCGTCACCTCCACCATCGGCGGCCTGCAGATCTTCACCGAGCCGCTGCTCGTCTCCCGCACCGCCCCGCTCACCTGCGGCCCCGTCCGGCAGTGCCAGACCCTCACGCTCTTCCTGTACGAGCAGGGCTTCGGCCGGTTCCAGTTCGGCTACGGCGCCGCCATCGGCGTGGCGCTGTTCGTGCTGATCATCGCCGTCGCGGCGCTCAACTACGTCCTGTCCACCCGTATCCGCCCGGAGCGATGATGAAGAAGGCCGACCGGGTCCGGTGGTGGACCTATCTGTTGCTCGCGGTGGCCACGCTGGCCTGCGTGTTCCCGCTGTACTGGATGTTCGTGGTGGCCACGACGGACACGGCGACCGCCACCCGGCTGCCGCCGGAGATCGTCCCCGGCGGGAACTTCTTCCACCTGGCCGGGCTCGTCTTCTCGACCGTGCCGTTCGTCCGCTCGATCCTCAACAGCCTCGTCGTGGCCGGCACGATCGGCGTCGGGCACGCCGTGCTGTGCTCGCTGGCCGGGTTCGCCTTCGCCAAGCTGCGGTTCCGCGGCCGCAACGCGCTCTTCCTCATCGTCGTGCTGACCATGACCGTGCCGACCCAGCTCGCCGTCATCCCGCAATACATGATCATCTCTTCGCTGGGGTGGGTCGACACCCTGCAGGCGCTCATCGTGCCGGGGCTGGCCAGCGCGTTCGGCATCTTCTGGATGCGCCAGCACCTGGCCACCACGATCAGCGACGAGATCCTGCAGGCCGCCCGCATCGACGGGGCCACCACCTGGCAGATCTTCTGGCGGATCGCGTTCCCGCTGGTGCGGCCGGCCGCGTTCGTGCTGGGGCTGCTCGGGTTCGTCACCGCCTGGAACGACTTCCTGTGGCCGTTCATCGTGTTGAAGTCGCCCGAGATGTACACCGCGCAGATCGCCATCAAGGCGCTGCAGAACAGCCTCTCGGTGGACCTCGGCCTGGCCATGTCGGGCTCGTTCCTGGCCACGCTGCCGCTGGTCGTGCTGTTCGTCTTCGTCGGCAGGCGCATGGTCGCCGGGATCATGGACGGCGCCTTCAAGGGCTGACCTTCCGTGCCGCTGCTTCGCTCCGACGTACCGGACGTGGGCGTGGAAGGCGTCCCGGCCGCCCGGGGCCGGGACGTCTGCCTTCGTGCTCGGCGACACACTGACCGCGCAGGGCCGGCCACTCGACACCGGTACGGGTGCCGCCGGGCCGCCCCGAGGCGATCGGCGCGGCAGGGCCCTGGGCACGGCGGATGCTCCCAGACGCCGTACCCAGGACCCGGTTCACATGGTGATCACCGCATCAGCGCTGCAGTGTCAGCACGCCTGGCCGGTAGGGCAGCAGGCCGTAGTCGCCGCCGGAGTTGGGGCTGCGGCCCTGGTAGAGGAGTTGGAGGTTGCAGGGGTCGATGGTCATGGTCTGGTCGGCGCTGGTGCGGATGAGTTCGCCGTGGCTGATGTCGTTGGTCCAGGTGGCGCCGCTGTTGGCCTTGCCGGCGAAGGGGTTGCTCTCGGTGGCGGCCTGGGGGGTCCAGGTGCCGTTGAGGCTGGTGGCGGTGAAGGAGCGGAAGTAGCGTCCTTGGGCGCCGATGGCTTCGACGATCATGAGGTAGCGGTTCTGGCCCTGGAGTTTGTAGACCTGGACGGCTTCGAAGAGGTTGTTCGTGGTGTCGCTCATGATCACTGTTGAGGTGGTGCCGAAGCTGCCCGGGAAGTTGCCGAGGGGCATGCTCGCCCGGTAGATCTTGCCGTTGTCGCCGGCGAAGAACAGGTACATGTTGGTGCTGTCGCCGATGAGGGTCTGGTCGATGGGGCCGGTGCTGGAGCCGGAGATGCTTCCGGAGAAGAGCACCTGCTGTGCTGACCAGCCGTTCGGGTTGGTGGGGTCGGTGGAGGTCCGGTAGGAGAAGGCGGTGCCGCCCCACTGGTAGGCGAGCACCCAGATGTTCTTGGGGGCGAAGTAGAGGAGGGTGGGTGCGACGGTCGAGGAGGACATGGTGTTCTGGCTGGCCGAGGCCATGTCGGACCAGTTGGTGAAGAGGCTGAAGTTCATCGAGCCCCATCTCGTGCCGGTGTCGTGGGTCGTGGCGTAGACGAGGTGCCGGCCGTTGTAGGGGGCGACGGTGAAGTCCTTGAGCGAGACCCAGCCCGACTTCGGGGTCGCCAGCGGGCCTGTCGAGGTCCAGCGGTATGACGACGGAAGATCGCACGTACCGGTCGGCGTGGGCGTGGGTGTCGGGCTCGGGTTGCCGCCGTCGACCTGGACGAGCTGCCATTGCTGGTTGGCGCCGCCCCAGTCGTCGTACTGGACGATGTTGGCGCCGTCGGCGGTGGCGGCGCCCTGCACTTCCAGGGCCTTGTTGCTGTGGCGCGAGATGAACCTCACGTGGCCGTCGGAGCTGTCGGCCAGGCGCCATTGCTGGTTGGTGCCGTTGCCGTCGGCCCATTGCACGATGGCTCCGCCGTTGGCGGTGGAGAAGTTGTAGACGTCGAGCACCTTGCCGGAGTGGCGGGACTTGATGCGGTAGTAGCCGCCGCCGGAGTCGACGAACTGCCACTGCTGCTGGTTCTGGTTGTTCCTGCTCCACTGGGTGATGCGGGCGCCGTCGTTGGTGGCGAGGTTGTAGACGTCCAGGGCCTTGCCGCTGTTGCGGTTGACCAGGACGTACCAGGCGTTGGTGTCGACGGTGGCCGCGCTGGCGGACTGCGTCTGAAGGGCGACGAACAGCCCCGCCAGTAAGGTGGCGACCGTCGCGAGGACGGCCAGGAATCTGTATTTCACGAGGTTCTCCGATTCATCCGACTCGGACGAGTTGCCACTGCTGGTTGGCGCCGTTCCAGTCGTCGTACTGGACGATGTTGGCGCCGTCGGCGGTGGCGGCGCCCTGGACCTCCAGGGCCTTGCTGCTGTGCCGGCTGATGAGGCGGACGTAGCCGCTGCTGTCGGCGACACGCCACTGCTGGTTGGTGCCGTTGCCGTCGGCCCACTGGACGATCGCGGCGCCGTTGGCGGTGGAGAAGTTGTAGACGTCCAGGACCTTGCCGGACAGGCGCGACTTCAGCCGGTACCAGCCGCTCTCCGAGCTGACGAACTGCCATTGCTGCTGGTTGCCGTTGTTGCGGGTCCACTGGGTGATGCGGGCGCCGTCGTTGGTGGCGAGGTTGTAGACGTCGAGGGCCTTGCCGCTGTTGCGGTTGACCAGGACGTACCAGGCGTTCGTGTCGATCGGTCCCGGGTCGGGCGAGCCGCCGTTGAGGGCGTCGAGGGTGGCGGTGTAGGCGGCCTTCTTGTTGCCCGAGGAGTCGAACAGCAGCGGGTTCTCCCCGGTCCGCCAGGAGTCGCTGTCCCGGATGCCCCAGACCGTGATGCCGGTGCAGCGGGAGACCGCCAGGCAGGCGCGGGTCACCGAGGCGTAGATGCCGGCCTGGCTGGCGCCCTGGGCGACGTCGAGTTCGGTGATCTGGACGTCGACGCCGAGGTCGGCGAAGCGCTGCAGGTTGGCCTGGTAGTCGCCGGAGAGCGAGGTGCCCAGGTGGGACTGGAAACCGACGCAGTCGATCGGGACGCCCCGCGCCTTGAAGTCGCGGACCATGTTGTAGATGCCGGTGCTCTTGGCGTTGATCCCGTCGGTGTTGTAGTCGTTGTAGCAGAGCTTGGCACCCGGGTCGGCGGCGCGGGCGGCCCGGAAGGCGGCCTCGATCCAGTCGTTGCCGGTGCGCTGGAGGATCGAGTCGCGGCGCCCGCCGCTGCCGCCGTCGGCGAAGGCCTCGTTGACGACGTCCCAGGAATGGATCTTGCCCCGGTAGTAGGTGGCGACCTGCGTGACGTGGTTCATCATGGCCGTGCGCAGGGTCGAGCCGGACAGGGCCTGCGCCCAGCCGGGCATCTGCGCGTGCCAGAGCAGGGCGTGCCCGCGGATCTTCATGCCGCGCCCGATCGCGTGGTTCACGATCCGGTCGCCGCGCGTGTAGTCGAAGGAGTTCCGGGACGGCTCAGTGGCGTCCCACTTCATCTCGTTCTCGGCGGTGACCGAGTTGAACTCCCGGTTCAGGATGTTGACGTACGTCGAGTCACCCAGCCTGCCGGCGGCCACGGCGGCGCCGAAGTAGCGGCCGCCGCGCTCGGCCGCGGAGGCGCCCAGCGTCGAGGCGGCGTCGGCCGGCCCGGTGAGCGCCACCGACAGGCCGATGGCGACCAGCCCGGTGGTGAGGAGGGACAGCAGTCGTTTCATGGATGGGTCGTGCCTTTCTGCGTCGATGTGTCGGGCCGGGGGGTGGTCACACTCCGCGGCCGAAACTCGCGCGCGGTCGGTGCGCGGTTGCCGGGGACGAGGGGGACATCCAGGGCTCCTTGCCTAGACCGAAGATGGCGACCACCAACGTTGTTAGCGCTAACATTCGATCTTGCACAGCTGCTTGACTCATTCGGTGAGTACGTTGTCGCGGAGTACATCCGACGGTCCGGCCGGACGTCAACGAAGGGCAACCGTTACCGGCCTGGGCGTTGTCACCGGCACGCGGCCCGGCCTGGAGTTTCGCCCGGGAGGAGACCGGGCCGCACTGTCCGCGCAGCTGAAAGTTTCACCGAGGTCACCAGGCTGAAGTCGGATAACTTGCGGCGTCTCAGGAGTTAACTTGCTGCCGCCGGTTGCCCCTCGTCACCCTGCTCCACCCCCGCCCACGGTCAGAGGTTTGCGTGACAGCAACTCTCGTGAAACCATGGTTACAGTAACGACGGTTGCACGATGGAGGCTTGAGTGACGGGGACGGCGGGGCAGTGGGTGCTGCTGGCGTACCGGATTCCGCGCCAGCCGTCGACGCTGCGGATCACGATCTGGCGCAAGCTGGACCGGCTCGGTGTGGCGCGGCTGGGGGACGGGCTGGTGGCGTTGCCCGCCGACGCCCGTACCCGTGAGCAGTTGGAGTGGATCGCCGAGGAGATCGGCGAGATGGAGGGCACCGCCACGGTGTGGCTGGCCGTCGCCGGCAGCGTGGCGCAGGAGAAGGCCATCGCCGCCGAGATGCGCGAGGCGCGGGCGGCCGAGTACCGCGCGGTGGCCGAGCAGGCCGAGGCCGCGGCGCGGGCCAGGCCGGGGGAGCGGAGCCGTACGGTCAAGCGGCTGCAGGCCGAGCTGCGCAGGATCGGGCGGCGCGACCATTTCCCGCCCGCCGAGAAGGAGACCGCGCAGCGGGCGGTGCGCGCCCTGGCGGAGGCGGTCGTCGTGGAGGGCGGCCGATGAGGTGGGCCACGCGGGCGGGAGTGCACATCGACCGGGCCGCGTGCGCCTGGCTGATCCGGCGGCACCTCGATCCGGAGCCGGAGTTCGTGTTCGTCGACGATCCGGCGCTGGTGCCGGCCGATGCGACGCCGTTCGACATGCGCGGGGCGGAGTTGTCGCATCACGGGGGCGACTGCAGTTTCGAGACGATCCTGCGCCGCTACGAGTTGGACGATCCGGTGTTGTGGAAGCTGGCCGAGATCGTGCACGAGGCCGACATCGACGATGAGCGGTTCGACGCGCCGGAGGCGCGCGGCGTGGACGTGATCCTGCGCGGGCTGTCGATGATCTGCGACGACGACCGGGTGCTGGAGATCACCGGGCCGATCTTCGACGGCCTGTACGAGTTCCACCGCCGCGCCCTGCTGCTGGGCCGGGAACCGGCATGAGCCCGGCCGGCCGCGTGGTCGCCCCGGCGCTCCCGTCCGTCATCGCCGGCGCCGCCAAGACCGCCTGTGACCTGACCGACCCTGCGGCGGATCCTCCGAGCCGTCCGCCTGCCCGCCCGCTGAAAGGCCGCCATGACCATTGACGCGACCCGCGACGTGATCCCGTTCAGGCAGGCCGTGCGGGCCTGGTTCCTGATCTCGCTGCAGACGTTCGGCGGCCCCGCCGGGCAGATCGCCGTCATGCAGCGCACCTTGGTGGAGGAGAAGCGCTGGATCGGCCAGCAGCGTTTCAACCACGCGCTCAACTACTGCATGCTGCTGCCGGGGCCGGAGGCCCAGCAACTGGCCATCTACGTCGGCTGGCTGCTGAACGGCACCCGGGGCGGGCTGGTGGCCGGGACCCTGTTCGTGCTGCCGGGCATGCTGGCGCTGCTGATCCTGTCGGCCGTCTACATCCTGTGGCAGGACACCACGGCGGTGACGGCGCTGTTCGCCGGGATCGCCCCGGCCGTGCTGGCCATCGTCGCCCAGGCCGTCATCCGGGTGGCGAAGCGCTCGCTCACCCACCCCTTCTTCGTCGCCCTCGCCGTGGCCGCCTTCGCCGCGCTGGCGCTGTTCGGCGTGCCGTTCCCCGTGGTGGTCGCCGCCGCGGCCCTCGTCGGATGGTCCGTCCACCGCCTGGCCCCGCACGTCTTCAAGGCCGGCAACGGGCACGGCGGCGACGGCGGCCCGGCGCCGCTGATCCCGGACGACGCCCTGCACCACGCCCAGCCGAGCCGGCGGTCGGCAGGCAAGATCCTGGCCGTGGGGCTGGTCGCCTGGTGGCTGCCGGTGGCCGCGGTGGCGCTCTTCCTCGGTACGGACAGCGTCTTCACCACCCAAGGATTGTTCTTCTCCGGCACGGCGCTGGTCACCTTCGGCGGCGCGTACGCCGTGCTGGCCTTCGTCGCCCAGCGGGCCGTGGAGGTCTACGGCTGGCTGAGCCCGGGGGAGATGGTGCGCGGGCTGGCCCTGGCCGAGACCACGCCGGGGCCGCTCATCATGGTGGTGCAGTTCGTCGCCTTCCTGGGTGCCTATCGCGACCCCGGGGTCCTGACGCCGTGGGGCGGCGCGCTGCTGGGGGCGCTGCTGACGACCTGGGTGACGTTCGTGCCGTGTTTCCTGTTCATCTTCCTCGGTGCCCCCTACGTGGAGCGGCTGCGGCACAACGCCGCCATCAGCGCGGCGCTGACCGGCATCACCGCCTCCGTGGTGGGCGTCATCGCCAACCTGGCGTTCTACTTCGCCGAGCACACCCTGTTCGGCACGGTCTTCACGTGGGCGTGGGGGCCGTTCAGCATCCGGCTCCCCGACCTCGGCACGGTGAGCCCCGTGGCTCTGGCCATCACCGTGGCCGCGCTCGTGATGACGTTCGTCCTGAAGTGGCCGATGCTGCGCACCCTCGGCATCTGCGCGGTGCTCGGCCTGGCCACGATGCTCATCGGGGGCGTGGGAACGGGCTGAGTGCGCGCCACCGTCACGGCGTGGCGGCCGGACGAAGGAAGATCGCGTTCAGAACGGTGTGCTCGTGGACGAGATGCGGCGCGTACGTCCCCGGAGCCGGTGCCTGCGAGGGGCGCCGAGCCGCCGGACGGCCAGCGCGCACGCCGCCCCCGTGGCGGCGAGCACGCTCCACACCCAGACCGGCCCGACGTCGAGCAGCCGCCCGACCGCCAGGTTGCCCCCGGCGACGCCGAGACCGGCGACCGTGTTGTAGAAGCCGTAGTGGGTGGCCACCCGGTGCCCGCCCGACAGCTTGACGATCGTGTCCATCTCGAAGGGACAGGTCAGCACGGTGCCGAGCGTGAGCAGCACCGTGCAGGCCAGCCCCGCGGCCACGGGCACCGGCGCGCCGGCGACCCCGTACGGGATGAGCGGCACGAAGGCGAGCCCCATCAGCGCGAGGCCGCGCGCGATGGCCTGGGAGGCGGTCCAGCGCTTGCGCGCCCAGTCGGTGATGTGGACCTGGCCCAGCAGGGCGACCAGCGCCGACACGACGAACAGCGCGCTGACGGCTCCGTGGTCGCCGATCGCCAGCGGCAGGGCCAGGTAGATCTGGAACGACAGCACGTACGAGCCGGCCATGGCCAGCGCGAACATCCGGAACGGCCGGTTGGCCGCGACGCCCTTCCAGTCCGCCAGCACACCGCCGCGCTGCGGCTCCTCGTTCCGGCACGGCGGCAGGGCCGACAGCTGCAGCACGGTGAGCACCGCGAAGATCGCCGCCGCCACCACGCACACCAGCCGGAAGTCGGCCGCGAGCAGGGCCACGCCGATCGGCGGCCCCAGCAGGATGCCCGCCTGGCAGAACACGTTGAACAGGGCGAACGCCTCCACCCTGCGCTCACCGGCGCCGTGCGCCACGTACGCGCGCACCGCCGGGTTGAACAGTGCCCCGGCGATCCCGGTCATCACCGAGGCGACCAGCAGGACGGGCAGCGTGGCCGCGAACCCGAGCAGGGCGAAGCCCGCCGTGCGCAGCACGCAGCCCGCGATGATGACGGGCCGGTAGCCGAGGCGGTCGGCGAGCGTCCCGCCCAGCAGGAACAGGCCCTGCTGGCTGAGATTGCGCATGCCGAGCACCAGCCCCACGGACCAGGCGGCCATCCCCAACCCGTCGGCCAGGTGCCCGGCGAGATACGGCATCAGCATGTAGAAGCCGACGTTGATGGCGAACTGGTTGACCATGAGCAGCCGGACGCTGCCGTCGAAGGAGCGGAAGCGGCGCCACATCAGCGCGTCACCATGCGGGTCCACCGGGTGACCTCGGCCTCGCCGGGATGTTTGATCTCGTCGGGTGCGGCGGCGGGCGGCCGGTCGAGCAGGTCGTGCGCGGCGCAGTAGGCGTCGTCGAAGACGGTCGTGTAGTAGCGGGCGGGGCCGTCCGGGAAGATCGCGGCGATGCGGGTTCCGGGTGGCCGGGTCCTGGCGTGCCAGGAGGCCACGACGGTGACCGCGCCGACGCTCCATCCGCCGGTGGCGTAGTGGGTCTGGGCGAGAGTGCGGCTGGCCCAGACCGCTTCGTGCGGTGCCACCCAGTGCACCTCGTCGAAGGCGTCGTGGGCGACGTTACGCGGATGGATGCTGCTGCCCAGCCCGCGCATCAGGCGTGGCCGCGCGGGCTGGCCGAAGATCGTGGAGCCGATGGAATCCACCCCCACCAGGTGTAGTGCCGGGTTGTGCAGGCGCAGCCGCCGTGCGACCCCGGCCGAATGGCCGCCGGTGCCGACGCTGCAGACCAGCACGTCGATCCGGCCGAGTCGTGCGACGAGCTCGTCGGCCAGGCTCGTGTACGCCTCGACGTTGTCCGGGTTGTTGTACTGATCCGGGCAGTAGGCGCCCGGCTCGCTCGCCAGGAGACGGGCGACCCGGTCCAGGCGGGCCTGCTGCCAGCCGCCGACGGGATGAGGCCGGGCGACGATCTCCACGCGGACGCCGTACGAGACGAGCAGCGTGTGGATGATCGTTTCCATGCCGGGGTCGGTCACCACGGTGATCGGATGGCCGCAGGCGATGCCGGCCAGCGCGAGCCCGAGGCCGAAGGTGCCCGACGTGGACTCGACGATCGTCGCGCCGGGAGCCAGCTCGCCGCGGGCCCTGGCCTGTTCCACGATGTACAGGGCGGACCGGTCCTTCAGCCCGCCCGGGTTGGCTCCTTCGAGCTTGGCCCAGAAGCCCTGGCCGCGCGGGGCGAAAGGCTCCCCGATCCAGCAGACAGGCGTGTGTCCCACCAGATGCGTCATGGTGAGTTCAGTGGTGTATGAAGACATGTCGAACGCTCGTTTCGGCGCATGCTGCGCCAGGTCGCTGCTTGCAGAGGACGGTGACGTGCACGTCCTCGTCAGCAGCGGCACACCTCGAGCGTGCGGGTGAGCGCGGCTCGTCCGCGGTGGCCGCCGGGCGGTGCGCGGCCCATCGGCAGCGGCACCGCGTCTCGCTCCGCGTCCGCGGGCAGGACGGCCACGGCCGTCCCGTTGCTCTGACCGGGCGGATCCGCGTTCGTGGCGGTCGCCACGAACGGATGGGAATGGGCCTGCTCGCCGTGGTCGTCGTGGTCGTGGTCGTGGTCGTGGCCTGGGTGGCTCGCCGCCATGAGCGCGTCGGCGGTCACGTGATCGGCGACCTGCACGGCGTGGGACCACATGTGCGCGAGAGTGAGCAACCCGAGCACGGCGGCGAACCACGCGTGCCTGCGTGGTCCCCGTGCCAGGATTCTCAACAATGCGTACATAACTAGCTACTCAGCGTAGTTGTCCGGTTCGGCGGCGATGCACGCGGCCCCCTTGTGGCCGCCCCGCTCGGAGGCTCAGCGGGCTTCGTCCGGCCGACGCGGGCGGTTGATGCCGGTCTCGTACGCGAAGATCACGGCCTGTACGCGGTCGCGGAGGCCGAGCTTCATCAGGATCCGCTTCACATGGCTCCGGATCGTCGACTCCTCGACCACCAGCGAGGCGGCGATCTCCCGGTTGGACAGGCCCCTGGCGACCAGTTCGAGCGTCTCGCGCTCCCGCGCGGTCAGCGTGCCGAGCCGGGACTGGTCGGCGAGGTCGGGCATGGGCTGCTGAGCCAGGCGGTCGATCACGCGCCGGGTGACCGAGGGAGACAGGAGCGAATCTCCCGAGGCGACGGTGTGCACCGCGGCGATCAGCTCCTCCGGGCGGGCGCGCTTGAGCAGGAACCCCGAGGCGCCGGCCCGCAGGGAGCCGAAGATGTAGTCGTCCTGCTCGAACGTCGTGAGGATGAGGACCTTCACCTCCGGCGCCGTCCGCGAGAGCAGCCGGGTGGCGGCGATGCCGTCCAGGTCCGGCATCCGGACGTCCATGAGGACGACGTCGGGTGCGAGCCGGCCGGCCCTCTCGACGGCCTCACGGCCCGTGGCGGCCTGCCCGGCGATCTCGATGCCGGGGTCGGCGGTGAGCAGCTCGATCAGCCCGGCCCGCATCAGGTGGTCGTCGTCGGCGATGAGCACGCGGGTCATGGCTGCTGTCCTCCGTAGGGGAGCTGGGCGCGGAGACGGTAGGCGTCCGCCGTTCTCGTGGCGTCGAGGCTGCCGCCGGCCAGGGTGGCCCGCTCGCGCATGCCGATCAGACCGTGGCCGTTCGTCCGGCGTGGGGTGCCGCGCACCGGGTTCGTGACGGTGAGCGTGAGCTCCGGGCCGGTGAAGTCGAGCTCGATCCGGGCGTTGCCGATGCCGTGGCGGGCCGCGTTGGCCAGCGCCTGCTGGAGGATGCGGTAGGCGGCCTGGTCGGCGGCGGCGGCGAGGGGCCGGGCCGCGCCGGTGACGTCGAGCTCCACCCGCAGTCCGGCCGCGGTGTGGTGGGCGACCAGGGTGTCGAGCGAGGCCAGCCCGAGCGGTGTGGCCGGTTCCGGGTCGCCGTCTCTCAAGGAGCCGACGAGCTGGTCGATCTCCGCCGCCGTGTGCCTGGCCAGCTCCTCGATCGCCGCCAGCGCCGCCGGGGAGCCGTCCTGGCGCAGCCGGGCCGCGCCCGCCCGGACGGCGATCAGGCTGATCGCGTGGCCGGCCGAATCGTGCAGGTCACGGGCGATCCGGGCACGCTCCTCGGCGACGGCGAGCCGCCGCTCCCGCTCGGCCTCGCGCACCGCTCGCCGGCGTTCGGCCGCCGCCTCGCGCTCGGCGTCCACGGCGCGCTGCCTCAGCTCGGCCACCTGCTGGCGCCGTAGCCGGGTCCGCTCCCCGGCGAACCACGCCGCCGCCCAGGGCAGGGCGGTGTGCACGAGTTCGACCACCGGAAAGGCGGGTGCCGTGGCGGCCGCCGCGCCCACGTACGCGAGGGACAGCCCGGCGACCACGGCGGCACTGCGTACCGTCCACGCCGCGTTGGCGGCCAGCAGGTAGAGGGCGGCGAGGGGCCCCGGCAGCAGCCCGGTCGGATAACCCATCCCCGCCAGGACCACGCTGACCCCCGCCGCCACCGTGAAGACGGTCAGCGGGAAGCGCCGCCGAACCACGAACGGCACGGCGGCGCAGGCCACGAGCACGCCGCCGAGCAGGTCGAGCCCGCGGGCACCCGCACGGACCGCCACGGGACCGTCGTGTGCGAGCAGCAGCAGCGAGACGACGAGCACGGCTGAGGCCAGAGCGGCGTCGAGGAGCGCCCGCGAGCGGGCTGTGGTCGGCGATGACATGGCAGGGCAAGGGTACGCCGCACGTTCTCGGCGGGCGTCCTCCCGGGGAGGGATCCCTCTCCACGAAACGGGGACGCGGAAGACCCGCTCACGGGGTGTTTCGGCGTGGCACGCGGCGCTCGTAGCGTGACGGCCGGTAACGACACCGGCGCACGGAAGGGGCGCGTATGGCCGGAACCGGCGACGGCATGGCCCGCTGGGTGAAGGTGGCGGGGATCGTCGCAGCCATCGTCGTCCTGCTCGTCATCGCCATGATGCTCATCCGGGGTGGCGGCCTGGGCCATCAGATCCCCAGCCATGGTGGCGGCGCGAGCGGCGCGCCACCCGTGGGTGGCCACACTCCGCCGAAAGGGGTTCACGAATGATCGAGGTCACTGATGTGGTGAAGACCTATCCGCTGGGGGAGGGCGAGGTGCTCGCGGTGGATCGGCTCAGCCTGTCGGTCGAGGCGGGGGAGTTCGTCGCGGTGGTGGGGCGGTCGGGGAGCGGCAAGACGACCCTGCTCAACCTGCTCGCCGGGATCGACCGGCCCACGTCGGGCACGGTACGGGCGGCGCAGGCGGATCTCGGCGGGCTGTCGGAGTCCGAGCTGGCCGAGTGGCGGGGGCGCAACGTCGGGCTGGTGTTCCAGTTCTTCCAGCTCCTGCCCACGCTGACGGTGGTCGAGAACGTGATGCTGCCGATGGACTTCGCCGCCAGGATCCCCGCCGTACGCCGCCGCGACCGGGCGCTGGAACTGCTGGAGCGGGTCGGCATCGCCGACCAGGCGGGCAAACTGCCGGCCACCCTGTCCGGCGGCCAGCAGCAGCGCGCGGCGATCGCCCGCGCGCTGGCCAACGATCCGCCGCTGCTGCTGGCCGACGAGCCCACCGGCAATCTCGACTCCCACACGGCGCAGGCCGTCCTGGACGTGTTCGCCGGCCTGAACGCCGAGGGGCGCACCATCGTGGTCGTCTCACACGAACGCGACATCAGGGCCATCGTGCGCCGCGAGATCACTCTCGTGGACGGGCGCATCGTCGCCGACGAGGACGACCGGGCGCGGGTGCGGGCATGAGCGGGCTGCTGCGGGTGAAGCTCCGCCGCGACCTGCGGGTGAGCTGGTCCAGGTTCGTGCTGATGGTGGTCGCGATCGCGGTCAGCCTGACGGTGTTCGGGGGCATGCTGAACGCCTGGGCGGCCATCGGCAGGGAGACCAGCGGCGCGTACATGAGCACCGGACCGGCCTCGGCCACCATCGTGCTCGACCGGGGCGTCACCCCCGAGCGGATGGCGGCGGTGACGGCCGCGGCCCGTACCAGGCCGGGGGTGCTGGAGGCGACCGGGCGGACGCAGTTCGAGGGCGCGGTCGAGGTCGGCGGGAAGGTGCTGGACGTTCCGCTGCAGGTGTTCGTGGCGGCGGCGGACGATCCGATGCGGATGGTGAAGTTCGACGTCGGGCAGGAGGGGCGCTGGCCGCCGTCGGAAGGCGAGGTGCTGCTCGGTGCGGACTCGCTCGCGCTGCTCGGGGTGGCGGTCGGCGACTCGGTGACCGTACGGGGGCCGGGCGGGCAGCTGCCGCGGCTGCGGGTGGCGGGAACGGTGTACGACCCCGGCCTCGCCCCCTCACCGCAGGAGCAGCGGGGCCGCGGCTACCTGTCCACGGCCGCTCTCGGCCGGCCGGCCCTGCTGGACCAGGTCAAGCTGCAGATCGCCGACCCGGGCGGTCGGGAGCCGAGCCGGGACCGCGACGCCGTGGTGGCCGCGGCCACCGAGGTCGGCGACTGGCTGCGCCGCGAGCAGGGACTGACGGTCGCCGAGATCCAGGTGCCCCAGCCGTACGCGCACCCGCACCAGTGGCAGTCGGACGTGTTGCTGCTGTCGCTCATGGCGGGCGGCGCCGCGGCGTTGCTGCTCAGCACGATCCTGGTGGCGAACATGCTCAACACCCTGTTCACCCAGCAGATCCCGCAGATCGGCATCATGAAGGCGATCGGCGCCCGGTCCGGCACCATCGGGCGCTACTACCTCGTGATGACGCTGCTGGTGGCGGCGCTCGCCACGTTGATCGCGCTGGGCCCGGCCATCTGGATCGGCCGGGCGCTGCTCGGGACGCTGCTGACCACGCTCGGCATCCAGCCCGAGAGCCTCGCCGCGCCCTGGTGGGCGTACGTGGTGATCCTGGTCGCCGGTCTCGGCCTGCCACCGTTGGCGGCGCTGCCGCCGCTGGTCAAGGCCGGCCGGACGACCGTGCGGGCGGCGATCGACCACCGCGGCGTCGAGTCGACTCCGGGCGGTCTCCTGGCGCGGCTCAGCCGGATCCCCCGGCTGGACCGGGGGCTGCTCATGGCACTGCGCAACACCGTGCGGCGGCCGGCCCGGTTCTGGCTGGCGGCCGGGCTGCTGGCGACCGCGGGCGCGGTGTTCGTCGCCGGGATGTCCCTCGAAGCCGGTGCGAACGCCGTCACGGAAGAGCAGGCCGCCCAGCGCACCTGGGACGTCGAGCTGCGGCTGGGCAGCCCCGCCGCGACGGACGCGGTCATCGGGGCGGTACGGCGGGTGCCGGGCGTCACTCGCGTCGAAGGGCTCCGCACCGAACCCGTCGGGGTGGCCGGACCGTTCGGGTTCCCGGTCACCCGGACCTACCCCGACCAGGGACACGGCCGAATCACGCTGACCGCCGGCGTCACCCCGTCCCTCAAGCTCCTGGAAGGGCGCCGGCTGAACCCCGGCGAGACCGGCGCGGTCCTGATCAGCCAGACCGCCAGGAAGAACACCGTGCCGGGGCTCGCGGCCGGGGACAGCGTGCGGCTGTTCATCGGCGGGCGGCCGACGTCGTGGCGCGTCGCCGGGGTGGTCGAGGAGCGGGGCGGCGCCGGCGTCTATGTGACGGCGGAGGGCCTGGCCGCCGCCACGGGGCGGTCCCAGGAGGCCGACCAGCTCCGGGTCTTCACCGCCGGCCATGACGAGGCGACCCGTGACGCCGTCGCCGCGGCCGTCGGCAGGGCGGCCACCGCCGCCGGGTTCACGGTGGAGTCGGCGTCCTCGATCAGCCGCAGCGAGGCCGTCAGCGCGGGGCACATGGGGCCGTTACTGCTGGTCCTGCTGGGGATCGCCGTGCCGCTGGGCGTGCTCGGACTCATCGGGCTGGCCTCGACCATGGGGGCGAACGTGCTTGATCGGACCCGGGAATTCGGCATCATGCACGCCATCGGGGCCCGGCCCCGGGCCGTACGCCGCATCGTCGTCGCCGAGGGCCTCCTCCTCGCGCTCGCCGGATGCGTGGCCGCGATCGTGCCGGCGCTCGTGCTCACCTGGCTCCTGGGGGCGGGGCTCGGCAACCTGTTCATGAGCGCGCCCTTGCCGTACCGGATCTCCGCCCCCGCGGCCGGGATCTGGCTCCTGCTCGCCCTGCTGGGCGCCGCGCTGGCGACCGACGCGGCCGCGACCCGCGCCTCCCGCCTCACGGTCCGGGAGGCCCTCGCCCACCTGTGAACGCAGCCGGACACGGGCGTCGCGTGCCGGGCACGCCACGCGACGCCCTTCCCGGCGCCGGATCGAGCGGGTCGGGGGCGGAGCCGCAGGAGTTCGTGAGGGCGAACCCGCACCGCACTACCCGCGCGGATGTGCTGGGGTCCGTGGATCAGCCGGACACCTGGACCAGCGACCACTGCTGCTCGGGCAGGTCCTGGTCCGGCCACTGGATGACGTGGGCGCCGTCGTCGCGGGAGGTGTCGCCGCTCTCGCCCTCGCGCCCCGCCGCCATGGCAGCAGTGGATCCCGCGCCGCGAAGCGGCAGGGAGAGGTTCGCCGGAAGTCTCGCCAGGTGACCCTTATGATCACCGGATGGCCTTACCGAGGATCGCAACGATCGTCCTGCTGCTCGCCCTGACGACCGGCTGCGGAGACGGCGACGCGGTCACGGCGCGAACGCCCGCCGAGGCGGTGACCCAGCGGATGAAGGGCTCGGCCGGCGTGAAGGTCACCAGGCTCGTCCGCCTGGACTACGGCGAGAAGGTGTTCACCCCGCCGGCGGAGGACGACTCCGTCGCGCTGGTCAACATCGGCGAATACAGCGAGAGCCGCGCCACTGGCGTCCTCGGCGCGACCGCCTCCGACCTGACCGCGACCTACTACCGGACCAATGTCCCCGATGAGCTGAAAAGCGTTGTCCCGACCGACCTGTCCTACATGACGACCAGGACGATCACGATCGCAGGCTCCGGCACCTACCAGTACCGGGCTGATCGGCAGGACGTTCCCGCGGGCAAGTCCTGGCTTCATGGCGGCGGCTCCGGTTGCGAGCAGTTGTTGCGCGCCATCGGCTCGCTCGGCGTACGCAGCCTCGTCTCACCCGAGGTGCTGCGAAAACTGGCGGCCCCCGCTCCCTCCTCGGGGGCGGCCATCGACGGAGTCGCCACCGTCGTGCACGCCGGGAGCGGCTCGCTGACGGAGTTCGCCATCGCGGCTCCACACGACGACCCCGTGATCGCCGCCCAATTTCGCGAGCGGAACGACTCGACACAGGTCTCCTGGCGGTTGTGGGTCGGACCGGACCGGCTTCCCCGCCGGGTGCACCTCACCTCGACCTATCCCATGGCCGAGGACAACCAGCCCAAGACCAGCGTGATCGAGGTCGACTTCACCGACTGGGGGAGCGAGGTGCTCATCGACCCCCCACCGTCGGACCAGGTGCACGAGACCGGGACCTGCCTGGACCCGGAGCCGTACTGAGCCGTTGGAGCCCGGTCAGCCGGCGCTCAACGCTCAGCTCGGCATCCCGCTGCCGTTACGGGCCGCCGCCGTCGGGCTCGGCCGCCACCGCTGAGCCTCATCAGGACCGGTTGAACAGCCCTCGCTCGAAGGCCACTGCCACGGCGGCGGCGCGGTCGTTGACGCCGAGTTTGGCGTAGATGTGCAGCAGGTGGCTTTTCACGGTGGCCTCGCTGATGAACAGGCGGGAGGCGGCCTCGCGGTTGGTGGAGCCGCGGGCGATCAGCGCGAGCACCTCCAGCTCACGTGCACTCAGCGGATCGGACGGCGCGCGCACCTGGCTGATCAGCCGGGTGGCCACCGAGGGGGACAGGACCGCCTCGCCGCGCGCGGCGGCCCGCACGGCGCGGACCAGTTCCTCGGGCATCGCGTCTTTCAGCAGGTAGCCGGTCGCGCCCGCCTCGATGGCCGGCAGCACGTCGCTGTCGGTGTCGTAGGTGGTCAGCACGAGGACCCTGGCCGTACTGCCGCGCTCGGCCAGCCGCCTGATCGCGGTGACCCCGTCGGTGCCCGGCATCCGCAGGTCCATGAGGATCACGTCGGGCCGCAGCTCCTCGGCGAGGCTGACCGCCCGCGCGCCGTCACCCGCGACCCCGACCACCTCGAAGCCCGGCTCGCCGGTGAACATGCCGCGCAGGCCGTCGCGGACGATGGGATGGTCGTCGACGACGATCAGCCGGATCGGGGATTCGCTCATCGGAGCTCCTGAGCCGGGACCGTGGCCGAGACGGCGGTGCCCGCGCCGGGCTCCGACTCGATCTCCAGGCTGCCGGCCAGCCTGGTCACGCGTTGCCGCATGGAGGTCATGCCGAAGCCGCCGCTGTGGGCGTCCGGGACGAACCCGGCGCCGTCGTCACGCACGTCCAGCGTGACCACGTCGTCCATGTAGGACACGGTGACGCCGACGCGGGTGGCGCCCGCGTGCTTGCCCACGTTGGCCAGGGCCTCCTGCGCCACGCGCAGCAGGGTCACCTCCACCTCGGGGTGCAGCGGCCGGGCCGGGCCGGTCGTGGCGAACTCGGTCCGTACGCCCTGGATGCCCTCCCACCGCCTCACCACCTCCGCCAGCGCCTCCGGCAGACGGGCGGACTCCAGCTCCCACGGACCCACCGCATGCACCGACCGGCGGGCCTCGGCCAGGCTGTCCCTGGCCAGCTGGGCGGCGTTGTCGAGGTGGCGCTGCCACTCGCCCGGGTCGTGCTTGGCCCGGGCGGCCGCCTGGACCTGGGTGATGATCCCGGTCAGCCCCTGCGCCAGCGTGTCGTGGATCTCCCGTGCCATGCGCTGGCGCTCGTCGGTGGCGCCTGCCTCGCGGGCCTGCAGGAGAAGCTGGGCCTGGAGTCCGGCGTTCTCCCGCATCGTCTCCTCCAGCTTGGCGTTGGTCTCGGCGAGCTGGTCGACCATCTTCTTGCTCCGGACGCTCTGGTCGGCGGTCATGTCGCCGAAGAGGCTGAACAGGACGACCAGGATCACGATGGCGACCATGACCAGCACGTAGGAGGAGATGATGGCCGGATCAGGGCCGGGCAGCCCGCCGAAGTAGCCGGTGACCGCGGCCGCCGCCGTCGCGGTCACGCCCGCGATCCGCCATCGGCCACGCAGCATATGCCAGGAGTGGACGTAGCCGGTGAAGGCGTAGAAACCGGCGAACCACGGGCTGAGCAGGCCCAGCGCCGCGATGAACGCCACCAGCCCGGCGATGTAGAGGCCCGCCGCCTTGCCGTTCGCCATCCAGCCAGGGTGCAGCGTGACCATCCACAGCGTCCATCCTGCGGCGAGCGCGCTCAGCCCCAGGACGCCGAGCCGATGGTCCCACGAGGTGTCGTCCCCGGTGAGCAGCGCGAGCCCCGCCGAGACGGCCAGCAGCACGTACGGAACGACAGCCAGACCGATGGCCCACCGCCCTTCCGCGGTGTCGAGCGGGCCGGACGGCGTCATCGCCGCCTCACTCCCAACGGAAGAAACGGGCCGCGACCAAACCGATGACCAGCGCATATACCGCCATTATCGCCAGAAGCAGGGGCTGTGTCGCCGCCCCGCTCCAGGCGTCGTGGACAGCCTGCCTGAACAGGCCGAGCGGGGTGAACTCACCGATCGTGGCCGGCAGCTCGGGCATGGCCTCCTTGGGTTGCATGACGCCGCCGAGGTAGGCCAGCGGGAAGTAGAGCAGCACGCCGACCCCGTTGGCGGCGCGCCCGCTCGCCGCGGTCGCGGCGATGAGCAGACCGACCGCGAAGATCGCCGAGGTGCCGAGCAGGAAGGCGGTCACCATCGTCACGACGCGGGCGGGCACGGCCGCCTGGAAGACCGCCACCGAGACCGCGACGAGCACCGCCGAGGCGAGCACCGCGAAGACGAGCTGGAGGATCAGCTGCACGCTCAGCAGGGCGCCCGGGCTGACCGGCGTGGTGGACAGCCTGCGCAGGATGCCCCGCTCCCGGTAGGTGGCCAGGGTGGTGGGCACCATGTAGAGCCCCACCAGCCCGACCGCGATCGTCATCGACATCGAGGGCAGCGCGGTGTCCCCCGGACTGGTCCCGCTACCGAAGATCCCCAGGATGAAGAGCGGAACGGCCATGCTGAAGATCGCGCCGGGGTCGCGCAGCAGCAGCTTGGACTCGACCTTGGCGAGTTTGGCGAAGCCGGTCATCAGGTCTCCTGGGTGCCGAAGGCGCGGCCGGTCAGGGCGACGAAGGCGTCGTTCAACGTATGCTGCTCGACCCGCAGCTCGGCCACCGGGACATGGTCACGAGCCAGCGCGGAGGTCACCGCGCCGGCGAAGTCTCCTCGGCCCGCGACGATCACCCGGTCGCCGGAGCGGGTCACCGACACCACCCCCGGCAAACCCGTCAGCAGCGCGTCGTCGAAGGGCGCCAGCGGCCGGAAGCGCAGATGCTGGTCGGCGTCCACGGCCGAGATCAGGTTCGAGGGGGTGTCCATCGCGACGATCCGCCCCCGGTCGAACACCGCGACCCTGTCGCACAGTTCCTCCACCTCGTCCATGTAGTGGCTGACCAGGACGACGGTCACGCCCGCCGCTCGTACCTGCTTGATCAGCTCCCAGGTGACCCGGCGGGCGGCCGGATCCAGCCCGGTGGTCAGCTCGTCCAGGAACGCCACCTCCGGGTCGCCGACCAGCGCCAGGGCGATGAAGAGACGCTGCTTCTGCCCGCCGGACAGGGTGGCGAACCTGACGTCGCGCTTGTCGGCCAGCCCCCACTCCTCCAGCAGCGCCCGCCAGTCCTTGGGCGCGCGGTAGAAGGAGGCGTACAGGTCGAGCGCCTCCCACACCTTGATGTTCTCCGGCAGGAGCGACTCCTGCAGTTGCACGCCGACCTGGTGGCTCAGCTCCCGCGCGTCCCTGACCGGGTCGAGCCCGAGCACCCTGATCGATCCCGAGTCGGGCCGCCGCAATCCCTCGGCGCACTCCACGGTGGTCGTCTTGCCCGCCCCGTTGGGCCCCAGGATGCCGAAGATCTCGCCCTGCTCCACGGAGAAGGACACCTCGTTCACCACCGGATGCCTGCCGTATCTCTTGACGAGGTCGTTCACCTCGATAACTGCCATGTAGCAACCTTCGGCCGTACCTCCCCTCGCCCGAATCGCCCGCCCGGCCATGGTCCGCCGCTGATGCGGCTGAGCCCGGAATCCACCGATCGGTTGATGCGGTCCGCCGAGGACTCCACTACAACGCCCGGGCAGGCGGCACTTCCAGCTTGCGGACCGACCTCTGTCGGGATGAGCAGCTCCATGCCATCGCCCCATCTACGCGATGTTGACGCTGTCAGCCTCTCCGATGTTCGCCAGCAGCTGCGCTGTGCATCCAGTCACGCCTGGCCCACGCCAGTTGGGGCGAGCGGGTTGGCACGGCCGAACGGCGCCAGGCCGGGCAGGAGCGCGCGGGCAGGAGCGGGCAGGTGCGCGCGAATGGGTGCGCGCGGGCATGAGACAGCCGGCGCCGCTCGGCGGTAAGGCAGAGCGGCGCCGACAGCACCGCGAACGTCTCGGTTCGCGGTCTGCGGGGGCGAGGGCGTTCAGGTTCGGGGTCGAATACGGACGCCGGACGCCCTCGCCACATCCCCGCAGCCGAACCGAACAGCAGGCGCTGGCGGGCCTGCCACTGACGCCCCTAGCCGAGCGGAATGACCGGCTCGGTCGACCGGCCGGCGTAGTAGCAGCCCGTGGTGGACAGGCTGCTCGCCGCCGGTGGAGTGGCGCCGTCGTAGACGGCCAGCAGGAAGTTCTGCGGGCACCGCCGGGTGCTGCCGGTGCGGATGCCGAAGTGCAGATGCGGACCGGTCGAGTTGCCGGTGTTGCCGGTCAGCCCGATCTGCTGCCCGGCGCCGACCGACGCGCCGTTGGAGACCGACCACGACGAGAAGTGGCAGTACGTGTAGATGGCCCCGTCGGTTCCGGTCAGGTTGATGCCTCGCCCGCACAGGCTGTCGTCGATGACCGTCACCGTGCCGGCGCGCACCGCGTACGCCGGGGTGCCGGTGCCGACCGGGAGGTCGATCGCGGGATAGTCGTGGTGCGGGTCGTCGTACTCGCTGCGCGGCAGCGCGTTGCGCGGAAGGGGTAGCGCGAACGAGCCACCTCCGGTGGACGAGGTGATCCGGACCGCGTCGGCGACGACGTAGCCGGGCTGGCTGGTCCAGCGGCTGACGCCGACCACGTTGTAGTCGCCGGCGGCCAGGGTGAACGTCCCGAGACTGACCCAGCGGCCACCGTTGGCGCGCTGGTCGATGACCACGGTACGGATGCCGTCGGTGGTCGCCACCATGAAGGGGGTGGCGCTGTTGTAGCCGGCGTCCGCCGGGTACCAGACCTCGACCAGGTGAGCCCCGGCCGCTGCGATGGACGCCTTGAACCAGGCGGCGTCGCTCGCGACGGTGTTCGGTGTCGCGAACCGGTAGTCCGCGCCGTACCGCTGCGCGGACCATGCCGAGGTGCCCCAGTCGGCACCGGCGGTGAACTGGCCGGCGGTGGCGTTGTCGACCGTGGTGGTCGCGGCGGTCGCGGGCGCCACAGCGCCGAGCAGAACCAGAGAGGCTGCTACGACGGCGGCCGATAAACGAGTGATGGTTTTCACGAGCTGGTCCCTCCGGGGGGTTGAGGGGAAGCGCGGGTGAAGGTATCTAACCAAGATGCGAGCGTCAATGAAAGATATTTACATAGATGAGTTTCTTGGCCCCAGGTCCGCGGTCGGAGTGGGCGGTAGCGGCGATAACCGGTGACCGGATCGACGATCGCCCATCGGCGGCTCTGGCGTAGATGCGGCGCGGCAGTCATGGGCCGCCGCGCCACGGACCCGGCATTGCGGCGTTCGCAGATCAACTCGCGATCCCGCGGTCCCGGCCAAGCCCTCCCGATATCCACATGCGGACACCTCATCGGAGGCTCGCCGTCGTGCCGTGGGTTGGCCCAACGCCGCACGGCCCGGCGATCACGGAGGTCGATGCAGGGGTTCGGGCAGGTGGTGCGGGTCGGTGTGGAGGGTACCGGCGCGCCGGAACTGTGCGGAGGCCGCATCGAGACGCCGCGCCGCCCGCGTCGAGGTCCGCGGCGTGGCCGTCAGTAGGTGGCGCGTCCGCCGCTGATGTCGTAGACGGCTCCGGTGGAGAAGCTGACCTTGTCGGAGGCGAGCCACGCAATGAGCTCGGCGACTTCTTCCGGCTTTCCGACGCGGCGCATGGGGATGAGGCTGGTGATGTGAGCGAGGGCCTCGGGCCCGGTGTCGGCGTTCATCGGAGTCTCGATGACAGCGGGGGCGATGGCGTTGGCGAGTACGCCGCTGGTGGCCAGCTCCTTGCCGAGGGACTTGGTGAGCGCGATGACGGCGGCCTTGGAGGCGGAGTACGGCGACATGTTGGGGTTGCCGTCTTTTCCGGCCATGCTGGCGAGGTTGACGATGCGGCCCCAGCCGCGTTCGCGCATGCCGGGCACGAACGCGCGGCAGGTGTGGAACGTGCCGTTGACGTTGACGTCGAAGGTGCGCTGCCAGCCGTCGAGCGGGATCTCCCACAGCGGGGCGTTCGGGCCGACGATCCCGGCGGAGTTGACCAGGATGTCCACCGGACCCACCTGTTCGGCGGCGCTCTGGACGGCGGCGGCGTCGGTGACGTCCACGACCAGGTCGGCGCCGTCGGAAACATCGAGGGTGATCACTTCGATCCCGTCGGCTTCCAGGCGGATGGCGGCGGCCTTGCCCAGGCCGCTGACACCGCCGGTGATGAGGGCGGTGCGAGCGGAGATCATGGGGGTCCTAATGAGTCCTGGGAGTAAGCCATCCGGCAGACTCCGTGGTGGATGGTGGCCGCCGGCAGGTGAGCACTCGGGTGTCCTGGACGTCGAGTCCTGATGAAAGACCGTGCCCCTGCCGGTTGGTCGGGAGAGTTGATCGCTGATGGGATGTCGTGCCCGCCCGCATGCGGCGTGAGCACTGCTTCATTAGGTCGCAGATGCCTCTCCCACGGGCTGCTGACCAGCGGGAACGAAGACATCGACGGGAGGAACTGTGCGGCTGTTCGTGGGAGACGACTGGGCCGAGGACCACCACGATGTGGAGCTGATGGACGCCACCGGCGCGCGGCTGGCCAAGGCCCGACTGCCGGAGGGGGTGGCGGGCATGGCCCGGCTGCACGCGATGATCGCCGAGCAGCTCGGCCCGGACATTGAAGATGAGGAGGAAGCCGCCCGTCAGGTGCTGATCGGCATCGAGACCGACCGGGGCCCGTGGGTGCAGGCGTTGGTGGCGGCCGGCTACCAGGTGTTCGCGGTCAACCCGCTGCAGGCCGCCGACTACCGCAAGCGGCATAAGGTGTCGGGCGCCAAGAGCGACGCCGCCGACGCGCACGTGCTGGCCGACATGGTGCGCACCGACGCCCACCAGCTGCGTGCTGTGGCCGGCGACAGCGACCAGGCCGAGGCCATCAAGGTGGTCACCCGCGCGCACAAGACGCTGATCTGGGAGCGCACCCGGCAAACCCAGCGGCTGCGGCACGCACTGCGCGACTACTTCCCCGCCGCCCTGGCCGCCTTCGACGACCTGGACGCACCCGAAGCCCTCGACCTGCTGGCCCGGGCGGCCGATCCTGCCGCCGCCGCAAGGCTGACGATCAGCCAGATCAGCGCGGCGCTCAAGCGGGCCGGCCGCCGCGGCGACCTGGCCGCCAAGGCCGCGCCGATCCAGGCCGCCCTGCGCACCGAGCACCTGGGCCAGCCCGAGGTGGTCACCACCGCCTACGCTGCCTCCGCCCGCGCCCTGATCGCCGTCCTTGCCACCCTGAACCAGCAGGTCGCGGCCCTGCACAAGGAGGTCGAGGCGCATTTTGGGCAGCACCCGGCCGCTGAGATCATCTGCTCCCAGCCGGGACTGGGACCGATCCTCGGTGCCCGGGTGCTCGCAGAGTTCGGCGATGACTCCCAGCGGTATGCCAGTGCCAAGGCGCGTAAGAACTACGCCGGCACCAGCCCGATCACCCGGGCCTCGGGCAAGAAGAAGGTCGTCGCGGCCCGCTACGTGCACAACGACCGGCTGATCGACGCCTTGCTCACCCAGGCGGCCACTGCCGTCCGCGTCTCGCCCGGCGCCCGCGCCTACTACGACAAGCAACGGGCCCGCGGCGCCGACTACAACGCCGCCCCGCGCCAGGTCGCCAACCGGCTCGTCGGCATCCTGCACGGCTGCCTCAAGACCGGCGCCCTCTACGACGAGGCAACCGCCTGGTCGCATCACGCCGAATCGCTTGCTGCTTGACAACTAAAGCTCCTGGGATGTCTTTCTCGGTCTGGTTCGGCATGCTCTGCCGTCTCTGGTTCGGTGATCAGCCGACGGCCGCTGATGGGCCGTCAGAAGATCAGCGCCACTTCACCGGAGGTGAGCAGAGCGATGTTGAGCGAATGGGCCGGGACCAGCACCAGGTCGAGCCCGGCGATCACCAGCAGGATGCCGATCACGCGCGGTGGGCTGCCCCATGCGCGGGAGCAGGTCAGCCTCCGGCGGGGATCGAGCGGAGGGCGGGGTCCTCGCTGGAGGTGGTGGGCTCGCTGGGGGAGGTGCCGGGGTCGTCGCCGCCGAGATCGAGCCGGAAGGGCGGGTAGCGGTCGGTCATCAGCGAGGTGTAGCCGCCGACGCGCAGCGCCCAGCGGTTCAGGCCGAGAATGAGGTCGAACAGGGGGCGCGGGTAGGTGCCGGTGACCGCGAGCAGGATCGCGGCGACCAGGACGAGGAGTCCGGTCACTCCGCCGCCGCCCCAGAGCCAGGCCTGGTCGCCGGCCTGCCAGGTGAGCCAGCCGCCGCCGCCGAACAGAACGCCGACGATCAGCAGGTGTGGGATGGCCAGGAGCCATTTCACCAGGACGAGACCGCGGTGCAGCCGCGCCGGGTAGTCGACGGTGAGGCCGGCCGGGTAGCCGGGGACCTCCGCGAGGGTGAAGGGCGGGTAGCGGTCGGTCGCCAGCGCGCTGTAGGCGTAGTAGCCCACCCGCCAGCTCCAGCGCAGCACGCCGACGTTGAAGTCGAAGATCGGCCGAGGGTATCGGCCGGTGGCCACGATCGCGACCAGCGCGACGAGGCTGAGCAGCAGGAAGGCGATCCATAACGGGACCAGCACCAGCGCGTGGGGCAGGATCAGCAGCCACTTCACCAGCCACAGCCATCGCGATGGAGGGCTGTCCGGGTGGGCGTGCACCCGGAGGGGGTACGGCCGTTCCCCATGATTGGGGGCGCGGGGGCTCATTGGAGTCGTGGAGCTCACGATGATTTCCTCTCAGGCCGACACCGGCTCGGGGGTCGGCTGGGTTGGTGCCGGAGGCGCCGGATGGGCGTGCGCCTCACAGGGTGATGACGACCTGGCCCCGGGCGCGGCCTTCGCGTACGTACCGGATGGCCGCGCGGGTTTCGTGCAGCCGGCGCATGCGGGCGGCGCCGCCGACCCTAGGAGCCCCGCCTGGCAGCAGGTGGGTCGACTGCCAGACAGGGGCGGGTCCGGGTCAGGGCGCGGTGGTGGGCCCTGGCGTGTCGGGCTGGTCGGGCTGGTCGGGAAGGGCCGCCGAGCGGGCCAGTTCGGACAGGTCGTTGAAGAACTCCTCGGCCGGCATGCGCTTGCCTGCCTTCCCTACGGGCGAGGGCTCCATCGGCACCAGCAGGTCGGTGTCGGTCGCGTGCAGCCATAGCGCCATCATGTAGAGGGCGGGGATGCGCAGCAGGCGCAGTTCGAAGCCCTTGGCTTCGAGCTCGGGGAGCTTGCGGAGGATCTTGACGGCTTTGTCGGTGGCGGCCACGAACGGCCCCTCGGCGAACTGGGACACCTCCTGGGTGCCGTCCGGGCCCGGCGCGGTCTCGGCGGTGGCGATGGGCTGTCCGCCTTCGACGATCAGGTAGCGCCATCCCACCGGCTGCGCCCGGTCCAGGCCGCCGCCCGCGGTGATGTCGTTCAGTCCCAGCGTGTAGACCTCGTGCGGGGTGGACACGTCGAGCTGGTCTTTGCGGGCGCCGCGCAGCGCCTTGGTGGTGAACTGGGCGTCGTCGGCGAACGCGTGGAGCTTCGATTTGACTCTCGCGGGCACGTCGGGTGACGGGTCGGACAGGTGCACTGGCATGGCGTTCTCCTCAGCCCTGAGTCTTGTATGAGACGTTCCAGGTCCCGCTGCCCTGATAGCTCTCGCGGAAGGTGGTGTAGGACACGTTCCGGGGTCCGTCCCACGGATCGGCCACGCTGACCCACTCGATCCCGTCGGCGTCGAGGAAGCGGCCTGTCACCACCACGATGTGGCCTCCGCCGCCCGACCAGGCGATGTTCGCCATGACCGGCGCGGATTTCGCCATTTCGGCGCTGACCTGCGCGGGCGTCAGGCCGGCGTTCAGACGTTCGTTCCAGTGCTTGATCCGCTGCAGCGCCGTGTCCGGCCACCGTCCCTGGTTGCAGGGTGATACCGCGCCTTCGCCCACGCAGCAGTCGTCCCGGTCCAGCTCGGCGTCGGCCAGCGAACACTGGGTCCAGTCGGTGGCGGGGTTGTAGAACTTCGCGATGGCGACCGAGGACGCCGACCAGCACCACATGGTCTGGCTCTGGTGCTGCCACTCGAAGTTGAGGCGCTGGTCGACCGCGTCGATCACGGCGACCGCGGTCACCGGGCTGCTGTTGGGGACCGGTTTCCAAGGCCCGGTCAGGCCGGAGCGCGAAAACAGGGTGTGCAGGTTCGGCTCAATGGCCACGCCGAGGATGGTCCCGTCGGGCAACGCGGTCACCGCCGTGACGCTGCCGCTGCCGGGAACGAGGACCCAGCCCGCGGTCAGGCTCGCCCGCGTGTACAGCTGTTTGTCGGTGCCCGCGCCGACGATGGTCCCGTCGGGCAGCACGGTCACCGCCGTCACGCTGCCGCTGTTGGCGACCTTGACCCAGCCCGCGGTCAGGCTCGCTCGCGTGTGCAGTTGCATGTCGGTGCCCACGCCGAGGATGGTCCCATCGCGCAGCACGGCGACACCCATCACCAGGCCGCTGTTGGGGATCTTGACCCAAGCCGCATTCAGGCCGGCTCGCGTCATGAGCATGTTGTCGGTGCCCACCCCCAAGATGGTCCCGTCGCGCAGTGTGGTGATTGCCTTCACGGTGCCGCTGCCTGGCACCGTTACCCAGGGCGCGGTCAGACCCGCTCGTGTCATGAGCAGGCCGTCCGTGCTGACGCCCAGGAGGGTCGTCTCCTTCAGTGCCGTGGCCGTGCTCACCAGGCCGCTGTTGGGCACCTGGACCCAAGCCGCATTCAGGCCGGCTCGCGTCATGAGCAGGTTGTCCATCCCCACGCCGACGAGGGTCCCGTCGGCTTGCGCGGTCACCGACTTCACCGTGCCGCTGCCCGCCACCTGTGTCCAGGCCGCGGTGAGGCCGGCTCGCGACCAGAGTTTGTTGTCGGTGCCGACACCCACGATGGTCCCGTCAGGCAGCACGGTCACCGACGTGACGCTGCCGCTGTTGGGAATGCGGACCCAGCTTGCGGTCAGGCTCGCTCGCGTGTACAGATTCTGGTCGGTGCCCACGCCGAGGAGCCTGCCATCGAGCAGCACCGCCACCGCGATCATGGGGCCGCTGTTGGGGACGACGACCCAGCCGGCGCTCAGGCCGGCGCGCGTGTAGAGCTGTTTGTCGGTACCCACACCGACGAGGAGTCCGTTCTTCAGCTGGCTGACCGCGGTCACCGGTCCGCCGTTGGGCACCGGGACCCAGCCCGTGTTCAGCCCGGCCCGGAAGTGGAGATTGTTGTCCGTACCGATGGCGAGGAAACTGCCGTTACTCATGGTTCGGCGCTCCTATCGACGTTCCCGACGGTGACCGCTGCGATGTGACAGTCACCTTGCTCGCACGTAAATGAATCCATGGCACAACGCAAAGGACAACCGACTGCACAGTTCGGTTCCGAGGGCCGCTTGAAAAGGGGCCGTCCTGGGCCAAGTGGCCGTGCTGGTGGCCTGCTTGAAGCTACATTCAAAGTCGAGAATCAGCAATGATTACAGTATTTACGGACCAACATTGCCGAGAGTTCCCCAACGGCCATAAGGTGGGTTTGACCTGCCTGAATCCGGCCCAGAATATTTTGTGGGTCACCGTCGGCACGGCCGCTGTCAGCGTAAACGCCTTTTTATTCGATCGCGCCTCCTGGAAAGTCGGCCGTAAAACTGTCCAGGATCGACTTCTTCAAATAATTCGAGGGGGTGAGCTGTTAACCTCGATTCTTCAGCGGGCGGTGCTGTGTGAGTGGCTCCGCGATTTGCCCGTAATGTCCCCGACGCGGTTGGGGCGGGCCGTCGCATGACGCTGCGGGGGCGCCGGGTTCCACGGACCCGGAGCAGG